>NZ_JABSSM010000054.1 GCF_013214165.1 Shewanella sp. | reverse complement strand
AAAAAATAGCAGACAGAGCCTTAACCTTTTCGACAATCCAGCCGCGTCTATGCTCGAAACTCTTACCTGTAAATTTATCTTCACCGCAAAGGTAGGCTCTTCTAACACAACGATTTATTATATGATAAAACGGAGTCGATTCTGCATCGATAAGGGTTCTTCGAGCTGAAGTCATAATCGATATCCTGAACAACACGGAGTTGAGGTAACTTAAAGGTTAGTAGAGGATGCCCTAAAGCACAAAAGATATGGCTGTCCTCTCTTTTGCCTTGGCGGTTGCTCAGCGCCGCAATGGCAACAGTTTGAATATGAGTGTTAGTGCGATTTGATTTCATGACCCCACAATGATCTTTGTGGGGGGGAAGCTGTATTAACCTGGGTTAGTAAAGTTCGGTACGTATTTAGACATAATTATATTGATTTCAGTCTCGATTATAGCTTTCTGCCTTTTCAATGAATTTAACCCCCTCATCCAGAGAGCCTATAAGCAAATTAAGGCAGCCTTTTAATCTGGATATTTGCATCAAAGAAATTTTTGTTTCGAGGTGTTCTTTAAGTTGGCGAACAAACTCAAACTCATCTTGTAATAATTCGCTATGACCTACGATGTATCTATTTTCGATAAACTGGCCGAACTCAATGATGTCTCTCTTTTTCCAGCCATCGAAGGCCTGGCAGACTGCATCCACATCAAACTGATGTAGAAATGGTTTAGCCTCATACTTCCTATAAATTTCAGTGCTAGCTGTAGACCAGCAAGCTAGAAATTGTGTCTGAAGTTCGCTCTGCCTAATGTTAGTAGATAACTTATCATTTCTGGCCTTCGCAGCACCATACAGCTCAGCAACAAAGGGATGCAGGTCTCGAAGTCTCATTTCATAGTGCCGTTCTGGAGATGTAGGTGTAAAAGCCTCTTCATCTCCAACCACAGCTTTAGCTCTTACAAACTCCTCGTCAATATTTTCTGGTATAAACATGTTTTCAATGCAAAAGAAGTACACGTTAAGCACTATAAACCAATCAAAAAAGGGCTTAGGTTCAGCCCCTCTATCAAATAGAAATTCTTTAGCTTCTTTAATTGCTTCTTCAAATTGATTCTCAGATAGGTCATAAATTCCAAAAGATTTGATTCTATCGAGTAACTTTCCTTCCAATGGAAGATTAAAAGCTTCGACTAACTCACTTGGAATAGGTGTAATGTTGAGACAGTAACTGACTAAATCTGGCGTACAATATCCGACAATCTTGCTTATATCTGTTAGACGTAGTTTTGCTGGATCGATATTTTTTGTCGCTTCCACTTCTCCACTTTTAACTACTGGTAATATTTTCCCATATTGCTCTACGACCATTGCCCTACACATTTCATCATAACTAGCTCCATATTCATAATGGGCATAACAGATGCGAAATACTTGCTCAATGACCCTTGAAAGTGCAAGAGTTATATCCACACTAGGTAACTGCTCTATCTTATACTTAATAGGGACGTAACGTTGCATCACCCGCTGGACAATTCGCAGATTGGAAAGTTGTAATGCGGCAATCGCATTTAATGCAGAGTGGGAAGTTGCCTCATCCAAATGCGGCGCATATTTCTGCTTGATAATTTTAACAATATCAGCAGGTGAAGCAGTTAGTACGATTTTATCATTGAAGGTTTTTTCGAGAATAGATTTATCTTCAATATGATCTTCATGAGCCAGAACTACAATGGCAATATTTGTATTGTTTTCTACTAAGTTTAAACATTCACCGAGCACCTCTGAAATTAACTGTTTACTTGAGGCGCGCTCTAAGTCGTCAACGATGAAGGCGCAATTGTTCATACTAGAGAGAAGTTTATGCTTCATTGGCTTAGCAAGTGTATTTGCGAGTGCTAGTGTAGCGCCCTTATCTCCACATATTTTTGCTAAATTACCGATAACATCTTTTAGCATTGAATAATTTTCAACTGAATTTTTGCTATCACAATAATGTAAAGAAACCAACTTATCCCTAAAGTCATCTAGACTAGACACCCCGTATAGAGAAACATAATGAGCGTTAGCATATTTCTTTTGAAGCTCTGGAATTATGCTGTTTTTCGCGACATAGGTTTTACCGCAGCCCCACTTCCCACTTAGAAGCTGAACTGACGGGAAGCTGTCTTCGTTAAGGTTATAAATAATCTGTTCAGTAACACTTTTAGACATGAGAAATGGTTCACTTTGAATAAGTTAAGCAATAGAGTACCAAAGTAATCCGCAAGAGCACAGGTTAAGGAACGTGCGAATCCCCAAACACTAAAACCAACTAAGAATGAAAGAAATAAGACTAGCTACATTAAGTAATGTTAATAGATGCCCACAGAGCGGCGGATATTTTAAATGAAAGGGTTTCATGATAAGTTTTGGTTGCAAGTTTCATTAATTAAAAGGATTTAGTATGACTATCAAACCGGGGCCCAAACCTATAGCCGATTCCACAGGTAAAAAAGACAAAAGACGTCGCGTTACGCCTGAAAACAAGCCTAAACACCCGGACTTGAAACCCCATAAACATAAGTAAAAGTGAATGCATGATCCAAGCCTTAGGCAATATTATCTAGGGCTTTATTTAAGGGATTTAATAATTAGCTTAATCATTCAAGACATAGCTCACACAGATGTCATGCTCAGTATTCCTCTGCAACCTTCTTTATAAATCTTTTATAAACGCCGTAAGGGCGCTTAAACAACAAGCGCGTCACATAATGTCAATTAACTCATATCGCCGCTTAAAATGCGTTTGAGAGCTTAGAGCGCTTTTCCCAGATGATGCTCTAGGATGTTGATGATTTCGATTCGCTCGAAGGGGGCGATGCCCAGAAACGGCCGAGCGGGGATCTCATTGCCCGGCATCATACTCTTGGCACTGGTGATGCCGCCGAACTGCTGCATGGCCGCATATTCTTCGTTGCTGCCCAGTTCGAGTTGATTGCGGCCCAGTTGATAATGAATGCTAGAGGCTAAGGTACCAGACTCAGTAAGAATACGATCGGTGCGTTCACCCTGTTTTATCTTTCGCTCAACAGTGGTTGAACTCAGTTCGGCCCAGGGGGAACCATCGGGGGCTTGTTGTTCGATAAAGCGCTGCTGAGTGGACTCAAGCAAGTACTCGCCTATGTCAGCTAGTGCGGGGGTTAGGTTGCCGCTTTGTTTGAGCAAGTTGTTAAGGGCCTTGGTGATCGCAGTGCGGCCCTTGGCTTCGACCTTGATTGAAGTGCCAGCCATTACTCTTGATCTCTATTGACTGGCTTTGCATCGGCAGCGGTTATCTCTTCAAGTGGCGTGCTAACGTGAAGGCTTTCCCACACCTCGGCAAATAGAGTCAGTTCATGGCCGCTTGCTTTAGCCTCAATTAGCGTAATTTGCTTATCTTTTTCGATGTAACTCAGACTCTCATTATTGATAATGTCAAAGGCTGCATCGACCAAGGGCGTCGGCTTATTCAATTCTGCATCAGCTTCTACACGGGCCAACATAGCCGCTAAATCTTTATCCATTGGCTGGTTACTCATGAGTGCGCTCCTTTAGCTGTGCTCTTTGTTGCGAGAATGCTTGCCACTAGCTTATCAAAGTACTCGGCTATTTCAGCATTAAATTCGGCCAATGCCTTGCGGTTTAACACCCAAGCAGCAAAGTGCTCGGCGTGCCATTCAAACTTATCCTTAGCTGAATATCGAGTTAGCTCAGCTGCAACGGGTACCGCTGGACTGCCAGCCTTAAAGTGTAGTTGATGGCCAATCTCATGCTAGAATTTATCGAGCCACCCATCACAAAAATGAAGCCATTGACCAAATACCAGTGCTGACATTGTGAGTACTAAATGGCATGTAAGGTGATGATTTATTTTAACTTAAAATATCAAGGCGATGAGTTTTACACAGCTAAGATAAGTGGACACCCATAAGATTTTTGATACTTTAAACTCCCCCAAGTTCAAAGTAGCGAATGGATGGTGAGAGCCATGATTAAGCCTCTCACACTAGCAATAACACACGCTCTAAAATCGAAGAGACAACTTATCTTGTAAATCAGCAGGTGTAGATTCGGCTGCGAGCTTCGATGACATGGCCGTTCTATGACATCAATGTCACCACGGCATTGGTGCATCTGACCTATAGGGATATAGGAAATGTCATTATGATGTCTGGAACATCATTGACCTGCCTCCACGACATTGGTGCATCTGACCTATAGGGATATAGGAAATGTCTAATGTATGTCTGGAACATACAATACCCTGCACGGCACCCGCTGCAGGCGATAGATAGCCATGAAGGTAAAAGTTAACACTCACTACCCAATATCAACTAAGCCAGAAGCTAATCAGAAAATGTAACCAGTCTTCACTCGAAGGCTAGCAAGCTTTGGTGGTGGAAATGCCAATAAATGAAGGGGACATTTATTGGCATATGGCTGTCCTGTCTTTTTTTCATTTAATAACGCTTCAATCTTAAGTAGATAAACGTTCGAGCTGCTCTAAAATATCAATCCTTGCTACTCTCATACTAATTCCTTTTGGAGTATCGCCAGCTTTTAGAGCATAACTTAAGGAATCACGCATAATATTCAAAAAGTTATGTTTACTACTCATATCACCATCACTATCTATGGTCATTGGAGAACACATTAACAGGTGTTCTTCTTCAGTAATCAACTTATTATCATATAATTCTTTCGACATTTTAACTAGATCATTACTTGAAATATTGGTTACATCATATTTTCTTGAAATCTCTTGCCATTTGGATTCAGCATTACGCCCAGCATCACTAATTGTTACTTTGTCAGTTGAAGTTGAAACCTCTGTCGCTGTTGATTTCGTATAAGTAGAAGTAGAAGTATTCTTTTGTATTTGTTCAGTGCGGCCTACCTGCACGCTATTATTTATGTACATAAACATCCCTTTTCATTAAAAATATAGCTGATAAATATATGCAATAATCAAACCATGATCACGCTGGCACTCCATAAGGCTTTGATAATTAATAATATATATCTAGTTTTTATTATTCGACTATTATGTGTCAATAACCAGTACACTCATGGATAAATGGTCGGATTTAATTAGGGCCTTCGAATAAACTAAGATATTTATTCTAACAAAAGATATGGCTGTCCTGTTTTTCATTAAAGTCGACCCATGAAGACTTAAGTCGTTTTCGTGTCACAAAAAGAAATGGCTCAGTATCCCTATATAGCGGCGTTCATGGTGTGTTGAATATAGAGTTTGAACGTAAGCTTGACGCTGGGTGACCACTACAACCCGAGCTTTCGCATGATGCTACGAGTGCGGTAACGACCGATACTGAAGCCTTCTAGGCGGAGTTTTTTGGCTAGCTGACGAGAACCTAAACTGCTTCAGCTACGCTTAAAAAGACGTTTTGCCGTTCGGTATAAATTGAGCTCTCGTTCGCTAATAATTTTAGCGGGCCTAGCTAACCAATCATAAAATGCACTGCGACTCACTTGTAGAAGCTTCCAAAATAAAGAGTGCACAATCCTCGCCGGACAGGCGTTAGATTACATTGAAGGAACGACCTTCAAACCCATCACCCAGTATCAACTCAGCCAGAAGCTAAATCAGAAAATGTAATCAGTCTTCATTCGAAGGCTAGCAAACTTTGGGGCATTTTCGACTTAGAGCGATCACTCTAAGCCGTACCTGGACAAAAACGAGTTACATATTAACTCCGGCTTAATATTTATAGTTGCTGCTCACCACTGCAATTGACTTACTACTCAAATCACTTATCTTGTCACCATTATTCACTAATGTACTTAACTCATGACTCGAATTAGAGTGTCTGATATTCAAAGCTGTGACGTCACGGTTAATAAAAGTTGGGAAAAAATATCCACTTTATGGGATCAAATTTCACAACTGCAAGCTCGGAACCAACGTTTAGAAACCAAAATTTCAACATTTTTTGATCAGGCTAAAAGTCAGTTTGAAAGTTATGAAATTGAAACCTGCTCTTTAGCCGCCATGAAGGTTGAACGATTGATCAGTTTCATCGCACGCAGGACTATTAAGGGCGAACGAAGAGATGCGCTTTATGAGTTAATCCAAGAAGAACTGAATGCACTGGAATCTAATCCATTTTGGACTGGTAGCACTGCTGAATTACGGAACAATTTCCGATGCCAAATAGCTGCAGATTCGCAGCGCCAAGCAGAAAAAGCCCCAGAGCCTGATGAATTCGAAACAGAGGCATTTCGTGACATGCTGGAAGAAATGTTGGGAGTTGATATTGACTTTGAACACGAGAAGTTGGTCGAAATGATGAAAAACCCTCAAGATTTTGAACAATATTTAAAAGATATTGCTCAGTCTGCCCAAGAAAAGCATGCAGATATCGAAAATGATGATTCAATGGATGAAGATGAATTAGACGATGATTTTTATGATCGAGCATTTAATAGCTTCAAACAAGAAGAAAGTGATCCCTCTATTGATGATATCAAAATGCTTTTTAAATCTTCCGCTCTCAACAAACTGTATAAAAAAATGGCGTCACGTCTGCACCCTGACAAAGAAAGAGATGAATCATTGAAAAAAGAAAAACATGAGTTAATGCAGAAATTGTCAAAAGCAAAGCGTGATGGTGATGTTTTTACGTTACTTCAAATGGGTCAGCAATGGCTTCCTGACTTTGAACTTGATTTAAGTCAGTCAGCATTGAAAGCGATGATAAGAGTACTTGAAACTAATGTAAAAAGTTTAAACCACCAACACCGAGACATCGGCTCTGATGCGAGTTTAAAAGGTATGGTTTGGAATCGATTTTCAGCACGAAGTAAAAAACAGCAGCAAACTAACATTCAACAACATATTGACTCACTGATAGTCAGCCAAGCTGATATCCAAGAAAGTATCGATACGTTAACGACAGTAAAATCAGTTAATGCTTATTTAAAAGAGAGGATTGAGGCTGAACGCTGGAATTTTTTCCCGAACGTTAGCGATATGCATGGGTGCCCATTCTAAGATCCTATCTTTATAGGCCTGTTAGGCCGTTCACCAGCTGAACGGTTTAACTATTTAATTCCTTAGATAATAGCAAAAGATAGAGCTGGTATGATTTAGCCGAAGCAAAGTACTTTCGCATTAGCTTTTCTAAAGCTAAAGCTTTATTCGGCCTAGTTCCCCTTTGAACTGCGAAACTGATAATGGGGCAGAAGTGAGTTACAAAGCCTAGTAATAAAGCTAAATCGAAGAGACCCCATTCTTGTAGAACAGGCAGGTGTAGATGCAGCTGCGAGCTTCGGCAGCATGGCGAGGTTTCACTGCGTGAAACTATCCGAGCGAGAGATAGGGATATCGAACTGGCTGTTAAACACGGACGTTGTTTGATGCCGCAGAGACTACAGGGATGTGCTTGAATGATATCCTATCTAAGGGCCAGTTCGGCCAATTATGTCCCTATAAAAAGGCCAGTTCAGCATCCATGCTTCTCGTTCATAGGCTCATGGCTTTACCATATTCACCTTGCCTCTCGTTCATAAGCGCATGTCTGCGCCATATTCACCGGCTCGTAGAACTTTCTCGAAGCAGATAGTGCACATGCCTCGCTACAGGCGATAGATAACCATGAAGCAAAAATTATAAACACACTACCCGATACCAAATCAGCCAAAAGCTACACCAGAAAATGTAATCAAGCTTCATTCGAAGGCTAGCAAGCTTTGATGGTGGAAATGCTGATAAATGAAGGGAACATTTATGGCCAGACATAAATACCGGCCCTACTCCATCCATGGGGGCTGGCATAAATGTTGCAGACATAAAAAAGGTCAGCTATTGCTGACCTTTAATTTAAGTGAGTACACTCACAATGCGTTCATTACTGCGTAGAGCTGTATACCACGTCGCTCTTAGCTTTTAATGTCGCAATCAGGGCTCGGTAATCACCTTCACTGTATTGTGCGCTCAGACGTTGCTTGAGAGCATTCAGTAAGTTGTCATCGATACCTTCAGCAGCATTCACCTTGTCTAACACGATAACGGCATAACCATTGGCTAGCGCCACAGTATCGACAACCGCAGAGTCTGCAGGTTGAGCCATCTGGAACGCCTTGCCGATGATTGCGGCATTGATTCCTTGTTCGAAGCGTCCAAGTTCTGTCTTAGTCACAAACTCAGCGCTTGACTCGGCATCATCGAAAGAGCTCATTAATGTCTGAGCCTTTTCACGCGCCACTTCATTAGCTTGGTCCTGCTTCAAACGCTCGACAATAGCGGCTTTTACCTGGGTGAAATCGACCGTACCCGCTGCCGTGTGCGACTTGATGCGGATGACCATGGCATGGTTAGCGTCTATCTCAATCACATCGCTGTTCATTCCATCGAGCAGTACGTTAGTAGAGAAAGCCGCCTTCAACACCTCAGGATTATCGAAGGGTGCAGGTGCATTAGTACGAGTAAACACAGGTGTGGTCTTGACGTCGACGCCGAGCTCGCTCGCCGCTTCACTCAAGGTATCAGGTACCTCATAGCTCACATCGGCAAGTGTCTGCTGCAAACCATAATAAGTGTCGACCGCAGCCTTATCTTTGAGCTGAGCGATGATCTTATCTTTCACATCGGCAAAGGGAGATTCAAGCCCAGGTTGTAGGTCGACTAGCTTGATAATATGGTAACCAAAACTGGTCTTCACCACAGTCGAATATGAACCTTTTGACAGTGAGAAAAGCACATCATCGAACGCTGGCTCCATGATGCCTTGTTCAAACCAATCTAGTTGGCCACCCTGCTCGCCACTAAATGTGTCTTCAGACTCAGTTTGGGCAAGCTTAGCGAAATCTTCTCCGGCTTGTAGCTTAGTATAGATAGCCTCGGCCTTAGCTTTTGATGCTGACTCATCGTCGCCAAGGTTAATGAGAATGTGTGCAGCGAGGCGTCTCTCAGCCGTTAGATACTGCAGCTTATTCTCATCATAATAAGCCTGAGCCTCTGCATCGGTCACAGTCACATCGTTAGCCATATCACTAGCATTAAGCTCTATGTACTCGAGACTCAGCGTCTCAGGACTCATGAATTGTGCAAGGTTATCATTGTAAAATGCCTGCGCCTGTTCATCGGTCACTGCTGCATCGGCTACAAATGGGCTTGCATCGACAATATGGTAACGGATATCGCGGGTCTGCCCTTGAATACCTGCTAGGTAACTGGTTTCACCAGGAAGCACGAATTCAGAACCGACCAGAGAAGCAACCAGTTGACGGCGGGTCATATCGGTACGCATCATGTTTCTGAATGTATTAGCCTGATAGCCTAACTGACGCAAGATGGCCAGATAACGGTCGTTATCGAATTGACCATCGGTCTGAAATGCAGGCTCAGTCATGATGGCATTCTTAATCTGCTGATCTGACACTCGTAGACCGAGTTCAGTGGCAGCTTGATCGAGTAATTTTTCTGCGACCAAACGCTCTAACACGCTTTGCTTTACACTTGCCAGATAAGCATCATCTGCGGCTAGCGCTTGGAACATTTCACCCAGTTGCTGCTCTAATCGATTACGTTCACTTTGGTAGGCTTGTTCCAAGGCTGACTCACTGATTTCTTCACCATTAACGGTGGCAGCGGCTGCCTCTGTCGATGATCCTAAGTAACTACTTACTCCAGTAAATGCAAAGGAAAGTATTACTAGAACCAGAATGCTTTTTGCAATCACGCCCTGTGAGCCTTCGCGAATCTTCTCTAACATCTGTTCTCTCGCTCGTTGCGATTAAAAAATAAAAAGGCGCATCACGTTTGAGATGCGCCTTTTCGTAAACTTGGGGTCATTAGTAACCTATGTTACTTAATGCCTATCATACTCAATATTCGTAAAAGCACCGCTAAAGCAGTGCTTATCATTACGAAGCTCTTTAAAGAAAGAGTGGTAAAACTGATTTTAGTTTACAGCGTCTTTTAAAGCTTTACCTGCTTTGAAAGCAGGAATGTTTGCTGCAGCAATCTTGATCTCTGCACCCGTCTGTGGGTTACGACCAGTACGCTCAGCACGTTGACGCACTTCAAAAGTACCAAAACCAACAAGAGAAATCTTATCGCCATCTTTAAGGCCGTCAGTGACTGCGCCGATGAAAGAATCTAATGCACGGCCTGCAGCCGCTTTAGAAATGTCAGCACCGGTAGCGATTTTCTCGATTAGTTCAGATTTGTTCATGTCATCCCCTTGAATGTAATTATTGCACCGCAACCAATCCTTTGCTAGAGCGGTCTGCGGTGGCTTTTATAACAAGCTTGAATCTATAACTCAAGCTAGGTAGGAAAAGCAAGATAAATATAATTGGAAATAGCTCAAAACCAGTTGCCATAAGGGCTTGAGAAGAATGGGCTATCCACCGACCTAGGCTACCACAGCTAGCGAGTTTAAAAAGCCCCTTTTTGCAGTTTTTTTACTGCAAAGGGGCAATTTCTTGCGTTAGCCCGCGTTTTTAACGACTTCGAAGCCTTCGATGGGTCGCTCTAACGCCAGTTTTAATACTTCATCGATCCAGCGCACCGGATAAATTTTCAAGTCGGCAACTACGTTTGCAGGGATCTCTTCCAAATCTCGTTCATTTTCCTTTGGAATCAACACGACTTTGGTTCCACCACGATGGGCAGCAAGTAATTTTTCCTTCAATCCACCGATAGGCAATACTTCACCACGTAGGGTTATTTCACCTGTCATGGCGACATCGGCACGTACCGGATTCCCCGTTAGGCTAGACACCAAAGCGGTACACATGGCCGCACCAGCCGAAGGCCCATCTTTCGGAGTTGCCCCTTCTGGTACATGCACATGAATATCACGTTTCTCATAGAAATCAGGATTGATACCCAACTGTTCCGCGCGAGCCCTGACCACGGTCATCGCAGCCTGAATCGACTCCTGCATGACATCACCGAGTGAACCTGTGTAACTTAGCTTACCCTTACCCGGTACCGAAGTGGCCTCAATAGTGAGCAAGTCACCACCCACTTCCGTCCATGCCAAGCCAGTCACTTGACCGATCTGGTTATTGGACTCGGCTTTACCATAGTCACAACGCTGCACACCCAAAAATGATTTTAGGTTATCCTGATCCACGTCCACATGCTTAAGCGTCTTGTCGAGCAAGATACGCTTAACCACTTTACGACAGATTTTTGATAACTCACGTTCAAGTGATCTCACACCCGCTTCACGAGTGTAATAACGAATGATACCTATGATGGCACTATCATGAACAGTCACTTCTTTGAGCTTAAGGCCGTTACGTTCTATCTGCTTAGGCAACAAGTGCTGCTTAGCGATATTAAGTTTCTCGTCTTCGGTGTAACCCGAGAGACGAATGACTTCCATACGGTCAAGCAGTGGACCCGGAATATTCATCGAATTGGAGGTCGCAACGAACATCACATCGGACAGGTCATAATCAACTTCTAAGTAGTGATCACTAAAGGTCGAGTTCTGCTCAGGATCTAGCACCTCTAACAGAGCCGACGCAGGATCGCCACGCATATCGCTGCTCATCTTATCAATCTCATCGAGCAGAAACAGCGGGTTTTTAACCCCAACTTTAGACATTTTTTGGATGACTTTGCCCGGCATAGAGCCGATATATGTACGACGATGGCCACGGATCTCGGCCTCATCACGTACGCCGCCCAAGGCGACACGAATATATTTGCGCCCGGTAGCTCTAGCAATTGACTGACCTAATGAGGTTTTACCCACACCCGGTGGTCCCACTAAACAAAGAATTGGACCTTTAAGCTGCTTGACTCGGCTTTGAACCGCCAAGTACTCTAAAATGCGTTCTTTGACTTTTTCTAAACCAAAATGATCTGCGTCTAACACGTCTTGAGCCTTGGCTAGATCGCGTTTGATCTTGGAGCGTTTATGCCAGGGAACCGAGATCATCCAATCGACATAGCTGCGAACGACGGTGGCTTCTGCCGACATGGGCGACATCATCTTAAGTTTATTAAGCTCAGCGATCGCCTTATCTTTGGCTTCCTCCGGCATCTTAGCTTCTTCAATCTTCTTGGCTAAGGTTTCAAATTCATCGTGGGACTCATCGATATCCCCCAACTCTTTTTGAATCGCCTTCATCTGCTCGTTGAGGTAATACTCGCGCTGACTCTTCTCCATCTGCTTCTTGACTCGAGAACGGATCCGCTTCTCAACCTGTAACAGATCGATTTCAGACTCCATCATGGCCATCAGATATTCCAGGCGTTCGGCAACATCGACCATCTCAAGCACAGATTGCTTATCTTCGAGCTTAAGTGGCATATGCGCCGCCATGGTGTCGGCAAGACGTGCGGCTTCTTCGATCCCCGACAGTGACGTTAACACCTCAGGTGGGATCTTCTTATTCAGCTTGATGTAGCCCTCAAACTGGCCAACGGCAGAACGAACTAACACCTCTTCCTCTTTCTCAGCCATGGGCTCAGATTCTAGGTATTGTGCCGTGGCGACGAAGAAAGATTCCTCGTCTGAATATTTCTCGATGCGCGCGCGCTTACCACCTTCAACCAGTACTTTTACTGTGCCATCGGGTAACTTCAACAACTGTAAAATGGAAGCGACGGTACCCACTTCAAAAATGTCATCAATGCTTGGGTCATCGAGCTCAGCATCACGCTGGGCAACCAGAATTATTTGTTTGTCTTGCTCCATCGCCGATTCAAGGCAACGAATAGATTTTTCCCGTCCGACGAATAACGGAATTACCATATGGGGATATACCACCACATCTCTCAGTGGCAGTACGGGTAGTTCGATTCGCGCTTCACTCTCTTGTGTCATAGCTCGATTCCGTTTGATGATAATACTTATGATTATATTGGGATGAATTGATTGGTTTCAATGGCCAACAATAAATATATAAATTGAGCGAATAAAAAAGGAGCCATCTGGGCTCCCTTTCAATTCTGATGAGTCCGTTTCTGAGAAACTTACTCTGCCGCTGCAGCCTTAGGCTCGCTATTCTCATAGATGAGTATAGGGCTTGTCTCGCCTTTAACGACTGATTCATCTATGACAACTTTAGCAACATCATCGGATGAAGGCAGGTCATACATGATATCGAGTAAGATGCTTTCAACGATTGAGCGTAGTCCTCGAGCACCCGTCTTACGGGTCATCGCCTTAGCAGCAATGGCTTTGAGTGCATCTTCTCTGAATTCTAGCTCTACGCCTTCCATCTCAAACAGTGCAGCAAACTGTTTAGTCAGGGCGTTCTTAGGTTCAGACAAAATTTGCACTAAGGCCTCTTCATCCAGCTCTGTCAATGTCGACAGCACAGGAAGACGACCGATAAACTCTGGGATCAGGCCATATTTGACCAGATCTTCCGGCTCTACCTGCATCAAGGTCTCTGAGATAGTGGCTTTATCATCTTCGCCCTTAACCTGAGCACCAAAGCCGATACCTGCACCTTTATGATTACGCTGCTCGATCACTTTCTCTAGACCAGAAAAAGCACCACCACAAATGAACAGAATCTTAGAGGTGTCGACCTGTAAGAATTCTTGCTGTGGATGCTTACGTCCTCCCTGAGGCGGTACAGAAGCAACGGTGCCTTCGATCAACTTGAGTAGTGCCTGTTGCACGCCTTCACCGGATACATCACGAGTGATCGATGGATTATCAGACTTACGGCTGATCTTATCAATCTCATCGATGTAAACAATACCACGCTGTGCCTTTTCGACGTCGTAGTCACATTTTTGCAGCAGTTTCTGAATGATATTCTCGACATCTTCACCGACATAGCCCGCCTCGGTTAATGTCGTTGCATCGGCCATGGTAAATGGCACATCCAGAAAACGTGCGAATGTTTCGGCGAGTAGTGTCTTACCGCTACCCGTTGGGCCAATCAGCAAAATATTACTCTTACCCAATTCCACGCCATCTTTAGGGCTGGAATTTTTTAATCGCTTATAGTGATTATAAACCGCGACAGACAGAACTTTCTTCGCCTTATCTTGCCCAATGACGTAATCATCCAGATGAGCTCTTAACTCATGTGGTGTCGGTAATTTGTCCTGATCTTGCTTCGGTGAAATCTCTTTGATCTCTTCCCTAATTATATCGTTGCAGAGCTCAACACACTCATCACAAACATATACAGAAGGGCCTGCGATGAGTTTACGAACCTCATGCTGACTCTTCCCACAAAAAGAGCAGTACAGTAGTTTCCCACTGTCACCGGTACTTTTGTTGTCGCCCATTACACTACCTCTTGCGCTATCTGCACTACTACTTAATTCAATTTAACGTCTTACTACTCAGCATAGCTCAGCCAAAGACAAAAATCAGCCTCGTTTACTCATCACTGAATCGACGATTCCATACTCTACTGCTTCATCGGCACTCATGAAGTTATCACGATCCGTATCGCGTTCAATCATTTCTAATGTTTGACCCGTATGCTCGGCTAGCATTCTATTCAGCTTGTCCTTGATACCCAATATCTCTTTGGCATGGATGGCGATATCAGAGGCTTGCCCCTGGAAACCACCCAATGGCTGATGGATCATGACACGCGAATTAGGCAAGCAGTAACGTTTGCCCTCTGCGCCTCCGGCGAGCAGAAACGCTCCCATGCTAGCGGCTTGTCCAATACAAACTGTACTGACATTTGGCTTAATGAATTGCATAGTATCGTAGATGGCCATGCCGGCTGTGACAGAGCCACCAGGGGAGTTAATATACAGGAAAATATCCTTATCAGGGCTCTCCGACTCCAAAAACAGTAATTGTGCAACCACAAGGTTAGCCATATGCTCTTCAACTGGACCAACGAGGAAGATGATACGCTCTTTTAATAGGCGAGAATAGATATCGTACGAGCGTTCGCCCTTGGCTGTTTGTTCAACTACCATAGGCACTAGTGCATTTAATACTGATTCTGGTGCATTTTGCATTATTTATAATCCCTAAATAAAAACGGCTCGCATGAGGAACCTCATACGAGCCATTATAAATGGTTAATAACCATTTAAGTCAAGCTTAGCTTAGCCTTGTTGTGTGGCCTTGTTCATAAATTCTTCAAAGTTGACTGATTTTTCAGTTACTTTGGCAGTTTTTAACAAAGCTTCTACCGCTTGCTCTTCAAGAGCGACGTTGCGCATGTTCTGCATCATCTCTTGATTTGCCTTGTAGTACTCAACCACTTCACTTGGATCTTCGTACGCCGAAGCCATAGAAGCAATAAGCCCCTGAACACGTTCGTCTTCAGCTTTTAGCTCGTTAGTCTTGATCACTTCACCAAGTAGTAAGCCAACTTTTACGCGACGTTCTGCTTGCTCAGTGAATAGGTCTGCTGGTAGCTCAGGCATGTTAGCCGCTTGATCACCGAAACGCTGCATCGCTTGCTTACGCAATACTTCAACTTCGCCATCAATAAGTGACTTAGGCAGACCAATTTCATTCTGCTCGAGTAGACCTTTAAGTACTTGCTCTTTAACACTGGCTTTAAGTGCTTGCTCAAGTTCACGACCCATGTTCTTGCTGATCTCAGCCTTAAGCGCTTCTAGACCACCTTCGGTCACGCCGAATAGCTTAGCAAACTCGTCGTTAACTTCTGGAAGGTTAGCCGCTTGAACTTCGTTCAATGTGATAACGAACTTAGCAACTTTACCTTTCAAGTTTTCAGCATGGTAATCTTCAGGGAAAGTGACTTCGATATCGAACTCTTCACCCGCTTTATGACCTTCAACACCAGACTCGAAGCCTGGGATCATGCGGCCACTACCAAGTTGTAGTTCGAAGTTTTCGGCTTTACCGCCTTCAAAATCTTCACCGTCAACTGAACCCACGAAGTTGATCATCGCCTTGTCGCCATCGGCAGCTTCACGCTCTACAGCTTCAAACGTAGCGTGTTGCTTACGCAATGTTTCAATCATGGTATCAACATCAGCATCTGTGACTTCGGCAGTGGGTTGCTCAACTACGATTGCATCGAGACCCTTTAGCTCTACTTCTGGGTAGATCTCAAAAGTCGCTACAAACTGGAAGTTATCATTATCTGACTCACCAGGAATGAAAGTCGGCGCGCCAGCTGGGTTTAATTTCTCAGCAACGATAGCTTCAACGAAATTACGCTGCATCACTTCACCAGTGATATCTTGACGGATTGCCTTGCCATAACGCTTGTTGATGACACTGACTGGCACCTTACCTGGACGGAATCCAGGCAGACGAGCACGCTTTGCTTCGTTCTTTAACGCTTCATTAACGGTCTTTTCAATCTGCTCAGCAGGAACAGAAATAGTTAGGCGACGCTCTAGGCCTTGAGTTGTTTCAACAGAAACTTGCATTGTTTTACCTCGAAATAAGTCTTACATCCTTTGTAATAGTCGAATGTTCAACTATTAAAGTATTCGTTTCTTGATCTTAAAATTTGACTAGAAAGCCCATCACAACTGAATTCCGGCTCTAATCACTCATAGTTGATAATTATCAAGACGCGACATTATAGCCACGCTTTATCCCAGAGTCGACCTTAAAACACGAATTACAGGCGTAAAAAAAGCGACCTAAGGTCGCTTTTCTACTTTCTTGTTAAAGAAATGGGGTGACTGATGGGGCTCGAACCCACGACAACCGGAATCACAATCCGGGACTCTACCAACTGAGCTACAATCACCACTGATATGGTGCGCCCGGCAGGATTCGAACCTGCGGCCACCCGCTTAGAAGGCGGGTGCTCTATCCAACTGAGCTACGGGCGCTTCGAAAGTGAGAATTCTCACATCCTGAATAAGCGTTGAAAGACGTATCTTTCGATTTACCTGCTTGGTGTTCAGGTAAATATAAATTTGGTCGGCCACTCTCTTTCATAAAGAGTGAGGATTCGAAGCTCTTAGCCTCTGTTCCAATTGACCTTAAAGCAGGAAAGTTACAACCTACTTTAATAAATTTGGTCGGTGATAGAGGATTCGAACCTCTGACCCTCTGGTCCCAAACCAGATGCGCTACCGGGCTGCGCTAATCACCGAAAGTCTACTTTTTACATCAACTGCAATCGGCACCAGAGTTCCTCTGTTCCACTTCTTATCCTAAACAAGGATGCTAAAGCGGCTGCGCTAATCACCGAAAATATATCATTTGAAATTTTAACGAATGTTTATAATTGGGATAAACATTCAAACTTCCGTTAACCTCGAGAACAATCTAGCTTCTCGTTGAGAACGGAGCGCATATTAGCCCCTAGTCTGACATGCGTCAACGGTTTTTTTACAAAGAAAGTGAGCTTGGTTACTTTAGCAACTATCGGGTCTAAAACCACTCAAATTATCCGTATTTTAGAACTGATTGTTACACAGCTTATTCAATGACACTCACGCCTTGTCCTGTTAAAATATTGCCGATTTATAATATCGGCGCTCCATTAAAGGATATCCAAACCCAATGACAGCTCAAAGAATCGATGGCAAAGCGATCGCTCAATCCATTCGAACACAGCTAAAAGAGAAAGTAGCCGCCCGTAAAGAGGCAGGACAGAGAGCTCCAGGTTTAGCGGTGATCTTAGTCGGCGCAGATCCAGCGTCTCACGTTTATGTTGGCAGCAAGAGACGCGCCTGTGAAGAGGTCGGGTTTCTATCCCGCTCATATGACTTAGACAGCAGCACGTCTGAAGAGGAGTTGCTGGCGCTAATTGATGAATGTAATAGCGATTCAACTATCGATGGTATATTAGTGCAACTGCCTCTGCCTAAGCATATCGAAGAGTCTAAGGTCATCGAGCGCATCCGACCCGATAAAGATGTCGATGGTTTCCATCCCTATAACGTCGGCCGTCTGGCTCAGCGCATTCCGGTATTGCGCTCATGTACCCCTATGGGGATCATGACCCTGATCAAGTCCACTGGTGTCGATACCTACGGTTTAGACGCTATAGTAGTGGGAGCCTCGAACATAGTGGGTCGTCCCATGACCCTAGAACTCCTGCTCGCGGGTTGCACCACGACCACCTGTCATAGATTCACCCGCAATCTTGAACAGAAAGTCAGACAAGCGGATCTGGTTGTGGTCGCAGTAGGCAAGCCAGGTTTTATTCCGGGTGATTGGATCAAGCCCGGCGCCCTGGTTATCGATGTGGGGATTAATCGTCTCGAAGATGGCAGCCTAGTGGGTGATGTTCAATATGACGTCGCGGCGCAAAATGCCGCTTTCATCACCCCGGTTCCCGGTGGCGTGGGTCCGATGACCATAGCCAGCCTACTGGAGAACACCTTATACGCCGCCGAAACGTATCACGATAAAGTCTAAGCTCTAGAATCTAAAAAGCACAATGAAGATTTATACCCGTCCTTGGTAAATCTTCATAAGTGTTCTGACTGCCACGGGTCTGTGATATTCCCGATATCATTCAGACATTCCCCATGTCCCTATGGGTCATGGCGGAAATGCCAATAAATGCATGGAACATTTATGGCCAGACACAACGAAGATTTATACCCGTCCTTGGTAAATCTTCATAAGTGTTCCAGACACAAACCCCCTCAATCGCTATCCCTGCGATCGGGGATAAATCCTGGTACAAATCCCCTCAATCGCTATCCCTGCGATCGGGGATAAGTACATCCTGGTACAAATCCCCTCAATCGCTATCCCTGCGATCGGGGATAAGTACATCCTGGTACAAAAAAGCCTGCATCAGCAGGCTTTTTTTATGCTAACCAACAATTTTACTTCTTACGCCAGGTGGTGCCGCCAGGTCCATCTTCTAAGATGACGCCTAAGGCATTTAAACCATCACGGGCCACATCGGCAGCAGGCCAGTCTTTCTCGACTCTGGCGCGATTACGCTCGACGATCAAGGCCTCTATTTGAGCCACTTCATCTTCACTGCCCTCGCCCTTGAAAAAGGTATCGACATCGAGTTTCAGCAAACCTAATACTTCGGCCAGCTCTTTTAACTTAACACCCAATGCCGACGCAGCGGCTATGTCACCGCTTTTAACACGGTTAATCTCACGCACCATCTCAAACAGCACCGAATAAGCTTCAGGCGTATTAAAATCGTCATCCATCGCCGCGTTAAATTTAGCGACAAACTCTTCAGCCCCAGCGGCATCTACAGTTAAATCTAAGCCTTTAAGTGAGGTATACAAACGCTCGAGTGCCGATTTAGCTTGCTTGAGGTTATCTTCCGAATAGTTTAACTGGCTACGGTAATGACCCGATAACAGGAAGTAACGAATCGTCTCTGCATCATAATGCTTAAGCACATCACGAATGGTGAAGAAGTTGTTCAATGACTTAGACATCTTCTCCTTGTCGATCATCACCATGCCAGTGTGCATCCAGTAGTTCACATAGGCCGTGTCATGGGCACAGCAAGATTGGGCAATTTCATTCTCATGATGTGGAAACTGAAGATCTGAACCACCACCATGAATATCGAAATGCTGCCCCAGATGCTTGCCATTCATTGCCGAACATTCGATATGCCATCCCGGACGACCAGGGCCCCAAGGAGACTCCCAGGTAGGCTCTCCAGGTTTAGACATCTTCCACAACACAAAATCCATAGGGTCGCGTTTAGTCTCTTCCACTTCGACGCGGGAGCCAGCTTGCAGCTGCTCAATATTTTGCCCCGACAGGCGGCCATATTCAGGGAATGATGACACGCTAAATAGCACATCGCCATTATCGGATACATAGGCATGTTCCTTCTCGATAAGTTTTTCAACCATATCGATAATTTCAGGCATATGCAGAGTGGCCCTAGGCTCAAAATCCGGGCGTTTCATGTTTAACGCGTCAAAATCACGATGCATCTCACCTATGAGCCTCTCGGTTAGAGACTCACAACTTTCGTTATTCTCAGCCGCGCGCTTGATGATCTTGTCATCTACATCGGTAATGTTTCGCTGAAAGTTCACCTCATAGCCTGAATATCTCAGATACCTGACAATCATATCGAAAGAGACAAAAGTTCGACCGTGACCGATATGACATAAGTCATAGATGGTGATCCCACACACATACATGCCAATTTTTCCTGGCTGTATTGGTTTGAATTCCTCTTTTTGGCGGGTCAGACTGTTGTATAACTTCAACATCGCTACTCTCTTCAACGAAAAAACAATAAAAATTAGCCAAACAGTTTAACATTGCCCCCGCGTTGCTTCCAACCGTTTTACGTGACGCTCACCATGAAACTCGGCTTTTTATCCAGTATATGGATGAGTTTTATCCCCACACGCCCTGACAATCTAATTTTTATTCTCTTAAGCAAATTAGCGACTAGCTCTTTATGCGAAATGGCAATTACGTTAGAATCCTGCCACAATTTCGTATTGCTAAATTTAGTGAGAATCAAATCATGATCACTCTTCATACCAACCATGGTGAAATCACCCTGGAACTCGAGACGGAAAAAGCGCCGTTAACTGCCAAAAACTTTATCAAGTATGCTAAAGACGGCTTCTATGACGGCACTGTCTTCCATCGCGTCATCGATGGTTTCATGGTTCAAGGTGGCGGCTTCACAGAAGATATGCAGCAGAAGCCTTGCGGTGAAACCATTAACAACGAAGCAAACAATGGTTTGTTGAACGTGATAGGCACTGTGGCCATGGCCAGAACAGCGGATCCCCATTCGGCAACCGCCCAGTTCTTCATCAACATCAATGACAACGCCTTCCTGGATTTCAAATCAGAGACTCAACAGGGCTGGGGTTACTGCGTATTTGCTAAGATCAGTGCCGGTATGGACGTGGTTAACAAGATTAAAGCGGTCAACACAGGTAACAAGGGCATGCATCAAGATGTGCCTCTAGACGCTGTGATCATCGAGAAAGTGACCATTGCCGAATAAATCAGCCTAATGCGCACACTGTTTATCGGCGATCTGCATTTATCTGCAGATCGCCCCGATATGACACTCGCCTTCAATCAATTTCTCGATACCCAACTCGATGATGCCGAAGCACTCTACATACTTGGCGATCTATTTGAGGTCTGGACCGGCGATGATATTGCCGAGCCCTTCGCTAATGAGTTAGCCGATAAGCTCCATGGCATCTCACAGAAGCTGCCTATCTATTATATCCATGGCAATCGAGATTTTCTGATCGGCAACCAATATGCGGCGAGATCCGGCATGACCTTATTGCCAGAAGTCCATAATATTGACCTGTATGGCACAGCGACTGTGCTCCTGCATGGCGATAGCCTATGCACACTCGATAAGGCCTACCAAAGATTCAGACGTTTCAGAAATAATTCAGTGGTGAAGTGGATATATTCACGCCTTCCTAAGCGCACTCGGCAAAATATTGCCACCAAGATACGTGCTAAGAGTCAGGTGAGTAATATGAATAAGAGCTACACCATCATGGATGTAGAGCAAGATGCCGTCACTCGGCTAATGGAACGTTGCGGCGCAACTCAGATGATCCATGGCCATACCCATAGACCCGATATACATCATTTAGGTAAAAATCAGGCTGGAATTGAACATCTGCGAATTGTAGTCGGTGACTGGTACGAACAAGGCAGTGTGCTTAGCGTGTCGAAAGATAAGCTAGCGTTAACTAGCCTGCCCTTTCAAGCCCAGTAAAGACTTAGCTAAGTCTTTACTGGTTCTCTCTGGCCACAATAGATTAACAATAGTTCAAAAAGTATCAGGCCTCTGGTGCGCCACTGTGAAATTTAAACTCAGTGTCGCTAGATAAGATAAGCTCAACTTCGGCCTGGCGGATAACGGCGATTCGCTCACTCACAGGCACACTCTTCTTGGTCACGGCATTGGCCTGAATCAATTCCGCCAACACCAAATAATCTTGATAATGTCTCGCTTCTGAGCGTAACAAAGAAACATAGAAGCGGTTTAATTCATCGTCTAAATATGGCGCCAGTTTTGCGAAACGCTCACAAGATCTCGCTTCGATAAAGGCGCCTACGATGAGCTTATCGACTAAGGCCGCTGGCTCATGGGTCCTGATCTGCTTCATCATGCCTTTGGCATAACGACCCGCTGTCATATTCTGGTAAGGAATATTGCGTGCTTGCATGATCGCTAATACCTGCTCGAAATGATGAAACTCCTCTTTGATAAGACGAACCATCTTACTGATCAGTTCAAAGCCATGTTCGAAGCCGGGTTTAGCGACTAGTTCCCCAGAAAAATCATTTTTCTTACTGTCACGAGACAAGAAGGCGTCTATGTCTCTGTCTTTTTGATAGATAAATTCTTCATAGGGTTTGGCCCATTGAAGTAATAATTTGCCACTGTCTTTATCGATTGCATATTTCCTGATAAGAAACATAGCCGTCTGCGCCGCTTTTAATTCACAGTTACAGTGATCGATAAGTAAGTCAGATAAACTTTCCGGCTTTTTAGCCACCTCAATCCAGGCGTCTGGTGTTTCACATCCTAAAAAAGCATGGATCGGGGCTAACAATTGCTGCATGGACTCAGTTCTCGAAGTAAATAAATGTCATCTTTATGGATGCATTATTCTAGCATCGACTCGAGCAGACAGAGGGATCAATTTAGTCGTTATTGCTTATCTTGAATGATTAATCCACAAGTTTGAACTCGATCAAACAAACAGCAATAGACACTAAGAAACAAATAATTAACAAATGAGTCAGGTTCAGCTTGACTAAGAGGCTGTTTTGTTCAATAAATAAACTTACACCATGCTATTTTTAGAAATATGAGCTAGATATTAGTGAGAACATTGATTGGCATTGGGTATCGTGAGCCGTAAGGTCTTTGGGAATTAGACCAATAGGCATGTAGGCTCGTCTGAAGTTTGGCGAGCAAAAGTTAAAGCTAAACAAGGATAATTATAATGATATTAAATCACTTAATGGGACTCTACACGCATCCAAAAGAAGAGTGGCACACAATTGAGCAGAATCACGAAGCACTGAAGAGCAGTCTGAGCCACATCCTGCTCATTGCACTCATTCCTGTGATCTGTACCTTCATCGCCGCGACTGAACTTGGCTGGAACTTAGGGGTTGGCGAGCGACTCTTCCTGACACAAGAGAGTGCACTCTTGATGTCAGGAGGCATGTATTTTGGACTCATTGCCGGTGTGTTCGCGCTCGCTTATCTGGCTTTTTGGATGGCCAAGACATTCGATGCAGACCCTAGCTATACTCAAGCGCTCGAACTGGCATCTTACACGGCAACCCCACTCTTTATGGTGGGACTCGCCGCCTTATATCCGGCAATTTGGTTTGTGATGGTCATCGGCTTCTTCGGACTCGCCTACTCGGTTTATCTGCTCTATACCGGTGTCCCCATCATCATGAATATTCCAGAAGAGAAAGGCTTCATCTATGCCAGCTCGGTGGTCACCGCCGGCCTGGTACTCCTGGTCGCCTTGATGGCATCGAGCGTTATCCTCTGGAGTGTGGGTTTCGGCCCCATGTATCAATAGACTCTAGGACTCTAGGACTCTAGGACAACAAAAAAGGCTTTAGGGTTTCCCCTAAAGCCTTTTTAATGCATCAATTTTTATATCAACTAATACCATTCCATATAAGTATCTGGTCAGTTCAGAGACTCTCAGTTTTTTCAATTCAAGGCACATTGATGAGGAAATGGTTATTCCCTTTTAAGTCAATGTAACACCGAAGTGGAAACACTGAGAGCCTCACGCAGTGCGGGTTTCAAAGCCCTTCATGCTACGTTGAATGTTTTCGATATAGAATAACTATTAGCTTCAAACATTCGCCTTGCCTATAGTGCTTTGAACTCCCGCTGAATGTTCAGATACTTACTCGGAATGGTATAATCACTACTGCGAAGAATCTCGCAGCGCTACTGTCAGGTTGAAGACTAGGCTGTCTGGCGTCGAATCCTTGCTATCGGCACAGAAGTAGCCTTCACGCTCAAACTGATAGGCTTTTTCCGCTGCAGCATTCACAAGACCCGCCTCGACTAGACCTTGCTTCACCACCAGAGAGTCAGGATTTAATACATCCTCTACTGTCTCAGCCCCAGCTGGGTTAGCATCGATAAATAATCGATTGTAGAGACGGAACTCAGCAGGTTTAGCACTGCTCGCTTCAACCCAGTGAATAACCCCTTTCACTTTACGGCCATCAGAAGGGTTCACACCTAATGTCTCATCATCATAAGTACAATAGATAGTGGTGATGTTACCTTCTGCATCCTTGTCACAGCGCTCAGCTTTAATGACATAGGCATTACGCAGACGAACCTCTTTACCTTGCACCAGACGCTTAAACTTCTTGTTAGCTTCTTCACGAAAATCATCGGCATCGATAAACAGCTCGCGGCCAAATGTTATCTCACGCTTACCAAACTCCTCTTTACTCGGATGGATCGGTGCATGCAGGGTCTCAACTTGCCCCTCGGGGTAGTTTTCGATAATCACTTTAACCGGATTGATCACCGCCATGGCGCGGGGAGCATTATCATTTAACTCTTCACGAATACAGGCATCTAACATGGCAACTTCAACCATATTATCTTGCTTAGTCACGCCGATGCGCAGACAAAACTCGCGAATAGAGGCGGCGGTGTAACCACGACGGCGAAGTCCTGCGAGAGTGGGCATACGTGGATCGTCCCAGCCATGTACCAACTCACGGGTAACCAAGTCATTTAGCTTACGCTTAGACATCAAGGTGTATTCGAGATTGAGTCTAGAGAACTCATATTGACGAGTTCTGTTGGGCGCCTGAAAATCATCTAGATGATCCAGTACCCAGTCGTACAAACGACGGTTATCTTGAAACTCTAATGTACATAAAGAATGACTGATATTCTCGATGGCATCCGAGATACAGTGGGTAAAATCGTACATAGGGTAGATGCACCACTTATCAGCCGTTTGATGGTGATGAGCGAAACGAATACGGTAGATGATAGGGTCGCGCATGCACATGAAAGACGATGCCATATCTATCTTAGCTCTGAGTGAACATTCACCCTCTTTGAACTCACCCCTACGCATCTTCTCAAACAGCTCAAGGTTCTCAGCCGCTGAAGAGTCACGGTACGGACTGTTCTTACCCGGTGCTGTCAATGTACCGCGATATTCACGCGTCTCTTCACTGTTTAGGAAGCAGACATAGGCTAAGCCCTTAGTGATAAGCTCAACAGCATAACCATGTAGCTGATCGAAATAGTTAGACGAGTAACGAATATCACCAGACCACTCGAAACCCAGCCACTTCACATCGTCCTGAATCGAATGAACATAATCGATATCTTCTTTTTCAGGATTGGTATCATCAAAACGTAAGTTACATTGGCCCTTGTAATCCTTTGCTATACCGAAGTTTAAGCAGATAGATTTAGCATGACCGATATGAAGAAAGCCATTTGGCTCAGGCGGAAAACGTGTTTGCACACTGGTGTGCTTACCGCTTTCAAGGTCTTCGTCTATGATGTTACGAATGAAGTTACTGGGACGAACTTCGCTGTCCACATGGCTCATGTGATTCCTCTTAGAAAACGCTGGCCAGCCATTAGCCTGCTTGTATATACAATTAGCTGGATGGGATGGCATATTTTGATGTAATTGGAAAGATAATCTACTATCTCAGAGCCAGATACAACGCCTGATAGCAAAAAACTGCAACAAAAAACCATATAATAAAAAAGCAGCGAATAAACGCTGCTTTTTTATTATATTCGACTACCACTCGCTCGTTACGTGATCACTTTTACATCTAATGTGACCATCTCAGTCCGTTTGGCCTTCAATTTCAACCAGATATAGAAAATAGCCAAGGCACTGACGAAGAAACCGATCCACAGACTCGATGAAAGCGGATGCTCGCCGAACGTCGCTACCTGATAGAAGACAGTTGCCGTGCCGTACGCTAGGGCAAAGGTCCACACCCCGGCAAATGCAGCCCAACGTCCACCGAACTCTCCCACTAATGCGCCCATTGCCGCGACACAAGGTGTGTAGAGCAAGATAAACAACAAATAGGCAAATGCTGCCGTGATCCCGGAGAAACCGGCCTGAAGCGCGGTGAAGGTCGAAGTATCCACCTCTAACTCTGCCGATGCAGCCTCAACCGAAGACACATCCCCAACAGAGATCGACAAGGGATCGTCTAATTTGATACCAAACAAGTTTTCCGGAATAGTGCTTAACGCTTCATTGAGTGTTTCCAGAAGCGGCGCTAGCTCTTCATCACCAGAGCCTGCCGTGCTATACAAGCTGTTAAGGGTGCCAACCACTGCCTCTTTGGCAAATATCCCGGTGATTATCCCCACAGTGGCGGGCCAGTTATCTTGCTCCACTCCCATGGGGCCGAAAAAAGGTGTCACCTTCTGGCTGGCAACACTGAGCACCGACTCTGAGCTATCTTCATGGCCAAAGGTACCATCTACACCTATGGCGTTGACGAAGTTAAGCAAGGTCACCACGATAACTATGGTCTTGCCCGCACCGAGAATGAAACTCTTGGTCCGTTTACCAGTACGATTCATTACCGTCTTAAATTTAGGTTTCTCGTAACTCGGTAACTCCATCACCACGGCACTGCTACTGCCAGGAAGCAAGGTCGAACGCAAGAGTAACCCCGTCCCTACCGCGGCTAATATTCCTATGATGTAGAGTAAAAACACCAGGTTCTGTCCCGACTCAGGGAAAAAGGCGGCGGCAAACAAGGCATACACAGGAAGCCGTGCACCGCAGGACATAAACGGCGCCATCATGCCTGTTACTATGCGCTCACGTTCACTGCCTAAGGTACGAGTGGCCATGATAGCGGGTACTGAACAGCCAAAACCAACAATCATAGGCACGAAAGCCTTACCCGGCAGGCCAATGCGACGCATAAGCCCATCGACCACAAATGCTGCACGCGCCATATAGCCCGAGCCTTCTAGCACCGACAGCGCTAAAAACAGGGCGGCGATGACAGGAATAAAGGTCGCTACCGTCTGAATACCTTGTCCAATACCACCAGCAATGATAGTCACCAACCAGGCCGGCGAGCCGAGGCTAGACATCAATGCGCCTAAGTGGTCGACGAAGATTGCCCCACCCATAATATCGAAAAAATCGATAAACGCGCTGCCCACATTGATACTGAACATGAACATCAAATACATAACAAACAAAAATACCGGTACGCCGGCCACAGGGTGAAGAATCACCTTATCTAGCTTGTCACTCAGGGTCTCACTGCCATCCGCTGATACCGATGAGTCATAGACACTTTGGACGAAGTCGAAACGTGTGGTTGCCACCATGACTTCTATATCTTGGCCCTGTCTTGAAATCGACTCGGAGCACTGATTAACTTCATCGTGCACCGGACCATTGTTACACTGGCCAGAACCTATGCCATTGGCCATCATGGCGAGTGCACGGCCACGGCTTAGGCTTGAATCACTAGACAATAAGCTGGTGACACCCGATTCAATTCGAGGGTCATAATTGAGGATCAAGGCTTGCTCGGAGGTTTTGCCCTCGAACAAGATCACGACTTGCGCCTTCACTTTCTCGATATCGGCCTCATCCCGTGAGCAAACCCCCACCACCGGACAGCCTAAAGTTTTACTCATCTGCTCAACATCGACTTCGATGCCGTGGCGCTTAGCCGCATCTATCTTGTTGAGCACAACAACCATAGGTATGCCAAGCTCACGCAATTGAATCGTTAGATAGAGATGTCGCTCGATATTGGTCGCATCGACGAGATTGATGATGCCATCTATCTGTTGCTCGGCAAGAAACTGCTGTGCTATCTGCTCATCCAACGAGCAGTCACAACTCTTACCGGCGGGCAATAGATCATAGATACCTGGAAGATCGGTCAGAGAAACATCGGTGCCATCTAGGGTAAATAAGCCTGTTTTCTTCTCTACTGTGACACCAGACCAGTTACCAACCTGTTGATTGGCGCCCGTTAATGCATTAAATAGTGTCGATTTACCCGCGTTAGGGTTACCGACAGTCACACAATGAAACTGCTTAGCCATTCGTTAATACCGCCTTAACTGTATCTGCTCTAACTATCTCAACATCAATGATGTCGGCAAGATCACGACGCATACACAATCGACTGCCTCGAATATCGAGCAAAAGCCCGGATCCCATCGGAGCCTTACGGATCATGAAGAATGACGTGTTTGGGGTGATCCCCATAGATAGTAATTTTCGTTTAACCACAGACGGTAAACTCAACTGGCCAACCGCTGAAATCCTGGCGTTATCGCCAGGATGTAAATCGCTTAATTTCATTATGCTTTTATACCTTTAACAGGTCTCAATAATTCTTAAACTCGAACTAATTTTAACGGAGGAAAAAGAAGAATAACTTTACCTAGATCAACTTTTCGCATTGGGAACGATAATAGTTTTCAATTGTATTCTGTATTATGTGACAAAAGTCCCAACTAATAAATGATTGTAATCAAATAAACCCATAATAGTAATACGAATGGTTATCACTTCTACAAGGTGGACTTATTAATCCCTCCCTATCGTGACCAAGATCACGCTTTAGATTTTCCCTTCATAATCATCACTCTTTACAGGTCGAAACACGCTTACTTGTGACCCGAATGTAATATGAGTGTTCTATAGTAATACATTGGTCAATTATAGAATAACCAATGTAACAATTAGTCGCAAAATAGCGCTCGGGATGTATGAAGCTTGCCATGGAGTTTCACCTATCGCGGCAACCTGTGTCAGTTGTCATGGTGAAGATAAAACCAACGGCGTCGATGCGGTTCATCCGCTTCAATGGTGACTGTTCATGAGTAAGAGTTCATGAGTAAGAGTTCATGAGTAAGAGGTCATTGGTGAATCTAGGTAAAATACTCGTTAAGACCTGTCATATATCATTAAAACGACGCCTCATGTGCCATTTTTTATTGTTATTGACTGGCGTTTTCCGGCGTAAGAATTTAATAACAAAAGATGAAACCGTCACATCCCTGAACACTTGCACAGCAAAATACCAACAAGTCAGCCCCCGCCTTGTTAAATACCCAATGAATACCGTTAAATAAACTGAAGTTAACCTTGATCTAAAGCAAGTTAATGGGCTAAAGACCCGCCGTGCTTAAGGTTCAATTAACAAAGCCGGCTATTAACTTAACTGCAAGATTAAAATCGACGACAGCCGCGATAATTTCCGCTATAACACGCTGATATTAAATTAATTTAACATTTACAACACAGGCACACCATTCATACGGATGTCCCTCACAGAACATGCTATTTCCCTTCTCGCTAACTAGCTCTTCTGGGTAGGATCAACGTGAGGAGTTCAACACTCGTCTGAGGCAATAGCAGACCATTGGCTTACTCCTCATCAAACAAAACCTGAACCTAAACAAGGTTCAAATAAAAACTAAAGAATCTCACGCAAGGGAAACAATGATGAAACGGTATCCAGTTAGTGCCGCTATCAAATCAGCGATCGGAGTAGGTGTATTATCATTTGCACTTATTGGTTGTGGTAGCGATGGCGTAGATAAGGTTCATCCAACGAACTATTAAACGCGCTTAGCTATTTTCGACCAGCAACGAAATAGCCCCATCGAATAACCAAAAGTAAAATCACAACCTCCCCCACCCTATAACACGAGATAATCCCACACCAAAACTACCAAGAGCCAACAAGAGGCCGGCCGCGTCAACATTCTGGGGGGTTCAGTGCCCTTAAACTGATTCGAACCTTAAAACTGACTGAAATTACCACTTCCCACCTACCTCTAAAGAAATAGTCAGACCCAGTTCACATAAAGCGATTAAAACAACTGCTAAAAATTCGTTGCTTAGTTAGCCTTAACAAGGGAAATAAATTCCACACACTAAGTTACTGTTTAACA
>NZ_JABSSM010000053.1 GCF_013214165.1 Shewanella sp. | reverse complement strand
TGTTTCAGCAGCTACCTCATGTTTATCTGCATCGAGAGCCCGTGGATTTTCGTAAATCAATAAATGGCTTAGCCATCATCGTTGAGCAACAACTGTCGCTACAGGCCACCGACGGCAGCGTGTTTGTTCTGTCGCAAAGTTGACGAAGTAAGCTAAAGTGTTGATGATGTTCAGACATTAATTTGGAGCATCCACTGCATGACACTTAACTTCTCAGGGCGACATTATCCGTCGGATATCATCATGCAGGCGCTTCGCTATTACCTAGCCTACAAACTCAGTTACCGTGAAATTGAGGAGATGTTCGCTGAGCGAAATATCCATTTTGACCACTCAACCCTGAGCCGTTGGGTTATCAAATATGCGCCGCAACTCGAAGTCATATTCAGGAAGAAAAAGCGTCGAGTATCTGGCTCGTGGCGAATGGATGAAACCTACATAAAAGTTAAAGGTCGGTGGGTTTACTATTATCGAGCCGTGGACAAGTACGGCGCTATTATTGATTTCTATTTAAGTGAAACCCGTGATGAGACAGCGGCACAAGCGTTTTTCAATAAAGCCATCAACCAGCACTGCTTACCTGAAAAGGTGGTCATTGATAAAAGTGGTGCTAATGCCGCAGCATTAGATACTATCAATATTCGTCTTTGGCTGTCTGGACATATGCTGTTTATGATTGAGGTTTTGGCCGTTAAATATTTGAATAATATTGTCGAGCAGAGTCATCGAAAAGTGAAGGGGAAAATGCATCAATGTCTAGGTTGGAAATCTTGGGAAGGGGCTGAGTCGACACAGGCAGGCGTTGAGCTTTGGTCCATGATTAAGGTGGGACAAATGGATACCACTGAAAATATGACACCATGGGAGCTATTTTATTCTTTGGCGGCCTAGTTGTGTCTGAGGAAATCCGTTTCCTCAATTTATAGTGGCTAGATCTCAGTTTGCGACAGAACCGGATATAGCTCTTCAAAAAGAGGAACTATATCCTATAAAAACAAAAGTCAACTTTTTGTAGATAGTTCAAGATATTTTAATTTTTCTAAAACTTCACTTTTCTCAACACGGCCACCATTAATCCACTTATTAGACAGATCTTGAATAGTAGAAAGCATCTGATTATCCAAATAATTTGTTATATTCAACAAAGCTAAATATGTTTCTTCTGGATAAAGAACTTTTATTTCCAAAGATGTTGACAACCAAAATAGTCTAGATATATCACCATATTCATTAGAATCATCCAATGAATACTCTGCTAGAGTTTTAATTGCAACATCAGAAAAAAGAGAAGACATTTCTAGCCACATTTTTTTTTCATCTGATTGTTGGGGCATAAGCAAAGCCAAAAATAATTTTGATTCCTCATAACCATTTTCAATACCATCCCTATAAATTGCTGCTTGAGCGCCGTAGGATATTGTTGGGATACCTGAACATTGCTTCATTTGGAATTCTAAAGCTTCCACATCAAAACCTTCATCATTACCATGCTTTAATATATCACTTTGAAATTCGTCATGATTTTTCGGAATGGCATTGCATAGGTTCACAATATTGAAATACTCTGAAACCCTAGAATAATCTTTTCGTTTAAATAAAGAATTAATTTCAAAAAAAACAGTATTAATATCTACTCCATCATGGCTAATTACTGCTGGAATTACATCTGTCACAACTTCAGTATTGATAGTTGAATCTGCTCTTTCATCTATGTCTATGTAAGTTTTATCATTGCCGTTAATAAAAACGATTTCCTCTGAATCACTTTTAATATATAAGCTCGGCAATACTTTATAAAAACAAATAATAGCCACAATAATTAATGCAAAAGCTACTTTTTTCATACACTTTCCTAAGGTATTTGCTCACCATTACAGCTATAGCAATAAGGAGAAATAGTTACACTGTAGTTAGTGGAATCAGATAAACCACCATCACTTACAACTAGATTAACATTGTAAGTTTTGGATTTTATTTCTGGAGTCCATACACCAAAAGATGCAGTTCTACCATATTTAGTTGTACCATTCATAGTCCATTTATATGTCAATGGATTATCATTAGGATCGGTAGAATTGGACGCGTTAACAAAAATAGTTGTAGAACGTTTACCTGGAGATCTTGAAACGTTTATTTTTGCAGTAGGTGCACTATTGGGTTCAACCTTAACTAGTGCAACGTCACAACTTTCCCTAAATAAATCATCAGAAGTTTTCAGTTTAAAATCCCAGCCACCATTAAGGCCAGTAAAATCCCCCTTCAGAGAGCCACCATATGAAATAAAAAAAGAAAATTCATTAACGTATACAATAGAGGAAAGGTCATAAGTACCTGTTTTTAAATAAGTATGTACACCTTCGCGGTTATCACCCTCTTTATTATACTGTTTGATTCCATCACCATAAGCAAAGAAATAGAATGAATCTGTTAATAAATCAGTTAACCCACCATGTTCATGGGCATGAATAACAAATGGAACCCCTTCGTTTGCCGTATATTCTTTAAGAGAATAATTTTTACGGTTTATTGAGTTGTAATAAGTATAATAACCTGAGGGACCTGATACAAAAGGAACTTCTTTATATACCTCTTCTGTTGTGCATAACTTTTTAAACCTATCCCCCCAATTTTCCCATATATGAAACCGGTCATTATAATAAGATTCTTCTGAAGCCATAAAGCCCTGTTTCATAAAGTAATTATTCTCAGTATAATAATAACCATTCCATATAGGTTCTGGCGTTGTGCGTTCCAATACATATTCTATTGAATTTTTATCACCAAAAAAATGGTCATAAATCATCACAAGCGCATCCCATCGCTCATCTGCAATGGATTGTGTAGGAACGAATAATAGAGGAAACAATAATAACTTTTTCATTTAAAATCCTTTTTATTTAAAACTCACATGTTTTTTTCTTGTCAGACTTATTTATTAATTCAGACAAAACACTTAAAACACCATTGATAACATTTGTTATGCCAGCTCTGCTATTTTTACGGGAATTTGCTTTTGAATTTTCTTCTTCTATTCTTTGATTGCTATCATTTGCACCTATAATAAAAGTACAAGCAGAATGTTCATCTATTGATGAACATGAACATATAAGTATTATGGGTAGAATTAATACATATATTCTCAAAACTGGTAGCCTATTTGAAAAGCGGCATTAAGATCACTATTACCATCCAAAGTAAGGGTACTACCTAAGCCGAGGTTAAAACCAGGTTGCTTAATACCATTAAAAAAATAAACATATGATATGCCTAAACCATAAATAGCAGAATTTTCTTTTGTATCATTAATAATTTTTGATTTAGTCCCCACAATACCTGCATGCGCCCCTAAACCATGCTTGCCATTTTCATCAAATATCCCAGTTCTGATATAGCCAACTCCCACACCGCAAGTAGCGCCAGCTACTGAAGAGTATGAATCACATCCTGCAGAAAAATACGACATATCAATATCACTTACATACGCAACATTAGCTCCTAAACCACTATGGAGAAGACCAACACCAATACCTATAGAAACATCGTTTTCTGCCGCTTTTAAACTCGAGGGGATAAGAAAAATAAATAAAATGCAAAACAATTTCATAAGACTATTCCTTTAGACTAATTAATTAATCGATGAAATGATAACCTAAAGCAACAAAGGGTGGCAAACAAAAAACAATAAAAAAACAATAGCTAACAATCTCGCTACATAGGTATTAATGTGTATTAATCAGTAATTACCTGTCTCTAAGCTTTAAATACATGTATGTAGTGGAAAATACTTTAAAATGTGGCTGTTCTGACAGAAGTATTACATGGGTTATCTAAAGATGGTTTATTATCTCGAGAGAGTTGATGTGCAGTCTAAGTCCATATATTCGGGCCATATATTGCGATTCACTCAGTGTGCTTTGAGTATGGAAATTACACCTTTACGTTTAGAGCCTAAACCAGTCTCTGTAAGAGCTTGAAGTTATGTGCAAAGGCAATGTGACAACAAATACACGTATGCTTAACATTCCCCTATTTGCGAGATCCACAAATAGAACGAAAGGTCCATCGTTCACAAAATCGTATTGAGTCTTACCATCAATTACGATCGTCAGTGGCGCAAGTCGGCGGGAAGAAATAGTTAACAGGTCTCACAGATGTAGAGCTGGAAATTAGTAACCAGTGTGGTCGACTGATCTCTGACGCCATTGTTTACTACAACTCAGCTATTTTATCGCGACTACTGAGGAGATTTGAAAAAAGTAATAATACTAAGGCAATCAAAATAATCACATCTATATCCCAAGTAGCCTGGCGTCACATCCTGTTAAATGGGCATTACACGTTCCAGAGTAATGGGGAGATAATCGACCTTGAGAAGCTGTTGGCAGAGCTAGAATTGGTGTAACGGAAATTTCGGCGGTTCCGGCTTACACCCCCTATTAGGCGACATCGTGTCGCACACGGTTTCGTACGCTAAGGTTTTTTCGTCCGATAATTTATAAATTATCAGACATGCTAAAACGCTTCCATTAAGGTGTCTATTAAATCGATATTTTGAGATAATAGACACATACTGTCCGACAATCGATTTAGGAGACATTTCATGCGGCTTTTTGGCTACGCAAGAGTATCGACCAGTCAGCAATCTCTCGATATTCAACTCAAGACTCTCAAAAATGCCGGTGTTAAAGTCAGTCGTATTTTTAGCGACAAAGGCTCTGGCAGTAATACTAATCGAAAGGGTCTTGAACTGTTACGGATCAAAGTAGAGGATGGCGATGTCATCTTAGTAAAAAAATTGGATCGTCTTGGCCGCGATACGGCCGACATGATTCATTTAATAAAGGAATTTGAAGAACAAGGTGTTGCAGTGAAATTCCTAGATGACGGCATCAGTACTGAGGGGGAGATGGGTAAAATGGTTGTCACTATTTTATCCGCAGTAGCCCAAGCAGAACGTCATCGCATTTTGGAACGAACAAATGAAGGACGGGAGGAAGCTAAGTTAAAAGGTATCAGGTTCGGTAGGAAACGCACGATCGACAGAAGCCTAGTTCTATCTATGTATAGCCAGGATATTGGTGCTACGGAGATCGCTAATCAATTAAAGATTGCGCGATCAACAGTCTATAAAATTATTGATGACATGAAAAAAGACAACACAGCATAAAGCTTGTCTTGAGGACTCACAGTGTTAGTCAGTGCCTTTTACATGGTGTCTATATGCCGCGCTGTATTTGAGATGGTCCATTACAGGTATACTTTATTTGCACTGGTCGATTGCAAGTTACCAAACTCATTTCTGCCCCATTCCTAGTTAGAGTAAAAATTCAATCGCACTTCATTTGTCGAAGTTTGCCATAAGTAATCTTATGCGAAATAAATAAGTAGCGCTTGATCCTATTGTAATTACCAGTTCGTAAGATATGGTAAGCATATAAAAATGCAAAAATATTAAGCATTAAATGATAACGTGATACGCATTATGTTTTTGTTTGTATGAGACAGATAGTATATTTGGACTTTCTTGCATTGTGAGTGGCTAACCTAATGACGCATATCGTAAAAATTAAGCTTAAGAATTTCAAAAAATTTAGTAAATATGATATCTCCTTTGATCCTCAAAGGAATATTCTTGTCGGTGATAATGAAGCCGGTAAGAGTACGATACTGACAGCTATAGAGCTTGTACTGAGTGGAAGTAAAAGCAAAGTAGATAGTTTTGGGGTTGAGGCTCTGCTCAATGCTGAATCTATTGCGGATTTCCTCAGTGGAGAGCAAACGATTCCCAACTTACCGATACTTCATATAGAGCTATTTCTTAGTGATACTCAAAATCCAGATCTTAATGGAAGATGTAATAGCTTAAATACAAATGCCGATGGACTTAAGCTCATTTGTGAACCAAACGAAGAGCTAACTGCTGAAATCCAACATGCGCTAGATTCTGATGGGGATAACTTTCCATTTGAGTTCTACGTTGCACAATTCACAACATTTAGTGGTGAAGGGTACTCTGGATATAGGAAGTTTCTCAGATATCTTGCAATGGATAGCACCCAAATTAATAGTGAGTATGCTAACAACCAATACGTAAAATCAATGTATGAAGCGACTGTTGAGGAGCCATTAAGGTACAGCCTAAAAAACGAATATCGACAGCAGAAAATCGCATTTAAAAATGATAGATTACAGCTTATAAATAATGAGTTAGGAGACTATGATTTTGCAATTCGTTCTAACTCAAAATTCAATCTAGAAACCGACTTAACTCTTACTGAAGATGGGATTCCAATCGAGAATAAAGGTAAGGGAAAGCAATGTTTTATCAAGACCGTTTTCGCACTTAGGGAGCGAGAAAAAAAAATAGGACAGGCACATCTTTATTATCTGCTATTGATCACGCCTATCGTCGCCTTAGCCGTGTCTAGCCTGACACAGGGAGCCTGTTTGAAGATGACCACCGGTCTGTGTATTCGAGCTTTGGTTTTGGTTTGAGATTAGTGATATTTGGTAACCTGCTGGCTCAGTTTAAGCGGTTGATCAAGTATTGATAGCTGGTTTGATGATCCAGATAATCAAGGGGTATCGGGCTAAGACTGCCATTGTGTTCCAGCACCAAAGAGGGAAAGCCTTGGATGGGCAGTGCCTGAACCTGATGGATGTCGGTCATCAAATGATTATTTATCGCCTCGCTACTCATTTGCAGGGCAAACTCTTTTGGGTCTAAGTTTATGGATGCGGCAATGGATATCAGGGTGGTGAGATCCGATGGGTTGATGGCTTTCAGATAATAGGCCTGCTGAATGCCATCAAGCATGGCTTGTTCTAGACCTTGCTCCCGTGCGATCAAGGCGGCGCGGCAGGCCGGATAGGTCGAGCGCCTAGGCTGGCATTGACGCCAAAAGTCGAAATTAAACTCGGTGCCAAGCTCTACCGCTATCTTATGCCAGGTCTGCTCGAGAAAGGCTTGCATCTCATCGGCCATTGGCAGATCTGAATCAGGGGCCAGACCGCCGAGACGATATTCGATTGTTATGCCTGATTCTTTTAGCGCCGCCCTGAGTTTTTTCCAAGTTGGGGCATAGCCCCAGCACCAACTGCACATAGGATCGTAGACATAATAGAGTGTTGGTTTGCGGTTATTGATTATTTGCATATTGTCTACTGCCATAGTCGCCTCGCCAGTCCAGATGAGCGCTTGGTTGCCTGCAGGCTAGCCTGCTCGAACACGGTTTGACTCCCCAGACAGGTAAACTGATGCTTGGCTCGGGTGATGGCGGTATACACCAGTTCCTTGGTGAGTAGCTGTTTCTGCGCCTGACTTGGCCAGATGGGCAGCACCATGGCGACCTTGCTAAACTCACTGCCTTGACTCTTGTGCACCGTCATGGCGAAACAAGTATCGTGGCTCGGCAGGCGCGCCGGGAGTACCTTCAAGATACTGCCATCGGCCTGGATAAAATGCGCCATCAAGCGAGGAGCGGCGCCCGTCGCTGCTTGGTGGGCGCTATCGGGTAAGATGAGGCCGATATCACCGTTAAATAGGCCTAAGTTATAATCATTGCTCTGCACTATGACTGGGCGTCCCGGGTAGAACTCGTGCTCAGGCGAGATTAACTTGGCCTGTTTCAAGGCCTCTCTCACGCCCAGGTTGATACCATCGACGCCGTATTCGCCCGCGCGCATGGCGCACAATATCCGAAACTGGTTGTAACACTCAATGATATCCAGAGGAGTGCTGTAGGGGTCTTTAGCCAGTTGCAGATACGCGCTGTAGTGGCTCACCGACTGAGTCAATAACTGCTCCAGTCCGGCATTGCCTGTGGGTGTTTTTTGATGTTCAATCCAACACAGCTCATCATATCCTGATTGCCACACCGCCTGGATGCGTGAGCTGTCCGAATTGTTGACCGCAGTCGCCAGCTGGCCGATCCCCGCATCGCCTTTAAATCTATGGCTGTGCATCAAGATGCATAAACTGTCGCCTATGCCTGGGGATGCGCTGATAAAGCCACTTAAATCACACCCTGTTAGCTGGGATAAGCGTGTGGCATAGGCAGCTGAGTAACGCATCTGCCATTTTGCCGATTGATTCAAGTCTGCCTTGAGTCCGGCGCAGATGTCGGCGAGCACGGCGCCGGCTTCGACGGAGGCCAGCTGATCTTGATCCCCAAGTAAGATCAACCTGGCGTGATCTGGCAGGGCCGACAGTAGCTTGTGCATCATGGGCAGATCGACCATGGATGCTTCATCGACCACTAATAGATCCAGCCTGAGGGGATTATCCTGGTGATGGCGAAATTGCGGCGAGTTGGGGATCACGCCGAGTAATCGGTGCAGGGTCGATGCTTCCTCGGGGACGCGGCTTAGCGTGCTGATGTCTATGCTGTCGGCGAAGGGGGCCAGTTCGGCTTTCAAGCGCAGCTTAGAGGCCTTGATCGACTCGCTGAGTCTGGCGGCTGCCTTGCCCGTTGGGGCGACGAGCTTGATGGTCAAGTCGGCCTCTTGGGTCATGAGAAACAGTAATTTGGTGACCGTGGTGGTTTTACCCGTGCCCGGTCCGCCGGTTATTACCGCCAGACGTTGGGTGAAAGCGGTCGCCGTGGCTATCTTCTGCCAGTCATGTGCTGGTGACTCTGTGGCCGCATTCTTTGGGGGACTGTGGGGAAACAGCTGGTTTAAGGTCGCTGGCGTTGCAGCGGGTATGTCTTGGATCTCATCTTGCGCTAGGTGTCTAAGCTTGTCTGCTACCTGAGTCTCAAATTGATAATAGCGCTGCAGGTAGAGGGAGCCTTGATCTAATACCAGCGGCGTCGAGCTATTTTCCGCTAAGCCGTCTTGGGGCACACTATCTTGAGGCACGCTATCTTGAGGTACCCCAATCGCGTCGAATTGGCTCAATAACGTCATGAGTTCATCGTGACTGCAACTGATTTTACACTGGGCAGTCTGCTCATGCATGGGATTATCCAGCCTGATCTGCGCTATGGGTAAACAAGTGTGCTGCTGGGAAAGCTGATGACTGAGCAGGGCACATATGAGCAGGAATAACTCATTGTGGGACTCACTGTGTAGCTCAAGCTGGTGTCGATGAAACTCAGCCAGCTCGAGTGCAAAATGACGATCCAGTGGGGTGATCAGTCGCTCGGTTTCCCATGCTTTAAGCAGGGTCTTTATCGGTTGCTTTGACTGGATCATTGTTTAACTTCCATCTGATTATTATCCATTGCCGGCTGCCCCGGTGGTGTGTGCGCCATCGCATGTGTAGTGTGAGTGTGTTCACGGTCAAAGAGTGCGTCTAACGCCTGGATAAGCGCGTAAGGCGGCTTATCATAGAAGATCCCTGACATGGGGGCGTCCACCGACATGCCACGCAAGAAGAGGTAAAAACTGCCGCCAATGTGTTGCTCATAGTCGTAATTGGGCATTCGCAAGCTTAAGTATCGGTGCAGGGCCAAGGTATAGATGATGTACTGCAAGTCGTACCTGTGGCTACGAATGGCGCCAGCCATAGCATCGCCACCATAATGCACAAACCCATCACCCAGATGGTTCGATTTGTAATCGGCAATAAAGAATTGGCCTTGATGCTCGAAGGTCAGATCGATAAAGCCTTTAAGCATCCCCTTGAGGGCGTCAAAATTGAGCCCAGCGCTGTAACCATAACGTTCGAGCAGCTCATTGAGTTCCTCTGCCTTAAGCTGGTTTATGGGCAGATAAAACTCCATCTCGACTAGCTTTTGACTCGGGGTCAGCTGAGATAAGGTCAGTGAGCCATCTTGAGTCAGGGGCGCAGCGAGGATATCCAGATACCAGGCATTGAGCATGCTAAACCAAGACGCATCTATGCCATATTTCTCCATGGCAGCGGGCAGCTGTTCTGGCAGCTGCACCTCGGCCAAGGTGAAATCAATCAGCTCCAGCACCAGGTGCATAAAGCTACCGGCATTGGCACCGCGCTCGAAGGTGAAGCGAGAAGGCGTCGAGTCGAGTTCATCCTGAATGAGCTCAAGCTCGGGAAAGCTTTCATCATCGGCGCCAGGGGCAACGCGCTCATGGGGCAGGTCTTTGACTAAGCCCGAGTAACTGCCTACCCGCCATGGGATATAGCGTTTACGCTTAAGCGTTTTGGCCGCCAAGGTGCGTGTTTCATCGGTGACGCTGACTAAGGCTTGGGTCGAGACATCATCTTGTACTTGGCTGACACTGATGGCATCACAGCTCAGCGCTTGGGCCTGGGTTTGAATGCGAGAAAAATCACAGGCTTTATCTTCTATTCCCAGCAGGTAGCCGATGCCAGTCTCATGGAGTTGACTGGTGATCCCGGCTTTCTTGGTGAAACGGCTATGGTTGGCAATATAGAGATAGCATTGATAAACCGGCCGGGTGATGGCGACATATAACAAGCGCAGATCTTCGGCTAAGTTTTCCCGTTTATGACGCTCCCAGCCTTCATCCGTCTGTTCTATGTCCCATATAAGCCGGTTATTTTCATGGTAAAGCATGGGGGCCGGCTTACGGCGATTGTCCCGAGCCAGGCTGACAAAAGGGATGAAACAGACGGGATATTCCAGTCCCTTACTCTTATGTATGGTGACGATTTGTACCAGGTTTTGTTCACTCTCGAGCCTGAGCTGAGACTCTTCGTTGGCATTATTGGCGATCAGGGCTTGCTCGTACCAGTTAACCAGGGCGCTAATGCCGTCCAGTTCGGTGGCTTTTTGCTGTAACAGTTCGGCTAGGTGCCTGAAATCGGTCAGGCGCCGCTCGCCATCTTCGCCTTGGAGCAAACGCTGGATAAGCCGAGTCTCATTGGCCAGACTGAGCAGGGCAGGCATGATCCCGCGCCTCAGCCAGTTGTGATGTAGGTTATCGAATTGCTCCAGCAAGTCTTGCCTCACCATCTCATCTTGGTTGAATCCATGAATTGAGGCGGCGTTATAACCCAGTAATGAGGTCGCTAAGGCTGAGCGCAGTGCTCGCTCATCTTTAGGCGTGGCTAAGGCGTGCAACACCAGAGCCAATTCCCGGGCCTCTAAGGTATTAAATACGCTGTCGCGGCTTAAGAATACCGAGCCGATTTGACGTTTCGATAATGACTCTCGTATTACCCCGGCTTCGTTTCGGTCGCGTACCAACACGGCAATATCTTGGGCTTTTAGCGCCTTACCACTGATGCGACATTGACCCGCTTGAGACTCGGTCAGCAACCTAGTTATCTCGGCGGCGGCATCTTCGGCTAAACGCGTTCTGGCGCTGGCTTTGTTGAGTCCCTTGTCAGGGTCTTCACTCAACAGCTTTATCTTCAGCGCCGAGGTGTGCTGGTTTTGTTCGACGAATATTTTGTTATCGGCGAAGGGGGATGGCTGCACCGACTCGAACACAATCGCCGCATTGATAAAAGGATCGTCTCGATTGTCAAACAGGGCGTTGACCGACAAGACCATGTTGCGGCTGGAGCGGTAGTTGGTGCCTAAACTATAGTGCTGCTTGGTTTGCGCTCGCGCCTGAATATAGGTATGAATATCGGCGCCCCTGAAGGCATAAATGGCTTGTTTGGGATCGCCTATCATCAAGAGACTCACCTCTTTGGAGGCTGGCTTGCTATCGTTGTTATCGTTGTTATCGTTGCTATCGTTGTTATCGTTGTTATCGTTGTTATCGTTGTTACCGTTGTTATCGTTGTTATCGTTGTTATCGTTGTTATCGTTGTTATCGTTGTTATCGTTGTTATCGTTGTTATCGTTGTTATCGTTGTTATCGTTGTTACCGTTGTTACCGTTGTTACCGTTGTTACCGTTGTTATCGTTGTTATCGTTGTTATAGTCTGCTTTTGAAGTCGATGCTTGTTGATAGATACGGTTAAAGATGGCGAATTGCAGGGGATCGGTATCTTGAAACTCATCGATGAGGGCCACGGGGAAACGTTTGGCAATCAGATCCGCCAGGCTAACCTTATCTGCTTGCACCTCTCTTGGGGCCGGGCGCAGAGCTTGCTCCAGGGTGAGCAAGAGATCGTCCGGGGTCATCAAGTTACGTTCAGATTTTTGCGATGCAAAACGCTTCGATATGCCGTCTCGGGCGCAATAGAGGAAGCTGGGAATGAAATCTTTGATGAGTAAGCACAAGCGCTCGATATGATCCAGCACTGGGGCTTGCGCCGGCGTCGGTACTTCGCCGCCTTTATTGAGCTTAAGCCCGCTAAGAGAAAGACTCTCCATCACCTTCATCGGTGGCAGACTGGCATCGAACTTACACCAGTTGTCCATGGCATCGAGCATGATGGCCAACTTGGGGTAAGCGTCCGCCTGCTTACCGAAACGCACGCCATTGAGGGGCAGTGAATGCAGCAAGGTCTCGACAGCCTCACGTTCTCTGGGCCAGATGAGCCTGAGTCGGCTCATACTCTGAGTGAGCGTGCCCTGAAGTTGGTTAAAGTCCTCGGGCTGTGGCTGGGCATGGGCCTGACTCGCCCCGAGCAGGGGTCTGAGTTGTTTAGACAGGGCGTCGGGGTCGACAAACTTTTTCTGAATGATCTCCGCTAGACATTCTGGTAGTGGATAACAGTGTTCACGCCAAAAATCGCGCACCGCATGGTGCAGAAACTCACTGTCATCTAGGGTAAATTCTGATTCGAACAGCAGAGATGACTCGAAGGCCATGTCGGCTAAAATGCGCTGACAAAAACCATGAATGGTAAAAATTGAGGCTTCATCCAGAGACTTAAGTGCCAGATCCAGACGCTTGAGGGCCAAGGGACGCATCGATTCTGGCGTGGCCTTAAGCAGAGACGCCAGCAGTTCATCTCCGGTATCTATGCCGATAAAGTGGCGGTAGGCCAGTTGGATCTTGTTGCGAATACGATCTCTCAGCTCGCCGGTAGCCGCATTGGTGAAGGTGACGACCAATATCTGCTGACAAGTCTTGGGCTGGTCGATGCCGTGACCGAGTAACAGGCGCACATACAGGCCGGCTATGGTATAGGTCTTGCCTGTGCCCGCACTGGCTTCGATAAGCCGACTGCCGCCGAAGGGCAAGGTCAGGGTATCTAAGGGCTGAGACTGCTTATTATTCATCGTTGCAGGCATTACTGCTCTCCTTGGCTTGTCAGGGCCGCGCCTTCGACGAAGCTGGCAAGCTCACCGAGTTTGTCCTTGTGATACAGGCTAAGCATGGGGCTCAGTAGCGTCATGGCAATGTGTCCGAATTCTTCTTCTGAAAAATCATCAGGGAAACTAAACAAGCGTTGATAGTGAGGCTCCATGGCTTCACCTAACTGGCTCTGCTCATCGAGCCACTGACCCTGAGCTTCGCGTAATTTGTCACTATGATCGCCTTCGGCTTCAACATAGGCGAGGGCGGTTCTAGGCATAAACATCAAGGGGTGGGCTTGTCCCGATTGGAAGTAGGCTAACCAGAGGCTCAGTTGTGTCTTAGCTTGCTGATGTGATAGGGGATGAAAAGCATGGAAATGACCGATATCTAACAGGTAGCTGATATGTGGCAGCTTGTTAGTCACTTTATTGGAGCCCATGGCGCAAATACACAGGTGCCTGATGTAGAGGCGGATAAGGTCTCGTCCATTGGCTGTGCCGGGCCGGTAGTTCACCAGGCCTTTGGCGCAGAGATCATCGATGCGCCCGACTAAGTTTATCGGTTCACCTAAGCCATCGGCTTGGGTGAAGTTAAGGGCGATATCCATGGAACGCTGCTTATCCCCCAGAAGATAGACGGCGCGGCCGATTAAGGGGTGAATGTCTCGCAGGTATTGCTTGAGCAAGAGGTCATCAAAGGGCTGAAGTGGCAGCTCACCGCTGGCTTTTAATCGCTGCAGTAGCACGTCTTCGGGGGCCTCGAGTCTCTGTGATATGGCGTTGTCCAGTAGACTTGCCTGCAACTTGTAGCGCTGCAGTGGATTGAGGCTAAAGGGTTCATCGTTATCGTCGGCCTGAATATGTAGGCTTAAATCGACCTTGAGGGTTCGATTGAAGAAGTACTGGGCCGGGTTCCTGAAGAAACGGATAAGAGCCGAGACTTCAAGCTCATTATAATCTAAGACATCGGTTAGCTGGCTGGCATCTATGGCTTGGGTGATCTGGTGCTCGGCACCGATAAAGCGCTGTGCCTGCTTAACCCCATCATCTTCGCTTGCTTGACTCGGACACCACTGGGCCGAATAGCTCTGCTTTAGTCGATGATCAGCAGTGTCTGCTCGCGTTTGGCTTAGATAGAGGCGCTCATCGAAGGGCTGCAAGGGCTGCTCGATTAACAATTGCTGGTGGATGGCCTGCTCGATGGCGGGGATATCGGGCTCAACATTGTCTGGGTTAAAGGCTTCAGGCAGATAACAAAGCTGACAATATTCCACTAACTCAGACACCAGCATGGAGGGGATACGCTCCGAGTTATCGCGCTCGCTGTGGCCGATATAACTGATATAGAGCTGCTCTCTGGCCGAGAGGATCGCCTCTAAAAACAGGTACCTGTCGTCCAAACGGCGGGATCGATCGCCTTTACGGGGTCCAAATTGAGCCACAAGATCGAAGCCCACCGGGTGTTGAACCCTGGGGTAGACGCCATCATTCATGCCGACCAGACACACTAGCTTAAAAGGGATGGAGCGCATGGGCATCAAGGTACAAAAGTTGACGCTACCGGCCAAATATCTCTGGCCGACACGGGATTCACTCAAGGTGCTATTAAACCAATTATGCAGCACCTGGGTATTGAGCGGCGTCACCTGTCCGGCGTCGATGAGTTCAGTTTTTAAGGTGTTTATCGCTTCGCGTATGGCTTGTAGTTGAGGTAACTCCTCATCGTCGACCGCATAAAAATCATCGACAAGCTGGGCGAGCTGCCCCATGCGTTCTGCTATTGAGCAGGTTTGCCCGAGCACGGCTTGATAGTCATCTAAGGTCTCAATAAAGTTGAGTAACTTGCCTAGAGCCTGAGCAGATTGGCCCTCGATACCTGTGACTAATAAGGTGTCCTGGTAAAGAGCTGCATCATCACTGAAGGCGTAGCCCAAGATGAGACGCTTGATGCCAAACGCCCAGGAGTTCTTATCGAATGCCGGTAAAGACTGAGCGGCGCGGCTGGTTTCATCCCGCCCCCAACGCACTCCGGCTTGCTCGAGCCAGTGACGGATCAAGGCAAGTGCCTCGTCATCTAAGTCGAAACGCCTGAGCACGGCCGGGACCTCTAAAATGCCTAAGATGTCGGTCAAGCCAAAGCGACTCTGCTTGATGGACAGAATATGTAAGAAGCTGTTGATCAACGGCGATTCCTGGGCCGCGCCTCTGTCGGCAATGGCGTAAGGAATAAAATGCGCGCCATGTTTAGCCGAGAACACGGCGTCAATGTAGGGAGCATAAGCGGCGACATCGGGTAACATGATAACGATATCCCTGGCGAGCAAGGGCTCATTTGGGTCGTCAGGTGTGCGGCAAAGCATCTCGAGTAGATGATCATGCAAGGTCTCAATTTCCCGTAGCGGGCTGTGACAGCTGCGAAGGGTCAAAGAATCGTCGGTTTTAGCTAAAATTCGTCGTCCATCGAGGGTCAGGTACAAGGAGGCATCCGGGCCTAAGCTCCTGTCTCGGGTACTGAGTTCGAGAATGTCATGTTGAATGCCGCTCAGTAGGTTATCGACACCGGGATCTTGGTAACACTCGAAGTTAAAGTTGGCGTGCTCTTCGGGAAGCTCGAGGATAAGATCCAGCAGCTCGCGGCCCATCTTGCCATTATTGGCCAGCAAGGGATTACCCACTTCGAGTTTATCTTCCCAGTCTTGCGCAAGCTTGTGCTTATCGGCATATTCCAGCGCCATGCGGGCACGCAGCCGCGGATCGACAATATCCCCCCAATAATGCTGACAGGGGCTTAAGTTAAGCATGATCACATCGATGCGCTTGGCCAGATGATAGAGTACATCCAATGTTTGCGGCGCCATGGAGGAGATGCCGAACACAAATAGACGTCTTGGCAGCCCCTCGAGCGAGGTGTCGGGATTGTCCAGGGCATCGAACAAGGACTGATGCAGGTTTGCCCTGTGGTATTGACTCTTGCCCAAGACTTGGTTATTAAACTCGATCAGGGCACGCCATAATATCGGCTGCCAGGCCTGAGCCTGAGATAATCTATCCCCCTTTGGCGGGAGTGTGGGCTCATTGGCCTCCCAGGCTGCAATCCAATCCGGGCGGTAAACCAGATATTGATCGAAAATATCGGCTATTTGTCCACACAGTTGAAACAGTTTCAGTGGATTGTCATGCTCCGACTGGTCTTGCCCAGATGTAAGGTAGTTACTCAGTGGGGCAAACTCCTGGCCGCTCAAGAGTTCAGGTAGCAACTCCATCAGTTTCCAGGTCATGGCCGACTTGGTGAAGGCGTTTTCCTTGGGCACATCGGGCAATAATATGTGGCACAGTTGCCAGATGAAGCTCGAAGGCAGGGGGAATTCCAGCGCCGCGGCTATCTTGTTTTTCTTGGCTATTTCCAGTCTCAGCCAGGTCGACATCCCTGGGCTTTGGACTAGCACATGTTCTGGCATTAACACGGGCATGCCAGGAATGGGCGTTTGTAACTCCTCGGCGAGTTGTGCCGATAGGGCTTCCATTCGATTAGACTGAACAAGATAGAGCATGAAAATTCCTAGGAAAAGTGCCTGATACCGATTGGTATTACATACGTGAAGGAGCCCTATTAAATCATATAAAATAGGCAAGCATATGCGAGACTCCTAAGACCAAAACTATTCTATGTGATTGAATTTATTTGTCCAACGAAAGGCTAGATAAATGGCGTTAACTGCTGTTTTTAGTGCTTTATGAGGACCTTGTTCTAGACTGTGATTTTTTGAGCCCTCATATATTTGCCAAAAAATACCAATGTAACTGGATTTTTCAATGTGGATGTTTTAGCAAGACGTTAAAATAGGGTTTAACAATGGCTCCTGCTAGGTTATGCTAAAAAGCTAATCGGTTTCTCGTTGAGGTCATGTTGAATATAGGTAAAGGGATCATCTTGGTGTGGGTGCTACTGGCATTTGTCGGTCAGGCATACGCGTCTGTGATCATGCCATACTCAATGGGCGCTCTATCTTCAAGTAGCATGTCTCAAAACGGAATGCCTCATAGCAGTATGTCCAAAGGCGATAGGTCGACATCAATATCGGAAAAAGCCATAGAAATCAGCCTTGATACAAGGCAAAACAATGATTCGACGCATTCAGACTCGTCGCACAGCATGATAAACGATGAGCAAGAAGACTGCTGTAAGAGCGTATGTAATTGCGGTATGGGCTCTTGTTTCTCAGTGGCCTTAACCATGGCACTGCCTGGATTAGATATAACTACACACCCTCTACTTAAGATGAGTGTGTTCAAGATGACCACCCTTAATCAATATCCCTCTTCGCTTTACCGTCCTCCAATATTCGCCTGATAAGGCATAGATCCGTTTAAAATTCACGGTCTTAACCCTTTTGCTGCTAACTGCGTCGTTCAGTGAATTCTATCAAGAATTTCAGATCTGCCGACGTTAACTCAGTTCCAAGCCTGAAATCTGATGGATCCCTGATGTTAAGTTCACCTTATGGGACCATAATTATACTGATTTATTGTTTTCAGGTTGCGTATATTCGGAGGCACTATGACTTCAAAAAACACCTTACCAGAGACTAAGATCTCCAAAATTATGGCTTCAAATGAGGGCCGTAAAAGTAACAAACTCATGTTTATTTCTCTGCTTATCGCCGCTGGGCTACTCGGCGCCGGTGCCATTATTTACCTGGATAGCCAAGCCTTATCAGGCAAGGTCACTCATGGGGAACATGCCAATAAAGAGGCCGCGATAACGGCTCAGGTTCACTCTTTGACAGTGTATAAAGATCCAAATTGTGGCTGCTGTGGTAAGTGGATCGATTATATGAATAACCATGGGTTCGATGCCAAAGGCCATAACACAGGGCAATTGAGCTCGCTCAAACAAGCCAAGGGCATTCCTGTCAATGTTCAGTCTTGCCATACCGCAATATCCACTCAAGGTTTCGTGTTTGAAGGCCATATTCCCGCAATCTATGTGCATCAGTTTCTAAACGATACGCCGCCGGGGGCGATCGGTTTGGCCGTCCCAGCAATGCCGGTCGGTAGCCCGGGAATGGAGTACGGTGATAAATTTAGGCCTTATCAGGTTTTACTGCTTAACGAAGATGGCACTAGCAGTGTCTATGGTGAAGTTAACTCATTATAGGAGTCAGTATTATGAATATAATGCATAAATCGTCTCAATTAATGGCACCTGTAAGCTTGGTTAAGGCTAGTGGAACGCTATCTCGACGTCGGTTTGTCATGGGCGCGGCGAGTGCCATGATGCTGGCCAGTCTGCCTTTCACTCAGAGCGTGTTAGCCGCGTCGTTACGCAAAGGCTTAACGACACTCAGTGGTAAAGTGTTCGATCTCAGTATCGATTATCAGACCGTTAATTTCACAGGTACCGATGTTCGTGCCACTGTGGTTAATCAAGGCATACCTGGGCCTGTGCTTCGTTGGAAAGAGGGGGGATCGGTAACCATTAGGGTTAAAAACAACCTGGATGTGTCCAGTTCTATTCACTGGCACGGCATTATCCTTCCGGCAAATATGGACGGTGTTCCCGGGATCAGTTTTGCGGGCATAGAGCCCGGAGAGACATTCGAATATAACTTCACTCTGGGTCAGAGCGGCACGTATTGGTATCACAGTCATTCAGGCTTCCAGGAACAAACGGGTATGTACGGTGCAATCGTTATCGAACCTAAGGATGGCGATCCCGTGGCATACGAGCGGGAATACGTGGTGATGTTGTCAGATTGGTCAGACGAAGAGCCCGAGTCCATCTACGCCAAGCTCAAGAAGCAGCCCGATTATTATAACTTTAGTGAGCGTACCTTAGTCGATCTCCTCGGTGATATCTCAGCTAATGGTTTAGTTAACACCTGGCATGCGCGTTCTATGTGGAACCAGGGACGAATGAGTGACAGGGATATTTCGGATGTGACCGGGTATACCTATACCTATCTGATGAATGGCAATACTCCGGAGAAGGGCTGGCAGGGACTGTTTCGCCAGGGGGAAAGAGTGAGACTCAGATTCATTAATAGCGCGGCCATGACCATTTTCGATGTGCGTATCCCGGGCCTGAAGATGACTGTGGTGGCCAGTGATGGTCAGAATATTCAAGCTGTCAGCGTCGATGAGTTCCGTATCGGTGTCGCCGAAACCTTTGATGTGATAGTCGAGCCCCAAGTTGACAATGCTTATTGTATCTTCGCTCAGAGCATAGATCGTAGCGGTTTTACCTATGGCAGTTTGACTTCAGACTTGGCTATTAAGCCCCTTATTCCAGCCATGGATCCCGTTGCTGTGTTAGCACACCGAGACATGGGCATGGACATGAATAAAGCCATGGAAGGCATGGATCATGGCTCGATGCAGATGGACGCAGATATGACCAAAGCCATGGAAGGCATGGATCATAGTGCCATGCAGATGGACATGAACAAGACCAGCGCTACTGGATTGGGGCTAGCGGGCTATGGCAGTAACAATGAAATTAAGCATATTGCCAGTGAATTCGGTCCTCAGGTCGATATGCGCGCGATGAGCCCCCGCAGTGGTTTGACGGATCCCGGAATAGGGCTCAGGGACCACCTTCGCTTGTATAAGAGAAGGGTACTCACCTATGCCGATATCAAGAGCCTTACACCAACACGGGATAAGAGGCAGCCTAGCCGAGAGATCCAGCTGCATCTCACCGGCAACATGAGCCGTTACATGTGGTCGGTCAACGGCATCAAGTTCGCCGATGCCGCGCCACTGGAACTTGAATTTGGTGAGCGTGTGCGTATCACCTTAGTCAACGATACCATGATGACCCATCCCATGCATTTACACGGGATGTGGAGTGAATTGGAAACCGGTGATCCAGATTTTATTCCCCGTAAGCATACTGTGATAGTGCAACCGGGCTCGAGCATCAGTTACCTGGTGACGGCAGATGCGTTAGGTGGCTGGGCATACCATTGTCACTTGCTGTTCCATATGCCGGGCATGTTCAGAAAAGTCCAAGTTAAGCAGGCATAAATATACGCTCAAACAAAAGTTTACGTAATAGGCCGAAAACGGGCATGAATATGGAGTCGAAAATGAAGCTTAATCCGATAAATTGTTATCCCTTTATCGCCATCGCTCTGGTCGCTCTGGTTAATTTGACCCGTGTCGACATGGCCTTTGGCACCGAATTTGATGATCCCTTGTTGACCAAGGTGATGATCGATGAATTTGAGAATGATCTCACACAGCATAGTACCACCAGCTGGGGAGCACAGGCCTGGATTGGCTATGACCTTAATAAGTTTTGGATTAAGACTGAGGGTGAATACTCGGGTGGAGATGTTATCGACGCCGAAGTTCAGGCCCTATATAGCCGGGCTATCGCTCCTTACTGGGACTTGCAGATGGGGCTGAGACAGGATTTGAAACCGTCTCCTTCCCGTGATTGGGCTGTGCTGGGAATTCAAGGACTCGCGCCATATTTCTTCGAAATAGATGCGGCGATTTATGTGGGAAAGGCGGGGAGGACGGCGGTGAGTTTCAGTAGTGAGTATGAGCTATTGATCACCCAAAAGCTCATCTTAACCCCTGAGATTGAAATGAACTTCTACGGACAAAATGATCCCGATGTCGGAATAGGATCCGGTTTGTCAGATATTGGCGCAGGCTTGAGATTACGCTATGAAATCCTCAGGGAGTTCGCGCCTTATATTGGGGTTAATTGGAGTAAGAAGTTTGGTAACACGGCAGATTATGCGCGGGATGAGGCGGAGGAAGATAGCGAGACTCAATTCGTTGTGGGTGTCAGATCTTGGTTCTGAGTCCGGTTTTAGCGCCCATAGCAGCTGGAGGGGGATGAGAGCGCAGAAAAGAAAATAATCTTCAACAGTAAATCGACATTTAAATGATAAATCTAATCGTTAGATAGTAAAAAGCAAATTATTCCACATAGTAAATACTATAAATTGAAGGGGTCAAAATGAAATTAATCAAGACAATCGCTATCTCTGCCACCATGCTATTGAGTTCTGCCGCGTTTGCGCATTCCGCGCTGGTTGAATCGAGTCCCACTAATAATGAGATGCTGCAAGCCTCGCCCCAAGCGTTGACGCTGACATTTAACAGCCCTGTACGCCTGATTAAATTGACCCTGAAGGATGGTACTGGTAATGATATCAAGTTTGGTTTCAAACCAAGCATGCAAGGCTCAAATCAATTCTCCCTAGACTTGCCTCAATTGGCCCCATCAAGTTACTCGGTTAACTGGATGATCATGGGAGAAGATGCGCATAAAATGAAAGGAGAATTTGGCTTCATGGTTCATGAAGTGATGAGCAATACCACTGAGCACGATAGTGCCAGCCATTCCCATGACTGATACATTAATGGCGATAAGCCTGTTCGACACATTCGGCATCTCGACTAAATGGCTCATCTATATTGGAGTGGCATCGAGTCTGGGCGGCTTCTTGATGATGTTAATGAATGTCAGGTCGATGATCAGGCATGAGCCAATAGAGTCAAGTTCAGCTGCAGACGTTGATGACTTTTCCGGCTACATGAGGAAGGGGGCCATCATAGGTGTCTTGGCCGTCACGATGAACTTCTTCATTCAGGTCGGTTCGTTTGCCGAAACGGGTCTTGCTGGAATGTGGGATCCTCTGATGACCGAACTCCTATGGCAGAGCGCTGTCGGGGGATCCGTATCCTGGCGTATTGCTGGTTTTGTTCTGGTTTTGCTCGCCACATTTATACCCGTTAACCCCAGGGGACTCGCTCGAAATTGTGCTTTGGGTCTACTCCTGATGGCTACGCTTTGTTTGGCATATTCATTCACCCTGATAGGTCACTGCGCCGAGATGGATGACTTAGGTAAGTGGCTGGTGGCGCTTCATGTTGTCGCCATTGGTGCCTGGGTTGGCTCACTGATCCCCTTGTGGGCCCTGTGCGGCCGCTTAGAAGCGCAATCACTCAAGGGGGTGATGGACTTGTTTGGCAAGTTAGCCATATATATCGTCGCTATGGTGGTTATCACGGGGCTGATATTGCTAAGCCTGTTGTTTCAAAGCCTTAGCGAGTTTATCGATACGGGTTATGGCAGAGCCATTCTGACTAAGCTTTTCATCATATTGGTGATCCTGGCGCTAGCGGCACTGCACAAGTTTAGCCTGGTGCCTAATCTTGATGATAACGGGCTTGAGCCTGGCGCGTTAGCTGAGAAGCTGAGGTTAAAACCAAAACAAGGCGAAGCGAACTCAGTAGGTATATTGCAGCGTTCAATCGGGGTCGAGATCTTCTTCGCTGCCCTGATATTAATTACAACAGCTGTACTGTCCACTGTGTTGGGGCCATAAAGACGAGCTTAAACGGGCGAATGGATTAACGCTGAGTGTTAATGGCTATTTTTTGTTTACCGTGCCTTGCTAGAGCTTGAGCATGTTAAACCTCAACTTTCTGGATAATTGCATAAATAGCCTAGTGGTGTTTTTTTTGCCACTGGGCGTCAATGTGCGATATTTAAGCGCGACGTAATACTGAGTCAATAGAGAGAAATCTTTAGCAATCACAGGTAGCTGGCTCTCTACGCTATGGCAAAAATCTATCGGACCCTGATCGAGCCGCCTAGACACGCCTTGCTTATCTATTAACCGACAGACTCTTAAGTAAGCCGATGATATCTTGTCTTTATCTGTGCTGAAACGCAGTAAGCCGGCACTGTATGCTATGACTAACATGATAAGAGCCAGGCTTGAGAGCATGAACAAGGCTAACTTCTCTGTGGTGACTTTCCCCAGCATCTTATGCAATATCTGCTGTTGTTTACTCGAATCTAAGCCTAATACCCAGACACTCCAATAGAAATCTATGCTCGATAATGTTTGCCTCAGTTCATTGAGAAGGGGATAGTCCCTGAGTTTGAGTGTGCTGAAGGGACTGTCGATAAAATAGCTGTCGCCTCCTTGAAAATAGCCATCGAAACCTTCGAGTATTCTTTCTGGTGCTATCATCGAGGTGGGATCGAGTCTTATCCAGCCTAGGTTCTCTAACCAGACTTCCACCCAGGCATGGGCCATATACTGATAGATGCTGAAATATTGGGCCTGTTTATTCCATTCGCCGCCCTGATAGCCTGTTACCATTCTTGCCGGGATCCCGGTAGCGCGAGCCATAACGGTTAATGCACTGGCATAATGAACACAAAATCCGGCCTTGTTCTCCAATAAAAAATCATCAATTTGCTGTGGACCTACAGGCGGTGGCGTCAGAGTATAAAAATAGGCTTGCTCGGTGAAGTAATTCATCATGGCATTGAGTCTCGTTTGCGGATCTGGGTAGCGCCCTGCAAAACGCTTGGCTAATTCGTGGGTTCTGGGGTTACTCAGCTCTGGGAGGCGTAAATTGATATTTCTGACATGATCCGCCAGCGTTAAATCCATGGGCACAGAAGGGAAAGATTTGACACTGTATTGAAACTTTTGTGTGAGTATGTCGGTGGAATAGAGGCGGTAGTCCGGCAATTGGATGATCTTGCTGGTATCGCTGAATGCGACGTCCAGGCCGAAGAGCCAGTGTTGGTTACTCTTCTGTGCAATAACAGAGTAACTTAGCCAGGGCCCCGTTGGTGTAGGCATGCTCGATGCTGCTAAATTATTTGATTCCAAGGTTTTAATGCTTTCGTGTTGTGTCCAGGTCTGACCGTCGTAATCTTCTAAGACCAGGGCACGCCAATAGAGTCGATGATTGCTGGGGGGAGTGCCGTCAAACTTGACTCGAAATGCGAGAGCCGCAGAGCGTGTCAGCCTGCCTATTTCACCGAAACTGACTTCATCAGAGAGACCCGTTTGTGCCCTTGTCATTTGTGGCATCAACCACAGAGGAGGTAAACGAGGAAATACCAGGAAGAGCAGGGCGGCTAAGGGCACACTTTGCATGATGAGGCTAAAGCCAAATTTAGCCGTTTCATAGAGCTTGGCATCGTCTCGGTAGAGGCTAATTAACACACAGGTGTTAATTGTAGCAATGACGATTAACAGGATAGAGAAGTAGAACGATTGCTGGCCGAATAAGGTGATCGCGATAAGGATGTAGCCGACAATGACCACAACTCTGACATCTCGCCTGTCTCTCATCTCTATATATTTGAGTGAATAACCTAAAATTAGCAAGTTGATTAAGCCGTTGAGTAAGCCAATTTTTGATGTGACCAGTGCTAGCGTCAATGCCGATGCCAGGGCGAGGCCTGTTACCAGCAAACGAGGAGGCTTGGCGACCTTGCCCATAAAAATGCCGTAGCGCCATATCAGGCAGATGCCGCAGATGGCCATGCTCCATGGCGTCAATGTGTCATAGAGTGGCAGAAGTATCACGACATTGATGATGAGTAACCAGAGTAGGCTATGGCGGGATATGATCTCCTGTTGTAGCTTCATTTTATCTCCCCATCACTCACAGGAAGAAGCGCTATCGTTTGTTGACACATAAGGCGATGGCCCTCGCCATCCGAGGGAGGAATTTTATGTTGGCCTATGACTAGTCCGAAAATATGCCCACGTTGACTGAGTTTATCGATGGACCAAGTCAATTTACTGATCCTCTCTTCGATGTCTGGGGAGCTTAGGTCATCTAAAGTGAGCCAGAGGGGTTGTCCTTGGGGTTGCTGAAACTCCTTACTCAGCATGCCACGTCCCTGTGCCAGTTGTTTCCATGCCACCTGTTTCAATGACTCTCCGGGAATATGTGGCCTGAGGCCTTTAAACTCATCGACTCCCTGAACATGTATGCCTCTGTCTAGAATATGGCTTATATCGTCTGTTGCTAAAGAAGACAGCGCTGATTGTGATTCGATGGGATTGGCAAAGACGATCACTTGATTATCAAGATCTACATGTGACCAGGCTCTGCATAATCCAAGCGGGTATCTTGACTCTATTTTCAAGCGTTTGGGAAATACTCTGCCTCGGTTGAGGTTGTTAAATTGCAGCAGAGAAACTTGTGGTTGCTCTTTAATCACCTTGAGCACATTGACCTGATTATTGCCATAAGAAAGCAATACTTCAAATTGAACTTGTTTAGATGATAACTTTATTGGAAATACCAGAGTCTCCCCTGCGTAGGCTTGAGGAGGAGGAGATGAACTCAGTGAGAGCCCTGCAAGGTTTTTATAACTGTAGATGATGCAGGTGTTGAACAGGCTTACCAATAAAAAACTTAACCCTATTATCAAGTTGTTTTGATAATTAGTGCCGAGTATAAACAAGAGTAAGATCAGACAGAGCCACAATAGGCCGAAGCCCGTAGGCAGAATGAAAATACTTTTATGGGCTAATGTGACCTGTTTCGATGGCGGCAGCCTACGTGCTAACCAAGATCTAAACCAGAGTGAAGGTCTCCTGGAAGGGGGGGACTCAGTGGCATTAGCACGATTCATCATTATGCTAGGTTACAATATCGGGTTGACGTTGCTGAGAATTTTTTGAGAAAGGGCGGCTCCCTGCTGCTGACTGCTGCTGCGGATCCTGTGCTCGGCTACGGATGAGAACACAGCCTGTACATCTTCGGGGACAAGATAGCTTCGCCCATTGATAAAAGCCCAGGCTTTAGAGGCCTGGAGCAGTGCCTTGCTCGCTCGTGGTGACAGGCCAAACCCCTCATTCTGCACGCGGGAGGCGTCGACAAGTGCGAGCACATAATGAAGTAAGGCATCGGAAGCCGTAATTTTGCTCACATCTTGCTGTAACTGAACCAGTTCGATTTGGGATATGCACTGGGGAAGTATCTGAGCCTGGGGGGACAGGTCATGTCCTTTGAGCATTTCGAGTTCGGCCGCTGCGTTTGGATAACCAATCGATAGGCGCATCATAAAGCGATCGAGCTGAGATTCTGGCAGTGGAAACGTGCCTGATTGCTCACTGGGGTTTTGCGTCGCTATCACAAAAAATGGCCTGGGAAGTGGGTGAGTGATGCCATCGACTGTGATCTGACTCTCGGCCATGGCCTCGAGCAGTGCACTCTGTGTCTTGGGACTGGCACGGTTGATTTCATCCGCTAGCACCATCTGTTTGAAGATTGGCCCAGGATGGAAGATAAACTGAGCTTGCTCCTTATCGAAAATAGAGACGCCTAGAATATCGGCGGGTAACATATCACTGGTAAATTGTATGCGCTGATAAGTGAGTCCCAGACTCTGGGCGATACCATGGGATAGGCTGGTTTTCCCCATTCCGGGAAGGTCTTCGATCAGTAGGTGTCCTTTGGCGAGAATACATGCGAGTGCCAGCTTTATCTGTTCTGGTTTGCCTAATAGAACACGGCCCAGTTGAGTGATAATATCTGAAATTGTCTGCTTGGACATCGAATTCTCTTTATTAATACAATGATATTACTATGAGACAAATTAGATTCTCGATCCAGTTTCTTGGTTTTGACTCTAAGTCTAGATCAATTCGTTAGCCTTGCATGAGTTGCAAGTTCATTAATTTTGCAGCAAAAGGCTCAATATGACTCAGATTATCATCGATGATGAGTAACGGCGTGACACAAGGTGCGGTGATGAATTGAGCCTTAAATAAAAATCCTTGTACCAGATCTATACCCAGTTCTTGCGCGAGTGCAAATTGTTGTGCTGTTTCTACGCCCTCGAGAACAGTTTGTTTATCGCAATCCTTAGCAAAACGGATCAATGCTTTCATCAGATATTCTTGTTCTCTATTGCCGACTTGATTAAGCCAATCGATATCAAACTTTAGGGTGTCGACTTGAGCTAACAATGATAGAGACAACATGGAATGTGGCGCGCCAATATCGTCGAGTGCCACGTTAATCTGTTTAGATTTTAAATGGGCTACCAGTACTCTGGAGAGATTTGCATCATTGATACAGGTATTCTCGATGATCTCTACGGTTAAATTAGGCCGGAGCGATAATAGATTCAACATCTGTTGGCTCTTGGGGCCTATGGCATGGGGGTCTAAGTTGATAAACAGCGGCAAAGAAGCTATTGAGTGTTTAAGTTGAAACAACTTGGCTTGTATCTCAACGTCTTCTAACAGAGCAGCCTGATTATGAAGGTGATCGAAGACAAGATTCGGAGGGGTTTTCTTGCCATTTATGTCGGTAAATCTAGACAGGGCTTCATAGCCATAGATAGACGAGTCCGAGGTGTTGATCAGGGGTTGATATTCTGCGCCCAGGTAAAGATTATCCAGTGATATCATTATAAGTTGATCTTATTTTATGTGTTAATGATAATTATTCACAATAAAGGCTGACTGTCTATAAGTCGATCTCATTTTATGTGTTAATGATAATTATTCATATTAAATGCTGATTGTCTAAGCTTTTTACCTGAACTGAGTTCGAATGAGCTAAATTTCATCACTCCGGTGAGATCTGAACGATGTTAACTCCCAAGGAGCTGATACACAGGCGTTAATAAATTACTGACCCCAATGAATCTTTTTGATTAATATTTAAAGTCGAGCTCTTGAGCGGAAAACAGCTCGGTTTTCTTGCCTTGCTTGATTTGGTAGATGACTCGATAGCTAAGCACTGCCTGTACATACTCACGGGTTTCGGTGAAAGGGATTGCTTCGATGAAGGCGACCACGTCGAGTTCTCCATTGGTTTTCTGTAACCAGCGCTTAACCCTGTGAGGGCCGGCATTATAAGCTGCTGTGGCTAACACTCGATTATTATTGAACCGCTTTAATAGGGATGCGTAGTAAGTACTGCCGAGGCGAATGTTTATCTCATTGACGTACAGGCTAGGTGTGCCCTTGTATTTTACTCCCGCTTTCTTGGCTGTCTCTTTTGCGGTTGCAGGCATAAGCTGCATCAGGCCTCTGGCACCGACCCTTGAGGTTGCGTAAGGGTAAAAAGCACTCTCTCTTCTGGCTATAGCCCTGAGCTCATCGATATTGACCTGCTGTTGCTTGCTGGCGGTCACGAACGCTTGCTCGGCAGCATAGGGAAAACGTAATTTCATGTCGTGCCACAGTTTGCCTTGAATGCTGGCTTGAACACCCAGATCGTACCATTTGTTCTCCAATGCAAAGATGGCATACTCTTTTTGCATGGCTCGGCTGTGTCGGCCCAACATCTGCACCCACTCAGATCTGGCGTCAATGGTTTTATCGATGGCCACAAGTTCTATCACCCGCGCCAAGGCGTTATCGTCGAAGATTTTTTGCCTCAGTGCCGGGTCGGTGACGCTGTCAACGTGCTCGAGCTGATATTCACGGTTGAGTTCGAGTGCCGCGACATAACCATAAAAATTTCTACGCTTGCTCAAGTTTGCTAATCTGCTCGATGGGTTATCGGCAATATCTGAGCCCAGAGCTGCGGTGGCTTGAGTCGAGATGATCCCATCGACTCTGGACTGCCAATACTGCCATCTGGGTTTCGATTTTTTCTGTTCACTTAGCTGGGGCAAATAGGCAATAAGGCTAGTGAAATCGGCCTCTGTGATGGCCCATCTTAGTCGCAACTCCACCAGATCATCACTGTCTAGTAGTGGCAACAGGGTATCGACGAATGATTTTAGCCGCTCTTCCTGTCTGATAATGGCGCGTTTGACGAAGTAGCGGCTGAGTTTTCTCCCTTGATAATCACTAAACCTGTCCAGTTTTTGGTAGGTCATGTAAAGTTTTACCGCTTGTTGCAGATCTTTTTTCGCCAGTTTCCTTAAACCTCTGCTGACTATTTCGGCATTAATTTTTGCCCGTCCCATAAATTTTTTCGTGTGTCTCAGGCTACGGGGATCTTTATATACAGCGAGGAGTCGTTTTACTTCGGCCTTATTGCCTGTGATTTTTCTGGATAGATAAGTCAGTAATCCGTATTGATTGGCATCAAAACTCAGGAACATACGCGACCAGATCATCTCTTGGGTGCGTAACCCCGCTTTTTGCCAAGCCTGAAAGAGGGGATCACACGCTTCTGGCCTAGATTTGCCATAAAGCCAGAGTGATTGAGCGCCTATAAAGGCGATGTCTTTGTCGCCTGCAGCCAAGTTAGCACGGTAGAAATAACACTGTAAAATGGTGTTATTGGGTCTGCTTGGACTGACCATCAAGAAGTCATTCCAACGCCGCTTGGCGCCCGTTGTCATTAAATAGCGAGATCTAGCCGTGTTAAATAGGGGGGTATCTTTAAATTGCGCAATCTCTGCGGTGGCTTTACTGCCCTTATGAGTCAGAATGCCATTGATTTTGGAGTGAAAGTCCAGATAGACGGTCAGAGGGTAGTCATCGAGTTGCTTACGTAATTTATAGTAGCTGCTGAACTGTTTGTTCTTGAGTGCTTTTCGCGCATCAAGGTATGCTTGTTGCTCGTCAGTGTAGTTACTGGCATAAACAGGGTTAACAACTGAGCTCGCCATCAAAGTAGACATTGAGTACAAGATCAGGCAGGTATAAAAAAACAAGAGTTTTAACATGCCATTAAACTGCTTATGCATTGTGTCTTCCTTTAATACCATTCCGAGTAAGTATCTGACCATTCAGCGGGAGTTCAAAGCACTGTAGGCAAGGCGAATGTTTGAAGCTAATAGTTATTCTCGGCAACGAGCTCCTGCGTTGCTCTACCTCCTGCATCCATGCAGTCGTATATCAAGAACATTCAACGTAGCATAAAGGGCTTTGCCCTTTTCTTTAAACATCAGCCGCACTGCGTGAGGCTCTCAGTGTTTCCACTTCTGCGTTACATTGACTTAAAAGGGAATAACCATTTCCTCATCAATGTGCCTTGAATTGAAAAAACTGAGAGTCTCTGAACTGACCAGATATTTATATGGAATGGTATAATATCCATATTTATCAGAAGATCATCAATTGACTGACTAATTCAATTGGGACTCAGATTCAGGATAGTCTGATAATGCGCTATCCAATAAGC
>NZ_JABSSM010000052.1 GCF_013214165.1 Shewanella sp. | reverse complement strand
TGGGATTGTCCACGGGCACGCCATTGGTATTGTCCACGGTCACGCCATTGGTATTGTCTACGGGCACGCCATTGGGATTGTCCACGGGCACGCCATTGGTATTGTCTACGGAATCGACTGGAATTAACTTCAGCAGGGATAAGCGATAGTGTAAGTATTGAGTCTTGCCGATCTGATAATCACCGACTATCTCCATATCGCCCGGCAGCACGCGAAGAATGAATAAACAGCCAGATTCACTCAAGATTTTCAGCGTCAATTCATCTTGATAGTCATAGGGTAGATACAAACTAACCTCAGGTTCATCCAGATAGGTATGCTGAAAACCATGCAAGCCTAAGGTCCATGGCTTAGCATCGAGTTCATGAATACGCCGTTGCAGATACCCGGCATCGATCTCACCTCGTGTATCGACTAATTTATCCAGCATACACCTCAATACTCCCTCCCTGTCCTGTGCAGGGATACGGATATTCTGGCCACTGAAATTGATAAACTCGGCACCGACGCCCTGCAGATACAGTAACTTTTCCAGCCCCATCCTCGTCGTCCTTATACGAAATGAATATATTCAATGACATTCATGGCAACAGAAAACACCAGAGTGAGGTATATTAATGTCAAACAGATGACAGAGAAGTTTCTATAAAAATAAAACCAACACAAAGTAAAGTAGCACAATGACGATATGTAAATAGTAAATAACTACTATTTACCAAGAGAACATTAAAATCTAAAAACAACGAGCGCAAGTACAAGCAACCAAATAAACCAATACAGTTGACTATATTAACAATTAATTTAATTTAAAGAAGTCTTTTTTATAATCATTATTATAATCAAGTCAATAAAAGCAGTAACAATCTAAGTATACAGATGTATTTAAACTTCATCAAACCCGTTAGCCAGACAAGTGCACCGAATAATAACCATTAACTTTCAACCAGTTACAAGCGAGCCAGAATAAGACTCACGATGAGTGCAAATCAGCTTAAATTCTTAACCAGGCAAAGCTAATACATTCAAGCTGATATCTAATCAAGTTATAAGCTTATAGTTAAAATCATATACACTTACACTCTGCACATAATTAAAAACTCTTTCCCATATAAAAGACAATGATAAAACAAAATCGACAACCCCCAGCAAAATACAGAACACAACAAACATAAAACTATTTATTTAAAATTTAAATCTAAAATAGGTTTCATCCATCAGGTGAGATGAGGCAAGAAGAACAAAAATATCAACCCCCTCTTAATAGCTATGTTTTATATTTAATATAAGTATTTAGTCATACATATTGTATTTAGATAGATAAATAAATAACACTAAAACCCAACAAGCCAGCCATGATTAATATAGCGAATCGACCACCACTGGCTTCAAGAAAAGGTTAAAACGGTCAGCCTTTATCGACATCATATCTAGAGTTAATTGACCCAAGAGGAATAATTCTCGCCTCGGTCATAAATTTACAGATTTAGTAACCAAGCTCAAAGTTTCGCACAAAGATTGCCCTTACCCGCGCCGTTTTAGAGCTGGCTCACACCTTTAAGCCAACAATATTGGTAATTTGGTGATCAGAAATGATAACAATTTTTAACTTCCGAACATAAAGGTGATTTCATGGCTGCTAAATTTTATATCCCATCTGTCAATGTACTAGGCAAAGGTGCCGTCGACGATGCCATAGGTGATATCAAGACCTTAGGTTTTCAACGCGCACTCATTGTTACCGATAAACCCTTAGTAGAGATAGGCTTAGTCGGCCAGGTCCAGAGAAGTTAGCCGCCGCAGGCATAGTGATAAGCATCTTCGATGACGTACAGGCAAACCCAACTTGCGGCAATGTCGAAGCGGGCCTTAAGCTCCTCAGAACCAATGATTGTGATTTTGTCATTTCTCTCGGTGGTGGCTCGCCACATGATTGTGCCATCAAGGCAATAGAACTGATAAAGGCTAACCTGATCGAGGCGGTGGACAACGGCCAAAATATCGATGCCCGTGACCAGATGGCTTATGCCCAGTTCCTGGCTGGAATGGCATTCAATAACGCCAGTTTAAGCTATGTCCATGCCATGGCTCACCAGCTAGGCGGCTTCTACGATTTACCACACGGGGTTTGCAATGCCCTGTTACTCCCCCATGTTCAACAGTACAATGCACGAGTCGCCGCGCCCCGCCTGAAAGACGTGGCCAAGGCCATGGGCGTGGATGTATCGGCCATGAGTGATGAGCAAGGTGCGACAGCAGCAATTGCAGCCATTCAAACACTGGCAGCCGCGGTTAAGATCCCTGAGAATCTAACTCAACTGGGTGTCAAAGCCGAAGATATCCCAACACTGGCTGAGAACGCTCTGAAAGATGCATGTGGTTTTACCAATCCTAAACAGGCTACACACGCAGAAATCTGTCAGTTCTTCACTAATGCGCTCTAATACGAGAGTAAATTGACTGCTAAGCCGTCAGTAATTAGCCTATCTCCGAATGGGCTTTTTAAGACCAGATACACATGATAAGCATTCATATTCATTGTAAATACATGGGCTTGATTATTCTGGATGGTAAATTTGTGACTTATCCCTAGCCAAGAAGTATACATTTGTTATAGGCTGGTGAAAGTTAGCTTTTTCCCTGCAAAGAATCAGCAAACTGCAAGGCCCGCTCACTTTTTAAGTGGCGGGCCTTGCTTATTTTTACGAGCTAAAACACAGAAATATTGAGCTTCAGACTAGCCGATTCAGTTTCTTGCTCTCATGCATCTTGAGCTCTACCGCTTCGATAAGCTTCTGTGCATCGACTTCCGATATCATGCCTTCATGGGTCAAGTCCTGGATCTTCTTACGTTCGGTATTGAGCAATATCCTTAAGGCCAGATAGGACTCTACCCGCTCAACCAGATGAGGCGAGTCCTGACGAAAATCATTCAAGGTGTTATCGGCAAATTGATTAACCTGACTGACTTGCTGCAAGACTTTTTCTAACTGAGCAGCCTCTAAAGACAAACTAGGGGCGAGTTCGAGAATATAAGCACTCGCCTCAAACAAGCCTCTGGCACTCTCGAAGGTGATCACATGTTGCCTATAACTCGCGGCTCGAGCATAGGGTCCTATGATAGGCATGTTTGTACACTGACTCGCCCATTTAGGTATCTGCCAATGCTTGGTAATGGACGGTCTGGGCCAGATCTGCGGCGTTCCATCTAACGCCTTCTCTATTGCGCCTATTAGTATATGGGTCGCATCTTGGCTAAGGAGGCCCTTGGCAAATTGATTCCAGTAAAATTGCCGCTCAGATTCCAGTAATTTTCTTTGATACTCCACCTGAGTGTCTATGCTTGCTTCCTCCTTATAGGGAGTTGCAACGGTGACAATATTGCGATCGACCATCGACCAATTAACCGCCTGCAAGTGTTCATCTTGTTTAAGGCTCTCTCTTATCTTGGCGATTTCATCGGAGATCTTATGCTGTACCTTAGCAAAGGTCTTCTGCTTGGCCTTCGGCAATTTGTCGAGCCCAAGCTTCGCCATCACAAAGCGCATACTCGAGCCGTTGACTACTATGGTGAGGACCACAATACCCGCGGTAAGAAACAGCACCTGATCCCTTAACTGAATATCTAAAGATTCGTTGGTCGCCACGATTAAAGCCAATGCTAATGAGACCGCGCCGCGCAAGCCCCCCCATATCAAGACGATTGATTTTTCCTTGGTCAAGCCTATGCCGATTCTGGCTAATATCGGCATAAATCCGACGATCACCATGGTCCTGATCACCAGTATTCCGACAAAAATTATCGCTAAGTATTGCCAATTAGCGAGATCGGCGAGTCCGAGTCGAGTCGATATAACCAGACCCACTAAGATGAAAATCAGGGTGTTAAATAGATAAGACAAGGTGTGCCAGAAATGACGCAGATGCTCCATCACCTCGGGGGAGAAACGGGTTCGACCGGGTCCTGCATAGATGAGTGCCAGAGTGACCACACTCACCACTCCCGATGCATGAAACACATGTTCAGCCAGATAAAACACCAGATAGGGTAAGACCAGGGTCAGTGCGATTTCAATTAGACTGTCATTAAATAGTGAACCGATAAACATCAGGCTAATTGCCGCAACCAAGGCACCGATAAGCACTCCTAGGCTAACAACCCGGGTAAACTCGCCTATCACATGGATGAAACTCAGCTCGGCCTGTGCCTGAGTCGCTAGCCCCAAAAACAAGGTAAATAAGACGATGGCGGTACCATCATTGAGTAATGATTCCCCTTCGATCAAGGTTTGTAGCCGCGCTCGCGAGCACATCTCTTTTAGCAAGGACACCACGGCAACTGGGTCCGTCGCGCTGACAATTGCGCCAAACATCAAGGCTGCGCCTACCGACCAATTCCAAGGTAGCACACTTAGGCTCAACAGGGCGGTGATCCCAGTGCACAGCACCATTCCCGGGATGGCCAACAGGGCAATTTGGGAGAACATGCGCTTAAACAGATGAACCTCTAACGAAAAAGCCGACTCGAATACCAGAGCCGGTAAAAAAATAAACATGATAAGGTTGGCGTCTAGCTGACTGGCAAGCAAAAAGGATGATTTAAGTTCGTGCAAGAAGGGGTTATTAACTTCGTAATCCAGCACAGAACCAATCAAGATCCCTAAGATTAATAGGGACACAGAGTATGGAATTGCCGTATTTTTCAATAGTCTGCGTAACAAGATACCTAATATTATCGCCACCACAAAAAATACTAACAGCTGTAAGGTCATTTGCATGTGCACTGCATCACCTCGGCATTAGTAGCGTCTATTAAAAGTAGCTCTAAACCAGCAATTAATCACCCTATTAGCCGCACACAAAAAAAGGCTCAGGATGTGAGTCCTGAGCCTGTTGGCTTAGCTTGTTGCCATTTACACTTAGACTTAGCTTATTTCCGCCTTAGCCTTAGCTTTAAACTTCTCCCGCATCGTTTGCATCATCACATAGAAGACAGGAACTAGCAGGGTGCCTACGATAGTGGCCGCCAACATACCACCAAATACCGAATACCCTAGGGCGCGTCGACTGCCGGCACCAGCGCCAGTGGCGATAATCAGAGGTAACACCCCGAGCAAGAAGGAGAAGGCGGTCATCAATACCGCACGGAATCTCAATTTTGCAGCCGTCTCACCCGCCTCGAGAATGCTCTTGCCCTCTTCACGCAGTTGCTTGGCAAACTCCACAATCAAGATGGCGTTTTTACACGCCAGACCGATCAAGAGCACCAGACCTATCTGCGCATAGAGGTTCAAGTCTGAGCCCATCAACCAGATATTTAGAAATGCCCCCAATACCGCAATTGGCACGGCCAGGATAACCGCGAAGGGTATGGTCCAGCTCTCGTATTGAGCCACCAAGAACAGGTAGGTAAATACCAGCGCCAGGGCAAAAATCAAGGGCGCCAAGTTACCCGCCTTGATCTCTTGGTAAGTTTGGCCAGTCCACTCATAGGTATAACCCGTAGGCAGAGTCTCATGAGCCGCACGTTCCATGGCGGTAATGGCATCACCCGAACTGTAACCTGCTGCAGGGAAACCATTGATGGTGGTCGAGCTAAACATGTTATATGAGGTCATCACATCAGGCCCCAATATCGGTGTCACTGTCACCAGTGTACTCAGAGGGATCATCTCTCCTGTGTTAGAACGAACATAGAAACGCGAGATGTCTTGTTCAGAATTACGGAACTCTCCCTCGGCCTGTAAGATCACTCTAAATACCTTGCCGTAACGGTTAAAATCGTTGACGTACATGGAACCCAGCATAGTCTGCATGGTTGAGAAGATCTCATTGAGGGAGATCCCCAACGCCTTGGCCTTATCTCGGTCTACATCCACATACATCTGCGGTACATCGGCGCGGAAATTACTGAATGACATGGCGATTTCAGGTTGCTCGTTGGCCTTCATGATCAAGGCTCGCATCACAGAAGCCAGCTCCTGAGGCGTGCGTCCCTGAGTATCTTGCAGCACAAACTCGAAGCCACCGACACTACCCACACCGGGTATAGGCGGCAGTGAGAATGCCATGGCTTTCACCGAAGGATTGGCCGCATACTTGGCCTGTAACTTGATAACGATCGCCGCCTCGACCATGTCTGGGGTATCTCGCTCCTCCCAGCTTGAAAGTGTCACGATCATCAAGCCACCATTGGAGGCAACCGAACCGGACAAGATACTGAAACCACTGGCATGGATCACATTCTCGACCCCAGGCTCGGCTAATGTTAATTCGACAAGCTCCCTCATCACCTCCTCGGTACGGTTGAGTGACGCACCATCCGGTAGCTGAATATCCACCATGAAGGCCTTCTTATCTTCCATAGGCACGAAACCTGAGGGCAAGATGTTAGCTACGCCTCCTGTTACGGCGAGCAGGCCTACATACACGACTAAGACTAGGGAAAGCTTACGCGTCAGGGATGAAACCAACTTCATGTACTTGCCGGTGACACGTTCAAAATATTTATTGAAGGTGGCATGAAAGCCTTTAGTATGCTTCTTGGGCCGTCTAAGAAGGGAAGCACACAGAGCCGGGCTTAATGTCAGCGCGTTGAGCGATGAGATCAGCACCGAGATACATATGGTCACTGAGAATTGGGCGTACATCTGGCCCGTGATCCCAGGCATCACAGCCGTTGGGGCAAACACGGCTAGCAAGACTAATGTGGTCGCAATGATCGGACCAGTGACCTCTTTCATCGCCTTAGATGTCGCTTCTTTGGGTGATAACCCCTCATCTTCCATCAAGCGAGTGACGTTCTCCACCACCACAATCGCATCATCGACCACAATACCGATAGCTAAGATCAGGGCGAACAGAGATACCGTATTGATGCTCATGCCAAAAACCAGCAAGAAGGCAAATGTACCGATAAGAGACACAGGAATAGCGATGGCAGGTACCAGAGTCGAGCGTACATCCTGCAGGAAGATAAACACCACTAAGACGACCAGCGCTATGGAGATAAACAGGGTCTGCACGACCTCCTTGATCGACGTTTCAACAAACTCAGTGGTGTCATAGAGGACCTCATATTCCAAGTCTCTAGGAAACTGCTTCGACAATTTATCCATCTCGGCCTTAATCGCCGCACCGACCTCTAGTGCATTGGCATCTGGCGATTGATAGACAGCAATGATGGCGGAAGGTTTATTATTAAGCTTACCTTGGGCATCATAGGTCTGGGAGCCGAGCTCCACTCGGGCGATATCGCCGACGATAACTTTAGAGCCATCATTGTTGGCGCGGATCATCACTTCACGAAACTCTTGGGGATCCTTCAAGCGCCCCTTGGTTTGTAGTGTGTACTGAAATTGTTGCTCCGGATCCACAGGGGCTGCGCCGATACGGCCCGCCGCGACCTGAATGTTTTGTTCCTCTAGTGAGGCGATGACGTCCGATGCTGTCACCCCGAGACTGGCCATCTTATCCGGGTTCAACCAGATACGAATGGCGTAGTCTAGCGCTCCTATCACCTGCACTTTAGACACACCATTTTGACGCGCTAAAGAGTCGGTGATATTGAGGCCGGCATAGTTGGTGATAAACAGCGAATCGAATGTCTCTTGGGGAGATGTCAGGTTCACCACCATCAAGATATTCGGGCTCTGTTTCTCTACCGTGACACCCTGGCGCTGCACCTCAGCAGGTAGCCTAGGCATGGCCTGTTGTACCCGGTTTTGTACTTTCACCTGAGCCATATCGGCATCGGTACCCACAGCGAATGTCACACTCAAGGAGTAGCTGCCATCGTTGGCACTCTTAGACTCCATATAGAGCATGTCTTCGACGCCGTTCACTTCCGCTTCCAGCGGCTGAGCTATGGTGTCTCTGACAATATTGGCGCTGGCACCGGAATAACTGGTCGACACATTAATCTGCGGCGGGGCTATCTCAGGAAATTCCGATACCGACAAGATCGGAATAGAGATCAGGCCAACAAGGGTCAGTACCGTCGAAATAACGAAGGCAAACTTGGGCCTGTTTATAAAAAAATCACTAATCATGACATTCCCCTGTTAACCAATAGCAAAGGCAAACTTGGGAGCAAGCCAATAAAAAAATCACTAATCATGACATTCCCCTGTTAACCAATAGCAGAGGCAAACTTAGGACCAAGCCAATAAAAAAATCACTAATCATGACGTAGTCCTACTTAGCATCGCTGGCATTGGGTGTAGCTTGAGTATCTTGAAATGGCACAATTTCTTGCTCGACTGCATTAACCTTGATACCCGGACGAATTTTCTGTAAGCCATCGACTACGATACGCTCGCCATCTTCGAGACCGCTAAGCACACGCCAGTCGATACCGAAACGTTCACCAAGCTCGACGATGCGCTTCTCGACTTCATCTTGTTCATTGAGCACCATGACGAAACGCCCCTGCTGATCTTCCTGTACTGCGGCTTGAGGAATGAGTAGGGCTTTCTCTTTGATGGGGGATTCGATTATCAGGGTCACAAACAGACCTGGCAGCATTAATTTAGCATCATTCTTGAAGGTCGCTCTTATGGGTAAGGTGCCCGTCGCCGCATCGACCTTATTGCTGATAAAATCGATATAACCCGTCTCATCAAACATAGTGCCATTAGGCAGACGCAGGCTTATCACGATATCTGAGATCTCTGCTTCACGTTTGCTGGCCTGGGAGAAATTCTGCTTGGCCGAGATTAGTGTCTTCTCTGCGACCTGAAAGTTAACCCACATAGGTTGTAACTGAACCAGGTTCGCCATCTCTGAATTTGGCGTGATGATGTCTCCGATGCTGACTTTAGCATTACTGATGCGGCCTGAAATGGGCGCATAGACCTTGGTATAGCTGAGCTGTAATTCTGCCCCTTGCACGGCGGCTTCGGCTTGTACCACACCGGCTGCGGTGGTGAGTTTACGAGAGGTTAACTCATCCATATCTTGAGCACTGATCATGCCATCGGGAAGCAGTCTTCTACCACGTTCCCAATTCATCACCGCCACATCTCTCGATGCGAATGCCTGTTTGAGCACCGCTTTTTGCTGAGCTAACTGGGAAATATAATTGGCAGGGTCGATCTCAAATAACAGGTCGCCGGCACTAACATCATCCCCCTCAATAAACACACGCTTGAGTAATTGTCCCTGGATTTGAGACTTGATAGTGACATCTTCAGATGCCCTGGTACGCCCTACTATCTCGGACTTAGACTGAATTTCTTTGGTACTAGCTGTATTGACTATCACACTGGGAAGCATAGGGGCTTGAGGCGCCGGAGCCTCTCCACAAGCCGTGAGTTGCGCTGCGGTAATGAAAAGAGCGCACCATTTTAACATTGAAACGGTTCTGGCTAGCATTTAAGCCTCCGGTAGAGTTTAGATATTTAATTTTTATCCTGAAATTATAAGCAGATATATGCGGCATTAATAGTCAATCATAGGTTTATTTCACAATTCATTAATCACCAAGTGTTCACTCACTGCCTCCTTGATAAATTAAGTAACATCTAACCGTACATATGTATCCTAAGTAATTGCAGTGTAAGTGATGAGGTCATGCCACTGGATCGTCAATTAGCTGTTGCTTTATTAACCGAAAACGAAACAAGAGAGATAAATAGTCAAAAAGTGAGATCTAGCACAAGGTTATCAGGGTTTGAGTCATGCTAAAAAAGAGTTACAGCAAGTTCACTATTCTCATTAAGCACAGACAGACCAGAGAAAGTAAACTTACATGAGTAAAGACGAAATAAAGTTGACCGATCAGAAAAGCAATGTCTATGATGACATTAGTACTCGCAAACAAGTAGGTAATATATGACAGCAATTTCACATGTATACAACTATACCGTTCGATGCCCACACGTTAAAGATCCTGCCCACCCCACAACATGGCAAAACCATATTGAGTTTAATCAATCTTGCGAAATTGGATTAAGCCGAATCACCAAATGGCACGGCCGCTCAGGCAACCGTATCTTCGAGCTGGACGGATTCGTCGTCAGAGAGGCTGAGACTGAGAGCGCTTATTTCTCTATGCAAAACAAACGAATTAAAAACGACGGTCATGTGCTGGTGACCATAAAAATCTTCATGGATGAGTCGACCAAAGATACCTCGGTACAAGAGATCATGCAGCACTTGATAGTCGATCTTGATGAAAAACTAGTTAACCTCTAGTCTACTAATACCTATCGGTATGGAGCCTGTGGGCTAAAACCCAAATGCTTAATGTACACTGCCTCTTTTATGAGGCAGTGTACGCTTTAAGACTTAATAACCAATAACTTCCCAAATTCTCCACAAAATACCTGCGTCCCGAGTCCATAACAAGAAGCTTGTTTCTCTTTCGGCCACGGCCTTAAACCGCTACAGTAGCCCTGACATCTAACCTTGAGTATTTTAAAAATGAAATTATCCCTGATGCTTCTAGCGGTTGTTATCGGACTGACTGGCTGCGCCGACCTACAAGATGCAGGACGCAGCATTGGCCAAACCACCAAAGAAATCACTACTGAGATAGGTCATGCTACGAGAGACGCGACTAAAGCCATTGGCCATGCCTCTCGTGATGCGGTCAAATCGGTTAAAGAAGACTTAAGCGATGAAGGTGACAAAAACAACAATGCATAACACGTTGGGGCCTAGCCCCTCGCTTTAACACCCCCTGACACACCCCATAAACTTAACCCTCGCCAGGGACTCAAGGCAATAGCCAGAGACAGGATAACAAACAGGGAGGCAATGATGATAAAGGCCAGACCGAATTTATGCATGGCGTAAGCTGTGATCCCCGCCACCAAAAATATTGCCCTCTCGGGAAAAAGGAGTCAGGCTGCATTAGCACCAATCCCATGGGGAGTTGGTAAGCCTTGATCATTCACAAAACTATCTTATCTATGTCGACCACAGGAAAACGGGGCACCTTGTTTCTCACCTCACAGCGGTGAACTAGGAAGCCAAGCAGTGAGCCCGCTATAGGCTACAGTGAGTCATATCCTTTTATCGCCAAGATGATCACTCAAGGCTTCATTCAACACGGCAGTTCAGGATTTTATACCAGTTCCATTAAGTAAGTGATCATTCAGCGGGAGTTAAAAACGCTGTAGGCAAGTAAGGGGATTGAAGCTAATAGTTATTCTATATCGAGAGCCACTTGCGCAGCATAAAGTGTTTTTAAACCCGCACTACGTGAGCTTCTCAGGACTTCTACTTCTATGTTGCATTGTCTCAAAAGGGAATAACCATTTCCTTAACAATGCGCCGTGAATTAAAAGCCCTGAGAGGCTCTGAATTAATCATAAATTTAATGGAATTGGTATTTATACCAGTGACGGACAACAGATGCCCGGCAATGGTCATAATGGCCACTCACACTAACGATACGTTAATTAGGCGCTACTAGTAGCAATAACGAATCTTACTATTGGCCTCACTATCAGACCATTAAGCCAGCAAGCCTTTTAGTTTAGCGATAAAGGTATCAATATCGGCTCGACTGATATCGGCATGAGTCACTAGCCTCAAAGTTGAGCCAGGGCTGATTAATATCCCCTGAGACTTGAGCTCAGTGGCGATATGAGCGATGTCTACGCCCTGCTTCACCTCAGCAAACAGCATATTGGTTTGCACTAAGGTCAGGTCGATTTCAAATTCATCAAGCTCAGACAAACACTCAGCCAGATAGCGCGCATTGTCATGATCGATAGCCAGGCGATCGACTTGATCTGTAATGGCTAGTTTCGCCGCTGCGGCTAAAATACCGGCTTGGCGCATGCCACCGCCAAGCATCTTGCGCCAGCGCCTGGCTTTATGAATCAAGCGCTCATCACCTAAAAGCAAGGATCCTACCGGAGCACACAAGCCTTTAGAGAGACAGATAGAAACGGAATCAAAATATTGGGTGATGTCACCGATGGCGATATTTTGCGCAACCGCCGCATTAGCCACTCGAGCCCCATCTAGATGGATTTTCAGCTTGTTATCGAATGCCAAGGTTTGCGCTTGTGCCAAATAGGCCTGAGGCAAGACCTTCCCACCTATGGTGTTCTCGAGACTGAGTAATTTAGTTTGGGCGAAGTGCACATCGTCGGGCTTAATTGCGGCTTGAATGTCGGTGAGCAAGATACTGCCGTCAGCCTGGTTAGTCAGAGGTTGAGGCTGGATGCTGCCAAGTACCGCCGCGCCGCCTCCTTCAAACTTGTAGTTATGAGCCTGTTGGCCACAAATATACTCATCACCACGCTCACAATGAGCCATCAATGCCAATAAGTTTGCTTGCGTACCGGATGAAGTGAATAAGGCACCATCGAAGCCATACATCTCGGCGGCCATTGCCTCTAGACTGTTTACTGTAGGATCATCGCCATAAACATCATCCCCTACTTCGGCATTGGCTATTGCCGCGCGCATTGCAGTCGTTGGCTTGGTTACTGTATCACTGCGAAAATCGATCATCTTAGCCCCTGTTTATGATTTCGAGCCATGAATACTACTCTCAGAACATGGCGAGCACCAGTATTTATCCGCCAAAAATAATGGTCGTTAGAGCATAAGACAAGGTCAGAAATTTTCACCAACCCAACAGGACTTAACACACTAAAACCCCAACAACGCATTAACAATTACACCAGACCACGATAAAGCAACGGTTAGATTATATTGGATTATCAATACTAACTACGAAACAACCACAGGTAAGACATTAAAAGATAAATCCGAGAATTAATCATTATTATTTCTAATCCATAAATACAATATTTATACCTGTCTCTTTGGCTTTTTATCAGGCAAAATCCGCCTCCTTTTACTCGGTGGCACTCTTATTATGCAAGAAGTTCAATTTATCAGCCTTCTCTGGCTTATCGGTATCATAGCCGAAGCCATGACAGGTGCCCTATGCGCCGGAAAGAAGCAGATGGATCTCTTCGGCGTCGTCATCATAGGCTGTGCCACGGCTATTGGTGGCGGTACCTTGCGTGACATCATGCTGGGGAACTATCCCTTGATCTGGGTAGAGAACGTTCATTACCTTATCGCCATTGCATTTGCTTCATTGCTCACCGTGGTGATCGCCCCCGTGATGCGCTATCTGTCTAAACTCTTCTTAGCCATAGATGCCTTAGGCTTAGCGGTATTTTCTATTGTCGGTGCTCAGAAGACACTATTACTAGGGTTTAGCCCGCTAGTGGCCGTCGTAATGGGGCTAGTAACCGGGGTTTTTGGTGGCGTTATTCGTGACATCTTATGCAATCGAGTCCCGCTGATCTTCAAGAAAGAGCTCTATGCCCTAGTCGCCCTGCTCACAGCCGCTCTCTATGTGGGTCTTAAGTCATACGGAGTCAGTGAATGGATCAACCTAGCCATCTGTCTGCCATTTGGTTTCGGCTTGAGAATGTTGGCAATAAAATTCCATTGGGGTATGCCAAAATTTGATTATCAATATGGTGAGCTGCATTAGACCCTAGAACCCTAGAACCCTAAATTCTAGGATCTAGGGTCCTACTTGAACCAAGACTCAAACAAGCGAAGAGGGTATTACTGCAGGAGTCTCTTTCAAGTGAAGATCCATCTGAGGGTATGGGATACCTATGTTAGCTTCATCCAGTGCCAGTTTAATCTGCTCTAGAATTTCAAAATAAGCTGGCCAGTAATCGCTACCTTTAACCCATGGACGAACCACGAAGTTAATCGACGAATCTGCAAGCTCAGACAGTGCGATAGTGCAAGCAGGCTCTTTCAGTACATACTGGTTATTCTCGATAACGCGTGTCAGTACCTTCTTCGTTTCAAGAAGATCAGCATCATAAGAAACCCCGATAACGAAATCGACCCGACGAGTATCCATCGCAGAATAGTTGGTGATGGTGCCGTCCATCATGGCCGAGTTTGGCACCACGATAAGTTTATTATCCGGTGTCAGTAACTTAGTTGAGAAAATAGTGATCTCATTGACTGTACCCGCGATACCGGCGGCTTCGACATAATCACCAACACGACACGGGCGGAACATCACCATCAAGACGCCTGAAGCGAAATTAGACAGTGAGCCTTGCAGCGCTAAGCCAACCGCTAGACCCGCGGCACCGATAACAGCAACCAGTGATGCCGTCTGTACGCCAATTTGCCCAAGGGTGGCCACTATGGTGAACACAAACACCAGTGACCATGCCATATTTGCAACAAATGAGACAACCGTAGGATCAAGATTACGCTTGGTCATCAAGTTACTCGATAGTCTCTTAGCAATACCGGCACAATATTTACCGATGAGAAATATGATAATCGCAAAAACGATCTTCATCCCATAGGTCACGATAAGCTCTGGTGCTTGCTCGATCAAACCTTCCAAGTTTTCCATGTATTACTCCCTAAAAATGTCCCAAACAAATGTCTGGATTAACGTAATTAAAATCTAGCACCGAAAAACAGCTCATATAAATATGAGCTGTTTCATTTCAGGTTTAATTCAAATAAAAATTCTAAGCGGTTCGCTTGAGCACTTCTACTAGACACCTAGTGACTGACCTCCACCACAAAATTGACCCGTCGATTCAGGGCCCTGCCTACTGGTGTATCATTGGTACTAATTGGAGAGCGAGTTCCCATTCCCCTCACAATAAAGCGCTCCGGTTCAAAGCCATAATCATCGACTAAGATCCCCATGACTGTTTTGGCCCTTGCCTCGGATAAGAGCAGATTGGCCTCTACACTCCCGACGGAATCAGTATGTCCAATGAGGCATAACTTAACGTCATTTAGCTGTAAAAATTGTTTTATTTGGCCGAGGACTTGCCATTGGGAATAACGTATCTCAGTCTTAGCGAACTCAAAGTTTAACGCTAACTCAGTGACCTTGATACAAGTCGCGGGATATACCTTGTCATCACTTGTGATTAAACAAATCGGCTTAAATAATCGACTCTGGTCACAACCTGAAGCATCGACAAGTACGCCCAAGGAGGTATGCGGGCAGGCATCCTTGATATCCGGAACCCCATCTTTATCACTATCATTCCAGCCAAATGCTACCGGACTGAGAACGAGTCCGATAAAACATAATAAAATAAGCCAAAATTGATTCATCATTTGTAACCTATATGGCCATTGACGCCTATGGCTTGTGCCTAAAGCTTATGTAGCTCATCGGCCCTGGCGTGAAATGCTAAAAATTATCCTCGCACAATTGCGTATTTTATATCCTTCTGAAAATTTCGCAATTAATTAACATTATAAACTTTAGGCGAGTAACGAAAATATAAAGTTGACTCATGTCGCCAATCCAGTGAGTTAAGCCACTAAATCCTTGCTGTCAGTAGCCGTAGACAAACACGGTCAGTTCGAAAGCTAAACATATGGAGCGATTGAAATGACATTGGCTGTAGATCATAGATGACAGAGGCAGGGCTGTTCGCCAACATTCACCGTATGTCTGGTATGCGGCTAGCATAAATGCCATTCGTCAAACCACAGCTGTAAAAACTGATCCACTTGTACCACTCACCTAGTGCCTGATATGGACTCAGGAATAACCCCCTATTTAAGCTGGACTTTAGTCTATGTCTTAGCAGGCATAAATTGGCCAAAAAAAAGCGCTCCTGCTGGAGCGCCTTTCATCTTGTGCCGCATTAAAGCGAGATTAGTATATGAAGCTAACCGTAGCAGGAATACTAGTTAGCTTCTGGTTTAGGCGGATAATTAACTAACATCTCAGAGATAGCATGATTGATCACTTCAACGCGCTCCTCCGGAGTGTTCTGATCGCGTATGGTATCGGCAACAGAGCCACGCCAGATAAGCTTTCCGGTTTCGCGACTCACCATATCTAAGATCAAGGTACCGACTTCATATTCGCGCACCTTAGTCTGAGTGCTCATGTTACCGCTATAGCCCCATCCCCTTCCGTAATATGGGTTATAACCATAGTTAGTACTGAAGGTGTCTACGTTGATTTTTTTATCAACCTTAGTCAGATAGTTAACTAATATATCGGCTGTAGCCGCATCGGTGAGAGTGATGCCTTTCGCCGATAACTGGCTGTCTATTGCTGTACGAATACGTTGATCCATCAGACCATCCAGATGATATGTGCTGTCTTGGGTCTTTTTAACGATCCAGGCGTAGGTCTTTACATCGTCGAAATTTGCTGCTGAATCATAATCTGAACTCGTTTTCAAGGAACTACAGGCACTCAGTGCCAGGGCAACCAAACCAATTATAACCTTCTTCATTTTAACTCCATCAGATACGCATCTTGTAAAATTCACTTTATAATTTCAGCTTACATAGCAATGTCGCGATCTACAACTCAAATTTAACCTAATCAGTATGTCGTTCAGCTTGACTTCAGTTAACAGCTTAATGATAATGATTATCAGTTGAAAATTGCAGTGTGATCTTGAATTCTAAGTAATGGAGTCTCTTATGTTTTGGTTTATCGGTGCCTTCTTGATCGCTACTGCTATCTTTATTTTTGCTCCCGAACAAGCCTCGGTGCGATCAGAACAAGCTTCGAGCAGAAAGAGTCAGGGACATATCAGCCTATTTATCTTGCCTGTTATCGTATTAGCCTGGTTACTCTTTACCTTATTCGACGGACATAACGGCAACTATGGAGCGGCGGCAATAGGCTTCGTGTTAACCTCTTGCACCATTGCTCATTCAAAATTTCATAAGTTTATTATTCCTTGTGCCTCTGTCACTGCTGTATCACTGGTCATTGGATTCATGCTGGCAACATAGCTGTATCACTGGTCATTGGATTCATGCTGGCGACATAGCTGCTTTTATCAAAAGCGGTATTCCCCTTCAAAAATATAAAAATGAATGAGGCTAAAATTTGCTAGCCCACTGAGTTTCAACTATCTCATTGTCGCTCCAGCTTTACCTAGAAGACTTAATCAAGCATAAAGCTCCCATAAAATTATTCAGTTTGTTAAACTCCATGTATCAGCAGTTATTTAGTAGTCGCCCATGAGAAAAGATCCAAACGTATCCCTGGTCTACAGCACAGATATAGGCCGTATATCTCCCGACGTAGCACTCGAAGACATCCCCACTGGAGATGGTATCGTGCGTATCCATAAAGACACTAAAGGGCGCAAAGGCAAAGGCGTTTCTGTCATCAAGGGCCTAGGCTTGAATGACAAAGAACTAAAAGCCCTGGCCCAGAAATTAAAGAAACAGTGCGGCTGTGGTGGAACGGTAAAAGGGTTCAATATTGAAGTGCAAACTGACAACAGAGAGCAGCTCAAGACCTTACTGGAAAAACTCAAGTATACGGTAAAGCTAGCCGGCGGTTAGCAGTCTGTATCGTCCGGATTAGCCAGGCTAATTGTCAGTATCTATCCCCTCTTCCATGGAGCCTAATTAATGGAAAGTTTACAACACCACTTCTTAATTGCGATGCCCTCACTCAAAGACACCTTTTTCGAGCGTTCGGTGATCTATCTTTGTGAGCATGATGAGAAAGGCGCTATGGGGATCATGATCAACAGACCCATAGGCATAGAAGTCGATGAGCTATTGCAGCAGATGGAACTCGATGATGAACCTGAACTTGTTTCCTCCCTTGGCGCTAAAGTCCTCATCGGCGGCCCGGTGAATCCCGAACGAGGTTTTGTGTTGCACACACCTCAAGATTCTTGGAACAACAGCCAATCACTGACCGACGACTTGATGCTAACGACTTCCAGAGATGTGTTGTCGGCCTTAGGCAGTAAAGACGCCCCAAAGCAGTTTATCGTCGCCCTAGGCTATGCAGGTTGGAGCCGAGATCAACTGGAGCAAGAACTGGCGGATAATACCTGGCTCTCAATCCCTGCGAGTACGGCATTACTCTTCGATGTTAAGCATGAGGAACGCTGGCAAACAGCGACTGAGTCTTTAGGCTTCGACATATGGCAACTGTCGAATCAATCCGGCCATGCATAATTCCTCTGCCTCAACGGCTCCCTCATTTAAGAGAACAAGTATTTCATGAGTTCAATATCGGTATTAGGCTTCGATTACGGCACTAAAAGCATTGGCATAGCCATAGGTCAATCACTCACAGGCACAGCCAACCCAATCGGGTCAATGAAAGCCGTCGATGGCATCCCTAAGTGGGAAGAAATTGGCATGCTTATCGAGGAATGGCAGCCAGATATAGTGGTCGTGGGGCTGCCCTTGAATATGGATGGCACCGAACAAGAGATAACCCAGAGAGCGAAGAAGTTTGCCAATCGCATCAACGGCAGATTCGGCGTAAAAATAGCGACCCAAGATGAGCGCCTGACAACGGCCGATGCCAAGGCCAGACTGTTTGAGTTCGGTGGTTTTAAAGCTCTGACGAAGGGACAGGTCGATGCTATGTCGGCGGTATTGATCATAGAGAGTTACTTCGAAAACTTGTATGGCTAACTCTAGGTAATTCTAGGAACTCACATGTAAATGGCCAGTTTTTATACGCTGGCCATTTTACTTTCATCAGTCTAAATCTAGCGTCACCCCTTCCATAAAGCCTGAACCCGTTTGCTCTGAACTCTGCAACTTAATCATCAACCTTAAATCGTTAGGCGAGTCTGCATGATGTAAGGCATCGGCATAACTGATCTCACCCTCGGTATATAGAGCCAGCAAGGCCTGATCGAAGGTCTGCATCCCCTGCTCATTAGACTTGGCCATGGTCTCCTTGAGTGAATGCAACTCATTTTTCGCAATCAAGCTACTGATACGAGGCGTATTAATCAAAATCTCGATGGCAGCACGTCGCCCCTTACCATCCAAAGTCGGCACCAACTGTTGAGCTACGATTCCCCTTAAGTTCAACGAGAGGTCGAACAATAGCTGCCGATGCTTACTCTCCGGCACGAGATTCATGATACGGTCCAGTGCCTGGTTGGCATTGTTCGCATGTAAGGTCGCCATACATAAGTGACCAGTTTCGGCAAACGCCAAGGCGAATTCCATGGTCTCTTGAGTTCGAATTTCTCCGATTAAGATCACATCCGGCGCCTGGCGCAGAGAGCTTTTAAGCGCCGCAGCGAATGACTCGGTATCTATACCCACTTCTCTCTGGGTAATGATGCACTTACGGTGCTCGTGAACAAATTCAACCGGGTCTTCGATAGTCAGAATATGGCCGCGAGAGTTAGCATTACGGTAGCCCACCAAAGCGGCCAAGGACGTTGACTTACCCGTGCCCGTTCCACCGACCATGATGATGAGTCCACGTTTACTCATCACCAGATCTTTCAGGATTGAGGGAAGTTTCAGATCATCGACATCGGGGATCTGCGTCTCGATGCGGCGCATCACACAACCCGATGCTTCCCTCTGCCAAAAAGCACTGACACGAAAACGTCCCAAATCCTGCAAGGCAAAGGCGAAATTACACTCACGAGTCTGATGAAACTCCTTCTTCTGTTCATCACTCATCAAAGACTCGACAAAATCCAATGACTGGGCCGGTGAGAATGAAGTTTCGCTCAATGGTGTTAGCTCACCATCAATTTTGGCACTCGGGGGGAAACCCGCCGTGATGAAGAGATCCGAAGCCTTGCGATCTATCATCGTTTTTAAGAAAGGACGAACATCCATAATAAAACCTTAGCGATTAACCTTTAAAATTTTGTCTGTTTATTGGCACTCTTGTGCTGAGCATCTTCACGACTGATCTGACCGCGGTTGACCAAATTCTGCAGGCATTGATCTAATGTCTGCATACCATGTGACATACCGGTCTGAATCGCAGAGTACATCTGCGCCACTTTATCTTCACGGATAAGGTTTCTGATCGCTGGAGTCCCCATCATGATCTCATGGGCGGCGACACGCCCGCCACCGATTTTCTTGATCAAGGTCTGTGATATTACCGCCTGTAGCGACTCAGATAGCATGGTCCTGACCATGCCCTTCTCGCCTGCGGGGAAAACATCGACCACACGGTCGATGGTTTTGGCCGCTGAGGTGGTGTGTAACGTACCGAAAACCAGATGACCAGTTTCAGCCGCCGTCATCGCCAGCCTGATGGTTTCAAGATCTCGCATCTCACCCACTAAAATAACATCGGGATCTTCACGCAGCGCACTGCGTAAGGCCGCGTTAAAACTATGAGTATGACGATGCACCTCTCGCTGGTTGATCAGACATTGCTTACTCTTATGGACGAATTCGATTGGGTCTTCGATGGTGAGAATGTGTTCGTGACGGCTTTCATTAATATAGTCAACCATGGCAGCCAGAGTGGTACTCTTTCCCGAGCCTGTTGGACCGGTAACCAGGACTAGGCCACGTGGGAAGCTGGCAATTTTCTTGAAAATCTCCGGGGCGCCAAGCTGCTCCAGACTCAAGATATCGCTGGGAATGGTACGAAATACCGCCGCGGCTCCTCGCGCTTGGTTGAAGGCATTGACACGAAAACGTGCTAAATTGGGTACCTCGAAGGAAAAATCTATCTCTAAATGTTCTTCATAATCTTTACGTTGCTTATCATTCATGATGTCATAGACGAGTCCATGCACCCCTTGATGATCTAAAGCGGGTAAATTAATCTTTCTGACTTCGCCATCAACACGTATCATAGGCGAAACGCCAGCAGAAAGGTGTAGATCGGACGCCTTGTGCTTTACACTAAAGGCAAGTAACTCTGTGATTTCCATAGTATGGGATATCCATTCAATCAAAAAACTTACATCATGACAACAATAGCAGACAGGCTGGCTAACGCCCAGCATCGAATCGAACAAGCGGCACAAATATCATCACGAAATGTAGATGAAATTCAATTACTCGCCGTCAGTAAAACGAAGCCCAATGCAGATATCTTAGCCGCCTATGCTGCCGGTCAAAGACGATTTGGTGAAAACTATGTTCAGGAAGGCGAGTCTAAGGTTAACGCACTCAAGGACAGCTGTCCCGAAATAGAATGGCACTTCATCGGTCCCTTACAATCGAATAAGACTAAAATCATCGCCAGTCACTTCGATTGGATGCACACAGTCTCTCGAGAAAAAATAGCATCTAGGCTCAACGCGCAACGTCCAAGAGAGATGTCTCCGCTGAACATCTGCATCCAAATCAATATCAGTGGCGAAACCAGTAAATCAGGTACGACACCAGCGGAACTTAAATCACTGGCGAGCCATGTCGAGCAGATGCCAAATTTAACCCTCCGGGGTCTGATGGCCATCCCCACTGCAACGTCGGATAAAGAATTGCAAAGAAATGAGTTTCAGCAGCTACACGCGTTATATCAAGAGCTCAAATCACTCTATCCGCAAGTGGACACGCTATCCATGGGGATGAGTAATGATTTAGAACAGGCAATTGCACAAGGTTCAACCATGGTTAGAATTGGTAGTGCAATTTTCGGCGCAAGAGAAAGCACTAGCCTTTAGCCTTGTTTTAATCTACCAAGCCCATATGTCAGTCATTACTGACTCGTAACGAATTAATGGCAATGTGTTTGTCACCCGAAATAACGGCCTCAACGGAAGAGGCTAAAGTATAGAGAAATATTGAGAAGTATCATGGCTGAAAAAAAATTGTGCTTTATCGGCGCGGGCAATATGACTCGCAGTATCGCCACAGGGCTGGTCAACAATGGTTATCCGGCGGATTTAATTCATGCAACCAATCCCAGTGAAGCTAAATTAACAGAGTTACAAAAATCACTGAATATCGCCACCTCACATGATAATTTAGCCGCTGCGAAACAGGCTGATGTTATCGTGCTCAGTGTGAAGCCCCACTTCATGCAAGGGGTTTGCGAGCAATTAAGCACTTTAGATCTAAGCAATAAACTCATCATCACCATAGCAGCAGGCATTCCGGCCAAGCGTTATGGCGAATATTTTGGACAAGAGATAAAGCTTATTCGTACTATGCCTAATACTCCGACTCAAATTGGTGTCGGCATGACGGGTTTATACGCAGGAGATGAGATCTCACCAGAGCACAAGGAACTGTGTGAACAATTGATGCTGAGTGGCGGCGAAATCGTTTGGGTTGACAGTGAGTCCGAACTCGACCAAGTCATCGCATTATCCGGCAGTTCACCCGCTTATTTCTTCCTCTTTATGGAAGCGATGATCGACAACGCCAAAGCATCGGGAATGGATGAACACAAGGCAAGACAACTCGTTCAGCAAGCTGCATTAGGCGCGGCTCAAATGGTCAAACAAAACCCAGAGTTGACGACTGCGCAACTGAGAGAGAATGTGACCTCAAAAGGAGGTACAACGGCTCAAGCTATCGCCGCTCTCGAAGCCGGTAATTTAAGGGGCATAGTCAAACAAGCCATGGATGATTGTGTGGCTCGCTCGCAAGAGATGGCCAAGCAATATTAACGCGCTTAAGCCAAGCAGTTATACCGACATTTAACCAAGAATGAATTTTTGATTAATTATAAATAGAGAAAATACATGAATGCACTCAGTTTTTTAGTTAGCACAGTTTTCGACCTGTATCTGATGGTTGTGATTATTCGCATCTGGCTTCAGCTCGCTAAAGCCGACTTCTATAACCCTTTTAGTCAGTTTATCGTAAAAGCCACACAGCCTATCGTCGCCCCGATGCGTCGTGTCATACCTTCCATGGGAGGTTTAGATACCGCCTCGCTGGTGTTGGCTTTTATGGTGGTCATCGCAAAATTTGTGCTATTGAGTCTCATCGCTGGCGCCGCGATTAATCTACCAACGATCTTATTAATCGCAGTCGTATCGGTATTTAAGCAGGCCGGAGTCTTACTGTTCTGGATGCTGATTATCCGTGCAATCTTAAGCTGGGTGAGCCAAGGTCATAACCCTATCGAGATGGTAATGGGTCAATTAACCGAGCCACTACTATCACCCATTCGCCGCATGCTTCCGCAGATGGGTGGCCTAGATCTCTCACTATTGGTGGTGATGATCATTCTAAATTTTGTCAATATGCTCTTAGCTCAATATGTGCCTTTTTGGGCTAACGTCTAGGTCATGATGCTAGCGGTATCTATGCAGCAGGACTCCCTGCTGCTGAACCTTTATATCCAGCCCAAGGCGAGCCGGAATACCATTGTAGGTGTTCACGGTGATGAGCTAAAAATAGCCATCACGGCACCACCTGTGGATGGAAAAGCCAATGCTCACCTGATCAAGTTTCTCTCGAAGGCATTTAAAGTACCTAAGGGGGACATAAGAATCTTAAAAGGAGAACTCGGCCGACATAAACAGGTCGAGGTGTTAACGCCTAGAGTCATCCCCGAGCAGATAGCAGCTCTACTGGAAGACACTGGCAGTTGCAGCCTCAAAAGATGGGTAAATTTTGTAAATTGATAAATCGAACCAAGCGAGTCATGGGCTAAACACCTATACTCAAATATATGATAACCATAACGAGTTACCGCCATTGTAAGTCCATTACCCTAGGAGCAGCGTCATGTTTAGAGCAATTTTATCTGTACTCATACTTACCCTTGCCTTCGTTGGCAACGTGTCAGCAGAGCAGAAACAAAAAGTTGGCAATTACGATATTCACTACGTGGCCCTAAGCAGCACATTTTTAACCCCCAGCATAGCTAAGTCCTATGGTATCAAACGCAGTAGCTACATCGGCATCGTCAATATTTCAGTGCTAGACACTAGCCAGGAAGGCAATCCCCCCGTGCCGGTTGAGATCTCTGGTATTGCTAACAACCTACTCGATGCCCGCATAAACCTTAAATTTAGAGAGATCCGTGAAGGAGAAGCTATCTATTATGTCGCCGAAGTCCCTTTCAGAGATGATCAAGAGATCAATTTTAAAGTCGCCATTAAATATAACAACAAACTCAATACCCAATTGAAGTTTAAGCAAAAATTTTACGTCGAGTAATTTTTACGCTTCATCATAAACCCGGGAACTAAAAGCAGTGGTTTTTAGTTCCCACTCCCCAGCTAAAATTGCTGCAATATCTGCTATCGTTTCCCTTCCTCCTTGGTTATCATGACGCCCAATTACCAAACCCCCTACAAAGGTCTCTAATGGATAAATTCGTTCTCGCCAGTGGCAATAAAGGCAAACTCAAAGAGTTTTCTGAAATTTTCTCAGCATACGGTGTAGAGGTGCTTCCTCAGAGCCAATTCGATGTAGAAGAAGTCCCAGAAACCGGAACGACCTTCGTTGAAAATGCCATCATAAAAGCCCGCCATGCTGCCGAAATCACCGGACTCGCGGCAATTGCCGATGATTCAGGCTTAGAAGTTGACCTGCTCGATGGCGCACCAGGGATCTACTCGGCTAGATACGGCGGAGAAAATGCCGGCGAGAAAGATAACTACATTAAGTTGTTAGATGCACTAAAAACTAATTTAGAAGGGAGAACCGCCCGCTTTCAATGCATCTTGGTCTATATGCGCCACGCAAAAGATCCGACCCCCATTATTGCTCAAGCATCATGGGAAGGAAAAATAGCCTTCCAAGCGAGCGGAGATAACGGTCATGGTTACGATCCTATCTTCATTCCTAATGAGCATAACTGCTCCGCGGCAGAGCTAGATAGCGAACAGAAGAATCGCCTCAGCCACAGAGGAAAGGCGATGAAGCTATTGATCGATGCCATGATACGTAAAGGTATGATTATTTAATGTTAACTCTGCCTCCTTTGAGTCTATATATTCATATTCCTGGGTTTGGTTTAGACAGAAGTGCCTCAGGTATTACTTCTGCGTATAGTAAGGATATCCTATGCTAACTCTGCCTCCTTTGAGTCTATATATTCATATTCCTTGGTGTGTGCAGAAATGCCCCTATTGTGACTTCAACTCCCACGGTCAGAATGGTGAGCTGCCACAGCAGGAATATGTCGACGCCTTACTTGCCGATCTTAAAAGCGATCTTCACTATGTACAGGGGCGCGAGATACACACGATCTTTATCGGTGGCGGCACGCCCTCGCTGTTCGACGCGGCTCAAATCGAGAGGCTGCTCACGGGTGTCAATGAGATGATCCCCTTCAGTGACCAGATAGAGATAACCATGGAGGCGAATCCTGGTACGTTAGAGCATGACGACTTCGAAGCGTATTCTAAAGCCGGTGTTACCCGATTATCTATCGGCGTTCAGAGCTTCTCAACCGACAAGCTGAATCTATTAGGCCGTATACATGGTAAAGATGAGGCCGAAGTCGCGGCGCAGAAGGCCCAGAGCTCAGGTTATCGCAGTTTCAATTTGGATCTGATGCATGGACTGCCTAACCAAAGTTTCGAAGAAGCTATGGCTGATATCGACACGGCAGCTAAATTGTCTCCGCCTCATCTGTCCTGGTATCAGCTGACCATAGAACAGAACACCCTGTTTCACTCTAAGCCCCCGCAATTGCCTGATGATGAAGCCCTATGGCACATCTATGAGCAAGGGCAGAAAAAATTAGCCGAGCTGGGTTACGAGCAGTATGAGATCTCGGCATACGCGAAACCCGGTTTTCAGTGCCAACATAATATCAACTACTGGCAGTTTGGTGACTACTTAGGCATTGGTTGTGGTGCTCATGGCAAGGTGACCCTGCTGCAACAGAACCAGATATTACGTACAGTAAAGATAAAACACCCTAAGGGCTATTTAGCGGCCGATAAGTACACCTTCGACACCATAGAAGTGACTGAAGATGAACGTCCGTTAGAATACCTGATGAACCGATTCCGCCTTATGTCCGCCATACCTAAGACCGAGTTTGAGCAAAGAACCGGCTTATCTCACCGGGTGATCGCTCAAGGAATAGAAAAAGCTAAAGGCAAAACGTTATTAATTGAAAACGACACTCACTGGGAACTGACCGCCAAGGGTAAGATGTTCGTGAACGAACTCTTATCCCAATTCTGTTAATCGGCTCGAAGTTAGCAAGCTTCTTGTACCTGGCTTTAACTAAACTCGGTACAGGAAGCGTTAAATACAGAAATGCATTTACTGAAGCTTGATCTACAGAGGTCTCGCTTGCCGATAATGCAGCCCAGTTCGCGGCAATTTAAAAAAATTGTATTTTTAAGGGCTAACTGTTTGAATTAGCACCGATGGACACATTTACTAACACTTAGATCAAAACATTAACGATTAGCTTTATTAGGATTAGCGTTACTCTTTAACAATCCACAACAATAAGACTAATTCATGCCTATAAAAACTAAAACTAGCTTACTAGCCTTAACGTTAGCCGGCCTTATCGGCTGCGGCGCAGCTCAAGTTCCATTACTGACCCCTAGCGAGCCGGTGGCCTACAAAGCCGAGAGTGAGTCAGAAAAAGCCAATGCTCTTTTTGAAGCCATATTCATGGAAAATGTGATGGCCAGTCCTATCTCCCAAACACATTTAGGCATTAAAACCGATTATGATAAGTGGGACGAACGCGGCGAAGAAGCCGATGCCCAAGACTTAGCTCGGTCACAAAAACACCTTAGGCAACTTAATGCTATAGATCAGACTAGGCTCGATAGCCAAGCCAATCTCAGCTACACGCTACTAAAGCAAAAACTCGAGCAAGATATTAACGATTACCAATGGCGCTATCATAGTTATCCAGTGAATCAGATGTATGGTGGCCACTCTATGGTCGCCTCTTTCTTAATCAACCAGCATCAGATCACAGATATTTCCGACGCCAAGGCTTATATCAGTCGCCTCAATGGCGTGCCTAAATATCTGCAGCAGCTTGAAGACTCTTTAGCAGTTCGAGCACAAAAAGGCATCATAGCGCCTAAGTTTGTTTTCCCCCACGTACTGTCCGACAGTAAAAACATCATCACGGGTCAGCCTTTCGATTCGAGTGAAGACAGTGCCCTGTGGGCCGATTTCCAGCGTAAACTAGCCAGCTTAGACATAGATGAGAATGACAAACAGCGGCTGTTAAACGATGCAAAGCAGGCATTACTAACCAAAGTTAAGCCGGCATATGTTCACTTAATCAGTTATATCACAGAACTCGAGACCCAAGCCGATACACGAGATGGTGCATGGAAGTTCCCTCAAGGCGAAGCCTATTACAACAAGGCTCTGGCGCGCACGACTACGACAGACATGACAGCAAACCAGATCCATGAACTTGGCATTAGCGAAGTTGCCCGTATCCATGGCGAGATGCGTGACATCATGAAGCAGGTCGGCTTTGAGGGTGAACTGCAAGCCTTCTTTAAATTTATGCGTGAAGACAAGCAGTTCTATTATCCGGCTACCGATGACGGACGTGAAGCTTACTTAAATGATGCGATTGCACTCATAGATACTATGTCTTCACGACTCGATGAGGTGTTTAACGTCAAACCTAAAGCACCTATGATAGTAAAACGTGTTGAGGCATTCAGAGAAAAATCTGCTGGTAAGGCTTTCTATAACCAGCCTTCACCGGATGGGACCAGACCAGGTACCTATTACGCTAACTTATACGATATGAAAGCCATGCCTAAGTACCAGATGGAAGCCCTCGCATACCATGAAGGAACCCCAGGTCACCATATGCAGATAGCCATAGCCCAAGAACTTGAAGGGGTTCCTAAGTTCCGTAAGTTTGGTGGCTACACGGCTTATATCGAAGGTTGGGGCCTGTATAGTGAGTACTTCCCCAAAGAGATGGGACTCTATTCAGACCCCTATTCTGATTTTGGTCGACTCGCCATGGAACTATGGCGCTCATGTCGTCTGGTGGTAGACACCGGCATACACGCTAACAAATGGACCCGTGAACAGTCTATTGCTTACTATGTCGATAATACCCCCAATGCTAAATCAGACGCTGTTAAGATGGTTGAACGACATATCGTTATGCCTTCCCAAGCCACGGCTTACAAGGTGGGCATGCTGAAAATTCTCGCCTTGAGAGAGAAGGCGAAAAAATCATTGGGTGATAAATTCGATATACGTGAATTCCACACCTTAGTGCTGCAAAATGGCCCCTTGCCATTAGATATACTCGAAGATCAGGTTGATCTTTGGCTGTCTCAGAAAAGTTAGTATCTATGTCTATACGAGAGGGGCTATTTCAACCTAGCCCACTTTCTTATTGATGATGAAAGCGCCTCTTTCTCACAGGCAATAAAAAAGCCACATTGATTAAATGTGGCTTTTTTATTGGGTCGACTCTGTACTGCTTATTCAGACTTATTTTAGTCCGTAGCAAGCTTGTAGGGTACAGAGAGACGAATATCTTCTAGTTAAAAATACCCCAGCAACTAGGCTGGGGTAAACCAAAACTAGGATAATGGTTTTAAGGCCGGCATTGTTTTAGTTCTTAAAGCTCTGCCAGCATTGATGCGGAACTGCAGTAACGCTAATCTGTATAAGTTTAGTAAGAGGGGTCATTCTTAATAAACTTATAAGATTCAGATTATCCCATATCAACTGTCACCAATTGTATTGATTTAAGAACAAACCGCAAGGAGAATACGACGCAAGCATTAGACAAGGGTAAACTAACCGTGAGAACAGCCCGACCATCTAAAGACTTAAATTGTTGATACAACTCGAAAAAACCAGCCTTTAAACGAGGGGGCGGTTGATAGTTTTTAATATAGAACAATGTTTCCTGAATATCCGGTAAACTTATTCACATTCAGGATACATTATGACATCAAAAATCACTTCCTTTTCGCGTACAACTCAACGTAAGGGGCATCCCAATATGGCGGAGAACCAATATGTCCCTTAATGAAATCGATAAAGGCACTGACTTTAGGCGCCAAGTGCTTCCTTCTCGGATATACGGCTTGAAGGGGGAGATTGTGAGTAAGCTGCCAGTCTTGAAGCAGAGGCACTAAGGTCCCCTTCTCAATTTCATCCTCAAGCAGGTAACTGGCGAGATAAGCAATGCCTAACCCACTGACAGCGGCGGATTTTAAAGCAGGTGCATTGTCTACTCTGAAGTTCCCTGAGACACCTATCTCACAGTAATCTTCACCCTGCTTAAACTGCCAAACACTGTGTTCATGCCACTCGCCATGGTAGACCAAACAGTTATGATCGACTAACTGCTCTGGGCGATCGAGTTGTCCATGTTTCTCAATATATTCCGGAGAGGCGGCAAGTAAAAAATGACACTTCATTAAAGGTCTGGCAACCATACCTAAGGGCAGTTGCTCTGACATAGTCAAAAGAAGATCTAACCCTTCGCTGACGACATCGACTTTATGATCTAACAAACTAATTTGTAACTCTAACTCGGGGTGAGTATTCATAAACTCTGGCAAGGCGGGAATGATATGCATGGTACCAAATGACTGAGATATGCCGACCTTTAACACACCTCGAGTAGCATCATTTAGGTTATGAACGCTAGCAATGGCTTGATCGGCATCCCTAAGTAACTCCTCACCTTGTGTGTATAGCAGCTGTCCAGCCTCAGTTAAACTCAGGCTACGAGTCGTGCGTTGAATTAACTGAACTCCCAATTTATGTTCAAGATCGGCTACTTGCGTACTCACTTTGGATTTAGATATTCCCAACTTTCTCGCCGCGGCACTAAAGCTCCCAGCTCTGGCAACATGAGTAAAAATTGCGATAGGTTCCAATAGTTCTAACATGTAAATCGCCTTAGGGTGTTTACGACACTAATAATACTGACACTAAATATGAGTAAACCGAATTTTCAGAAACGACAAGTAATCGTTAAAAACAGTAACTTACAAAGTGAAAAGCACACTGGAGTAGAGTCAGATATATGAACCACTCAATAATTGAGGGTCCGTTTGTTATTATTTTTTATAAGTATACCAAAGATTTGCGCTTTAATTCTAATGCCTAATCGATAATGTTGATTCTACAAGGCTAAAAGCGATAGAAACACTAGAAATAACGATTAATAAGAAGAGGCGAAACATAGAAAAACCCCTGTATTAAAGTCAAATACAGGGGGGTTGCGAATATGGAAAAGGGGCAACAGGGTCCAAGGTCCAAGGTCCAAGGTTTCAAGGTTTCAAGGTTTCAAGGTTTCAAGCTATGGCTTCACAGCCAGTATCAAACTAGATTATTCGAGCAATTCCACTTTAGGCGCATCGATAAGTGAATATTCTTCCAACTCAGGCACTGCGATTCTTAATTTTTGCTCAAGGGCGATCAAGTTCTGGAAGTTATCACACATCTTGTCCGCTCTCGCCTCAAGATCTTGCGCTTGAGCTTCCATCTGCTGCTCTATGTCTTGGCCAACATTTTCCATTTTTTGGCCAAAAGACTGCATTTTCTGCTCAAATGAATCGCCGTCACCGGAAAGCATCTCGCTGCCTAAATTGATCATCATGGTGCCGATGGAATTTTTGACTAATTGCTCAACTTCTTGCTCAAACTCTTCGCCAAAAGTATCTTCTAAAGAAGATTGAGTCGACCCTAGGTAGAACTTATCGCCATTTTGATAGGCAAGTTTCTCGATTCTCTGTTCTAGGCCATCCATCATTTCATCAAGTTTAGCGCCCGCTGCATCACCCAGTAGCGGGGTTAGCGCCATACTCGCCGCAGTAGATGCGATATTCACCGCGTCATGAACCAGGGCTATAACTTCCGGCACTTGAGTCGACACTTGGTCTGAATACTGGGTCAAGAGTAGCTGCTGTGTGGCATTCAATGTCACTCGCTCGCCTTGAACATAAAGCTTACCCATCTCGATGCGATACACTTCTTTGCCTTCGTCACTTATCGCCAGCAGCTTAGGCTCTACTGTGATGTCATAGTTGAGTGCAACCTCGCAATGACTATTGTCGCTCGAGTATGAAGTCGATGAATGATCTTCGTGGGCAGATACAGAGCTAATCGTTCCGCTAGCAAATAAGACCGCGCTGATCCCAATAGAAGTGGCTAATTTTCTCATCAAATTTATCCTTAATTAAAATATTCTGTCGACAATCGCTGAGTAGCAGTTGCTATTTATGTGCTGACATCGACGATGACTCTCATATTAATCAATAAGCACAAGCCATGCCAAAACACATAACAACTGATAAACATGGATTTTATGTATAATTAAGGGGGTATAGAAACAGAAGTGTAGTGAATAAAACCACTAGTTGGTCAATTCAACCTGTAGCAGTGAGTTAAATGATTGTCCCTAAGGTTCCTTACCGACGCGAGAGCATATCTCATGCTCTTCATAGAGAGTTAACACCCATTTCATTAGGATTAACGTTCGCCGAAAAGGGAATATAGTCAGCCACTTGGCCTAGCAGGGGCCGAACGTTATCGACCACCTGCTCGAGTAGTGCAAGTTGGGGTACTAACTCCACCAAATATCGTATAGCTCGCTAATCACAACGTCTGATACCGTTTGTCCCTTCCAGAATTCAGTGACGGCTGTGCGATCATCTTCGCTGCACTTACCAATGAATTGAGTGGCTATGATACCTTCCCACTGCTTATGACCACCGCCGTGAAAGCCTAGTTGACGGGGCTCTATCACCTGATCGATAAACTGATCCACGATAGTATCAATCTGCTCTTCTGATACAGACTCATCGAAAGTCCAATTAACATCGAAACCAAACTCTTGAAATTCATCTACGCGTAATTTTTTTCGTAAACGACGACTGCGTGTTGCCATGGTAAATCCCACCTTAATTTAAATAACCTATAAAAAATAATCTTGTTTGCCAGTATTGATTCAATGAATACTCAGCAAATTTAATCGATACGCTCGAACATGATGTCCCAGACACCATGGCCTAACCTGTGACCTCTGGCTTCAAACTTAGTCAGAGGACGATGCTCAGGACGCGGAACCACATCACCTGTAGTCGATTGGTTTTGATAACCTTCAGCTGCGCCCAAAACTTCGAGCATATGCTCGCTATAGTTTTCCCAATCCGTTGCCAGATGAAAAACGCCACCCATTTTTAACGTGCGACGGATCTGCTGCGCAAACTCAGTTTGTACGATGCGGCGTTTATGATGACGCTTCTTATGCCAAGGATCTGGGAAGAAGAGCTGCACTCGCGCCAGAGAACCGGCGACAATACTGTTTTCTAATACTTCGATAGCGTCATGATGGAACACACGTAGATTAGTCACACCAGCTTGTGCGGCATCGGATAAGCAAGCACCGACTCCAGGTTTATGAACTTCTATGCCGATGAAATTGAGTTCCGGTGAGGCCTTAGCCATCTCAACAAGAGAGGCGCCCATGCCGAAACCTATCTCGAGTACAGTATCAGCCTCTCGGCCAAATACCTGAGCCAGATCAAGAGGCTCTGGCGAATAATCTAGTCCCATTAATGGCCATTGCTGTTCCATCGCGGCAGCCTGACCTTTAGTCAATCGGCCTTCTCTTAATACAAAGCTTCTTACTTTGCGAAGGTACTTACCTTCTTCATTAAATTCCGCGGTTGTCACGTCGCTCATTTTCGCCCTCAGTCTGGCAGGATTAATAGAAAAGAAAGGCATTATCCAAAGATTGTAAGTCAGTGCAAGCCTTAGTTACTGTTAATTGGATTAACAACAAGTCGGCAAAGTATACCAAGTTTCTCCAAAGCTGCGAATTTACTCCGTTTGAGCTTAGTTAAACGAGTGGCGCTGGAATCAAGCAATAAGTGCAACACGCTTACCAGTAAAGACCTCGAGGGGTGTTAGCCCGCCTAATATCTTTCTTGGCGTTAAATTTAGTTGCAATATTCTGTTCTCGATTTCCTCCTCTGTCAG
>NZ_JABSSM010000051.1 GCF_013214165.1 Shewanella sp. | reverse complement strand
TTAAAATAGTCTAAGGCGCCTTGGTAGTGGCGTCGATAGCACGCGAGCAAGAAGTCATCATCGGCAATATTATCTAAGGTGAGCGGGGTGAAAATCTCGTTATAGCAACGTTTTAACAGCGGATTAAAGCCCCCGTCGCTGCGTTGTAAGTTGGTATACATGCGTTCTAACAACTGGCGAATGGAAGGCAGCCACTTGTCAGACTCTCGGGTAAGGTAAACGAATTTAGCCTCTGGGTAGGCCTTATCGAGTCGCTGGTAATCACAAAAAATAGGCGTGTCGGCGATGATCTGGGCCTCATCCATGGCGCTTTGGGTGTAGGCGGTGTGCGCGGTTTTAAATCCCATAGCCAGGGTGGCGACGCAGGCGCTGGTGGTGGCCGTTCTCGGTAGGCCTAGGATAAATACTTTCTGCTCAGTCACGTGATTGCTGCTCTTTAAGACTTGATTGTCGATCAGGCGGTTGGAAAAGGGGGTTAACCCGTGCGTAAACCTAAAATCCCAGTAAGCTCTATCGGCTCTGGATAGCGGCAAAATTCTGCATCTTTTTTATCGATGGCATAAATAGACATTCTGTCGGCTAACTCGTTACCTTCGATGCCTATATGCGCCGCCACATGGGAGATAATCAGTTTTTGTTTCAGCTCATCATATAGGGCATGTGATGCCTGAATGATTTCTAGGTTCTTGATGTCACCGGCAGTCTTGCGTTTCCAGCCCTTGGTTTTCCAGCCATAGGCCCAGTTGGTGATGCAATTTATCGAGTATTGGGAGTCACTGCGAATGTGTACCGTCTTGCCCGCTGCCAAGTTCTCTTTGGCGATTAATAACGCCTGATGCAATGCATTGAGCTCGGCAGAGTTATTGGTGCCAGCGCTGTTATATAGCCCGTACCACAGCTCGGATAATTCATTATCTTTATACACGGCAACCCCAGATCCTGCCTTCCCAGGGTTTGGCTCACAGCCACCATCGGTATAGATCACCACGTCATAATCGGCATTAGAAGCAGATGTCTTAGCTGTCGGCGCTTTTTGACTCTTGCTTGTGCTAGATGTGCTAGATGAGCTAGCTGGCTTAGCGGCGTAAGTACGGGGCGAGCCAGCAGAAAATGCGGCCTCGGCCTCGACTTTTGTCTTGAAAGACTTGTATTTGGCCTTAGGGAATTTATCGACCTGACGCTTGGCTTCATCCCAGGTAGTAAAAATCCCTGTTTCACGCCCGACCCAAACCACATAAAACTTTTTAGCCATTTGATACTCTTAAATTTGCTGTATAGAAGAAGATATATTCTGCCAAATACTACGGTTACCCAGCGCAAAAGTCACCTGTTGCTAGGCAATAAACCATCAGTCTGGGCTTGTTTGCGCAATCTTACAGCAGTATTATCGGGCGAGCTCATGGTGCAAAAGCAACTGGGTCAGTGCTATCTAAACAGCGCTATTGACTCAGGCGATAATAGCGGTCAGATATAACCATATAAGCTGTCTATTTTCGTCATTCCGGCAGATCTTTTGAGCCGGAATCCAGTGACCTTAGCTGTTGGGATATGTCATTGAAGGTCGCGCCTTCATTGTTACTTATCGCCTGTCCGGCGAGGATTGTGCACTCTCTGCTTCGAGAAAGTTCTGCGAGACGCCGGCTGTTGATTTTATAAGAGTCATCCCTGTGGGCTCTGCCAAAACTTCTGACCTACATGGTCTTAAGCGTTCCAGACGCTTTTAAGACATTTCCCATATCCCTATGGGTCGTAGTAGGGAATGCCGAAAAATGTAGGGAACATTTTAGGCCCTGTTTTGGAAGCTCGATGCCGTATCTACACCTGCTGATTGACAAGATAAGTTGTCTCTTCGATTTTAGAGTGTGAATTATTGCTAATTTGAGGGGGTTAATCATGGCTGGCACCATGCATTCGCTACGTTGAACTTGGGGGAGGTTAAGTATCAAAAATCTTATGGGTGTCCCCTTATCATGGTGTATCAAACTCATCGCCTTGATACTTTAAGTTAATATAAATCATCGCCTTACATGCCATCTAGCACTCGCAATGTCAGTACTGGTATGTGGTCCATGGCTTTATTTTTATGTTGGGTGGCTCGATAAATTCTCGATAAATTCTAAGGTTTAAAACCAAGCGTTGTTCAACTCGATAGAGGGACTGCTGATTTAACTTACTTCCGTAAGATGTTAGCCGAATTAATAAAAAGGCCATCCTATAGCGATGAACTTCAATGTAGTTAACAGGTTTCGTTTGAGGTTTTTTTTTGAATTACCTAATAATCTAAATAAATAATACAATGATGATAATTTAGTGGTTATCAAGATATTTTTAGACCTGATAGCTGGCTATAGATATGAAGTGTATTATTTTGTTTGCGCTAAGTTTAATGTTTGGTTGGTTTTTATTTGCTTACAAGTTGCTAATACGGCGCATAAAAATATAAGTAGTAATAAAAATCGCATCGGTTTATCACCATGTTGGCTATAAAAAGTATCACCTGATATGGTTTTTACCTGGGTTTTAAGTACGTTGGTTTCAAATTGTGGCGTACTTTGCTGTATATCATCAATTGGATCGTAGACTGCGGTAATGCCGTTATTGGTAACACGTAATAAAGGTAACCTTAGCTCTTGGGAACGCATTCTCGCTATTTGCATATGTTGATGGGGCCCATGTGAGTCGCCGAACCATGCATCATTACTGACAGTTAATAAAAGATCTGAGTTTGTTTGGTAGTTTTGCCTTAAAAAATGAGAAAATACAATTTCAAAACAATTGGCTGGTAAAATATTCAAGCCGTTAGCAACCAGGTTTTTTTGTATCGCTTCACCTTCACTAAAGGATGACATAGCTAAATTAAATAATGGTGCTAATGGTCGTAAAATATCTTCAAAAGGCACAAATTCACCGATAGGTAATAATTTATGCTTTGTATAGCGATTGTCATGCAGGTAATGATAGTGACCTTGCTTACTATCTGGATTTCGTTTTCCAACAACAATGAGGTTGTTATATATCGCTTTAGTATCAAATTGATAGTCAACAATTCCAGTGATCAGCGCTGTATTATTAAATGCCGCTGCGCTATCTAACTGTGTTAAAAAATCACCTGCCAAATACTCAACTTTTGAAATGGCGGCTTCGGGCCAAACAACTAAATCTACATCCCAGTTTTTGCGGGTGAGATCTTGGTATTTTTGCATTATTGACCAAGCATGATCAGGGTTCCACTTAAGTTGCTGTTCGATATTACCTTGTACTAATAATACCTTAACCTGCTTGTCTTGATGTTGAGTATTTGATAAATACGGCGAAATAAGTAAAGTTATGAATAAAATGCTTAAGCTTGCTAATAAAAACCAAACTTGCTTTGTTTGAAACAGTAAATAACCCGCAAAAGAGAGTATTAATACCACGAAAGATAAACCAAATTCACCGATTATCGGGCTTAAAAAGTTTAAAGGGGAGTCAGTTAAAATGTAGCCTAAAGACAGCCATGGAAAGCCGGTAAGCACAATGCCTCTCAGAGTTTCCATTAATATAAAACAGATTGAAAAGTAACTAAACCAGTGCAGCAGGCAATACTTTGAGCGGGAGCTTGATGGGCGCTTATATTGATATAACTTACAACTGAGAGCAAATGCAAGTGCTGGATATAGTGCCAGATATGCACATAAAATCAACATTATCAGCAGTGATATAATTAAAGGTAAACCACCAAAATCAGCAATGGCAACATGAACCCAACTAATACCAACACCAAACCAGCCTAAACCAAAATAAAATCCAAGCTGAGCTGATTTTTTTACCGTTGTATTTTCATCAGTAGGTTTGACTAACCAGATGATGATTGCGAAACAAAAAAATGACATTGGCCAATAATTAAATGGTGCATAACTCAAGGTCATACACGCACCAGCAAAAATAGCTAATAGTTTTTTAAACCAAAAAATTTTCAACAAATTTGTCATTGAGCAATCAGATCTACCAGTTTACTAACCAGAATATTTCGGGAAGGATACCCGAAACAGCCTGATATTCAAATTAATTTTTTGCGAAAAGCCTTGACTGTTTACAGCTAAGGATCACAATTTATTAGATTAAGTTCGTATTAATTTTAGTGCTGTTTTTTCAGCATCTGATAAAAATGCGATTTCAAGTGCATTTTTTTGTGCCTGACGCATATCCGCCGGAAAAAAAAGAGAAAAAAAGAGATAAAGACAGGACAGCCATATCTTTTGTGCTTTAGGGCATCCTCTACTAACCTTTAAGTTACCTCAACTCCGTGTTGTTCAGGATAACGATTATGACTTCAGCTCGTCGTAACTGATTGTTAGGGCAATATCGACTCAGAATAGACGACCTTCTATCATATAATAAATCGTTGTGTTAGAAGAGCCTACCTTTGCGGTGAAGATAAATTTACAGGTAAGAGTTTCGAGCATAGACGCGGCTGGATTGTCGATAAAGTTAAGGCTCTTTCTGCTATTTTTTGTATCGATGTCTGTGCCTATGCGGTGATGAATAATCACTATCATCTAGTGCTTAAAATTGACCTTGATAGAGCTAAGTCGCTGTCTAACCGCGAGGTGATCACACTTTGGTGTAAGGTGACTAAAGGACATGATGTCGCGACTAAATACATGAATGGTGACACCTTAATCGAGGGTGAGCGTCTACTGCTTGATGGTCTACTTGCTGAGTGGCATGAACGTTTATCGAGTATCTCGTGCACTTGATTTAATGAAGAGTTGAGGTGCCTTAATGAAGAAATAGCCCGTCGGGCCAATCGCGAAGATGAGTGCGAACACACTTCAAGTATCTGATTATACGTCCATTCAGGAGCGTATCATCGAGCTAAGTACTTCTGATAAAAACACTAAAACCAATGATGATAAATCAGCATCAGCCTCGAGTGAGCCACTCAAACCCCTTGCCCAATTCGATGGTGCTGCCCACCTAGCGACTCAATCAGCCATCCCATTTCATTTCTGTGATTACCTCCAACTTATCGATTGGACAGGCAGAGCCATTAGACCTGATAAAAAAGGTTTTATTGATTCAAGCCAGCCTAAATTACTCAATGAACTTGGCATAGCACCCGATGCCTGGATAACCTCAGCGAAAGAATTTCGCCGCCAATACAGTGGTATTAGTGGTCGTTGGGATACTATGTGTGCTTTCAAACAGCAGCATAACTGTGGGCTATGGTGTAAAGGTAAAGCCAGCAGCAATGCACTTCATCCATCTCCTTAGCAAGGCCTTCGGAAAGGTCTTCGGAAAGGTCTTCGGAAAGGTCTTCGCGGCTGAAGCCGCTCCTACGTTAAAAGGCTGGTCGATAAATAAACATGTCGGAGCGAATTAGGGGGTTAGATAAACTAGATACTATTACTAATCAATGTCAGCTTAATTAAACCCAATAACCTAACGCATTTCTGTCAAGAAACGAGTTACTAGCCAGAAAAGCCGAATCGAAGAGAGTAATAACTGGGTGTGAACGCGGCTGCGAGCTTCCGTTTCAAGGTGAGGTATCACGAAGTTATACTCTCCGAACGAGAGATTGGGTGAATATGGTAAAGCCATGAGCCTATGAACGAGAAGCATGGTGAATATGGTAAAGCCATGAGCCTATGAACGAGAAGCATGGATGCTGAACTGGCCTTTTTATAGGGACATAATTGGCTGAACTGGCCTTTTTATAGGGACATAATTGGCTGAACTGGCCTTTTTATAGGGACATATTTTATCGAACTGGCCGTTAAACATGGATGTTGTTTGTTTTGGCAGAGCCCACAGGGATGACTCTTATGAAATCAAGAGCCGGCGCCTCGTAGAAGTGTTTACATGTTAGGGTCGTTCATTCACATCTGACCCATAGGGCCTGCGATATTCCAGATATCACTCAGGCATTCCCCACGCTGACCCATAGGGATATGGGAAATGTCTTAAAAGCGTCTGGAACGCTTAAGACCTTGTGGGTCAGATGGGAAATGTCTTGAGATGTAGGGAGCATCTCTGACCATGTGAGCACGACATTGGTGAATCTGACCTATAGGGAGATAGGAAATGTCTTATGTATGTCTGGAACATACAAGACCCTGCACGGCACCGCCGCAGGCTATAGATTAGAATGAAGCTATGGCATTGATGAAGCTAACCAAATAACAAAATCAGCCACATGAACCCACAACAGATATTTAGAAACTTGTTATCCGACAAGTAAACAAGCTTTTGTCTAACAGTCAGCTAGAAAATGATCGTCTCTTAGTCGTAATAAATGAACCTGCCCCGATTCTGTCGATTAGAGGCTGCTTTTGTTGATCCTGATGCTGCTGGTAGGGGAATAGGCAAATTACTTGCCGCCGAGTTGGAAGTGCAGGCTAAAAAAGCGGGAGTAAAAGAGTTGAGCTTATCTGCTTCATTAAATGCCGCTGGTTTTTAGCAAAGTTTAGGATATGTCGCCGGAGATGAGACTCGCTGGCGGCACCCAGCAGGTATCGAGCTTATGTGCATTGCCATGAGTAAATTATTATGAGGTTTATTTCTTCATGCATTGGGAGAGCAGCTTAACGAAGAAGTCACTGCCTTTGCGCTGGGTAAATTCGATATTACGTTCGGGAATGGATTCAGGATCCTTATAACTGGCTAGTGCTTGCTCCATGCTAGCCTCTCGAATGATATGCAGCAAGGGGTAGGGGGAGCGATTGGTGTAGTTCGATGGCTCATTCATAGGCTCGCCGTCGAAACAGTAATCCGGATGCATGCTGGCAAGCTGATAAACGCCTTCATAGCCTTGTTCTACAAGCAGATTGTTGGCCGCATCCACCAGATCAAGATAAGGGTAGAAGCCCTCGAAACCACGGGAGACAATAAACAGTGTGGTCTCAACCTCTGGATTGTCATCCAACAACTTACACTCTGTTATCAAGGCTTCGAGTACATTATGCATCTTGGATTCCTCGATCACCGTGTAGCGTATGCTGCCACGTTCGACTTCCCGGCGAGCGAACGGACAGATGTTGAACTTCATTATCACTTTTTCTACCCAATTTTGAGTCTGCTGAGCGATGAGCTGAAGTGCTTTGTCTTGTTCGTGTTGTGACATGCCGGCCTAGCCTTAATCTGTGTTAGTAATGCATCAATGGCGGCAAGGATAAGCAGGAAAGGCTGAGTACGCAAGCGCTCCGTGTCGAAGTTAACACAGAGCGCTAAAAAACAGAGTTTATGGCGCCACCATGGGGATGATCGACGCCACGAGTAGCAGTGCCATTGAGATGTTGAATATCTTCTGTTGTTTTTCATTCTTAAGCAGGCGTTTAAGGGCGACGCCAAAGCCTAGCCAAATCATGGCGCAGGGAAAGGCGACACCGAAGAAGACGGCCGCGATAGTCAAGACTTGCGGTGTTAATGCCGTGTCGAGATTGGTGAAGGTGGCTACAGCGCCCACGGCCATGATCCACCCCTTGGGATTGATCCATTGAAAGGCTGCTGCCTGTATGAAACTCAATGGATTCGATGTCTGTTTGCCTTCCATCTTACTGCTGCTATTAGCGATAAGCCATGAGAGGTAGAGCAGGTACGCGATGCCGATATATTTGATGACCAAGTGAAGCACAGGATAGAGCTGGAACAAGGTGCTCATGCCTAGCCCAATGGCGAGTACCATGCAGGGAAAACCTAGACAGATCCCGGTTAAGTGCGGCAGGCTGCGTTTGATACCAAAATTTACCCCAGAGCTCATCAACATGACATTGTTCGGCCCCGGGGTTATCCCGGACGAGAAGGCAAACAGAGTAATAGCTAAAATGAGTTCCATATGAGACCTGTTGGGGAAATCGGGATGACATCTTAGCTAAATTGGTTAGACAATGAAGAAATTATTTCCAATCGTAATCAGTTTAGTACCCAAATTGATAGCTAAGATCGTCAAAATAACTATGTTAGATAACTCATGGGCAAATGTTTTCAATTTTGGTTACTTATGAGTCAGCTCAGGTTAACCTTTGCTGTGTTATTGTTGAGGCATTGGAAAATTGTTGAGTGATATCGAAAAGGAACCTCATTATCAAAAAAATAATCTGCTTATTTTTAATCACACTCTTGACGGCTTGCGTCTCTGTCGAGCAAGTTGAAACCAGCTCTACGCGCACGACTATGGTGACAACGGGTGATCTAGGTTTCATTTCTGACAAAACATCTCGTTTTGCCTGGCATCCTTCATTGGAAAATGTGGTTGCGGATGAGAGACTTGACGGTGATAAAGTCGTTCGTCATATGCGCGCCTCGATCATTCAGATAATGGAGTCTAAAGGTTACCGACTCGTGCCCATAGATGAGTCTCCGGATCTGCTGATAGGTTTTGGTTTGGCACTCGAGTCCGACATGAGTGATGCGGAGATCTTGAGTAAAGCCGGATTAGTGGCTGGCTTATCGACTGCTGGTATCGATAGCGAACAGTATGAAAAAGGCTCTGTGTTAGTGGTGTTATTTAAGCCTATGCAACTAGAGCCTGTTTGGCGTGTGTTAGCACAAGGTTTTACCGACTTTAAGCAGTCTGGTAAAGCGAGGCAGCAACGTTTTGATGAACTTATCTCTTTAATGTTGAGAAGCATTCCTCGCGTTTAATTTTAAAGATAGAATTTAGGAGAAGGATTTTTACATCCTCTCCTCTAAATTTTCAATGACAGGGATCTTGGTATTTATGCTGATTTCATTTTGGGCTTTAGCTGGCATCGTATAGACTGGGATTTCTTAGAAAAACCTGTAATCGTTTCACCTCTTTCGAGGTGAAATTCTGCTTAAGATATGCTGCAATTTTTATCCCGTATTCCTCAGCATCCGCATACTCTTCATTTATTGCCAGCCGGAACTTTCGATAATCTTTTACCCGCGATCTCCACTCATCTTGCGCTATTTTTACTATTTCTACTCTGGCTGATACTTCCGGCGTCATCTCCGCTGGTTGAGTTTGCCTGCCATTGAGCAGGGCGGCAATTTTTGCGGCTTGAAAGCTGGGAGCGAGCGCTTGTTGCTCTGACTCATCTAACTGACTTATCTGATGTGCCAGTAATAGTCGTTTCTGTTCTGGACCCAGAGAGGTATCTTGCCTGATGGCCGCTCTGGCTATCGCTTGTTGGTCGTAAGCATTGTCTTGTGCGAAGAAGGCTTGGATCTCCTGCTCACTGAAAAATTGAAATTGGCTAGCGTGAGCCTGCTCGATAAATGCCAGGCTTTGGCTCATTTGCATATCTTCATCTATGCAGGGGCTGAGCTTTTTTATCTTGATAAGAGCCAGTTGATAGCCACGATAACGCCCGAATAAGGCCAGAAGATAGGCTTGATCAGTCGAGTCTAATTCTAGCGTGTGAGCCAGTTGGATTAGCTGAGGCTCTAAGGGCATTTGATGCTGTTGATATTCTAAGATGATGTCATCGAACTTCCATCTTAGTGCCAGCTCCAGATTTAATGGCTGACTAATCTCCAGAGGTGACGGTGGAACCTCTGCTGTTGGTAAGCTAAGTGTTGGGATTTCTTCCTCTGATTTACTGGTTAATTTGGGTGAGGTGCTTCGATGTTCGGTCGTCATAGCCGGAGACAGAACCAAACCAAGGGTGAGTAATATTAACGAAATCAGCCCAAGTATGCCGATAAGCTTAGTGAGTTTTTTTCTTGGCTTAGTTCTGTCGTTCATGTTTATACCAATCCTATTCAATAGATTAGAGTCCTAGTTGGGCTAAACGACTTAGGTGCTGTCTGTATAGAGTGACAGGATTGGTTTCAAACCAGCTAACCAGACCGAAAGTCTGATTCACTTCATCTAAGTGATTCATCTGGTAGTTATCTTTGATGACTAAGCCTAAGTGAGAACTACAACTTGAGACCAGTCCATCGTTGGGCTCATTAAATAGCAGACCCGTTAGACTCAATGGGTAATCGCTGGCATCGAACACATGGGTGAGTTGACCGGAACCTGACCAGGAGAAGTAGTACACACCGTTGTCACCGAGTGCTGAACCTTGGCCACAGTATTGGGCCGGAATGCCTTCGGGATAGCGCTGATTAAACGCGACTGAACCGACCGTAGTGAGTGACTCCATCGCAGCTATGGTGTCACTCGGCAGACCATTATTGCCGGAGATCCCGGCAATGATCGAGGCTAAGGTATTAAAACCTTGCTGAGCAAGCCATTCTATCGCCGAGTCGACAGGTACTGCACCACGAGCGAAATCGGCGACCTTGCTGCCCCAATTTACGCCACCGATAGAGGTCACCGATGCCACCATTTCAGGACTGACACTGGCGACGTAACGTATGGTTGGGCCGCCGTGACTGTGACCAATCAGGTTGACTTTATCGGCACCGGTTTGTGCAAGAACGGCTTGGACGTAATTGCGTAATTGCTCCCCCCGCACTTCACTCGAATTCGCTGGTGAAACATTCGCGACAAATACTTGTGCACCTTGTCGCTGTAGCGTTTGAGGTATCCGGTAGAAGTAATCTATACCCCAGATATCATCGAAACCAAATAAGCCGTGAACCAGCACTATGGGATATTTCGTCGTCGATGATGATGTGCTGGCCGTCGCATTGAATGAACTTGATAAGCTCAAAAGCAAAATTGTAAGTGTGTAGATCCATCTGTTCATGTTATTCCCTAGGGACTGGTTAATTTGTCTTGTTGGATAAGTCATTTATAGTTAACGGTCTGTATGAAAAATGACCGCCCGTTATTATTGTTATCTTAATAAACAGGTGGGATCAAGCTCTGTTTTCTATTCAAAGTCAGGTAGGATAAGAGTTGTGGGAGCGTTTAAAACTAGCGGTTGGGGGGGGAGCTGAGTGACGGCGTTAGATGTTGGAGCTGTTTAAGACGCAAGCCACTTTAGCTATTGCTAATAAAGTATTTTTTAATCGTAGTTTTATGTGTGCCTGCGATTTTCATATTTAGCCGTATTTATAGCAAGCTAAAAAAGAAGGGCTGGCGAATGCCAGCCCTTCATCAAGAGTCAGAGGGAAAATTAGAAGCTGGTTTTCACCCCAAGGTTTACCGTGGTGCCTAATCCCTTAATGTTATAACCTGAATAGGTATACGCTTGGGAGCGAGCCGAGTAATAGTCTTCATTAAGGAGATTTTCGATTCCCATAGATAACTGCCAGTTGTCAATTTGGTAGCTGCTACTCAAGTTCACTATGTTATAGCTGCTAACCGGCCCTTGTGTGCCTATGTATTGACCATCGACTGGCTCGAAGCGTTTACGCTCACCTACATAAAGGTAATTTAGGCCGATTCTGGCTTGCTCTATTGGCTGCCAGTCGAGTGTCGCGGTGAACTTAGGTGCCGAGATGGTTTTACCGTCGAGATAAGTATCTTTATCGGTGTTTTTACCTTCTATCCAGCTGTAACTGACGCTGGTGGTTAAGTTATCTTGTAGCTGATAATTGAGCTGAGCCTCATAGCCCCAGATTTTCTGTGGTTCGCGAACTGGCATGTAGACACCGGTTTCTACTACATATTTACTGCCGGTACCCAGATCTGAATTGCTGCGATAAGCGGCAACTTCATAGGTCAGATCCGCAAATTGGCCCGACAAACCCAGTTCATAGTTATCGACGATTGAGGCCTGGGTACGAATAAGCGAGATATCATCTACTGTAGCGGTACGTAATAATCGGCCAAGATCTGAGATGTCAGAGCCCTGAGAGAAGCTCATAAATGGGCTGAAATACTCATTCATATTGTATCTGATCCCGACATTGAAAGTGGTGGTGTCATAATCGATATCCCCCCCTTTAACGTTCATAGGGATTGAACAGGTATCGGCACTTTTGCACACTTTTAGTGTCGGATAGTCATCGACACTAAGATCGACACTGTCTTGACGAATACCGGCTTTAACAATCCAGTCTCCGTCTATCACTATCTTGGTCTGCAGGTAGGCGGCCAAGTTGGTCATGTCCATCTCTGGCACCCAGATCCGGCCGTCATCCAGGGGTTGAGAGCTAACATCGTTAAGTGCATCCAGGCCATAGATAAAGCTGATCTCGATATCATCCCAATCAACTTGGGTATTGAAGTTGACTCGTAACCCTTTTTTATCAGACTTAATCAGCGATTGGCCGCCGGCATAACCCTCACTGGGGTTCGACAGACTTGTCGAGTAGAAGAACATGTTTTCAATAACTTGGGCATAGCCATCGACAGTGAGTTGAGTATTGCTGAAGAACTCTTCGTCGATATATTTCAGCATCAGATTGTGGTTACCACGGGGTCCTTGAGGTTCGCCTAGTTTTGGCCCACCCGAGGTGTTTTTGATGGCATAGGTCTTAACGCCGCTATTGATGCTACCGACAACGTCCACATAATCGGCTTCTTGTTGAGCATCGAAATAGTTATAGGTCAGCTGCAGATACTTCTCTTCGTCGAAGGCATAGCCGAATTTGGTGAATAAATTTTTCGATTTACTCTCAGATAATCCATATTTAAGACCGATCACATCGCCTTCTGAGTCGCGCTGTAAGCCCGTCTCTTCGATTGCAGCGCTCAATACATAACTGAACTTATCGACAGTACCGTCTATGGATGCATCGAAGCGATAACCCGGGGTATCTTCGAACTTTACCGCGCTAAACTTGCTCGACGCGCCTAGCTGGACTCTGGCCTTGTCATCACTACTGGCCTTCTTGGTGATGTAGTTGATGATACCGCCCGAGGCACCATTACCATAAATTGAAGTCGCGCCCTTGATCACTTCGATGCGTTCTATGGCTCCGGCATCGATGGAACGAACACCTAACTGACCATTTCTGAGTGGCGTCGACTGTGGTACCCCATCGATCATGATGAGCGCCTGTCGGCCACGCAATGTTTGCCCCGAATTACTGGAGGTGCCTGAGCTGGGCGCCATTCCCGGTACGCGGAACGCCAGTATATTCTGCAGCTCTGAGCTGATCAACATATCTTGCTTAAGCATTTTATTGTCGATCAAGGTGACCGAAGATGGCACTTCATCGATGCGTTCGACACTGCGACTGCCTGTGATAATCATGCGTTCCATGGAGATATCGGCCGTGGAGCGGGCGTTATCATCGGCTAAGACGGAGAGTGAGGGGAGTGCAAGGCAAAGCAGTGCACATCGCGTGGCAATGGCCGTTTTGCTAAGTGAAAATGACATGTCTGGTCCTGAATGTAACAAAGTTTCCGCGAATGATAATTGTTAGCATCACAATTGACAGATCATTTACATTTTATTCACTCATGTTGCGAGGTGTGTTTGGTTCAACCGGGTTTTGTGACTTTGATCGCACTTTATATATGATGACCGATGAAAACACTCAAATATAATGCCTGCATTCTCCTAAGCGGAGAATTGATGGTGTATACCCGCGACGTCGGGGAGGAAGGGGATAACGTTACAGTGTTAGATCAAAATCACTCAGGATCATCGCTAAGAATAGACTAGGGATAAATAAAAAGCTCATGGTTATCATGAGCTTTATGTTTTACCTAACAGAGACTATCAGCAATATATTTAGCCTACACTGATCTCATATGAGGTAAACTTTCTCAGATTAATCACGCCAGTATCCAAGATTAAATACTGACCTTTTATGCCGAGTAATATGCCACTGACCACAGGATCTTTGTCGAAGTTATGTGAACTGATCTTGGTTGGAAATTCGGTGACGGGGAAGTGGATTGTCTGTATCTCTTCATCGAGCTTCTCGATGGCATAGTCGCCATGTTCCATGCATATCTCATGGATCTTTTTCTCGACTTCCGGCAGTAATTCTGCGGCTTTCGCTTTTAAATCTATGTCTTGTGCATTGCCCTTTAGCATGGTGCGCCAATTGGTTTTATCGGCGATCATCTTGGCTAATTCGACTTCGACGAGTCCGGAGATCTGTCTGGTCGAGACCTTCAAGATAGCTAAACCTTGGGTGGCTCCCTGATCAATCCATCGGGTCGGAAGTTGGGTGTGACGTGTGATGCCAACCTTGAGTCCTGAGGTATTTGACAGGTAAACGTAATGAGGCACGAAACAGTTAGCCTCTCCCCATTCTGGCTCCCGGCATGTGCCCTGGGCGAAATGACAAGTTTCGGGCTTCATGATACACATGTCGCAGCTGGCTAGCTTTCTCATACAGACGAAACAATGGCCCTGAGAATAGCTCTTCTTGGTACGTTTACCACAGTTACTGCAGCATATTTTACCTGTATGTGTGAGGGTGACTTGGGTACCTATTAGCGGATTCATGGCTAATAAATCATTGCCTATGGGCAACTGATACTGCACCTGCTGGTTATCATCCAGTGTGGCGCGCATCTTCTTAATGGTTCCTAACATATTTTTTTCCTATCATTGGAAACTTTATCGTTTTCCTACAATTTCGAGCATGACATTGATGATCTTAATGGCCTCATTATATCAGGTTGTTGATTTAACTCTTGATTGATTTAATCGATTGCGAAGTGATTTTGTAAAGAAGCATTCTGTAGACTAAGTTAACTAGGATTGAACCGAAAGTCATTGAAGAAGACATCGAAGAGAAGGTTCTCTTCGATGTTGAGACTGTTTCTTTCTTGGGTCGATAGCTATTGAGTAAGCATCTGCTTTAGCGGCTAATCTTATCGAGTACCACATCGTCACCTATAGCATAAAGAGCTTCACATAATTGTTCTTCTTGCTTGGGGTTTTTCATGCCGAGCAAGAAGTTGGCTCTGAATAAGGCGACGCCAGTGTGGCAGGCCGTCTCATACCGACTGCTGAAGTGTTCGATATTGATACCCAGGGCGCTTATTTTATTGGAGATGTCATGTACCAGACCGGGTCTGTCATAGGCGACGAGTGAGAAGCTAAGATGTTGTAGTTTGTTGGGCTGCTTGCTGGTCTTGGCATAGGTCAGGCTCAAGCCTTCGATACATTCCAGATTCTCGACTAAGATGTCCCAGTTGGATGCGGGCACCTCTAACAGGAGTATGGCGGCAAAGATACCATCGATATGACGCAGTTCAGAATCCAGCCAATTACCCCCATGGCGACTCACCGCGTGGGCTATCTGTTCAACTAGGCCTTTTCTATCTGCGACCTGCAGTGTGACTAGGTAACGTAACATATTGATACTCCTTCATGATTTATTTTTTCTATCCTTGTTCTGGCACTGTAACACTAGTGTAATCTTTACGTCATATAATGCCACACATCAGAATAATGAGATTGCTTCTAAACTATTTTTAGAACAATCCCAGTGAAAAGTCTACTGGCTATTTAATAAACGAGGTTCTAATGGAAACTCAGGTAAAACAACCTGATTCTAAGGCTCATAAGCTACTGATGGGGAGAGGCTCAAGCGGCAGGGCTATTAAGGATAAGTTGACTCAAATTGGGGTGACTATCGGTGGAGCTATGGTTTTTATCGCTCTGTTGTTAATTTTCTTTTATCTGCTCTATGTTATCAAGCCTATCTTCGATGACGCCGAAGTGTCACCTGTATCGAGTGTGGATATTCATGATTCAGTTCCAGCCCTGATGGTCGGAAGCGATGAACAAAATGAGATCATGTACCGCGTATCTCAAACTGGTCGAGTCGATTTTTATGATGTTAGCTCATCACAATTAATTGAAACTGAGCAGTTGCAATTCCCCGAGGGGAGTCAAGTTGTCAGTAGCTCAGCCTCAGTGCCAAGTGAACAGAGGTTTGCTTTCGGACTCGATAATGGTCAGGTGATCATTGCAGATCTCGAGTTTACCGTGACTTATCCAGACAATAATCGACTCATCACACCTAATTTGAGATTCCCTAACGGCAAGGCGGCCATGACTGTCGATGAACAGGGGCAGTCGATAAACAATCTCGCATTCAATTACAGTAGCGATAAGATGACCTTTGCTTATCAGGGAGATGACAAAATTTGGCGTCTGTCACGTCAGGAAGGTGAAGAGAACATGATGACCGAAGAGGTCGAATGGTTTGCTTATAGCGGCATCATCGACGATGCTCCGGTACGTGTTCAGCAACAATTGATGACTCCGGATCAGCGTCAACTCCTGCTCAGATCAGACAATAAACTCTTCGTCTATGATATTCGAGATGTCGAAGCAGTCTCCCTGAGTCAAGTATTAGAGCTGGGGCGTACTGGTGTCAATGTCACCAATGTTAGCCTACTAGCAGGGGCAAGCTCTGTGTTGGTGAGTTACGATTCAGGTTTGGTGCAGCAGTATTTTCAGGTAAATGGTAAGCAAGGGCGTCAGTATCAAGAGATACGCGAATTTAGAAATCAAGGCGGCATTAAGAGTGTAGCCGCTGAATTTTATCGCAAGAGCTTTGTCACTATCAGCGAAAATGGCCAGTTGTCGTTGCTCTATACCACCAGCCAAAGAAAACTGTTTTCCAAAGATTTCAACTTAAATAATCTAGGTACGCTGGGCTTTAGCCCACGCTCTAACGCCTTAGTGGTGGAAGCCGACAACAAGTTACACATGTTCAGTGTTTCAAATACTCACCCTGAAGTGTCATGGAGCGCCATGTGGAGCAAGGTGTGGTATGAAAGTTATCCTGAGCCCCTATATGTGTGGCAGTCGACTTCGGGATCCGATGATTTTGAAGCCAAGTTGAGCCTGATGCCATTGGCGTTTGGTACCATGAAAGCCGCTTTCTACGCCATGATGTTTGCCACTCCCTTAGCGATTGCCGGCGCCATCTATACCGCCTACTTTATGACGCCCAAGGTGCGCGCCGTCGTCAAGCCAACCATCGAAATAATGGAAGCCTTGCCCACGGTAATACTCGGCTTCCTCGCCGGTTTATGGCTGGCGCCCTTGATCGAGGATCACTTGCCGGGGATCTTAGTCTTACTCACCCTGTTGCCGCTCTCGATACTGACCAGTGCTTTCCTCTGGCATAACTTGCCGGATAAGGCTAAACAGTTTTTACCCGAAGCCTACCAGGAGTTGATGTTGATCCCGGTGATCTTATTCGTCGGCTGGTTCTCCTTCGCCATCAGTCCCGCACTGGAAATCGCCTTCTTCGGTGGTGATTCAAGATTGTTTATCACCAATGAGCTGGGTATCACCTTCGATCAACGTAATGCTCTGGTTGTCGGTATTGCCATGGGCTTTGCGGTCATTCCAACTATTTTCTCGATAGCCGAAGATGCGGTGTTCTCTGTGCCTCGTCACCTTTCCAACGGCAGTTTGGCGCTGGGTGCGACCACCTGGCAGACACTGACTCGGGTAGTCTTATTAACTGCAAGCCCGGGCATCTTCTCCGCCATCATGATGGGAGTGGGGCGTGCGGTTGGTGAAACCATGATCGTACTCATGGCGACAGGAAACACGGCCATAATGGAGTGGAGTGTGTTTCAGGGCATGCGCACCCTGGCGGCGAATATTGCCGTCGAAGTGCCTGAGTCGGCCATTGGCAGTTCTCACTATCGGGTACTCTTCCTCGCGGCCTTCGTACTGTTTATTTTCACCTTTATTTTCAACACTATTGCCGAAGTGGTCAGACAGCGTCTACGTGAACGCTATAGCTCACTTTAATCGCTCACTTTAGTAGCAAAGACATGATGAATATATATATGAACATGAATATATGGGTTTTACAGTTGCAGTTATGGAGAGACTCTCATGGGTAATTGGTTTAAGTCGGGTTCTCCTTGGGCTTTGGGAATGAATGACATGGTGCTTGTTGCTAAGTTTGATCTACTTCTTGGGGGGCAGTGTCATGGGTAATTGGTTTAAATCGGGTTCTCCTTGGGGCTGTGATATGACAGGTGGTGCGGTATGTTCAGCACACGATGTAGGGGGAGACTCTCATGGGTAATTGGTTTAAATCGGGTGCTCCTTGGATCTGGATGACAGGTGGTGCGGTCAGCATCAGCTTGATTGCAGTACTGGGCCTACTCTTGATGATTGCATGGCGGGGCTTGAGTTACTTCTGGCCTGCTGAAATATACCAATGGGAGATGCAAGATAATCATGGGACAAAATATACACTCATTGGGGAGATCTACGACACCGAAGAAGTGCCCACCGAGCAACTGATCTCGGCTGGTCATGTGTTTAAAGAGGCGCAGGGTGATACGGTGACCCGTTATTTAGTTAAAACCGGTAACCGTGAATTTGTTGGTCTGGATTTTCGCTGGGTCCTAGCCACAAATATCATCTCTCGCAGTCGACCTCAAGATATCGCGGTTATCGAGCGCAGTAAGAATGGCGATTTTTACGGCTATCCTGTGGCTGTCATAGAAAATGGTAAACGACTCGACTTCGCTAATGTCGAAGCCTCGTTCGAGTCTCACATCGAACGCTCTGTGGCGCTCAATGATAAGGCGGTGGATCTGCAGAAGGGGGAAATAGGTTCGATAAACTACGCCATCGAGAAGCTTCGTCTGCAGGGACGTGGTTATGAACTCGATGGTAAGCTGACACCTGTGATTAAGGCCGACTTAGCCCAGAAACGGGCGGATCTACAGGCTCAATATTTGATTGTAGAGAAGAAGTTCTTCGGGCTCAGGGAAGAAGCGGGTCGGGATTCGGTCGTTATCAAAGACATGCGCGGCGTGGAGGTGACCCTCAAACTGGATAGCATTTTGGATGTGACTTATTCCAACCGTTTGGGTCTGCTGGATAAATTGGGCCATTGGTTTGTCGGTGTTGGCCGTTTCGTCAGTGACGATCCTCGTGAAGCCAACACAGAGGGCGGAGTGTTCCCAGCTATTTTCGGCACCGTATTTATGGTGATGCTGATGGCTGTGATTGTGACGCCATTTGGAGTGGTTGCGGCGGTTTATCTGCACGAATATGCCAAGAAAGGTCCTGTCACTAAGATGATCCGCATCGCCGTGATTAATCTGGCTGGTGTGCCCTCGATTGTTTACGGGGTGTTCGGCTTGGGCTTCTTCGTCTATATGTTCGGCGGCAGCATAGATCAGCTGTTCTTCCCCGCAGCACTACCGGCGCCGACATTTGGCTCCCCGGGTGTACTCTGGTCAGCATTGACCCTGGCCATCCTGACCTTACCTGTGGTTATCGTGTCGACCGAGGAAGGCTTGAGCCGCATTCCAAGCTCGGTACGCCAAGCTAGTCTGGCACTGGGTGCTACCAAGGCGGAAACCCTGTGGCGCATCATCTTGCCTATGGCGAGCCCGGCTATCATGACTGGACTCATTCTGGCCGTGGCGCGCGCCGCGGGTGAAGTGGCTCCCTTGATGTTGGTGGGCGTAGTCAAGCTCGCGCCAACCTTGCCTATCGATATGAACTTTCCCTTCGTGCATCTGGAGCGAAAATTTATGCACCTAGGTTTCCATATTTATGATGTGGGCTTCCAGAGTCCGAACGTAGAGGCCGCGAGACCTCTGGTTTACGCCACCTCGTTCTTGCTGGTTACTGTCATAGTGTCATTGAACCTGACGGCGATAGCGGTTCGAAACCATTTACGTGAGAAATATCGCTCACTAGAGCATTAATATTGGCTAGCAAGTAATGTAAACTCAGTATGATAGAGACTAATACATTACTTTTACGCTGCAGCTATAAACCAAGACGTTGTCACACAGTGACTCAGATAGAGATGCGTAGCAGATCTATAAAGTGATAGGACATAACATGATTTCGATAGATAAGTCAGCGATGAGTACTAAATCAGTGGACTTGAAAAATTTGAGCCAGGAAGACACAGCCCTGGAGATCAGCAACTTATCGCTGAAATATGGTGATAAACAGGCCCTGTTCGATGTCTCTATGAAGATACCAGAGAAACAAGTCACCGCCTTCATCGGTCCCAGTGGTTGTGGTAAGTCCACCCTGCTGCGCTGTATTAACCGCATGAATGATCTGGTGGATAATTGCCATATTAGCGGTGAAGTCCTGCTCCACGGACAGAATATCTATGATAAGAAGGTGGATGTTGCCGCCCTGCGTCGTAACGTTGGCATGGTATTCCAGCGTCCTAACCCGTTTCCTAAATCAATTTATGAGAATGTGGTCTATGGATTGCGCCTCCAAGGGATAAACAATCGCCGCGATCTCGATGACGCCGCCGAAAGCTCTCTTCGTGGCGCGGCTATCTGGGATGAAGTGAAAGACAGACTTCATGATAACGCCTTCGGCCTGTCTGGTGGTCAGCAACAACGCTTAGTGATTGCTCGCGCCATCGCTATCGAGCCCGAGGTATTACTACTGGATGAACCCACATCGGCTCTGGATCCCATCTCGACCCTGATCATCGAAGAGTTGATCAGTGAGCTTAAAGCTAAGTATACCGTGGTGATAGTGACTCACAACATGCAGCAGGCGGCGCGGGTGTCTGATCAAACCGCCTTCATGTATATGGGAGAACTGGTCGAGTACGCCGATACCAATACCATCTTTACCACACCACAGAAACGTAAGACCGAAGATTACATCACGGGTCGTTACGGGTAATTAAGACTAATGTAGCGTTAGTCAACAAAGCCAGGTCCAGTGAGCTTAGCCCTGGACTGAGATACTGACAAAAGGGTTAACACCGATGGACAATATGAATTTAAATAAACACATTTCGGGTCAGTTTAACGCCGAGCTGGATGATATTCGCAACCGCGTCTTGGCCATGGGCGGACTGGTAGAGCGTCAGTTGGAGCAAGCGCTGGATGCGATTGCCGACCTAGATGCTGAGCTGGCTCAGCGAGTGATCGAAGGCGATCATAAGGTCAATGACATGGAAGTCGCTATCGATGAGGAATGTGCCCGTATCATCGCCAAAAGACAGCCTGCGGCGAGTGACTTAAGGTTAGTGCTGGCCATCTCTAAAACCATCACAGATTTAGAGCGTATCGGTGATGCTTGTGTGAAAATAGCCAAGGTCGCCCTAGAAAAACGTTTGAAGAAGCAACAACCCCTGCTGGTGAGTCTCGATAGCATGGGACGCCACGCGACGCGTTTTCTTCATGGCACCTTAGATGCCCTGGCGCGCATGGATGCTGATGCCGCTTTCGCACTCCATAAAGAAGACGCTAAGCTAGATAAAGAGTATGAAAGCACCATCCGCCAACTTATGACCTATATGATGGAAGATCCCCGCTCAATACCCGAGGTGTTTGATGTGCTTTGGGCAACAAGAGCCGTAGAGCGTGTCGGCGATCGCTGTCAGAATATCTGCGAATACATCATCTATTATGTTAAAGGTAAAGATGTACGCCACGTTTCTTATGAAGAGATGGAAAAGGATCTGAATTTATAACTAAGTCATCGAAAAGATGTTCGCATCATATGTCTTATGCAGAGATGGAAAAAGATTTGAATTTATAACTATCCTAGCGTCTGAGTAGAGAAGATGTCCGCACTCATATGTCTTATGCAGAGATGGAAAAGGAGCTGAATTTATAACTAAGTCATCGAAAAGATGTCCGCACTCATATGTCTTATGCAGAGATGGAAAAAGTGTGAATCCTTAGGTTAAATGTGGACTCCACTATCGTGTCACCTTGATTTAAAGCAGCTTATCGCTGCTTTTTTTTGTTTTTGTGGTCGAGCCGCACATAACTGCATAGATATATAGGTTATTATATTAACGAGTTTTGTGAGTATCTGATTTTTTGACAGAGCAAGATATGATTATCGGGTTCTGTCGATAAATCGATAGGCAAATTCTATTTAATAGCTGGGCTGCAGCTGCTCTAACACCTTGGGATTTCAATTTGGGATCGGATCTTGTGTTCAGGAGTTAGCGTGAGCCGGACTCACCTAACCGAGAGTCTTGGGCAGGGTTATTCAATATGATTTGTTGCAGCATCTTTACCACAGAATGCAACTTTCTCGTGGCAGCATATACTTAACCTCTGGCGGATTTAATGCGCCACGGTGTGAGTGTGTCGTGCTTCGGGAACCGAGCGGCGTCATCATCATTAATTGTGTGCCGCCGCATGTTAACGTGCGGGAGCTATATGTCTATTAAGACCAGTATCAATCCACCTGTTTTTTTTCCATCATTATTTCTCATCATCTTGATGGTGTTCGTCGGCTCTGTCTGGCCCGAACAAGCCCAAGAAGTATTCAAATCGGCTCAGACCTGGTTTCAAGTTAAAGCCGGTTGGCTCTACATCTCAGGCGTAGCCATCTTTCTTATTTTTATCATCTTCGTCATGTTTAGCCGTTTCGGTGATATCAAGCTTGGGCCAGATCACGCCGAACCCGATTACAGCTATAAGAGCTGGATAGCCATGTTGTTTTCTGCTGGTATGGGCATAGGCCTGATGTTTTTCGGCGTTGCCGAGCCGGTGATGCACTATATGTCGCCACCGGATGCCACGCCTGAGACGATTCAGGCGGCAAAAGATGCGATGAAGATAACCTTCTTCCATTGGGGGATCCATGCTTGGGCTATCTATGCCGTCGTTGCCCTGAGTCTGTCTTATTTCTCCTATCGTCATAAATTACCTCTGCTGCCCAGAAGTGCTCTTTATCCCTTGATTGGTGAGCGAATTTATGGACCCATAGGTCATGCGGTCGATACGTTTGCCGTGCTAGGCACCATGTTTGGTGTGGCTACCTCGCTCGGTTTTGGAGTGTTGCAGGTTAACTCGGGCCTCAACTATCTACTCGGTGTGCCAGTGAATGCCATGGTGCAGGTAGGCTTGATCATCGCTATTTCGCTGATCGCCACCTTGTCGGTGTTCTTAGGTCTAGATAAAGGGGTTAAGCGTCTCAGTGAACTCAATCTGGGGCTGGCGGTGCTCTTGTTGGTTTCCGTGCTCATTTTTGGTCCCACGGTCGAATTATTACAGGCCTTCGTGCAAAACACCGGTGCCTATCTGAGTGATATAGTGGGTAAGACATTTAACTTATATGCTTATGAACAGAAGAATGACTGGATAGGTGGCTGGACCTTGCTCTATTGGGGCTGGTGGATATCTTGGTCTCCTTTTGTCGGCACCTTTATCGCACGAGTTTCCCGCGGCAGAACCATCAGAGAGTTTCTGATCGGCGTGTTACTCGTGCCTTCGGCTTTCACCTTCTTGTGGATGACGGTATTTGGTAATACCGCCATAGATGCCATCATGAATCATGGTGCTACTTATCTGGCCGAAGCGGTTTCATCGGACGTGTCTGTTGCCCTGTTTGTGTTCTTCGAACACATGCCTTTCTCGACATTATTGTCGACGATAGCCCTGTGCCTAGTGATCACTTTCTTCGTCACCTCGTCAGATTCTGGCTCCTTGGTGATAGATAATCTGACTTCGGGGGGCGATCTAGAAGCTCCCGTGTGGCAACGTGTCTTCTGGGCCCTACTTCAGGGTGTGGTAGCTTCGGTACTCTTGCTGGCTGGTGGTCTACAGGCCTTGCAGACAGTGGCTATTGCCAGTGCGCTGCCATTCTTGCTAGTGATGTTGTTGATGTGCCTAGGTCTTTATCGGGCGCTGCGAGATGATTGGATCAAGCTCAACAGCGTGCAGTCACATAATACCAGTGTGCAGTACAGCAAGACTGATGTGGATTGGGAAGACCATCTCGATGTCCTAGTGTCCCATCCCAGTGAAGATGATGTGCAAGAGTTCCTCGAGCAGGTGGCGACCCCGGCGCTGACTCAGGTGTGTGAGAGCTTCATTCGCCGCGGTATTCCGGCTAAGGTCATCAATTTAGATAATCGAGTCAGGTTTGTTATCCCTAGTGAAGATCATAACGATTTTGTCTATGGCCTGCGGATCAGAGCCTTCACCATTACCAATCCGTTAGTCAGCGAAGTCGACGATGGTGAGACTGATTACTATCGCGCCGAAGTCTTCCTCGAGCATGGCGGTCAGCACTATGACGTGATGGGATTCACTCAGAAACAGATCTTGGCCGATGTGGTGACTCAATATGAGAAGTACAACTACTACCTGCATATCTCAAGTTCAGAATATCTGGGCGGGGATGCATAAGCCGAACTGTGTTTTTAGCTATAACCTTTTCGTGGAAAATCGGTTAAACAGTTAAATTTACCCTGTAGCGATGTTATTATCGCTACAGGGTATTTTTTTGCTATTTTATCGGCCACTAATAAGGTCAGAATCGATAGCTGTGAGTAGGATTAAAGTATATGTCGGTAAGCCAAGGTCAAAGTAAACTAGATAAAGTATTAGCTGAAGCCAGAGATTATAAAGCGAAGCGCGAAACGGGATACCGTGAGCAGGCGCTGAAGTTATATCCATGGGTGTGTGGTCGTTGTACTCGTGAGTTTACTCACTCAAATCTGCGTGAGCTGACCGTGCATCATAGAGATCATAACCATGATAACAACCCATCCGATGGCTCAAACTGGGAATTACTCTGTCTTTATTGTCATGATAATGAACATTCGAAATTTGAAGAGTTGATTCAGTACGGTGCGACTACTGAGACAAAAGTAGAGTCGGCAACCTATAACCCCTTCGCCGATCTTAAAGGCATGATGAAAAAATAGTCTGCCGGCGAGACAATTAAGAGATATGTGCCAGTATTGGCGATATCTCTTTTAATATGCTTTTTTATCTCAATTAACGCTCACTCGATGCAATTCTAGCCTCGGCTGCTAGCCATTTCTGTCGACTGATACTGCTACTTTCGCTACGTTCACCTGGGGCTAGTTCGGTCTTACGCTGGGCTATTTTCTCCCATACCTGAGTTTTAAACCCATCGTCCCCCGCACTCCAGCCGACAATCTCATCGATAGTCCGGTAACACCCCATACAGATGTCATCATGGTTTAAACCGCATTTGGCCACGCAAGGTGAGTGAATCATAGGTTTCGGCTCAGATGTTAATTACAAAATTATTGATCGATATTTTAGTGGTCCTGATCACTTTTTTCAAGGGCGAGTGAGATAATCGCAATAGAAGGTCGAAGGTTAATTAGCATGTTAATTGTGTATCTTATGTATTGATTATGTGGATATTTGAGCGTCAATGCAAAGAGACTGAGGGGCATTGAGCCGAGTTATAGCCTAGCGCGCCTTAAGCAATAGCTGAAGCTGTCTGCCGATGCTAGGCTTTACAGCATGGTGATCATATTTTAACTATTTGGGCTTTCACTAAATAGTAAATGTTACTGGGGGCTTTATGAAAGCGTTGCTACGCTTAAGTGTTTTGGTTGTGCTGGGTCTGCTTACGACCGCATGTTCTCTGATAGAGGTAAAACTTGAAAATGGCGTGGTGCCTCTGCCACAAGAGCAACTCAATATGCGGCTATTTAGCCGTGATTTTAGCAGCACTTTTTACAGTCGAGTCGAACAGACTGCCGACCATATTTTAGCGCTTGAACCTAGTGATGAGCAAGGTATCTATCTGAAATCTAACGCTCTGATGTGGAAGATAAATGCAGAGCAGGCGCTACAGAAGGCTATTTTTCAGACCTCACCATTGGCTGCCATGGTCGATACCTGGGCATTTACGGCGCAGATGAGTGAATTTTATGACACGGGGGCGGGTAAAGCCCTATTTGGCGCACAACAAGCGCAGGTTATCGCGACCAGTAGGGCATTGGCAGCTCAGTTTGAGAAAACGGTTAAAGGCTTCGTCTCTCAGAGTGACTTCAACAATAACCGTGAATTTATCAAACAGTACGTGCTGGATAATCCCCTTATCGACATCACATTCAGTCGCAATTCGGCATTCAATGATTGGTTAATATTCAGAGAAATCAATGAATTTGAAGCCGTGACTAGCTTAGGTTCTGTGCCAGAAGTGATGAGTGATATGTCAGATCGTATGGCGATGATCTCTGAGCAGATGCCCAAAATATTAGCTTGGAAAGCCGAGCTCTATGCCCTGCATTCCAATATCAATGCCGAAGAAATTCAGGCTACGCTGGTGAGTATCGGTGAGACATCGGCGAGGTTTCAGGAATTGATGGCGCAGAGCCCTGAGATGATGCAAAGCTTAGCCGTGGATATGCGACGTGAGCTGAGCCCCTTGCTGCAGCAACTCAGTGATTCTACCGACGACAAACTTAAGCAGCTATCGGTTGAGCGTCAGGCACTAGAGTTAATGGTGAAGAATGAGCGCTTAGCTCTGGAAAATATGGTAGCCAGAGAGCGTATCGCCGCGGCAGCTAACCTGGATGAGATCTCCAAACACACGGTAGAGGTCGTTTTTCAGGAGTTGACCAAGACGCTTAAGAGCCTGATCCTCTATTTCGTCCTCTTCTTGATGGCGATCTTCTTCGCGCCTCTTAGTCTAGGTGTCTGGTTAGGCAGGAGAATGGGAGATAAGAAAGCCAATAAGGCCTAGAATCTAGATCCTAGATCCTATTTTCATCCACACACTTCTACTTTATAATATTGACTAGCTGCTAGCTCTGTATCATGCAGGGTTAGCAGATGTCTTATCCTATAAAAAAGAGTGCCAATATCTTGCTAGAAACCTCCCATCGCCAGCGACTCAAGCAACTCGATGCATTATTAGTTCAGAGTCGTGTGTTATGGCAGGTGAGAGCGTTCGACTGCACGCAATTACCCTGGGAGAAACAGTTTCCCTGTTTGGCGGAAAAAGTGTGGTCGATAGCCGATGCCGATATCGATGCACTAGATAAAGCTCAAGCTAAACTCAACGCCGATTTGTTGCCGGCTCTGCAAAGAGACCTGGCTCGACATGATTTTGTGTGGCAACTGGACTTGCTCCAGCAAGTGGCCCCAGTGTTAACTGATGGGCACACAAGCCAATTGCAACACGCGCCGCAGCTCTTGTCTGATAAGCAAGCTGCTCATTTCAGCGCTGGAATAAAAGGGCGTAAATGGTCACAGATCACGGCATTTGCGGCTCAAATCAAGCAAGATAGCAGCGAAGTACTGGAGTGGTGTGCCGGAAAGGGCCATCTTGGTCGACTCATCGCCAAGGCTCATTCTCGTCCTGTGGTGAGCCTAGAGTGGCAGCAGAGTCTGTGTGATGCAGGCACAAGATTTGCCGATAACTGGGATCTGCCGCAGGAATTTATCTGCGCCGATGCCTTTGCGCCTCAGCAGTCTAAGCTAAAGCAGGAACAGCTGGCCGTTGCACTGCACGCCTGTGGCGATCTGCATGTGCGCTTGTTAAGGCTGGCATCTCAGGCAAATACCCGCTCGATTATCATCTCTCCCTGTTGTTATCACCTTATTCAAGCCGAGCAGTATCAGGGAATGTCGCAAGTGGTACTCGATAGCGAATTGGTGTTATCCCCACATGATCTGCAAGTGCCACTGCAACACAGTACCCTTGCCAATGCGAAACAGGTCGAATATCGCCATAGAGAGATCGTTTGGCGTCTGGGATTTGATTGCTTGCAGCGAGAGGTGAATCGAAGTAGGCGATACCTCCCCATTCCATCGATAAAGCAGAGTCAGCTGAATGAAGGTTTTAAGGCATTCTGTCATTGGGCAGCGGGGCAAAAATCTGTACAATTACCTGTCGATCTGGATGTAGATTTGTACCTTGAGTTAGGCGTTCAGAGACAGAGACTCACCCGACGCATAGATCTAGTCGCCCATCTGTTTCGTGACATTCTGGAACATTGGTTACTGCTCGATAGAGTCTGCTTCCTCGAAGAGCAAGGTTACTCGGTCAAGCTCACTAGATTCTGCAGTGAAGCCATTACCCCAAGAAATTCACTGATTTTGGCGGAAAAAACAGCAAACTAATGTTTAGCCTATAAAGGATTAACTAAGTGTATGTTTTTATAGTTAAGATATACTGATTTATGTTTATTTTTTTATTTTAGAGCGCATTTTTTTTATCGAAAATGCAGTTTATGAGTGAAAAAACCGTAGCTATGACGGTTTTTTATTGAATCATTAGCCTTTTCTTGCTCAAATGATGGGTTAATACTAAATAATAATACTTATTGGCTGAAGTCGCGCCGATATTGAGAGCGAAATAATACTGTTTCATGAAATATTCCCGAGTCTTTATCAATAGCCTGGCATATGAACTGGCACCTGAAGTTGTGTCAACTTCCGAATTAGAATCTCGTTTGGCACCTCTATATAAGAAGTTTCGCATCCCTATGGGGCAACTTACTGCGTTGACCGGGATCACCGAGCGGCGTTGGTGGCCAAAGGGTCATAGATTATCAGACGGTGCCCTGGCTGCTGCACACAAGGCTATTGATGAAACCGGCGTGAAAGTGAGTGATTTAGGCGCCGTTATTTATACCGGAGTTTGCCGCGATCAGCATGAGCCAGCGACGGCGTGTCGTATCGCTGCCGAGCTTGGGGTGTCGAAAGATACCGCCATCTATGACATCAGTAATGCGTGTCTTGGCGTGCTCTCTGGCATCTTAGACATTGCTAACCGTATCGAACTCGGTCAAATTAAGGCTGGCTTAGTGGTTTCCTGTGAATCAGCGCGTCATATTGTCGATATCACCATAGATAATATGTTGGCCGATCAAACCATGCAGAACTATGCCCAGTCTCTGGCAACCCTAACCGGTGGTTCTGGCGCGGTAGCCGTCTTGCTTACCGATGGCAGCTTGTCATTGAATACCGATCGTCAACATCAGCTTCTAGGCGCGAGTCACCTTTCGGCACCTGAGCACCATAATTTGTGTCAATGGGGCCTGCAGGAAGCGGGTTTACATCTCTACCGTGAGTTTATGCGCACCGATGGTGTGACACTACTCAAGGAGGGGGTAGAGCTTGCTCGTCATACCTGGAGTCATTTTCTGGAACAGCGTGACTGGGTGGTGGAGCAGGTCGATAAGGTGATTTGCCATCAGGTGGGGTCAGCAAACCGCCTGAAAGTGCTCAATGCACTCAATATTCCTCAAGAGAAAGAATTTCCTACTTACCAACTGCTGGGCAATATGGGCTCGGTTTCTCTGCCTGTCACGGCAGCAATGGCCCACGATCAGGGTTTCCTTAAAAAAGGTGACCAGGTGAGTTTCTTAGGCATAGGCAGTGGACTTAACTGCATGATGCTTGGGATCAAGTGGTAACGAGCTGCAGCCAATAGTGCACACTTAGCGCGTTTCAGTCCCAATCACCCTATAATCACGTTACGCGCCTCGAGTTTGAGGCGCAATGATGCAAAGAATATTTAGGAAGAGTCATGTTAGACACTCTGTTTCCCTTCAAGCGCAATTATCTCGACAGAAACGGCCACAAGTTACAGTACGTAAATGAAGGCCAAGGTGAGCCTGTGGTCATGGTTCATGGCAACCCTAGCTGGTCTTTCTATTATCGAAATCTGGTGTCTGCTCTGAGCAGTAACCATCAGTGTATCGTGCCGGATCATATCGGCTGTGGCTTGTCTGATAAGCCCGATGACAGTGGCTACGACTACACATTAAAGAATCGTATTGACGATCTAGAAGCCTTACTCGAACATCTAAACGTCAAAGAGAATATTACCTTAGTCGTACACGACTGGGGCGGGATGATAGGCATGGGTTATGCTGCGCGTTATCCCGAACGGATAAAACGTCTGGTCATTCTCAATACTGGCGCGTTTCATCTGCCTGAATCTAAGCCGTTCCCTTGGCCCTTGTGGATCTGCCGTAATACCTTGTTAGGTACGGCTCTGGTTCGTGGTTTCAACGCGTTTTCATCCATCGCCTCCCATGTCGGTGTTAAACGTAAACCTATGCCGGCTGAGATACGTAAAGCCTATGTGGCGCCGTTCAATTCTTGGGCTAACCGGATCTCGACCTTGAGGTTCGTGCAAGATATTCCTCTCAAAGAGGGGGATAGAAACTATGAGTTGGTCTCTGAAATAGCCGCCAGCCTGCCAAAGTTTGCCAATGTGCCGACTATGATCTGTTGGGGCCTGAAAGATTTCGTTTTTGATAAGCATTTTCTTGCCCAGTGGAAAGTAGAGATGCCCCATGCGGTCGTGCATGAATTTGCAGATTGTGGTCACTATATTCTTGAAGATGCCACTGATGAAGTCGTCGGGCATATTACTCAGTTTATGAACAGCGACTCTGGCGCTGTTTAATACTCGCGGTCAGCTTTTTAGCGAGAGGATAAAATACCAATAAGCGGTCAAAATTGACCGCTTATTTCATAGAAAGGTCATCGAACATGTCAGCCTCTTTAACTGCCAAGCCGTCTTCAACAGCAGCAGACAGTGTCATTAACAGCGACATTCACACCAGAGCGGGTGCTAATCTCTGTCGTCACCTCATTAGCGCCGCGAGCCATTCCCCTGAAGATCTCGCCGTAGCGGTACAAACTGCTAGCGGGTCTATTTTCTCTGCCAAGACGCTGCAATATCAAGAGCTCAACTTTTCCGAGCTCAATCAACAAAGTGATCGTTTAGCCCATGGCTTAAATGCCTATGGGATAAGGCGTGGCATGAAGGCGGTGTTGATGGTGACCCCGAGCATCGACTTTTTTACGCTCACCTTCGCCCTGTTTAAGGCGGGTGTTGTGCCTATCTTGGTGGATCCCGGCATGGGGGTGAGAAATCTCAAGCAATGTTTTATCGAATCTCAGCCCGATGCCTTTATCGGCATTCCTAAGGCGCACCTAGCCCGTAAACTCTTTGGTTGGGGCAAGGGCTCGGTTAAGCATCTGGTGACAGTAGGTGGTCGCAGTTTGTTTGGCGGAGTCACACTGGAAACCATCGCAGCACATGGCTCATCAGAGCCCTATGAGATGCTTATGCTAGCCCAAGATGAGATGGCCGCCATTTTGTTTACCAGTGGCAGTACAGGGACGCCCAAGGGGGTGGTCTACTCCCACAAGATGTTTGAAGCTCAGATAAGCGCGCTGAGAGATGATTACGGCATTGAGCCCGGTGAGCGTGATCTGGCTACGTTCCCGCTATTCTCGCTGTTTGGTCCCGCATTAGGCATGGCCTCGATTATTCCAGAGATGGATGCCAGCAAGCCGATAACGGCCAATCCTGAATACTTGTTTGCCGCTATCGACAAGTACCAATGCAGCAATATGTTTGTCAATCCGGCTTTGATCGAGAGGTTGGGGCAAGCGGGCGTTCAAGAGGGACAGGGCACTGGGGCGAGTAACCATAAGTTGCCCAGCATAAAACGTGTCATATCCGCCGGCGCACCAGCGACTATTTCTTCTATAAAACACTTTAGTCAGATGCTCAGTGATGGCGTGGAAGTGCTTAACTCCTACGGCGCCACCGAGTCACTGCCCTTGAGCAAGATGGGCAGTCAGGCACTGTTTGACACCACGGCCATCACAGATAATGGTGGTGGAATTTGTGTCGGTGACGCCATCTCAGGGGTGGATATTGCCATCATAGCGATCACCGAGAAACCTATTGGGATCTGGAGCGATGCGCTCAGGCTGGAGTCAGGCAAGATAGGTGAGATAGTCGTTAAAGGCCCCATGGTGAGCCGCAGTTACTATCGCCGTGATAGCGCGACCGAGCAGGCTAAGATTAAAGATGGTGGAATGATACGCCATCGTATGGGCGATCTCGGTTATCTCGACAGTGAAGGCAAGTTATGGATGTGTGGCCGTAAGGCCCATAGAGTCGATGCTGCTAGTGGTAAACGCTATTTTTCCATACCCTGTGAACGCATCTTCAATACCCATCCCCAAATCAAGCGCAGCGCGTTAGTTGGCGTTGAGGTCGATGGGGATGCCAGCTCCCCAGAGATAGTGCCTCTATTGTGCATCGAGCTGGATAAATCTCTGCCATGTTCGCTTGGCGCCAGCTTGTATGCCGAGCTTATCGCCATCGCCGAGCAACATAGCCAGACGCTGGGGATCAGACGTTTTCTGATTCATCCTGAGTTCCCCGTGGATATTCGGCATAATGCGAAGATTTTTCGTGAAAAATTAGCCGTCTGGGCCCAGAATAAGCATAAGGAATAATCCATGTCAGCTCGTCATGTCTCAGCCCGCTCACCAGAGGCTACATCCGTTTTAGACGGTTTTCATGCCTTGGAACAAGCGGCGCTCCATGCGCTTAAGGCCAAGGCGAGTCATGCCCTTGTCACCGGGGCCGGCGGTTTTCTAGGTAAGGCTATCTGCCAGCGTTTGTTGGCTTCCGGCATTCGAGTTACCGGGCTTGCTCGAGGTGATTACCCTGAACTGACCGATATGGGCGTGAATATGGTCAGAGGCGATATTGCCGATAAAACGGCCGTGCTCGATGCCATGAAAGGTTGCGATCTGGTTTTTCATGTGGCATCAAAGGCGGGTGTCTGGGGTAGCAAGCAGAGCTATTTTTCACCGAATGTGGATGGCGCGGCTAATGTCATCAGTGCGTGTCAGCAACTCAATATTAGCACGCTTATCTATACCAGTACCCCGAGTGTGACCTTTGCCGGTGAGGACGAGTCTGGGATCGACGAGAGTGCGCCTTATGCCACTCACTATCTGAATCATTATGGCGAGTCTAAGGCCGTTGCCGAGAAGATGGTGCTCGAGGCCAATAGTGGTGCACTGAAGACACTGGCGTTGCGTCCTCATCTTATCTGGGGGCCTGAAGATCCTCATCTGGTACCGCGTGTAATAGACAGAGCCAAAGCCGGACGACTCAAGCTAGTCGGCCAACAAGATAAGCTGGTGGATACCATTTATGTGGGTAACGCTGCCTATGCGCATATCCTCGCCGCCGTTAACTTATGCAGTGAGGATGCGTCGGCCGCGGGTAAGGCCTATTTTCTCAGTAATGACGAGCCTATCACCATGGCGGCCATGTTGAATAAGATTTTAGCCTGCGCTGACTTGCCCGCAGTGACCCAGCG
>NZ_JABSSM010000050.1 GCF_013214165.1 Shewanella sp. | reverse complement strand
TAGGTTATTTCGGTCAACCTCATATCCTGTCCAGATTCATGGCCATCAAGAGTGCTAAAGATATTCCGCTATCGCGTCGTATCGCCATGAGCTGGATGGTTATTGCCCTCATAGGTGCACTTGCTACGGGCATAGCCGGTAGCTTGTACTTCGCCAACGATCCATTGGCCAATCCTGAGACTGTTTTCATCTATCTGGCACATGCGGCATTTAACCCATGGATCGGCGGTCTGCTTATCGCCGCGATTTTGTCGGCCATCATGAGCACCATAGATTCACAGCTCTTGGTCTGCTCTAGTGTGATAACAGAAGATTTCTATAAGAAGTGGTTACGCCCACAAGCTAGCAGTAAAGAGCTGATGTTAGTGGGCCGCATCGGCGTACTGGCGATAGCCATTATCGCTGGTATCGTTGCACTTAACCCAGAAAGCAGCGTGCTTGGACTAGTGAGTTATGCATGGGCTGGTTTTGGCGCGGCATTTGGTCCTGTGGTGTTACTCTCGCTCTTCTGGAGTGCTTACAGTCGCAATGGTGCGGTAGCAACTATTGTCGTCGGAGCATTGACTGTCGTGATCTGGAAACAGCTTTCTGGGGGGTTATTCGACCTCTATGAAATCTTACCAGGCTTCATTTTAGCAACGATTTCGGGTGTGATTGTGAGTAAAATATCTGTCCCTACTGAACGGGTCAAGGAACAGTTTAGAGTATTTACTTCAAAGCTTTAATCTCTAAAAATAAGGCATTTCCCCCTTCAAAAACAAAAATAGCGTACACGTGTACGCTATTTTTATCATTTATTTTCACCCCTCTATTTCACAAGTCAGCAACGTAAATTCAAATCGAGTAAAGCTCTTGATGCGCCTCATGACAAGCGCTCCAGCTCACGGTTAACATACGCACACATAGATAGCCTTAAAGCTGATGACCTAATTAACAATTACGCAACCGATATTCGCAACTGGTCGGAGTTGTTGGCAGATACGTCCATCCCTAAGATGCACTGGTCTAACAAGTGGACTCGCATCAAACTCTAAAAAGCGGATAAAAGCTGAGTTTGAATTACCGGGCCTAAAATTACAGAGATGATAATGATGAAAAACTTCAACAAGACTTTATTAGCTATCGCAGTTACGCTGGCAAGTTCACAAGCTATGGCCGCAGGTTTCCAATTAAACAGCCAGTCAGCTACTGGTATTGGCCGCGCCTTCGCCGGTGATGCCGTCATCGCAGATAACGCCTCGGTACTCGCTCGTAACCCAGCCGCCATGGCGCTGTTCGATGAGAAGCAACTCTCTATGGGCCTAGTCTATGCCGACGTGCAGGTTCAGGTCAGTGATGTTTACATTAACTCGGACTTTGGTGAGATACACTACGGAGGGGTCGATGATGCCGCCGAAGCTAAGATCATCCCCAATTTCTATTATATTAACCCGGTAAACGACAAGTTTGCCTACGGTATTGCCATGTTTAGTAACTTCGGTACCGGCACAGATACTAGCGACCTATCCAGCCCAGCCTCTATTCTGGGTGGTGCAGCGCAAGTTCCAGCACCTGTAGACTTGCTCGGCAAGACGGAAGTCAGCACCTATAACTTAAACTTCAGTGCCTCATACCGCTTCAACGACCACTTCAGCGTCGGTGCCGGTGTCGATATCATCTATGGTACTGGTGTATTAACTCGTGGTGGAGAAGTGCCAGGGGCTGGTCAGCTAGATTTAGTCGATGTGGACGCCACAGGTGTGGCATTCGGCGGTATCCTAGGTGCCGTTTACGAGATCAATGCCGATCACCGCTTCGGCATCAGCTATCGTTTTAGCCCAGAATTCACTGCCGACGGCACAGTCAATTACTTGGGTCAAGATTATCAAGAGATCAACATTCCATTACCGGATATTTTCCAGGTCGCAGGTTTTCATCAGCTAACGGACAAGTTTGCCTTTCACTATACGGCTCAGTTAACCACTTGGGGCGATTTTGATGAAATTTCAGTTTCCGATCCGGCTGATGTTCAACTTAAACACTATGCATGGGATGATTCCTGGTTATTCAGTATCGGTGGTACTTACACACTCAACGATACCTGGACCCTACGTGCCGGTTATATGCGTGACCAAGGCGTAGTCGGTGAGATTAGCTCTATCTCAATCCCAGATTCAGATCGTCAATGGTACACTGCGGGTGCGACTTATAACCTGTCTAAGCACACTAGCCTCGACTTCGGTTTAGCCTTCGTTCTTGGTGAAGATGTCGACTTGATTGAAATGAGTGGCATAACCAGTAGCATACCAGGAGCTGATTCGAGCATGGTACATGCAAGCACACGCTCAGATGCGACTTATTTCTCTATGCAGTACAACTACAAGTTCTAAATTTATTTAGTCTTTGATAGTCATGAAAAAGCCGCACTCGGTGCGGCTTTTTGCTGCCTGGAGATAAACATCACTGTCTGCGCTGCTTAAACAAGGGTTTTCTATCAATGAGATATCCAGCTCTCAGCCTTCAATCGAAGACAGACAAGCACAGGGATATGTGGACCCCAATGTGAAATATCGCTATGCCGCCAGAGTGACCATCTCGATTTATACCAAGCGAGTGAGAGTCGTCTCCACCTTAACTTATTATCTCAAAGATTAGTTCGCTTAAATGCCATGGTTGCCCAGTGTAAGAATACTTGGGTACACATTTACCCTATGCCTCGCGAACGTTATACTGATTAAAAGCCGTTTAAATTGTTGCGAGCCCTTGCCCTGCTTGATGCATTCACAAGCGCTCAATACCTAGAAATTAACATCATCGAAGCCAATGAATCATATTCATTCATAAATATATAAGGGAAATAAAGTGAATAATCAGATAAATGCCGCCCATAGAAGCATGAAAAACCACAGCTTCATGGTAATTTTTGCGTTACTTAGCCTCTTGATGAGTCAATTCGCCTTGGCGGCAGATAAGGACCCGAGAGTCGCATGGGATAAGATAGATGCGGGGGCCACAGTGATCGATGTCAGAACGGCAGAGGAGTTCGCAGCGGGGCATTTAGATAACGCGATCAACATACCTTTCGAAGAGATAGCCGCTAAAATTAACGCCCTAGATATCGCCAAAGACACTCAAATAGTACTCTATTGTCGCAGTGGCCGCCGCAGCGGTATCGCTTTCGATACTCTAGTCTCGGAAGGTTTCACTCAGAGCTACAATGGCGGTGGGTTCGAAACTTTGAGCCAGTTTAAGCAAGATGACAAACCATAATTAACCCTCTAGTTCATCATGATCTGTCGATAACTTACTAAGTCCGCTTAAGAGTTATCGACACATTATAATGCCCCTAGCCTAGAACAATGGCTCCTCAGACTCACACTCTTAAACCACTGACTAATGCCAAGTTCAAGTTGCCTTAACCCTATGACAAACCTTAATAATTTCAGTGGTTCTCGTTCATCTATATTATTTTTAAGTATATATTATAACCAATAGTAGTTAATACTATTCACCTACACTTTCAATCCCTTACAATAATAAAGCATTACAAAACGACCACAAACACAGTTTTGAATATTGAATTCAAAAACCGTTAACACCATCACCATTCGCATAGCTAATCACCACAACCCACCAAAAGCGCAAATTAACGCGCATCAACACAATAATTATGCAGTAAAGATTTAATTACTCCCTCCAAATAAACAACACCACCAAATTAACATTAATTTTACAAGCCAGCTACGTGAGGTTACATTCGATTTTGAGTAACCGGTTTATTTTAGTTTCGACTAAAAATAGACCTAATAATAATGATTAATTTTAATTAACATGGAAGACAAGTATGACAATAAGCAAAACAAGGTCTGTTGCACTCAGCTTATCTGCCTTGGCAATCGCCATTTCAGCTAATGTGCAAGCCGCGCCAACCTTTATCCCGGGGCTTCAATCGAGTGCTACAGGTATTGAACAAACATCTCCGCTACCTAAGCGCTATATTGTAAAATTTAAAAATGCTCAAGCCGCTGCAAGTTTCCAATCAGGGTCTGATGAAATGAGTGTGATGAGCTATGTGCCAAGAACCAACGAAGTCTTCTCTCATCACAGAGCACTCAATAGTGTTTCAGCAAGAGAGATGAAGCGCATTGGTCGCAGTAATAGCTATACAGCCAAACTCGACCCAAAGAGTATTCAATCCCTTCGTCTTCGTTCAGATGTTGATTATGTTGAAGAGGACATGCCCAGACAACTGCTGAGTGAAACGACTCCATGGGGTCAAACCTATGTGGGCGCCACCAGCTTGAGTGACGCTATGGCCGGTAATCGCACCATCTGTATTATCGATTCGGGTTACGATCGCGATCATGGTGACTTGAGTGGCAATATTGTCACGGGCACCAACAATATAGGTACAGACAGCTGGTTCGATCCAGGCATCAATAATGCTCACGGCACTCATGTTGCCGGCACCATTGCCGCCATCGCCAACGACTCGGGGGTTATTGGTGTGATGCCAAATCAAACAGCCAACATACATGTGGTCAAGGTATTTAACGAGGCGGGTTGGGGATACTCTTCATCTCTAGTCTCGGCGATAGATACTTGTGTCAATAACGGCGCCAACGTGGTCACTATGAGCCTAGGTGGACCCAGTTATAATCAGACCGAAGACAATGCCATCGCAGCACACGCCAATAATGATGTGCTATTTATAGCCGCATCGGGTAACGCTGGCAATAATACTCACAGCTACCCGGCATCTTACGATGCGGTGATGTCTGTGGCAGCCGTCGATAACAACAAGGATCATGCCGAGTTTTCCCAGTACACTAACCAGGTTGAGATCTCGGGTCCTGGTGAAGCGATCCTATCGACAGTCACTTTAGGCGAAGGACGTTTAGCCGACATCACCATTAACGGCCAGTCCTACTTCGATATTGGGGTCGTCCCCCATAACCGCCTCGTAGGAGCCGACTATGATAATATTCCTATCAATGGCAGCATAACGGATGAGTTAGCCGAGTGCTTAGTTTCTGATAACGTATTTAGCTGTGGCAACATGAACGCTAAGGTGTGTTTGGTCGAGCGTGTCGGTAACCAGCTCACCGGCGTCAGTTACCCAGATATAGAAGCGGTGAAAGCCTGTCATTCGGCGGGTGCGAGTGCGGTTATCGTCTATAGTAATAGCGAGCTTCCGGGCCTGCAAAACCCTTTCCTCTTCGATAGACACAACGAGGCGCCACTGGTGTCTGTCTCAGTCGATCGCGCAACGGGTCAGGCACTGCAGGCGCAAATTGGCTCAAGCGTCACGGTCGCCAACACGGCAAATGAAGATTACGCTTACTACAATGGCACCTCGATGGCCACCCCACACGTTTCAGGTGTTGCCACATTAGTATGGAGTCATCATACCGAGTGTAGCGCCGAGCAAATCCGCTCAGCATTGAACGCAACGGCTGAAGATCTTGCTACTGCTGGCCGTGATAATCAAACAGGTTATGGTCTTATCGATGCGGTAGCCGCTAAGGCTTATCTCGATGCCTCTTGTGATGGCCCCAGCGATCCCGGAACTGGCCCTGGAGAGTCTGTTCTTGAAAACTCTGTAGCGAAAAATAGCTTGGCAGGCGCTAAAAATGACGAGCTTCATTTCTCACTCGATGTCCCGGCTAACGCAACTGATTTGAGCTTTACCATGAGCGGCGGCAGTGGCGATGCGGATCTGTATGTGCAGTACGCAGCGGCGCCAACCTCTGATAGCTATGATTGTCGTCCCTGGGAAAGCGGAAACGCTGAATCTTGTCCTATCAGTAATACCCAAGCGGGCACTTACTACGTGATGGTTCAAGGTTACACAGCCTTTAGCGGAGTCAGCTTAGTGGCTAATTTCACTGAATCGACTGGCGGTGGCGGCAACACAGGTGGCCCTGCGACCTACACCAATACTAACGGTTACGCGATCCCAGATAACAGTTCTGTGGGCGTGACTAGCCCGATATCTGCCACTCGAACCGGCGACTCTGGAACCGTGACCGTGAACGTGAATATCAGCCACACTTATATTGGTGATCTACAAGTAGAGCTGCATAGCCCGTCGGGTCAATTTTCTATCTTGCACGATAACGCTGGCGGCAGCTCAAACGATATAGTCCAGAGCTATACTGTCGATATGACAGGTGTTGAATCTGCGGGTGACTGGACACTAAAAGCGGTAGACAGTGCTCGACGTGATACCGGCACAATCAACAATTGGCAGCTGACTTTTCAGTAAGTCTACTTAGCGTGACACACCTTGTTGAGGGCGCATGCGCCCTCTTTTTCCTCCTAGGATAAAACCTCCCTGTTCAATCTTGCTGGTTAACTGATATAATTAACTCAATATCAATTAATCTAATGAACTCATGACCCAAGTAAATAATCCACTACATGGTATCAAGCTAGAAGACCTACTCACCGACTTAGTCGAGCATTATGGCTGGGAAGAGCTAGGCACTCGCATCGATGTTCGTTGCTTTAATCATGATCCAAGCATTAAATCCAGCTTGCGCTTCCTGCGTAAGACCCTCTGGGCGAGAGAGAAGGTTGAATATCTTTATTTGAAGATGAATAAATTACCTTTACCGGCAAGAAAACCAAGAGATGATCACTATCAGGCCAGTGATAAGAGCCTACGTGCGGCGAGTAACAGGCAAACCACTCACTCTGCCGACAATAGCGATGCTGACAATCAGCTCAATACCAATATCTGGGGCAGCTAGCAAGCTAGATTAAATATAAAGCACAAAAAAGCCGGAGTGACCTTAGCGTCTATCCGGCTTTTCTATATCAATAATTGGCCATAGTTAACCTTTAAGTGGATACTCGCTGCCATCTTTCGCCGTGAACATTTGTGAAGCTTGTGAGCTTCCTATGATGCGCATCTCTTCAACATTGAGCAGGCTGATCCAGTATTCATGACCTTCGAGTCTGACATCATCTATGTGGGCCTGATCGTTAATGCCTGTCTTGCCGCCACGATCGAAACTTAGCTCCACATGGGTACCGTTACTGTTAAGCAAGATAGCTTCGGGTTCACTCTTATGGCCGTTTAGCGCCACAAATTGGCCTGAATTCTTCAGACCCGTATGGGTTCCGTCGGCAAAAAACATCAACAGCTGCTGATAGTAAACCAGATAACTGCACACCTCTTTGTGGGAGCCTCTAGCTAATGGAAAGGTGTTGTCCAGAAACTGTTTGGCAATACCCATAGTGTCAGCATCTGTGACAGCTGCTGTTTTCACATTGACAATTCCGGCATTGATAAGGTTTGTAAAGTTTTGCTCGCCATACTCATTAGTGATAGTTGAAATATCCATAGCCTTATCCTCTCATATTCATTTTTTGTCGATTGCTTGATTTGTAGTCTAGCTAATTTTTAACTATAATTTCACAATTGAAATTTTACAGTGTGAATTTTACAAAATGACAACAACAAGAAGCTTAATGAGAAAATCACACTTTCTTGGTACCAAGATCCGTAACCTGAGAAAAAGAAACCATCTCACCATGGAAGACCTTTCAGCTCGTTGTGTGCGGGTCGACCCCGAAACCGCCCCCTCAGTGTCATACTTGTCTATGATAGAACGCGGTAAACGAGTCCCCAGTGCTGGCATGTTAGCCGTCATCGCGGCGGTATTTCAGAAAGAGGTCGAATGGTTTTTAGATGATGTCCCCGAAGATCAAGCTATCACGCCAGATAAAGGCCGCCGTGGTGGCATAAACGGCATGGCACTGGAGCCAAACTTTTTGTTTTCCAAAGATATATTACAGATTGCCATACCTGAGATGTTGTCACAAACAGGGGTCACCGGACGACAGTTTGCTCATCTCTTGATCCGCGCCCATCAGGAACATCATCAGAATCACTTTCCGGATCTCGAACGTGCAGCCGAAGAGATAGGACAGAAACGCCTGCCACTCGCCCTGGAAGATATCATGGATATCGCTAAGGGTATGGGGCTTAAAATAAAATGGGTCGACCGGGCCCCCAAAGATGTGACCGATGAGATGGGCGCCACCTCCACTCAGCTGGTGACCTCATTTTTTGAACCACCTTCGACCATCTATATCAATAAACACCTGAAATCTAACCCGACTCGACTCAAGTATGATCTGGCGGTGCACATAGGTCACTGTGTGTTGCACAACAAGGATGGATTGAAATCTGTGCTCACCACAGGACGCAATCACTTGGGTAACGATTTGGACAAGGCCACGCCACAGTCTTCGACACTCAATGCCCAGGATATTCTCCACGCCTGGCGTGACTTTGAGTCCAGTTTCTTTGCCGGCGCCCTACTTTGCCCCAAAGTCCCCTTCAGGCAGATGTTAGATCGTCATGGCTATGAGATAAATGTTCATGCACAAGTGGGAGTATCCGCATCGGTTGCCATGCGCCGCATGACAGTCGTCTCTCCCTATCCCCACTGGCACTATTTCGATGCCTATGCGCCGGGAAAATTAAAAGCAGTCTATCGCGGCAACGGTATTCCACTTCCCTGGGGCAACATGCGGCTAGTGCAAGACCCCTGTCAGCATTGGGCGGTATTTAGAAAAATCAATGAATCCAGTGCAGGCTCATCTGCACAACTGTCGATACTCGATGTCGACAATGAACCTAGGATCTACAGCTGTGAGTCGATAAGAGTGAAAGATATGGCTGGCAACAATCACGTACTCTGTGCCGGCATAGATCTTAACCCCGCGATTCAAGCTCAGGGAGGAGACGCTAATGCGATAGCCGCAGAATTAAAACACGCTTGCGTTACACATGGCGGCGAAGCGGAGATCCCCAAGGCCATAAAGAAGGACTTAACCAGCGTGGCTAAAATTCTCAATATCAACTGGGTCGAGCGAGGCATAGATACCCAGGCCAGGCTCATTTGCTCCAGAGGTGCGGTCTGTCCTCGCCAGCCCAGGTGTTATGAAACGGGCAAGTCTCAGTGTGAATAGACCAAGACTAGCGTAGAACACCCATAAACCACACGGACGTGGTGAATGTTTTACTCGATGAATATAGGTGCTATCATCACTCATGGATACGCTAGATACTGAGACCTTGCGACTAAAACCTAGGTACTGAAATAACGCCTAGATAGGAAACTCGAAGATCAAACGCCATACCTTGACGCCATCACCGGAGCGGACACTGAGACCCAAGCGGTCAATGCCCATCCAATCCCAAAGGATGGGCTTAGAAAACGCTAAGGTCGCGCCCACTTCTACACTATTCGATACTAAAACATCTTCACCGAATGGCGTGGCGAACCTGAGTTTATCGAAGTACCAATAAGCTGTAGCAAACACCCTGGGCTCGACATCGACGCCTAACCAATTCCAGCGCCAATGTATATTTGTCCCTATATCGATACCAGATTGCAGTGCAGAATAGGTCTCACTCTGAGTCCCATCGAAGCTGGCATAGCCAGCGAAAAACAGTCGATTAACCCAGACCGGTGCCGACTGCCTTAATTCAAGATCCAGTAAGCTGGAGACTCCAGCCGAATAGATAGCGACATTGTTGCCCGTGGTGAAATTATTACCATAGCCAAGATCGGCATAGGTTTGAAACTCATGCGTGTCAGAGGTGCGAAGCCGATACTCAATGCCTGGGGTAATTGTCATGGTACCTACGCTGGTGGGCAGATCACCGTCGGAAAGATCGCTCCATTTAAAATTGAAGAAACCCAGAGATATTGGGGTGCGTAGGATGAGTGTTTCAGTATCATTCTTATAGAGTTCGACACTGATGGGTATGTTAACCACAGTGGCGTTCTGACCTGAGGTTTGGTAGATACCACTGCCGAGATAATTTGCAAACGCGTAATGAACATAATCCTCTTCAGCAAGAGCAAAAGAAGATCCGAGCAGGGTGACGAGGACAAGAACTGATTTCAGAACCATATATAAGATATAGATATTATTAGTATGGCTCTGAATATAGCGGCAGTATGAAGGAAAATCTACAACTTACGTTATTCTTTGCCTTCATCAGCAAAATGATATTCGGACATCAGATGACCGAGTTCCCTTGACTTGGTCTTCAAGTAAGACTCATTGTAACGATTCTTACCCACTTGTAGCGGAATACGCTCGACGACCTCTATGCCTAACTCTTTCATCGCTTTTACTTTGCGAGGATTATTAGTCATTAACCTGACTTTCTGGACGCCAATCTTCTCCATCATGGGCAAGATCATATCGTATTGACGCATATCGGCGGCGAAGCCCAGTTTTTCATTGGCTTCGACGGTATTGGCCCCCTGATCTTGCAGCTCATAAGCTCTGATCTTATTGAGCAGACCTATGCCACGCCCCTCTTGACGAAGGTAAAGGATAAAACCTTGACCCGCATCGGCAATATTTTGCATCGCAGTCTGCAGCTGAAAGCCACAATCACAGCGTAGACTGAATAGAGCATCACCCGTTAAGCATTCTGAATGAATACGTCCAAGGATCGGGCTCTTACTATCCAGTTCACCCAATGTCAGCGCAACATGCTCTTTTCCAGTCTCTGTATCTTCAAAGCCGTGCATAGCAAATACGCCCCAAGGCGTCGGGAGTTTTGAAGAAGCGATATACTTGATCGACATGAAATAACCTTAAAGACTCTCTTTCCCTGAGATGACTATTATCAGAAAAAACAACGAGAATGACCTATGCCTAAAAACGACGGATTTATCCCCCCCCTTCCACTCTATCTAGCAGTGAAGGGAGGAATATTATCTAGTTTTACCAGTAAGTGAAATACCCTAGCATTTTAATCGGCTATTGATTCACCTAATACTAGCATTCTCCCTACATAGTGAAGAATGATACGCCTGACGACGATAGAAAAACATGATATAGCTCACTAAAGAATAACCGTCTAAGCGGAATAAATTCGACAGTTAAAATTCTTTTTCTGCGAAGCCTGTCACAACCTTGATACCCATTTCGCGACCGAGTGCCGTCATAGGATGAACCACGACTAGCCCTTTGACAGATTTCTTCAGTTTACCCATGTCAGCCTGCTCTGCTTTTGTCAGGGGACGCTTAAATTTCAAGCTGACTACCGTGCCACCTTGTTTACTCAACTCGCGGGTCTGTTGAGTCTTAGCGCTGGCAATACGCTTATTTACTGCGTTTATTTCCTGTCTAAATTGCAACATGATGCCTTTATCTCCGCGCTTTTCTGCTGCGGCTAATTTACGACGGAACTGTTCTAGCTTGTCGTTAAGTCCATGAAGCTCTTCTTTTAAATTCATGCTCGTGCCTTAAAAATATTCTGTAAAATGCAAAAACAGCCTCAATACGCGGCTGTTTTTTAAAATGAGTTGAAACCTATGGTCGACATTATAACAGTAACTGAATGAATACAGTTATCGCTTTTCTGCCAGATTGCGAATTACCTGATTACGGCTACCACGAAAAACCAGACTGACATCTGCATTCTCTTGCTCAAACTTGCCATCCACCAAGACATCGACATAATCTAGCACCCTCTTTTGCTCAGTGGATAACTCGGCTAACTGGTATCCGGTCCACAACCAAATATCTTTATCTGGACACTCATTTTTAACTCGCTTAACCAGGGCGAGTATCTCAGCGATGTTATCAGGATAGAGAGGATCGCCACCTGAAAGCGATAAGCCTCTGCGCTTAATTCGACGGTCTTTAAGATCATTAATGACTCTTTGCTGCATCTGTAGGTCAAATCTATGACCATGATCTGGATTCCATGTGCCTTGATTATAGCAGCCACGGCATTGATGCTCACAGCCGGAGACGAATAGTGTCGCCCTAGTGCCCGGCCCATTGATCACATCTACAGGAAAATATTGATGGTAGTTCATAGCGTAATTCCAACCTATCGAGTCAATAGAGAAGGCGTTACTGACTCAGTAACGCCTTGGTTTCTGCTGTATAAATAAGTGCAGCTTATTTATTAAAGGTGCTTAACCCGGCGCTTCACTTCTTCTTGCTTGCCAAAGTTAAAGGGCCTCGCATCGGGACTGCCTAAGTAACCACAGACTCTACGGGTGACAGAGACCCGACTCGGTTCATGATTGCCACACTTAGGGCAGGTGAACCCCTTGCTGGTACATTCAAACTCGCCGGTAAAACCACAGTCATAACACTCATCTATGGGCGTATTGGTGCCGTAATAGGGCACTCGGCTATAGCTGTAATCCCACACATCTTCCAATGCCTCGATATTGTTCTGCATATTCGGGTACTCGCCGTAGCAGATGAAACCGCCATTGGTTAATGCGGGATATGGCTGCTCAAAATCCAACTTATCATATGGATTCACTTGTTTCTCGACATCAAGATGGAAGCTATTGGTGTAATAGCCTTTCTTCGTCACCCCTTCGACCACGCCAAAGACCTGAGTGTCGAGCTTACAGAAACGGCTGCAGAGGTTTTCACTCGGTGTGCTGTAGAGACTGAAGCCATAGCCAGTCTCCTCTGCCCACTCATCGGTCGCCACTTTCATATACTCGATGACTTCGATGGCTTTTTGACGCAAGGTTTCGCAATCATAAACATGCTTATCCGTGCCGTAGAGAGCATTGACGGTCTCATGTAATCCGATATAGCCCAGAGAAATGGAGGCGCGACCATTTTTGAAGATACTTGAGATATCATCATCGGCGTTAAGTCTTACTCCACAAGCCCCTTCCATATACAGGATCGGCGCCACGCGCGCTTTCACGCCTTCTAAACGCTCAATTCTGGTATCCAGAGCCTTACGGGCAATGGTCAGACGCAGCGCTAAGATACGATAAAATTGCGCTTCATCACCCTTGGCTTCCAGCGCAATTCTTGGCAGGTTCAGACTCACCACACCTAAGTTATTACGACCTTCGTGGATCGGCTCACCGTCTTCTTCATAGGTCCCAAGGAAGCTGCGACACCCCATAGGCGTCTTAAAGGAGCCGGTGACTTTTACTACTTGCTCATAGTTGAGGATATCTGGATACATACGGGTCGTGGCGCATTTAAGCGCGAGTTGCTTGATATCATAGTTACAGTCACCCAGCTTGTGATTGATGCCATTGCGGATGGCAAAGACTAGCTTAGGGAATACCGCCGTCTTACGATTCTTACCCAGACCCGCAATACGCACCTTCATCATGGATGACTGGATCAGACGAGACTCCCACGAGGTGCCTAAACCGAAACCAAAGGTGACAAAGGGTGTCTGTCCATTGGCCGTATGGAGTGTATTGACCTCATACTCCAGAGACTGAAACGCATCATGGCACTCTTTTTCAGTCTGCGCGGTAGCGAAGGCTTTCGCATCTGTGATCCCCCAGTCCAACGCCAGCTGATACTGCTTGTGGTAACTCTTAGCGACAAAGGGAGCCAAGACTTCATCGATGCGATTAATCGTGGTACCACCATAGATATGGCTGGCTACCTGGGCGATGATCTGCGCCGTCACGGCCGTCGCCGTAGAGATAGACTTAGGCGTCTCAATCTCGGCATTGCCCATCTTGAAGCCATTAGTCAACATGCCACAGAGATCGATCAACATGCAGTTAAACATGGGGAAGAAAGGCGCATAATCGAGATCGTGATAATGGATCTCACCGGACTCATGAGCGGCAACCACATCTTTGGGTAAAATATGTCGGGTGGCATAATGTTTAGCCAGAATACCGGCTAATAAGTCGCGCTGAGTCGGGATCACTTTCGCGTCTTTATTGGCATTTTCATTCAACAGTGCCGCATTGGTCTGATCGACTAAACCGCGGATCTCCTGATTCAATCGACTGCTTGTTTCACGGTGCAGATCTCTATCATGACGATACTCGATATAGACGCGAGCGAGGGACTTATAAGGACCTTCCATCAAGTGATTCTCGACCAAGTCTTGTAGCTCATGAATATCTATCTCAGCATGCGCTGCCACGCATTTAGCGACAGAGGCCGCAACACTCACGGCATAACTCTTATCTTCAATACCTGCCGAATTCGCAGCAGCCACTACAGCGTCTCTGATCCTTGTTTCGTCAAAAGGCGTGCGGTAACCATCCCGCTTAATAACCACTGGCATTGTTCAATCTCCCCTCAAGTGACGTCGACTTTTAACACCATATGTAGTGTTAAAATAACTATGAAACACAATATGGTGTGCATTAGGCTACAAAGCCATACAAAGAACATTGATCGAGATCATGATTTTTGGGATAGGTTTTAACGAGAAATTATTCCTGCCAACAAGACCACTTATTGATAAGAGTGACCTTGACCTTAGGAATTAAGCAAGCTAGATGGACCAGCAGATAGGACAAATGAGAAAATCGATACAAGAGTAGTCGAAAAAACGGATAAAACTGGCAAAACTTACCTATAAGAGGACTAAAATCTGCCGAGACTCAAGTAACTATTTACCATGCCAACCGCTTGTTGGTTTTCCCCCATAGAGGAAGCAAGCTGCATCACAGATTTAAGCCCCTGCCACTGCTCACGATCGCTCGATGACATCTGGGTATCACTCTTAAGATAAATATTCAATTGTGCCGATACCCGGGTCGCTTGCTGGCCCACCTCTTTACTCTGAGCATTATCCATCTGATTAAGCACGCTCTGGGCATCATCGAGCAGGCTAACCAAGACACCATTCATGCCTTGGGTGTCGCCACTGGCGGTTAACTCTTCACGCTTATCTTGAATAAATGCCATTAAATCTTCGGGTTGGCCTTGAACCTCAGGTAAGTCGAAGCCCCCTTCCGACAGACGGTTCAGCTGGGTATCTGACAAGATCCCATCTTGATGCAGGCGTTGGATAAGTTTTGGCAGGTCGGCAACTGAGAAGTCCCCCTTTGAAAAGAAATCTTTCGCCATGGATTCGATTTTCTGTGCACGGGCCGCGCGAGGAGACAGTGACACCGACTCATCTTTAACCCCATCCCTGTTGAGACCGGTCGTGGCCTCTTTCGATTGACTCAGGCTAACCTTATCACTGCTCGAGCCCGCTTCAGTCTGATGACTGTTAACACCATAGCTGTCGACCAAGTTAGTATTCTTGGCCCCGGCAGAATTGGAGTTAGCTCCGGCGATAGTCCCAGCGTTAATTTGACTGGCAAGATTAGTGATTGGATTCATTGTCAAAATACCGACATAAAAAGAGATATGTAGCTATTAAGCAGGAAACATGCCGTAAAATAGATTAAATGACAAATAATGAACAGAAAAGCATAAACATGCGGACTCTATCTCATTATTTGCTATTTAAGTCTTGGGTCAAGGTCATGCACATCTTCCTCAGAGACTCTATTTCAGACTCACAGAGGCTGACTCTATCGAGCAAGACTTGCTTGAGTGCTAATGCCTCTTGTTTCAACGCCAGCCCCTCAGGAGTGATTCTGATAATCTTCTTGCGCTCATCTTCGGCATCGATGCCACGATTCAACAAGTCTTTGGCTTCTAACCGCTTGACTATGGGAGTCAAGCTGCCTAAATCCAGGCGCGTCGCCTGAGACACTTGAGTCAGACTGACACCATCATTTAACCAGAGTGCCTGCATCACCAAGTACTGTGGATAGGTTAAACCACATTCATCCAACAAGGGACGATAGGCACGCACCAGGGCATTACCTGCGGTATACAGGGCAAAACAGACGTTGTCCGACAGGCAACTGCTTGCTTGTTGATCGCTTGGACTCATTTTTGAATGAAGATTATCGGTCACTATTCATACCTTAGGCGTTACTTAAGTTAAGTTTACAAGATCGCTGCAGCCATTATACCTTGGTCTACACTCAATTTTACAAGACAGTTGGCGGGTATTATCCCCGCGTCTACACTCAATACTTCAATGACGCTACAGTCATACTCTACGTCATTTAAGTTGCGCGCAAACTAGTTGCGCGATAAAAAGTTTAGCTGTAGAGTTTACCATAATTAATTAGCGCGCAAAGCAAAGAGGTTTTATGAATGCCAACCAGATCCTATTAGACTCTCGCCCCGAGGGGATGCCTACAGCAGATAATTTCAAACAGACATCGGTGGAATTGCCGGCCATCATCAATGGTGAGTTTCTGGTTAAAAACCTATGGATGTCGGTAGACCCATACATGCGTGGTCGTATGATCGATAGAGAGAGCTATATTGCACCATTTCAGATAGGCCAGGTACTGGAAGGCGGCTCGATAGGCGAGGTGATTGAGTCCAATAATCCCGAGTTTCCTATCGGTACTAGAGTCAGTGCCATGCACGGTTGGCGTAGTCACTATGTCACCGATGGCAGCGATCATACTCGGCTGCCAAATACACCAATGAGCGAGTCTCACTTCCTCGGTGTCTTGGGTATGCCCGGCATGACCGCATGGACTGGTTTGACCAAAATTGCCGCCTTAAAACCGGGAGATACGCTATTTATTTCTGGCGCAGCCGGTGCAGTAGGCAGCGTGGTGTGCCAGCTCGGTAAATTAATGGGGGCCAAGGTGGTCGCTTCCGTTGGTAGCGACGAGAAGGCCGCTCATCTGCGCGAGTTAGGCGTCGATGCTGTGATTAATTACCAGACGACAAAGGATCTTAGCGCTGCACTGAAGCAGGCCGCCCCTCAAGGCATAGATGTCTATTTTGAAAATGTCGGTGGTGAGCATCTCACCGCCGCACTGAACAACATGAATGATCACGGCAGAATCGCCGTGTGCGGCATGATCTCTCAATACAATGATATCACCCCGACTCCAGGTCCGAATAACCTGGCCATGATCATCATCAAGAAGCTCAAAATTGAAGGCTTCATCGTGTTCGAACACTGGGATCATTATCCTGAGTTTGCCAAACAGATGGGTCAATGGTTAGCGACGGGGGCAGTCAAGGCCGAACAGACAATCTACCAAGGACTCGAGCAGGCACCCGCCGCCTTCATCGGCTTATTCGAAGGTAAGAACCGCGGTAAGATGTTGGTCAAACTCGACTAACACTCTTGGTGATATTTTAAATGCTAGAAATTTAACCGGGCCTGAATAGGCCCTTTTTGTATCTACATGCTCTTGAGAATATGGCAGCCCAGCCGTGTCCAGTTTCAGTTAATTCTGGTTTAACACTTGCTCAATATCGCATCAATCTGATGCCTGGCCTGCTTTACCGCCAACTCACCTGCCGTTATGGCCTCTTCAGCACGATGAAATTCCATGGTGCCTATATCACCGAGATCTGGGATCAGGCAGATATCCGGTGGATCGCCCATGAGTCTGGCGCGTTTATGGCGCTGCTCGAGAATATCCATCGATTGTGACATCACCGCCAACATGCCAGGATCTGAGCGGCTGCCCATGCTAAATTTATCACTAAGGTGGCTAACATATTCCCGACCTCGAGCCAGCAGGTCCATAAAACCAGTGTCTTGATGTGCCTGTGCTTTGACACTCTCCTCGAGTGATGGCTTATTGCAGGTCATGTCCACAGGCAAGACCTGCATTCGGTCACGGCGCTGACCGTTAAGATCTACCGCGATGACCACATCTACGCCCATGGCTCGGCTAACGGATACGGGAACCGGGTTGACCACGGCGCCATCCACCAGCCAACGTTCACCGACTTTAACTGGCGCCAATATGCCGGGCATGGAGCAGGAAGCGCGAATGGCATGACGAAGATCTCCCTCCCTGAACCAGATCTCCTGTCCCGAATAGAGATCGGTTGCAACGGCAATCATGGGCTTTTTAAGATCTTCTATCTGTAGATCGCCTATTCGGCTCTGAATCACATCGAAGACCTTATCGCCTCCGATCAAGCCTCCTTTACGCCAACTCAGATCCATCAGGCCTAAGACATCCCAGCTGGAGAAACTTCTCACCCAATGTTCGATTTCATCTAGCTGGTCATTGGCATAAGCGGCGCCGACAACCGCGCCGATTGAGCAACCCGACACTTTATCAGGATATATCCCCATCTCGGCCAGCCCATTGAGCACGCCAATATGAGCCCACCCCTTGGCCGCACCACTGCCCAGTGCGATTCCTATTGTTGCCATTCATTCTCTCCAAAGCAATTTTTCTGGATGTAAAAAACCGATGTGAACTATTACACACTCAAGGAGCTTATCCCAAATAGCATAAACCAGTATGAAGAATAATTAACACGATTCAAGTTCTCGGCGACTTCAAGCAAACGATGCGTCTGCACAGGCACTTGGAAGTCGAAATGTACTGCCTCTACCAGCGGACAAAGCTGCGCTCAATACATAGTTTATCTAATAAGAACACCTGAATATTTAAAGCGTAAGCCATCAAAAAAACAAAGAAATTATAATCATCAAGCTTATTTCCTTACTCATTATTTTTACCTGATGAGTGAGATCTAAGCAGAAATGCACACTGATTAGGTCGCGATAAACTCTTGCCTTCGGTTAAAGAGCATACAAACCAATCACGATTTCATGATGTTTATGGCCCAAGCTAGTAAAGTCAGGTTATAATACGCAGTCAAATCAAACTTGGAGTACACCTTTGCAATTTACCGATTTTTCACTGGATAAACGTCTGTTAGATACGCTCGATCATATGGGCATTGAAACGCCTACAGAGATCCAGCAGCAGGCTATACCAGTAGGTCTGTCAGGCAAAGACCTGATGGCGTCATCAAAAACAGGCTCAGGTAAAACCTTAGCGTTTTTGTTACCGGCGATGCAGAGGATAATTTCGACTAGGGCATTGAGTAAAAAAGATCCTAGAGTATTGATTTTATTGCCTACACGGGAACTTGCCAACCAGGTTTATGGCCAGCTTCGTTTGTTAGTCGCCAACACTCAATACAAGGCGATGAAGATATTAGGCGGTGAGAACTTTAACGATCAGGCAAAATTACTGTCTCGTGACCCACACTTTGTGGTGGCGACTCCGGGTCGCTTAGCGGATCATCTCGCGCAGCATCATTTACATTTAAACGGCCTCGAACTGCTTATCTTAGATGAAGCCGACCGTATGCTAGATCTCGGCTTTGCCGAACAGCTAAAAGCCATTAACAAGGCCGCCGATCATAAACGTCGCCAAACCTTGATGTTTTCGGCCACCTTAGATCATGGTCTGATTAATGATATTGCCGCCGAATTACTCAAGTCTCCTGAGCATGTGGATATCGGCGCGGGTAATATCGAAAACCTAGATATTACCCAACGCATCTATCTTGCGGATCACCTAGATCACAAGGAAGCCTTGCTCGACAATATCTTAAACCATGAGACTCAAAAGCAGATCATCATCTTCACCGCGACACGTGAAGATACCGACAGGTTAGCGACTAAATTAGCCGCATCCGGACACAAGACCGCATCACTAAGCGGTAACTTGAAGCAGAGTGCCCGCAACCAGATCATGGATCAATTTAGCCGCGGCCTGCAAAAAATATTAGTCACCACAGATATTGCATCACGAGGACTCGATCTTCTCAATGTCTCCCTGGTAATTAACTTCGACATGCCAAAATTTGCCGAAGAGTATGTCCACAGAATTGGTCGTACGGGCCGTGCTGGGGCTAAGGGTGATGCCATCTCTTTCGTCGGCCCTAAAGATTGGCTCAGCTTCAAGCAAATACAGGTGTTCCTGCGTAAGACATTTGAATTCACGGTTATCGATGGTTTAGCCGCTAAATTCTCTGGTTTGAAAGATAAGCCAAAAACCGACAAGAGAACTAAGGCAACAGCCAAGAAAACCACGGCAAACAAAGCTAAGCGCAAGGCTAAGCCTAAGCCTAAGAAGCAAGATAAGCGCTTTATCACGGGTATCGATGTCGGTGATGCTCCTATGCTAAGAAAGCCAAAATCAAAACTTCAGGAAACACCTGAGTAAACTAAACAGTTAAAGAGTCGCTAAATACGTTTGGCGGCTGAGTATCAATTTACGATCATCAGCTAAGGTAACATAGCGTGATCAAGAATATTTTTAAGGGTTAACATGAGAGTTTGTGGCGTAGAGTTAAAAGGCGGTGAAGCGGTAATTAGCCTGTTGAGCTATGAAGGTGAGACATTTAATATACCAGATTGTCGTCAGCAATCATTCATCATTTCACATTCAGAAACGACCGAATCGATTCGTGATTTTCAATTCACTTTTAAGAAGTTAATGGAAGATTACCATGTCGATAAAATCGTGATCATCGCACGTGAGCAGAAAGGTAAACTGGCCGGTAGTGCCACCAGCTTCAAGGTAGAAGCCGCCATTCAGCTGCTCGACTTGCCGGTTATCTTAATTTCGCCTGTGACAGTCAAAGAGCGCCTGAAGCGCAATCCACCTCAGGTTGATTTCGAAGGTCTGGGGCTAAAGCGTTTCCAGAAGCCTGCATTTGATGCGGCATATGCTTACCATAATCAGCATATTTTTAATGTTTGGGGTGAAGACCCATCAGACAGCTAAGTTTTATGCCTGAAGCTGCTAAGTGAATATGAGGGCTAAACGCCCTCTTTTTTATGCCTTTAAAAAACAACTTATATCAGATTACCTCATGGAAAATCAGCTTAAATACCTCAAGGGTTACCGCCAAGAAATACAAGATCAAGTGGCTAGCTTACTTGAAAATGGCAAACTTCAGTCTGTGTTGTTGAGCCGTCATGGGAATATTCACAATATTCGTACCGACAAGGCCCTATACGATTACACCATAGCAATAAAGAACCGCTACCTACGTAAGTCTCAGCCGCTGTCGAAAGTCCAATATGACGATAAAATTTCCCTCAGCCATCAGGCATTGGGATTACACTCCTTCGTGTCCCGAGTTCAAGGCCGTAAGACTAAGGCCAAGAATGAAATTCGCATTTCATCTCGGTTAAAACGTGTCCCTGAATCTCTGCTAAGAATGGTGGTAGTTCACGAGTTGGCGCATCTCAAAGAGAAAGATCACAACAAGGCCTTCTATCAGCTCTGCTGTCATATGGAGGGGGATTACCATCAGTTGGAGTTTGATCTTAGGCTGTTACTCACCTTAGTCGAACACGATCAGAACCCCTACGGCTAATGCCCTTGGCTGCACTCATCTTGCAATACCCATAGAGATAAAGGCTGTATTTCATGCTCAAGCCTTATCAAGGATAACCTTTCATGAATTTGCCTTGTTGTCGGCTAAAATGACAAGACTGCAGAGCCTAGGTAATGCTCGAAGATCTGTTTGTATTGCTCACTCTCCATAAATCCAGGTAACTCGCGATCGAATGCGTCTCTAAGCGCCTCATCATGAAAGGCGGCGCTGGCAGGAACCGGAGCTAACAGTGGGTGCTCGGTAAAAATAGACACCTCTCTGGATTTGTCATTAAGGCGATAGAAGTAATAAAAGATATATTTATCGATCACGGCAAAGTCATAACGCCCTTTTGCTAACAATTCCGCCATATTCGCCATATCCGAAAGCTCTTTATAATAATGTCCCTTGCTAAGCACCTCGAAATCGGGGCACAAACGACTGAATCTCAAGCAGAATTAAGACTGACCCATCATCATCTTACGCACCTTGACCAGGTGCTCAAACTCGGTCATCTGCTTTTTAGACAGCTTACTGGACATAGGAATATTGGCTTTCATTGGGTTCACAGGACGACCATTAACATGAAACTCATAATGGAGATGCGGGCCGGTTATGCGCCCCGTTTTTCCCGAGAGGGCTATGATCTGGCCCCGAGTAACACGTTGTCCTTTATGAACTAAGGCTTTCGACAAGTGCAGATAGCGCGTTCGGTACTTATTACCATGCTGTATCACCACATATTTACCGGCATACCTATGGTTAGTCACCAGGGTGACAATACCATCACCGGGAGCGATGACCTTAGTACCAATTGGCGTGGCGAAATCGGTCCCATTATGAGGGGACGTCCGCCCTGTCACTGGGTGATGGCGATGACGATTAAAGCGTGAACTGATACGGTAGTTCTTCAACAGTGGAATACGCTGAAATGCACGTGACAGGCTGCGGCCCTGATCATCGTAAAAATTACCATCGCTATTTTGAAAGGCGGTAATGTCGCTGCGACCACGATGAATGGTGATGCCTAAGATATCACTGGCACCCGTAGCCGTACCATCGATAAACTGATCGTTCATCAATACCGAGAATCGGTCACCCGCACGAAGATCCCGAGCGAAATTGAGTTTCTCTTTTAGCAGAGACTCGATGCGTTGGATCTCTCCAGCGTTCAAGCCTATCTTCTTGGCCGACACATAGAAAGACCCATGGATCTCGCCTGAGACACTGCGATTGCGCCAGATCCCTTCGATATTAATAACATCGGCATTGAAACTGTCGTCATCGAAGCGAGTAAACACCACTCGATGTGCCGCAGAGAAGTAGAGTTCTAATTTTTCAAGTTCTCCCTTGTCATCGAGCCAAAACTTTATCTGGTTACCCGGCTTTAATGTATCTAATGCCAACACATTCAAGTCGGCCTCTAATACCCGGTACATGGTCTGTTGATCCACGCTAGCCTGCATGAAGAGTCCACTCAGCGTATCGCCACTGGTGATGTCATGAATAAAATTTGGCCTTGTGCTGGTGTCGTCGACTTGAGTCGTAGGTGTAAGCTGAGCAATCAAGGTCTCGATATCTAAATCGATCGGAATGCGCTGGGGCATAGATTCATTATTCGTCGGCCATAGAATGGCCGCGGCTATGATGAGCCCCCCGCCCAGCATCACTTTTTTGTTAAAATTAGACTCTTGTAAAGACAAGAAGGCCTGAATATTCGCTAGAGGTGACTTTACAAAAGCAACCTTAAGAAATGAAAATTTACCCGTTCGCAACTTCTAGCCCCATCTAACTGATTTTGTTTTAGTGAAAAAACCTGATCCTTCCTGTCAATAAAGTGTCAATCCGTTGGGGCCAACAATGTAAATATAGCTATATCAGCATGTTACATGGAGATTCAAGTTTTCGCGTAAGTTGGCTTGTTTATCGATGAGATAAACAATTGTGATAATTTATACAAAATCAAACCAAAGTACAAACTGATCGACTAGAGAATTTTAAATAATTATTTTAATGTGATTTAAATGGCATTGGCGCCCTCTCACGAAACAGCACCAATGCATTAATTAACTGACGTCATTTAAGGAAGCACGATAACCGTTTCACTGCCTCGGGCTGTCTTGATGATATCGATGCGGGTGCCTATCTGCTCCTTCATCTCGGAGACATGGGAGATGACCCCTATCATGCGGCCGGAAGATTGCAGATCCATCAAGGTGCGGATCGCTAAATCCAGCGAGTCTTGATCTAAGCTGCCAAATCCCTCATCGATAAACAGGGTATCTAGCTTAATCCCACCGGCATAGGCCTGCACGACCTCTGATAATCCCAGCGCCATCGAAAGCGCAGCCATAAAGCTCTCACCGCCGCTCAATGTCGCCACAGGGCGCACCTTAGAGGTGTAAGCATCTTCCACCTCGAGATCAAGCCCTGAAGCCTTATTGCCCTTGGCCCTATCCTCTTTACGTATCAGTCGGTAACGCCCCTTACTCATCATCTGTAATCTATGACTCGCCTCGAGCAGCACATCATCGAGCAACACACTCAAGACGAAACGCTGTAAGCTGATCTTGTTGCCTGTCTGGCCATTAGCAACATCAGATAAGGTACCGATAATGGCGTACTCATCTTCTAGTTTCTTGGCCTGATAGTCGGCGTCCTTTAACTGCTTTTGAGTCTGAGTCAATTGAGTGACTCGGCTCTGGATGAGTTGCCAGCTATGCTCAGCCGCTTGCAGCTGTGTCTGACTCGTCGCCACTCGCGCCTCAACATCGATTAATTGCGGCTTTACTTGCCCGTCAAGCTTGTCAGTTATCTGAGCTAGGGTCGTTTGATTGGCGATACAGTCCTGCTGATACCTAGCGATGCCATCGGCTATAGCTTTAAGCGCTTCACTGGATAACAAGGCATGGGTTAATGCTTGCTTATCACTAAAACCTGAACTCGATAATTGGCTTTTTAACTCCCCATGAGCCTCATTACTTAGCTCCCTTGCCTGAGCAAAGTTGGACACAGCAGCGGCTAAAGCTGCAGACTGCGCAGCATCTTGCTCCAGCGCTTGTGTATGAGATTGACGTATGCTGTTTATCGTTTGCTGTAGCGTCTTAACATGGGACCTAGCTTGGCTTATCGCACTATCAAGTACCTCTAAGCTATGATATTGCTCGGGGATAGCAGCTGAAGCTTGCGCCACTTGTCCTTTCAGACTCGATAGGTGATTCTGCAGCTTTTGAAAATGCTCTCGTTCGGCATCGAGCCGCGTTTGCAGCTCCCTCTCCTTCGATTGCCAGTTTTGTATTTGCTGCCTTAGCTGAATCAATTGCTGAGCGGCAGTATTGGCTTTGGTAAGCTGCTGCTGTAACGCCTGCAATTGTGACTGCAAGTGTGCGAGGGGTTGAGTACTGGAGTCGCCAATTCTTTGCTGGAGTTCATCTAATTGCTGCAACTGCACTTGATATTGAGTATTTAAGCCTGAATAATCGGCTCTAGCTTGGTTAAGGGCTTCATTGGCCAACTCTTCAAATCGCTGAGCCTGTTGCAGCTCCTCTTCAGTTGGCAGTTGCTGCTCACTTTGAGCGGGATTAGGATGTTCGACGCTGCCACATACCAGACACGGCAGCCCAGGACTAAGCTGCAATGCTAAACTGGCTGCTTGGCCACGATGCCAGATCAGCTGCAGTTGTCGGTGGCTCGTTTGCGCTTCGCTACAACGCGACTTGAGTTGTTGGCCTTTATCTTTCGCCTGTTTCAAGGCCTGTTCAGTATGACTCGCTTCGATACTCGCCTTTTGCCACTGCTGATAACGCTCAATCAAGTCATCTTGAGCCGTGACAGCTTGCTGGGCATCGAGCTGCTTGCTAGCCACTTCTTCTAACAGAAAGATGTCTTGCTCTGCGGCATATTTCTCAGCTGCTAGAGCGTCTAATACTCGCTTCTCTTTAATCCCCTTTTCTTTGGCTTTATCACGTTCACTTGTTGCCTGACTGAACGATTTTTGTAGATCATCTAATCCTTGTAGCTGAGGCTCCAATTGAATTAATTTTTGCTCTTCATTCCGTTCTCGTTGCAGTTTGAGATCTAACTCGGCCAATGAGTCAAACTTGCTGCGGCTCAAGGCCAATGCCTGCTCACTGCTGTCCTTAGCCGATTGGATTCGAGTCAGGCTATCTTGAGCTTGAACAACTTCTGTTTCACGCGCTAATGAAACATCTAACACAGGTTTTAATTGCTGCGCCTTTTGACCGTTTTCTAGCCTGGTCCTGTCTTGAACAATCGCCTTTTTTTGCTCAGCTAATACAGCAGCCGACTGTTGCAATTTATCCAGAGCGTCGAAATCATGGGTCAGTAACTTGGCCGACTCAAACTGCTTATTAGCATCGATAAAGACAAGGCTCGCCTTGTCTTTACTCTCAACGGCTTGAGTTAATTTAGGTGACAGCTCATCCAGCTCAGCATTTAACGCTTCATCAGACTCGAGAGCAATATTGTCCAGTATGCCATCGCGTCTGTTGCGGTGATCACGCACCGCAGTGCGGATGGCAGAAGCCTGAAACTTGAGTTTATCTTCAATCTTGCGATAAATTTGAGTCTGGAACAGCTGACTGAATATCTTCTCTCTGTCTTTAGAGTCTGCCATCAGCAGTTCGCGAAACTTACCCTGGGGCAAGACCATCACCTGACGGAACTGGTCGGCATCCAGACCTGTGAGCTGTTCAATTTCAGCAGTAGCCTCAGAGACCTTACTCGCCACCAGCAGATGCTCGCTACCGTCACTGTCGATACGATACAGCTGAGCCTCAGGTTTCTGCACCGTGTAACCGGCACCACTTTTCTTGGCCCTTTGTTGCTCTGGAACGCGGCGAATGCGGTATTGAATATCACCCAGGGCAAAACTAAACGTCACCTCGGTGAGTAGACTGTCAACGGCGAGATCGCAGCGCATCTGACTGCCCTCACGCTCATCACCTGTCGTCTTACCGTATAGGGCGAAACAGATGGCATCCAGCAGCGTGGTTTTACCCGCGCCAGTCGGGCCGTTGATCAAAAATAATGGATTGGTGCCCAGCGCCGCAAAATCGGTTTCTTGGATCGAGGCGAAGGGGCCAAAGGCCGACATCAGCAGTTTTAATGGCCTCATGATGTACTCTCCACTTTGTGTAACTCATCGATTGTGGCTGTCATCGCCTGTTGCTGGCCCTCTGTCATTGGCGCACCGGATACCTGAGAGAAAAAATCACTGAACATATCTAGCTCGCCCTTCTTAATATGATCTCGGCTAAGCGCAACCTTGCCGTTATCCGCCATCAAGCCCGTACGCTCTAAGTGGAGCACATTAGGGTATACGCTTCTTAGCTTACCCATGGCATCTAATATGGCGGTTTTATCTAACAACCTCACCATCAGGTAATCTTCACGATTGACGTCTGTTTTTCCTTGCTCGAGTAACGCGGCTAACTCCCCTTCGATGATGCGCACATCTCTATAAGCCTTGAGCGGTAAAAGACTGATATTTGCCACGCCCAGAGGATCTAATTCGACCAAGGTGACTGATTTATTTTGATGCTGCTCACTGAAAGAGTACTTAAGCATGGAACCTGAATACCTGACATGCTCAGCCCCCTTATACTGAGGCCCATGGAGATGACCCAGAGCCACGTAATTAAACGGGGTAAATAAACTTGGAGAAATTCTATCCGCGCCGCCTATGCTTAACGGACGCTCAGACTCAGACTCACTGCCACCATCGAGAAAACAGTGGCTGATCACCACCTTAGGTAGGCCTTGGCTATCATGAATATGTACCTGCTCAAGCAATTTAACCATGGCCTCCTCATGACCCGTCACTTCACAATCGAACACATGGCGCACAGTGGCAGGATCGGCGTAGGGCAAGCCATAGAACACGGCATCGCCATTCTTACCCGCAAGCGTAATAGTGGCGATATCTTTACTCAGTGGGCCTATGATATGCAAGCCACTCTCTGTCATCTGCCTCGAGGCAAAGCCAAGACGCTCATGGCCATCATGATTACCCGCGATCATGATAATGGGGATCTTAAGTTCATTAACGAGACGATTCACCACCTCATCGAGCAGCGCCACGGCATTCGCCGGTGGAATAGACCTGTCATAGATGTCACCGGCAACAATCACAGCATCGACGTCATGTTCGACGGCAAACTCGACGATCTGATTTAACACCAAGCGCTGATCTTCGAGCAAATTCTGGTTATGCAGCTGCCTGCCGATATGCCAGTCAGAAGTGTGGATAAATTTCATGCTTTCTCGTTTAACAATGGGGGGAGATAGTGGAGAGTTTCTAGTTTGGCTATAGTAAGAAAACTCGACCCGTTTCACAAGTATCCTAACCACTAGCGCGATAACAAACAATGTACCACTCTGATAATAACGGGCTAAGTCTCTTTTGGTGGATTCATTAACCGAAAAAACCACTATTGCCAGTATCTATGGGGCTATGGGCTTCGATGATTGGCGGTCATATGATGACTGTGTCACCTCCTCATTCTAGAGCGGCGATCTCTTATTTAGCCTTTAAAACAATCAAGTAAACCAATAAATACTGACACTTTTTTGCCAAAACCTTGATGAAGTCGAAAGAAGTCACTTAAAAATGAAATAATGGGTGCGTTTTTCGCTGAAAATTGTTACTAAAGGCACTCTAAGCTATTTCGATATTTTCAAGTGTGGGTGTCATGCAGTATTCAAAGTTTGGTGAAAAATTTAATCGTAACTCCGGCATTAATCAATTGATGAATGATCTCAATGAAGGGCTACGCACGCCAGGCGCCATAATGTTGGGTGGGGGCAACCCTGCCACTATTCCGGCGATGCAGGATTACTTTCACCAAGCAGCAAGCGAGATGCTGGCAAACGGTGAGCTGGTAGCGGCATTAAGTAATTATGATGGGCCGCAAGGTAAAGACACCTTCTTAAAAGCCTTGGCTGACTTGTTACGAGACACTTATGGTTGGGACATCAGCGAGAAAAATATCAGCCTGACCAATGGTAGCCAGAGTGCCTTCTTCTACCTGTTTAATCTGCTTGCAGGCAAGCAAGTTGATGGCAGCCATAAGAAGATACTGTTGCCACTTGCACCCGAGTATATCGGCTACAATGATGCCGGACTTGATGATGATATATTTGTCTCTTACCGCCCCGAAATCGAGATGCTAGATAACCGCATATTTAAATATCATGTGGACTTTGAGCAGCTGAAAGTGGATGACTCGGTAGCGGCTATATGTGTCTCAAGACCAACAAACCCCACAGGTAATGTACTCACTGATGACGAAGTCGCTAAATTAGATCAACTCGCACGTGATAATGGCATTCCCCTAATCATAGATAACGCTTATGGCACCCCGTTCCCGAATATCATCTTCGAAGAAGTGACACCATTTTGGAACAGCAACACCATATTGTGTATGAGCTTATCCAAATTGGGTTTACCCGGCGTACGCTGCGGCATCGTGATTGCCAATGAGGAGGTAACGAAGGCACTGACCAATCTTAATGGCATTATCAGCCTAGCCCCGGGTGGGTTTGGTCCTGCAATTGCCAAGCACATGATTGAATCAGGCGACTTATTACGTTTAAGCGAATCTGTGATCAAACCTTTTTATAAAGAAAAGTCAGAGTTTGCACTGTCTTTGCTGCAGCAGTCCATCAGCGATAGTAGATTCAAAATTCATAAGCCCGAAGGCGCCATGTTCCTCTGGCTCTGGTTTGATGAACTCCCCATTACCACCATGGAACTCTATGCAAGATTAAAGGCGCGCGGTGTGTTGATAGTACCCGGAGAGTATTTCTTCTTTGGCCAAGAGGACCAGTCTGAAGGAAAGTGGGAGCATGCTCATCAATGCTTACGGATGAACTATGTCCAAGATGAAGCCAAGATGCGCGATGGTATTGCCATCATAGCCGAGGAAGTTGAGAAGGCTTACGCCCAAGACTAAGTTACTTGTCAGATAACAAGTTTCAAATATCTTGATTGGGTTCATTTAGCGGTTTTGCTGTTTGGCTGGATGCCGTGACTTAGCTGTTATCTAACGCCTGCCCGGCGAGGGATGTGCACTCTTTATTTTGAGAAGGTTCTGCGACACGGCGCCCCCTCTATTGACGGAAAGGGGCCCTATAGCCTCTGCGACAGCATCTGACCACCATGGACGGTGGAAATGCCATAAAATGTATGGAACATTTTAGGCCTTGCTGTCGAAGGTCACAGCCGCGTTCACACCAGCTATGGCTTAGAAAAAGGTGCTGCTTCGATTTGAATTTTACTGGCATGTAGCTCACTTTTGGACAAAAGCTTGTTTACTTGTCGGATAACAAGTTACTGAAATATCCGTTGTGGGTTCATTGGGCGGGTTTTGTTATCTGATTAGCTTCATGGTTATCTATCACCTGCCGTGGGCTTAGTGCAAACACTTCTGTGACACGCTGTAAATACGTCCATGTAAGCTCTACGAAAACATCCCTGTTTTCGAAGGTCACAGCCGCGTTCACACCTGAGTATTTATTTCTTCGATTTTAGTTTTCAGGGGGTCTGAAACTCATTTGTGGGAAAATCTTGTTTACTTGTCGGATAACAAGTTACTGAAATATCTGTTGTGGGTTCATTGGGCGGGTTTTGTTGTTTGGCTGGTTTTATGAATGCCATAACTTCATGGTTATCTATCACCTGCCGTGGGTGCTGTACAGGATGTATGAATGTCGTGATCACATGGTCAGAGATGTTCCCTACATCTCAAGACATTTCCCATATCCCTATGGGTCAGATGTGAATGAACGTCCTTAAGTGCAAACACTTCAGTGACACGGCACAATATAGCCTCTGCGACAGCAAACAACGTCCGTGTTTAGCTGCCAGTTCGATATCCCTATCTCTCGCTCGGATAGTTTCACGTAGTGAAACCTCGCCATGCTGTCGAAGGTCACAGCCGCGTTCACACCTGAGTGTTTACTTCTTCGATTTGAGTTCTACTGGCTTGTGACTCACTTCAGGACAGAAAGGTTAGTTATGACTTTCCAAGATAAGGAGAGAGAAATTCACTAACCTCTTTAGAAGCAACACCAATATCGACTTTTATGCCTTCCTTTTCTAGCGTTTGAATACCCTTTCCATTATTCCTAAGATCAGGGTCTAAAATGGCAACTACAACTCTCTTAATACCTGATTTTACAAGAGTAGAAGCGCATGCGGGAGTTCTACCAATAAATGAGCAAGGTTCAAGAGTAACGTATGCAGTCACTCGCTCCATAGGGCCATCATAAACACTGAGAGCTTCGATCTCAGCATGCTTGTCACCAATTTTCTGTGTATAACCTTCGGCAATTATTTGTTCATCGAGAACTAGCACGCAGCCTACTGGGGGGTTAGGTTGGCATTCAGGCAAAGCTGTCCGAGATATCTTCAATGCTCGAAGCATAAATTTCTTATCTAGATCCATCTTAATAATCCTTTTAAACTTTCGCCATACATTAACAAATGTATGGCGAAAGTGATGTAGAAAGATAATCTTACTGGCGAAGATAACAAGGAAAGGGGCAAAGGTAAGTTGGATTGGTTCATATCGGGTGATGTTCATCCTCATATTCTTCAACAAAAGAAATGAGCTTTTCAAGCTCATCACCTTCTGGCGTATTAAGCTCAGCATCTAATAAGGCTTCAATTCTTTTTAGTGCCGTTGTGTAATCACTTTCAGACGCTTTTAACCCCATCTCGGTTAGTGAGGCTGAAGCTAGCTCATTGGCATGAGTATTATAGGGGGTTAACCCTTCTACGAGTTCGCTTTCTGAATATATTTTCTTGCTCACAATCTCCCATAGGACAATACATTAGTTAGAGTATAGCAAAATCAATGCCTCACTTTTATTAGCTATCAAGCTCGTAACAAACTTTGGGGCATTTCTGAGTTAGCTACCCACCAACAAAACCCAAATCGAAGAGGAGAATAACCGAGTGTAGATGCGGCTGCGAGCTTCCAAAAAAGGGACTTTTTGGCAGAGCCTACAGGGACTGTACTCGCGGCGTCTCGCAGAAGTATCTGCACATACCCCGCTGGGAAGCGATAGGTTACCAAGAAGGGTCGACCTTCAAAAAATATCCCAATACCAAATCAGCTAGAAGCTAAATCAGAAAATGTAACCAGTCTTCATTCGAAGGCTAGCACGTTTTGGGGCACTTCCGTGTTAGCTAACTAATAAATATAACTTAAATCGAAGAGAGAAAATCGGTCAATGTAGATGCGGCTGCGAGCTTCGATGACATGGAAGTCATCGCAGAGCCTATAGGGACATATTCACGGCGTCTCGTAGAAGTATCTGCATATAAGCGAGCCGCAGGCTATAGATAACCATCAAGGTAAAAATTATAAACACACTACCCAATACCAAATCAGCCAAAAGTTAAATCAGAAAATGTAACCAGTCTTCATTCGAAGGCTAGCACGTTTTGGGGCAGAAGCCTGTTAGATTATTTGCTCTAATGCGGGTAACTCAGATAAGAAAAAGTATCTGAATTTTATTCGAAATCCCTAATTAGTTCCGACACCTTTATCCTTTATCCTTACTGTTTATATTCTTTATTTTGTGGGGATTCGTCAGACACTGAACCCACTTGTTATTAACGCTATAGGCTCAACATATTCTTAAACCGATTTGAATGCCGCCGCGACACTTCAACCTCAACATTGCCCTGAAGTAATATTCTCAAGTTGCCATTAAACCAAGGTTCAACACTGACAATAAAATTCAAGTTGATAATTTGTTGCCGATTGGCTCGAAAAAATGTAGATTTTGGCAAGCGTTCTTCTAGTTGATTAAGAGACTTATGGATTAAAGGGCTGTTACCTTCAAAATGCACTTTAGTATAGTTAGTACAGCTCTCAAACACGCTGATGTTTACTAGTTTTGCCATCCAACAAGACTCGCCATCTTTGATAAACACAGAGCTCTTCATATCTAGTGGTAGTGCGATAACGTCTTCTTTTTTACCTCTGCTTAAACATTTTGCTACCGCGTCAGCTAAACGTGATGGTTCAATTGGCTTCAAGATGTAATCGACTGCATCATATTCAAAAGATCTCACCGCATACTGGTCGTAAGCCGTGGTAAAGATGATTTGAGGTGAATAATCCAATCGTTCGAGTAATTCAAACCCATTAAGACCTGGCATTTGTATGTCTAGAAACAGTAAATCAGGCCGCCTTGCATTGATTAATTCAATGGCCGCTGTAGGTTCACCGCTTTCACCAATGAGATCTATTTCGCTAAACGGCTTCAATAAACGCGTTAACTCAACTCTAGCCAAACGAGAGTCTTCGATAATCATGGCTTTCATCAGCGCTCTCCTATCGTTAATGGCAGTTTAATGGAGGCTTCCACTCTACACTCCTGTGGTTGTTCAATTAATTCAAATTGCGCCATATCACCATAGAGTAGATCTAACCGTCGACGAATATTGACTAATCCAACGCCTATATTTGCACTTGCTTCGGGGTCCATGTGAGCAGAGAGGATCTTACCCGGATTAGAGACTTTGATGATCAACATACAGTCCTGTTGGATGACCGATAAGGTGAGTTTCCCTCCTCCTTCCACTGTGCTGATCCCGTGCTTTACCGCATTTTCTATCATGATCTGAATGACCATAGGCGGAATTTTGATATCATCTGAATCTAACTGGATCTTGCTGCTAAAATCCAAACGCTCTTCATATTGAATCTTAGCTAATTCTATAAAGTGATTCACAACTTCAAGCTCTTTATCAAT
>NZ_JABSSM010000005.1 GCF_013214165.1 Shewanella sp. | reverse complement strand
AAGATGCTGTCATCGTCTGTATGGGGGCCGGTGCGGCCGCTATTGCTTGCATGACCATGATGGTTAAGTGTGGCGTGCAGCGTGAAAATGTTTATATGCTCGACAGAAAAGGCGTTATTCACACTCGTCGTGAAGATATCAATGAGTATAAGGCATTATTTGCTAACAATACTGACAAGCGTACCCTGCAAGATGTGATTAAGGGCGCCGATGCCTTCTTAGGCCTCTCGGGTCCCGATGTGCTGGGCGCCGAAGACGTAGCCATGATGGCTGCAAAGCCCGTCATCTTCGCTTGTTCAAACCCAGATCCCGAAATCAGGCCAGAAATAGCTCATAAAGTTCGCCAAGATTTGATCATGGGTACGGGACGCAGTGACTATCCTAACCAGGTGAATAATGTGCTCTGTTTCCCATTCATCTTCCGCGGCGCATTGGATGTGCGTGCATCGAAGATCAACGATGAAATGAAGATTGCAGCGGTACACGCCATTGCCGCCTTAGCGAGAGAAGAGGTGCCAGCATCTGTACTCGCTGCGTATCCGGATGTGACGTCATTGAGCTTCGGTCCTGACTATGTGATCCCTAAGCCTATGGATCCACGTCTACTCTCGAATGTGGCTAAAGCCGTGGCCCAAGCGGCCATCGATTCTGGCGTCGCTGTGATTACTGAATTACCAGAAAACTACATGAGCTAAGTTTGTTTTCATTGGTATTTAAAGGGCCATTGGGCCCTTTTTTGTTTTTAGAATCTTAGGTATGCGATTTGAACTTCTGCTTTAAAATCATTCAAAGATTGTAGCGGGGGGGATTTGTTTGTATTGTGGAATTTTAGATAGGACTCATTTGCTATCTTTCTGGCTTTATTTACTGCTGTTTAAACGACTTTCTAAACGATGAATCGAAGCTACTTGTCATAAACCTAATCTTGGTTTCGATTTTAATAATAAGAATAATAAATTCTGCAGGAAGCGGATAATGAAACTGACACGACTTTTAACTAATAAATTGACCAGCTTTTGGCTACTTTCTTTGGCAGCCGTTGCATTTATATTTTTGCTTGTTGCCCTAGTAAGCTTCACGCAATTGACCTATAAATTTCAACAGCAGAAGGTCACCGAGCTCGAGTCCATGCTCATTCATCATTATGAGCATGAGAATAATAAAGCACTCTCTACCTGGCTCCCCTCCATATTAACCGCGTATAACACGGTGAGTTTAACCTTGCACGCCGAAGGTCAAATACTCTACCAGTATGGCAGCGACAAACTTGGTGCTGGGATGATCACCTATGAGCGGCAGCTGCTCGAGGCTGGCAATCTCAACTTAGTGATCACCTTACCTCAGCCATTTAAGATGTACTCACTATCCTGGTATGAATTCTCCATATTAGTCATTGGCTTACTCTCTATCTCTGGGTTTGTTTGCTTCGGCCACAGATGGTTATCGATGCAGCTACAGGGCATAGAAGATCTGGCGGTGCGCAGTAAGCTGATTCTAGAGAATGAATACGATAAGGCCTTAGCCGAGAGAGGAGATGGCAGGCCGAGAATGATAAATCGTGCCCTGACACATCTATTGTTAGAGCTAGATGATGCGGAGAAGCATAGAGCTAGGTTCGATCAATTTATCCGCTCAAATACGTTTCTGGATCCTCAAACTGGCATAGGAAATCGGCTATTTCTTAAGAATCGTCTCGACGCCTTGAGTAACGATAAAGGTATGATGGCTCCAGGTGTGCTGTTTTTACTCGAGATGGAAGATATGGACCTGCTGCAGCAAGAGCTTGGTGATGACTCCATCGATGAGTTGTTGCATCAGACGATTAGCGATATTAATCAGATCTTGGACAGTCAGGCTAACAGTATATTTTCGCGTCGTTCTTTCAACCAGTTTGCCATCGTAGTGCCTCAAATCTCTTTAAAAGACGTTGAGAAGTTAGCCGCTAGATTACTCAAGGTATGCTTGAATCAAAACGTCCCCGAGACAGAGAACAGCGAAGACTTTTTCCACATTGGTGCCGCCTATTTTAAAGTCGGTGATACTAAGGAGCAGTTGCTCGACGAGTCAGAGAGAGCCCTAAGGGCGGCTCAATTTCAGGGAACCAGTGGCTGGTTTATGTATGATAAAGGGGCCGTGGATGAAGAGTTGGCCAAGGGGTCAGTCAGGTGGCGCAGTTTTCTCGAATATGCCCTGGTCAATAGACGTTTAGTGATTTTTTCTCAGCCTGTGGTCGACAGCGATATGGAAACTCATCACTTAGAGGTATCCAGTCGAATACGTGACAATAAAAACAACCTGGTTAGAGCCACGCTATATATCCCTATGGCAATAAAATGTGGGCTGACGCCTCAGTTTGAACGTCAGGTTATCGAGACGGTATTGTTCGATCTGCTCGCAGATCCTAAGGATAGAAACACCAGGTTCAGCATCAATCTCAGCCTAGATACCCTGATGAGTAGGGCATTTATCCGCTGGCTTAAAACGACCCTGTTAGAGTATAGGCATCTCACCCCCTGGCTCATCTTCGAGATCAATGAGGACATAGTGGTGCATCATAAGGAGGAGCTGAAATCCAGACTCGATATGATTAAGAAAATGGGCGCAAGCTTATGTGTCGACCGTGTGGGACAGCAGGTGGTCAGTACTCAATACATCAAAGAGTGTCATTTCGACCTGATAAAACTGCATCGTTCAATCGTGACTCAAATACATCTTCGTCAAGAAAATCAGTTGTTTGTGCGTAGTCTTATCGGTGGTTTATATCGAACTGATGTGCAGGTTTTTGCCGAGGGAATAGAGTCTTTCGAGGAGTGGCAGACCCTGAAAATTTTAGGTGTTAGTGCCGGGCAGGGAAGCTTGTTCAGTGAGCCTGTGGAAGAAATCTAGCCGCTTATGTAGAAAATTTATTGGCTTATAAAATTACATTTTGCCCGCAGTAAATTACTTAACACCTGCTTCAATTACAGTTTAGATGATACAAAACACTCGTTGATCGTTTTCATTCTGTTTTTTTTCTATAAAATGAGCAGATTAGCCGCTACAATGAGTGTAAGTATTTTGGCGCTCATCGGTTCGTTGACTTTTGATAGGGACATCTAGTCATTTCTTATATGTTGCCCAAGTGTTATGGGCTACTATGCTTTCATCTAAGGCATGAGTCGCCCATGATAACAGAGGTTTTGGACATTCTTTAAATGAAAAAGAGTCTTTTAACGAGATTGGCCTTCTGGCAAAAAAAACAAGCGCAGCTTGAACTCGGCATCTACGTGTGTCCGGATAAGCTTGTCGTGTTCCAAGCTAAGTCCCCCGATGTCATCTCGTCAATCGAAACCGAATCTCATGTCGGCGCGCGGATTGAAACCGAAAGTATGGCCCACGAATTTTCGTTTAATGGTTCAAATTGGTCCGCTGTCTTTGCCTCGATTGCCCAGCAATTCCAACCCGCTAAGCTGCACATCACCTTGAGTGCGTCATTTTATCAATTGTTAGTTGTCGATAAACCTAATGTAGAGCCCAGTGAGATGTCCCAGGCACTACTCTGGTCGGTCAAAGATATGGTGACTCACGAAGTCACCGATATCCACCTCGATTACTTCGATTCACCATTAGCCAATAGCGCTAAGTTAAGTGTTGTCGTTGCCGAGAAGGCAAGATTATCCGCCATGGTATTAGCGGCTCAAGAGCACCATATGCAAGTCTTAGGCATAAGCATCGAAGAGATGGCTGTTACTGGCCTCTTTGCCAAAGATAATCAAGCCAAGTTAGTCTTGTGTCATACCCCAGGGCAGGAATTATTGCTGACAGTAGTCAAACAGGGGCAGCTTTATATGCAGCGACGCGTGCGGGGATTTAACAAGCTAGATACCGTTAGCGCCGATGATTTAGCCATGGGGATGGCCGATAACCTAAGTTTAGAGCTACAACGTTCAATGGATTATTTCGAGAGTCAACTGCGTCAGGCTCCTGTGGTGTCTATCGAGTTACTGGTCAATGGTCAAGTCGATAAACTGGTTGAGCTGGTGAGTGCAAACTTCGATCAGAAGGTCAATGCGATTGCTGTCGATACCGTCGAGACCAAGATTGCCCAGCTGACATGTGGTGAGTTTTACCGTGTCGAGCCTACAGAGCCTGGAGTACAGGTATGACCTTGAAGACGAGAGTCAATCTGTATTCAGATACCTTGTTGCCACCGGTACAGAGGCTCAGCTTTAAGCGTCTGACTCTGGTGCTCGTCATCATGCTTGTCCTATTTGCTATGGCGAGCTCAGCCAGCTACATATTAGTGTCAGGGCTCGAGGCCGATAAGCTTGAACTGGCTAAGCAAAAATCTAGCCTAGATCAGCAGAAACAGTCCCTCGAAGTAGCAATCGAAAAACGTGCCCCCGACGCCAAACTCGTGGATAAAGTGGCTCTTCTCACGCAACAAGTTGAACTCAAACAGATGCTCATGGGTGAGCTGAGTCAGCGAGAAGCGCTGACGAGCCATGGATACTCAATGTTATTTAAAGATCTCGCTCGTGTTGGCAATAGTAATATCTGGCTCAACCGCATCAGAGTCGAAAATAATGAATTCATTTTCGAGGGCTTTAGCTCAGCGCCCAATAGTGTTCCTTTGTGGATTGAACGCCTCAAGTCGACAGAAACGCTAAAAGGTCATGCATTTGCGGCTATGGCAATGAGCCGGGGTGAGGATAAACCGCTAGCATTTACCTTGTCCAGCAAGGCCGGAATCGAGGAGGCTAAGTGAAGCAGCAATGGAATGAATGGGGCGCTCGATTCGATGCTCTGACCCAGAGAGAGAGAGTCATGGTAGCGAGTGTTACCTTGGTGGTGATAGGCATGTTGTGCTACCTCCCACTAGAATCATTATTGTTAGAGCATCAGTCCCTCGCGAGGCAGAATAAAGCTATCGCTAGTGAGAATAAGGTTTCATTGCAGCAGATTGACTTGTATCAGCAGCGATTAGCGCAAAATCCTAATGATGAATATAACGAGCGTTTGAATGTGTTGCTGCGCCAAGATGGCGATCTAGATGATCAGCTGTCTTTTCAGATGGTGGACATGGTTCCCGCAAATCATATGCCTGCGTTATTGAGTGAATTGCTGGGGAAAGTCACTGGCATCACACTGCATGAATTCAAATCGATAGCACCCACTCCCTTGCTAAAAATTGGGGACGATAAGAAGATGAACCTCTACAGTCATGGGATCCGCCTGACTCTGGAGGGAGATTACTTCTCGGTGCTTAAGTTTATCGAAGCCGTAGAGGCAATGCCGAGCAAGCTGTATTGGAAAAAAATAGATTATAAAGTCGATGAGTATCCGATTGCGAGTGTCGTGCTGGAACTCTATACCTTAAGCATAAATAAGGACTTTATCAGTGTCGCTACTCAAGGTTAGCCCGCTCATGGCATTGCTGATGTTGCTTGCTACTAGCACTCAGGCTGAGACATTAAGGGATCCGACAAGGCCTGGTTATGGCGCCCTTGTCATCGAGGCTTCAGCTTCGAGTCATAGCAGTGACTTGATACTCAATAGTGTGATTAAGGCGGGGTCGGCATCCCACGCCGTGATAAATAATGAAATCTTCGAGATCGGGGATAGAGTACAAGGTGTGAATATCACTGCTATCGAGATTCATTCAGTTTCATTATCCGATGGTCGTAAACTCACCATGTTCCAAGCGATAACAGAGTCAAAGGGAAATTAAATACACATGAATGCGCTAAAAATTATTACGCCTCTGTTAACTCTGTTATTGGTTGGCTGTCAAACAACCAATAGACCTGAACCTGTGGCCGCTAAAGGGGCTCTGGCTGAGTCGTTACAAGCAGAATCGAGTAAACAGGCCACGCCTCCTCCGGCGACAATGCCTGAGTCTATTCAGAAGGAACTCGCTTCAGCCGAGTTACTTGCCGGGTTAGCATCCAGCCCCAGAACCGATCGCCGTTTCGATGTGTCTGCTCATGACGTCGAAGCCAAGGTGTTTTTCCCCAGTTTGGTACAAGGCACGCCCTTGAGTGTTGCCGTGCATCCAGATGTGAGCGGCAATATCTCTCTATCGCTAAAAGGGGTCACATTGAGCGAAGCGTTACAGGTCGTCGAAGATATCTATGGTTATGAAGTGAGTCGTACCGGGAGAATCTTACGCATCTATCCAGCTGGCATGCGCACCGAGACATTTCCACTGAATTATCTGTACATGGAGCGCAACGGCTTGTCTTTGACGTCGGTTAACTCGGGGCGAATTTCAGATAGTAACAACAATTCAAGTTCGGGTAGCAGCAATAGTAATAGCAATGATTCCTCCAGTAACAGTTCTGGTTCGAATAGCAGTAATAGCAGTAATGAAACGACCAATGGTACCTTCATTCGCTCGACCACCAAGAGTGATCTTTGGGGCGAATTAAAAGAGACCTTGGTATCGATTGTGGGCCATACCGGTGGTGGACGTCAGGTGGTGCTTACTCCCCAAGCCGGATTAGTGACTATTCGCGCATATCCAAATGAGTTGCGGCAGGTACGGACCTTCCTGGAAACTGCCGAGACTCATCTACAGCGGCAGGTGATCATCGAGGCTAAAATTTTAGAGGTCACCTTGTCTGATGGCTATCAGCAAGGGATCAATTGGGAGAATGTCTTGGGACATGTGGGTGATACCAATATTGAATTTGGTACATCGACTGGAGGTGGTTTATCGGATGCGATCACCAGCGTGATTGGTGGGGTGACTTCACTCAAGCTATCGGGTACCAATTTCACCGCCATGATCAGTCTGCTCGATACCCAAGGTGATGTAGATGTGCTATCGAGTCCACGTGTCACGGCATTGAATAATCAAAAGGCCGTCATTAAGGTGGGCACAGATGAGTATTTTGTGACCAATGTCTCGTCGACAACCGTAGCTGGCACGACGCCTGTTACGACGCCTGAAGTCGAATTGACCCCATTTTTCTCCGGTATCGCCCTAGATGTGACGCCACAGATCGATGGCGAGGGTAATGTATTACTGCATATTCACCCATCTGTTATCGATATCAAGGAGCAGATTAAGACGATTAAAATCTCTAATAGCACCTTGGAGTTACCTTTGGCTCAGAGTGATATTCGTGAATCGGATACCGTGATCATGGCCAGGAGTGGTGATGTGGTGGTGATTGGTGGTCTGATGAAGAGTGAGAGCATAGAAGTGGTCTCTAAGGTGCCCTTATTAGGGGATATTCCCTTTATTGGCCAGCTATTTACTAATCGTGCTAGATCATTGAAAAAAACGGAACTGGTTATCTTACTTAAACCTACCGTTGTGGGCGTGGATACCTGGAAGAAGGAGCTAGAGCGCTCCAAAGATCTGCTAAACCGTTGGTATCCCGAAGAGCACGATGATACAGAACAAGGGCAGTAAATATTGTACCTGCAACATTTTGGCTTAGCGGAAACGCCTTTCTCACTTACCCCTAATACCGAGTTCTTCTTTGGACTCGCGCCTCATGTCGAGGCGTTGCAGGTATTACAGACGGCATTGCAGACGGGCGAAGGTTTTATCAAGGTGACCGGCGAGGTTGGTACGGGAAAAACCCTCATCTGCCGCAAGTTGATCAACGAGCTACCACAGCGCTTTCATTGTGCTTATCTACCTAATCCCTATCTATCTCCGGCGGAATTACGTTGGGCCGTTGCGCTGGAACTTGGGCTTAAATATTGCGCCAATATCGATCAGATACAGCTGACAGGGCTGATACAGCAACAATTACTTGCCCTGTGTGCCCATGGTCATTCAATCGTACTGGTGTTGGATGAGGCTCAGGCCCTCCCCGATGAGAGCCTGGAAGCATTGCGCCTGTTCACAAACTTAGAGACCGAGACTCGCAAGTTGCTACAGGTGGTGCTGTTTGCTCAACCCGAGTTGGATGAAAGATTAAATCAACATAGTTTCAGACAGTTAAGGCAGAGGATTACCTTCAGCTACTGTTTGCGTCCCTTGACCTTGGATGAAGCTGAAGCCTATGTTCAGCACCGGCTATCGGTCGCGGGTAGTGTGGGACAGCCGCTATTTGACCATAAAAATACGCGAGTGCTGGCCCTAGCATCGAAAGGGGTCCCCAGGTTGATTAATATTTTAGCTCACAAGGCCCTGTTATTGAGTTTTGGTGAGGGGGCCGAACGAGTCGAATACCGTCACGTTAAAGGGGCCATCATCGACACCCAAGATACTAAACTTAGTTATAGGGCTAGATGGTTTTGGTTTATGGGCTTGAGCCTCATATGTGTGACTAGCGTTCTTGGAGTGCAGCTATTTTATGGAGCCGGCGTATGAGCGTGATAAATTCTATGCTTAAAGATCTGGATAAACGTCAACAATCCCATGATCTGGAAAATCTAAATGTTGCTCCGGTACAATATCAGGCTAAGTCTGCCCCCAAGCTACCTTGGATATTGCTGGCGATTGTCTCCGTGTTACTGTTATGCGGCATAGCGTATAGCTGGCAAGCCTTGTCGAACACACCGCGGCTGTCATCGGCTTCTTCTGCTTCGAGTCCGTTATCGAATGTCGTCGGCGTTACAGCCACTGCAGTTAACACTAGAGAACCAGAGGTTAACGCCCTAGCGCTTGCTAGACCTTCACCTTCAATGGCAGAGGCAAGCATGGCTAAGGTGTCCTTTAGCGCCGTTAAGACTGAATCAGCTAAAGCTCAAGCGATCACATCCGTCGATGGCTCGGCATCTTCTCTACCGGTATCTGAACAGCCTTCATCAGCACATCTTAACGTGGTCGATAGTGATGTAAAACGAGTGATAACTGCCGCTGCAGAGAATATAACTGCGCCTGCTATTGAGCCTGAACCCCCTGCAGAGTCTACACCTGTCGTAGTCACGCCTGTTGCAGTTAAGCCCAGTTCGATGACGATAACTGAGGTGAAACTGTCCAATGAACAGCTCGCTCTGAGAAGGTATCGACTGGCAACAGAGGCCGAGAACCAGGGATTACTCAGTGATGCCATCGTCTACTACAGCGAAGTATTGGCGTTAGCCCCTGTGATGCATAAGGCGAGACGAAAACTCGCGGCTCTTTATTATGGTCAGGGTCGTCTCGACTCAGCCAGTGATATTCTGATAAAAGGCACGGCTCTTTTTCCCGAAGAATACGATTACCCCTTCTTGCTCGCCAGAGTACAGCAAGCCTCCGGTGATATTCAATCGGCCATGTCCAGTCTGGAGCAGATCCCAGACGCAAGCCAGCTGGCCAGGCAGAAATGGACCCTACAATCTAGCTTGGCACAGAAGAGCGATAACTATCAATTGGCCGAAGCAAGCTACCGTAAATTATTACGTTTGGACCCTGAACAGGCTAGATGGTGGATGGGGCTGGCTTATGCCCTAGATTCACAATTGGAATATGACTCAGCCAAGCAGGCTTACATACAAGCCTTGTCAGCAGACGGCTTATCTAAGCAGGCGAGCGAATATATTGAAAACAGACTAGTCCAGTTAGGAGAGAGCGAGTGAAACCGAAGTTAAAGATGCGTCTGGGTGATCTCCTGGTTCAGGAACAGATCATAGGTGAGGCTCAGCTACTTGAAGCGTTAGCCGAGCAGAGGACCAGTGGCAAAAAATTGGGCCGCACGCTGATCGATCTTCACTCTATCACTGAAGAGCAACTGCTACGATTTCTCTCCCAACAGCTGAATATTCCATTTATCGATATCAGTAAACGCCCCATTTCCAATGAAGTGGTCAACTTGCTGCCAGAAGTTCAAGCGAGACGTTACCGTGCCCTGGTCGTCGAAGATAATGGCGATAGTGTCTTGGTTGCCATGAGCGATCCGGCCGACTTGCAGGCCATGGATAACCTCGAGGTGCAGTTACTGCCTAAGTCATTGAAGATTGCCGTGGTGACCGAGAATCAGCTGTTGGACGCCTTCGATAATCTCTACCGGCGTACCGATGAGATCGCACAGATCGCGGGTAAGCTCGAAGAGGAATATGCCGCCGATGACATGTTCGATCTTGCCAGCCTCACCGAGGGTGACAGCGACAACGAAACCACAGTCGTCAGGCTACTGCAGTCCATCTTCGAAGATGCGGTGCAGATGCGTGCCTCGGATATCCATATCGAGCCAGGCGATAAGGTGCTACGCATCAGGCAGCGTATCGATGGTCAGCTACATGAGAATATTTTGCCTGAAGCCAGTATTTCCGCGGCTCTAGTATTGAGGTTAAAACTGATGGCGGGCCTGGATATCTCCGAGAAGCGCCTGCCACAGGATGGCCGTTTTCATATGGAAATTAAAGGGCATAAAATCGATGTGCGTATGTCGACCATGCCTATATACCATGGTGAATCTGTGGTGATGCGTCTGCTGGATCAATCTGCTGGCTTGCTGACTCTTAATGAAACGGGTATGCCGCCGGAAATCTTGGCGCGTATTCGTAAGCAGATTAAGCGCCCACACGGTATGTTATTGGTGACCGGGCCGACGGGTAGCGGTAAGACCACAACACTGTACGGCATCTTGAGTGAGCTCAATACCGCCGACAGAAAAATTATCACGGTAGAAGATCCGGTTGAATATCAGTTGCCGCGTATTAACCAAGTTCAGGTCAACCATAAAATTGGCTTAGATTTCTCCCATGTATTGCGCAGCACGCTACGTCAAGATCCCGATATTATCATGGTGGGTGAGATGCGAGATCAAGAAACGGTTGAAATTGGTCTTCGAGGCGCCTTAACCGGTCACTTCGTGTTGTCGACCTTGCATACCAATGACGCGGTAACCAGTGCATTACGTTTGTTGGATATGGGAGCTGCGAGTTACCTAGTAGCGAGTGCGCTAAGAGTCATTATTGCTCAGAGGCTGGTGAGGCGAGTCTGTCAGAATTGCTCCGGTGATTATCAATTAACCGCCCAAGACACAGTCTGGTTAAACTCGGTCAGTCAGCTGGATCTCTCACAGGCTAGATTCAAAATTGGCTCAGGTTGCCAAAGCTGTAATGGCAGTGGTTATCGTGGCCGTATCGGTGTGTTTGAGCTGCTGGAATTAGATGAGTCTATGGTAGAAGCCATGAGATCGGGTAATCCACAAGATTTTGCCAATGCGGCGAAACAGAGTCCAAATTTCACTCCCTTAGCTGAATCTGCACTTAAATACCTGGCTGAGGGGATGACGACCATCGAAGAGGTGGCCAAGTTAGTCGAAGATATGACCGAGTCCCACATTACATTGTCCGCCGACATGTTGAATCACTAGTGAATGTATGAGATGAGTATGATGACAAATTATGTGGCATTTTTATCGATAGTGAATGTAAGAGATAGCATGATGATAATTAATGGCAGTCTATAAATACCGCGGCCGTGATGCCAGCGGACAGCAAGTTACAGGTGTGGTCGATGCTGCCTCCGAGAGTGCGGCGGCAGATCAGCTCATGTCTCGTGGGGTTATTCCATTAGAGCTCATTGAGGCTAAGGAGAGGCAAGACTTCTCTCTGGCAAGCCTGTTCAAAGCCAAGGTTAGTCTCTCGGAACTACAGATTTTTAGCCGGCAGATGTATTCATTGACTCGTTCCGGCATCCCTATCTTGCGTGCCATCGCTGGCCTGTCTGAAACGACACATTCGCAACGTATGCGTGATGCTCTCGATGATATTTCCGAGCAGCTAACCGCCGGGCGTCCCTTGTCATCGGCAATGAATCATCATCAGGATGTGTTCGATTCGCTGTTCGTTTCCATGGTTCATGTGGGAGAGAACACAGGTAAACTCGAAGATGCTTTTATGCAGTTAGCGGGTTATATCGAACGCGAGCAGGAGACCCGACGCCGGATTAAGGCCGCGATGCGCTATCCGACGTTTGTCTTGATTGCCATCACCATAGCCATGGTGATCCTGAACATCATGGTGATCCCTAAATTTGCCGATATGTTTTCTCGTTTCGGTGCCGAATTACCCTGGGCCACTAAGCTATTAATCGGTACCTCTAGCCTATTTGTCAACTATTGGCCGGCCATGCTGGTGGGTGCTATAGGGACCTATATCGGCATTCGCTACTGGCACAATTCTGAGAAAGGTGAGAAGCAATGGGATAAGTGGAAGCTACATATTCCCGCCGTAGGTAGCATCATCGAGCGCTCGACTTTATCTAGGTACTGCCGGAGTTTTTCCATGATGCTGAGTGCCGGAGTCCCTATGACGCAGGCGTTAAGTCTGGTAGCCGATGCCGTCGATAACGCCTACATGCACGATCGAATCGTCGCCATGCGCCGGGGCATAGAAGCCGGTGAATCCATGTTAAGGGTATCCAATAACAGCCAGCTGTTCACACCACTAGTGTTACAGATGGTGGCCGTCGGCGAAGAAACCGGTCAGATAGACCAGTTGCTCAACGACGCCGCCGATTTTTACGAGGGCGAAGTGGATTACGATCTTAAAAATCTCACCGCCAAACTCGAGCCTATCTTAATTGGCTTCGTCGCGGGCATCGTCTTGATCCTGGCGCTGGGTATTTACCTTCCCATGTGGGATATGCTCAACGTGGTTAAAGGTTAAAGGTTAAAGGTTAAAGAAGCAGGTATTTACCTAGCCATATGGTGGGAACGAGATGAAACAAGATGAATGTCTGGATAAAGTAGGAATCTATTAATGCTCAGCCAGCAGAAAGCCGATGGAGAGCTATTGAAGCTATTTGGCAACATGGTCGCTATCCTGTTGCTACTCAGCGTGCTAGGGGTCTTGGGGACGAGATACTTTTCGACCCTGGATAATATCTCTGCTCAGGGACTCCGACTCGAGCATAGCCGTTTGCTCAATGTTTTGAATATGATTAAGGCTCAATGGTTAGCCGAAGGTCGCCCCAAGCAGATGATGTTAGATTGGGATGCCAACGTTTCTATCCATAGCGGTACTAGTGCCAATCAAGAGGCATCGGATAGGCATCTTGTTAGCATTAACGAGAGCGGCTGGCCCATGCCTGACAAGTTAAATTCAGCCGGATGTGAACGTCTCTGGTACCACTTGTTAGGGACAAAACCTGAGGCGCAACAAATTCTATCCTCAGTCGGCCGCGAGGGAGTCACTTGTGACTATTTTGCTAGAAATAACGACCATATTCGCTATCACCTGACCTCCGGGCGAGTAATACTTTTGACTAATGAGTAAAAACCGTTAAAATATTGACGTTATTCTAGGCCATTAAAATACTATCGACTGCTAGAATTATAGAAGATGCTATGGGCTTATATGAATAAGCCGATTGAAAATAAAAATGAAAGCTCAATATAATATAAGGTCGAACTATGCCTAACTCTAGCCGCCGTCAGCAAGGTTTCTCTTTAATAGAACTGGTGATCGTGATTGTGATCTTGGGCTTGCTTGCCGCAACCGCTATCCCACGTTTTCTTAATGTCACCGATGACGCACAAGATGCCAGTTTAGATGGTGTTGCTGGTGGTCTGGCTACCGCGGTCGGTTTTGTTCGCGCACAGTGGGAAGTCGATGGCCGCAACAATGATTCGGTTGTCTTAGATGGAACAAAAGTGTCACTGGATGTACGTTTTGGTTTTCCTACCGGAAATGTAGACTTTGGTAATGGCACAGATGTCACGGCTATGAGTGATAGCCATTGCCAACAGGTGTTTCGCTCGGTATTACAGAGTGCTCCACGCAATGTGCTTTATACAGAAGACGCGCGCAACCAGAGATACACAGTACGTGTATTAGAGGGGGAAGGCGGTAGCGCTACCGATCTTAATGGCGATACCGTTAACGGCATTGACTCATGTTTGTATCATCAGGTGGCGTCATTAACATTAGATCAAAATACCGGGGTTGCTTCTCCAGCCCCTAGTTTAAGTGTAGGTAAAGGAATTACTTATAATCCTGGCACCGGGACCGTGGTTAGTTTCACTAACTAGGTCAAGGGTATGGCGAGTCTCTAGTTGAATACTTAGAGACGTTATCAGCCTAGTATATACTTTATATTGTGACTCGTAAGGATACTTGGAACGATGCTAATTTAATTTAAGTTAAGCAAGGCATTAATACATGAACAAACAAAATGGTTTCACCCTAATTGAATTAGTGGTCGTTATTATCATTCTTGGTATTCTGGCCGTCACCGCGGCACCTAAGTTTATCAACCTGCAGTCGGATGCGCGTGAGTCAGCACTACAAGGAATGAAGGGGGCCATACAAGGCGGCAACGGATTAGTGTATGCCAGAGCCGCGATAGAAGGTGAGGAGAAGCGGGTTAAAGGATATTGGACGGGTGATGCTGAAGTGGCTGACTCGGTAAAAGGCGGGGTCGACATCGGCACCGGCACCAAGGCCAAAACTAACTTCGGCTACCTGCAAGGGTTACAGGCAGAACTCGAAAATGCGATAGATGTTAGCTTCAATGTGGGCACGTCAGCTACGGATAATACCTTAGATACCAATAACGGTGCCGATTGGATCATTTTTGTAGACTCTGGCGTGGCAACAATATGGCAGACAGGCGCGCCGACAGAGTGTCGCTTCACGTATACCGAGTCGGCGCCAAATGGCGCTGTGCCGGTATTTTCAAGCATGCCTACTGCATCAAGCTGTTAATTAGTTAATGATTAAAAATCGGATTATCGAATGAATAAGCAAAATGGTTTCACCTTAATAGAGCTAGTCGTGGTTATCATCATCTTGGGCATTCTGGCCGTTACGGCCGCGCCCAAATTTATCAATCTGCAAAGTGATGCTAAAAAGTCGACGCTAGATGGAATGAAGGGGGCGCTGCAAGGGGCAAATTCGCTGGTTTTTTCTAAAGCGGCGATATCTGCAGAAGAACAGAAAGGCTCGGCCGATGCGTCAACGACCGGTTCTGTCAATATAGGCACAACAAATCCTGCACTGACTAACTATGGTTTCCTGCAATCAACAGCCGATGAGCTGAGCAATGCCATGGATCTGAATATCAGCGATGATGAAACTGATACCGCAGACTGGTACATAGACGAAGGGGACGATGGGGCCAAATCTGCAGCTATTTATCAAGCCGGCTCGGCTCGATTCGGCAATACAGTAAGCGGCAACAGATGTTATCTGGAATATATCCCGGCACAATCGACCACAGAGACGCCTGAATATATAGTCCGTAATTTTGATTGTTAATGGTTGTGAAAACGGTGCGAGTTAACTTAAGTTAACTCAATTTCCATAAATGTGTGATGATCGGAGTGTAAACGCCATGAAAACCATGAAAACCATGAAGCAGCAGGGTTTTACCTTAATTGAGCTCGTTGTGGTGATCATCATCTTGGGTATTCTGGCTGTGACTGCAGCGCCTAAGTTTATCAATCTGCAATCCGATGCTCGACAGTCGACCCTGGCTGGCATGAAAGGGGCACTACAGGGGGCAAACTCACTGGTATTCTCTAAGGCCGCCATCGATGGCGTTGAGACCGAGAGTAGCCAAGATGTTGAGATTGCGACAGGATTTAGCATAGAACTCGACTACGGCTACATCAAAAGCTTTGCCGACGAGGCCGAGACGATTTCGAACCTGGAGGTTGCCCTGGATATGAGCTTCGAAGCGTTAGCCGCTGCTGACACGTTAACGACCGAGGATTGGGGGGTGCGATCTACCGCGACGGTTATCACCTTCGTGCCCAAGGGCAAGGCGTCAGATGGTGATTGCCGTTTAGTGTATACCGCTGCGTCAGAAGCCGCCGATGTGATAACCATTCCTAGCTATGTTATTGTCGATACCGACTGCTAAGTTAATTTTTTTACAGACCAATGTCGCCTAGCGGCGAAACTTCTGGGTAAAGCCTCCGGTAAATAGATGAGAAAAAATGCGGGCTTTACTCTGGTAGAGCTAGTCACCACCATAATACTCATCGCCATTCTCTCTGTGGTCGTCTTGCCACGCCTGATGACCAGCTCTAGTTACAGTGCCTTCACTCTACGTGACGAGTTTATTAGTGAGTTACGTAAGACTCAACTGATGGCGATGAATAATCAAGATCGCTGTTATCGGGTCGATGTCGATGCCGACGGCTATCAACTGCTTCGTTTTGATCATTCCACTTGTACCGGCACTAGCATATCGGAACCTAAGCAAGGGTTTGCCGGTGGGGCCAGCCTAGTACTCATAGCTAGTGGCAATAGTACATTTAATCTCAGTTTCGACACGTCTGGCGTTGCCAGCTTGGATTGTAGCGGCCCATGTATTAACGTGATTGCCGATGAGACCTTGGGCATAAATATCGAGAGTCAGGGGTATATCCATGGCCGTTAACCCTGTTAAGTTTAATAAGGCAGCGCAAGGCCCTCACTTGGCTCATAAATCTAACGGCTTTACGCTTATTGAACTCGTCGTCGGCATGGTGGTTCTCAGCATCGCCTTAGTCTTGCTGACTAGCATGCTGTTCCCTCAGGCCGATCGCGCCGCCGAGACCTTACACCGTGTGCGTTCGGCTGAACTGGCTCATTCGCTACTCAATGAGATCTGGAGCAAACGCTACGATCAACATACTAACTCGAACGGTGGTGTGCCCGCCTGTGGTGCAGTAGCAAGACCCGCTCTGGGTTTGCCCGCCGGCGAGGATTGCACGCTTGAACAAGACTTTGGCCCAGAAACTGGCGAGAACCGAAATAGTTTTAATGATGTCGATGATTATCATGGCCTAAACGAGGGGAGTCTGATGTTAAATTCAGACAATACCTATGCCAGTGAATACCCTAACTATCGAGTCTCTGTAACTGTGACTTATGTCGACGCCTCCAACATGGAGACTAAGTTGATCCGTATCGATGTCACCACACCTAACAGTGAAATGATCACTTACAATGCGGTTAGGAGTAACTACTGATGTTGAGCTTAAACCAGAAGCGCTCTGGCTCCGCTAGTGCTAGCAATGAAGTGAGCATTGGTAATGCAGTTAGGAGTAGTTATTAATGCTGAGCAGTGTCAGAAGGGGGAAATCATCTGGCTTCACCTTGGTTGAGATGGTGATGGTGATCATTATTCTCGGCGTTATGGTGCTTGGAGTCAGTAGTTTTGTCATCATAGGCACACGTATCTTCGTCGAATCTACTACTGTCGATCAGGTGCTGAGTCAGAGTCGCTTCGTGATGGAGCGTATGACCCGTGAGATGCGCAATGCTGTGCCCAATAGCCTGCGCGTCACGGAAAGTCCCGTTACCTTCCAATGCATCGAATTCGTGCCGATTCAGGCCAGCGGCAGCTATCTTGACCTGCCTATATCTCCTGAGCCTACTCGTTTGACTGGCACTGTGATGGTGCCATCACAAGGGATCGATACCGACCATAGGATACTGGTGTATCCCTTGCGACCGGCAGATATCTATGCTGCGACGCCAACAGCATCGACAGGGCACTTATTTGACGTTAAAGACTTTGACAGTAATACCTTGACCTTCGAACGTGCGGTACGCTTCAGTGAGGCTTCGCCACGAAATCGTTTCTTTATGGTGGGCAATGCGGTGAGCTACTGCTTCTTTGCCGATGGCAATATCAGACGTTATAGCGGTTACAATATGTTTAATACAGATCAACCGACACCCGCAGATATGGCAGGCGATACTGATACGGACGGCGCATTAATGGCTGAGAATGTGATGATAACAGGCGGAAATTGGCCAATATCTTATACTCCTGGGACCTTGATTAATAATGCCGTGGTGCAGTTAACACCGCAATTTGAGGTTAATGAACAAGCGTTCCAGTATCAACATCAGGTGCAGGTGGTCAATGTTCCCTAATCAGAATCAAGGAGCTGATATCAGCTTAAGTGGCACTCGGAGTCGCCCCCTACTCAATAGCGGGATGGCAAAGCAGCGAGGCAGTGCCTTGGTGATAGGGATATTCGTTATCACAGTGATGTTCTTGATGGCGTCAGCCTTGATCAATGTGCTCGAAGACGCCGACAAGCAAGTCAACTTGGAAGTGTGGGGCACCCGGGCGTTGGCTGCAGCCAACTCAGGTGCCGATAGCGCCCTCGCTCAGTTATTTCCCCTAGATGCATCGCTAGCAAGCTGCGTCGACAGCAGTGAGTGGGATGTCCCAGATGTCCCAAATATGCCAGGTTTTCATGGCTGTAGGGTCGCCTTGACCTGTAACGCCACGCTCCTTGATACGGTAAACCACTATCGTATTACCAGCACGGCGACCTGCGAAACCGGCGATTGTAGCGGCAATAGCGGTAATTGTCTGAGAGTCAACCGTCAGGTGGAGGTGGAAGCCCGTGACTAATATGGATATCAATTGGCGCAGAGCCCTAATCCTAGCTGGTGTATTCTTTATTGCAGTCTCAGCTCCACTCATGTACTCCGCTCGGGTGTCGGCTAGCGATTGGACTGAAGTCTTCATCGAGGGAGTCAATTCACATGATAAGAAAGGAAAAATTAAGTTTAAAGGTAATTCAGGTCTTGAAAATGCACCCAGCGATGGAGTATTGCCTGCCGATAAAGTCGAGGATAATAAGACTGCTTGCTTGCCTAGCTCAGGCTCAGGAGTTCAATGTACTGCTTCTCAGATCCCCTCATCATTACCCCTCGACAGGATCGATTTTAAACAATGTAAGTCTGCTAGTAACGAAAAGGTTGAAACCAGCAATTCTGAGCCGGAGGTACAGGTAACTGCGGGTGAATACGGGACCATTCATTTAAAAGATGGTGCGGATCGTAAGATCACTTTCACCACGACAAATGGTGTGTATAAGATTAAACACCTGAAGGCCGAGAGTGGCACCTTAGAATTCGCACCGGGTCAATATTGGATTGAGCACCTAGAGATCAACAGTGGTGTGAATGTTATCTACCCCCAGAATGGCACTGTCAGTTGGTTTATAGATAAAAAACATAAATATACACATAAAAATAGCAGTTTGGCCTATAGTGCCGAGCAGTTATTGATATACAGCTATGGAGACTTTGAGCTACAAGGATCAACTTATCTAACAGCACATGTAGTTTCAGAGAAAAAAGTGAAGTTAAAAGGCAGCTCTTCTGTCGAAGGGGCAGTATCGGGTGGTAAAGACGTTGAGTTAGAAGGTAATAGTAGGGTTATTTTTACCAATAGCGCTAGCCAAATAGATGTCACTCCTAATTGTGATGTTGAACCAGTATTACCCGTTATTCCACTGCAGTGCCCGGCAGAGCAGGCTGGAGTCGCCGGTATCACCTATCGAACCTATGACGCCACAGGCTGGAAGACGGGGCAATATACCAGTCCGGTAGATCACGCTGAGTTTAATGATCTTGTCGACACAGTAAAAACCACGACGCACCAGCTCGGTGAATCCATAGAGTCTCGCATTGAAGGCTTTGGTAGCAATATTAGCCCTCATTCGAGTCAGGGGGATAATTATGCAGGTATCTTTGAAGGTTATATTGATGTGCCTGAATCGGGAAAATATACCTTCGGTATCGATGGTGATGACGCGATAGAACTCTTGATTGACGGCCAAGTTGTGGTTGGCTTTTATGGCTTGCATGGCCAGTGTGGTTTTCCGTGTGAGACCGGGGAGATATCTTTAGCTCAAGGCACACATAAAATAGAGCTGCGTTTCCATGAGGCGACCGGGGCTGAAGCCTATCATCTGTATTGGCAGCCGCCGTCGGCATCGAGTCTAGTCAAGGTACCGGCATCGGCATATTTAACCTGTCCATTTCCTCAATTTGAGTTTGGTCGTGTCAGTTTGGACGGCAATGGCAACGCCGAGATTCATTTCGCCAATAGCTATGTCACAGCCCCAGTGATCATCTTGATGCCGACCATAGATGGCGCCAACACTGTCCAGGATGGTCCATCGTCAGTGAAGCTGAGCGCTAGCAGCGCCGCATCTGCGTCTATCGCTCAAGAGGATGCGCCGGACAACAGGGTGTCCGCTGATCTTATGCCTGATGTGGATTATTTTGTCATGGAGTCAGGCTATCGTTTTCTAGCGCGTGGCAAGGCGTTGCAAGCGGGTAAGATAGAGACGAAAAAATATCAAGGTAATCGCTTAGCCTTACCTGGTCGTGGCTACGAAGAGGTCAGCTTTAGGCACAAGTTTGGTGCCAAGCCCGCTATGGTTGGACAGGCTCAGACTAAGAGCAATAATCGCTTTATTACTACCGTGATTAATAGTGTGAGCGTCCATGGAGATGAATTCGATATAGCCATCGAGGCATCGCAAGTCAGTGCCCCGATCAATCAAGATGAAACCTTAGGCTATGTTGCCGGGCTTGGCGCTGGTTCCATGCGGGTCAACGGCGAGAATATCTTGTATGAGTTTGGCTATGCACTGAATCACAATGCGGGGGGCAACGCCCGCACACTGAGCCAGCAATGTGCCTATGCGACTACTTATCAACATACCTATGCTAGCCAGCCCTACGTAATAGCCAATAAAAACTCACGTCGTGGTGCCGATGGTGGTTGGACAAGGCGCTGTCGTCATGCAGAATTTAACAATAGCGTGAGCTTTGCCCTAGATGAAGATCAGCAACTCGATGCCGAGCGGTTTCACCTCGCAGAAGATATTGGCTATTTTGCCTTCGAGGCATCCGCCGAGCCTGCGGCGACGAATCATTATCGTATAGAGTTCTCATCTGGCGCAATTAGCTGCACGGCAAAGGATATACTTATTCGTGCTTGTGCTAATCCTGATTGCACTGCTGAAACTTCAGTCTTATCCACTGTCGACTTGACCAAAAATGGTGACCTATACAGTACGATTAACTTTACTGGACATACAATACCCCCAGCATCGCTCTGGCATGCTGACGGTGGGCTGGTTATCGTTGGTCTCGGCGCTACAGCTCCGTCCGGTTCTTATCGTTGTTTTATAGACGGTACAGAGGTGTTAGATATCGAACAATGTAAATTAGTCTATGAAGATACTGGTTTTTACTTCGATGTGCCTAATACTAGCTCTTGCAAAGATACTGCTAGCTTTGAATTGTTTGCAGTGAAAAAGGACCCCCAGACGCAAGAATGTGTCCCCCTTTTTAGTAATCAAACTAAGGCGATAGATTTTAATTTTGAGTACAAAACACCCAGCTCTGTTAATAATCAGGCAGCACTGATACTGAGTAGTTTGAATGTGCCAACAGCGAGTGTGGACATTGATGGTGGTGATACAAAGAGTTTAAATGTGCGTTTTAATGCGGACGGTAAAGCCGAGTTAAAGGCCAATTATCCAGAAGCTGGAGTGGTCACGTTGACAGCATCCCACAGACATACGGTGAACACTCCTAATGGCACCGAAGAGCTGCTACTTGAATATTCAGATGATTTTACCGCTGCTGCTGCGGGTTTTCATTTCTTTAATACGAGTGGCAATAAGACGTGTATTGGTGGGGACCCATACGATGCCAACTGTCAGGTGCTCGCTAAAGCTGGTGATGATTTTAATATGGCAATGAAGGCTGTTTGTTGGGAGTCTGATGACGACACCGACTTCAGTAATAATACAGCACTACAAAATTTCAAGTTGGACAATATAGCAATCACAGCAAGAGTAGATCAGCCATCTACAGGTAGTGACGGTAGCTTTGGAGAGACTTCAATTAACTTTGAGCTTATAGCCGGGGAAACTTGGGTAACTCGTGTTCAAAGTTGGAGTGAGGTGGGCACAGTGACTGCAGAGCTCAGCCAAGATTTAAATTATCAAGGGGTTATCATTGCCCAAGATAAGTCTAGTAGCGAAGTCTTTGGTCGTTTTACGCCTGCTTATTTGGAAATAATTGGCAATACCCCCGAAGTATCGAACGCATGCGGTAGCTTTACCTATATGGATCAGCCTTTTAGTTTCTTATCTGCAGTAGAACCTAAGATACGAGTCATTGGCAAGTCCAGCTCTACAAGTGTGACCAGTAATTACCAAATAGCGCCTTGGTGGCGCTATCGAGACCAGGACTCTTCTGAACAGAACCAATGGTCGGGTCGTAGTTATAGCGATAATAGCGGTATTGCAAGGCTCGATGACAGAGATGACCCGGCGCTTTCCGGCGCAGTGATGTTTTCGAGTGAACCCGCCGCCTACCTTGCTGGTGCTCAGGTTAATTATTTAAGAACAGCTTCGGCTGTTGCACCATTCAATGCGTTATTTCATTTGGATTTACTTGCTTTAGATGTGACTGATAATGATGGCATTTGTTTCCAATCTGATGCTAATTCGCAATGTATTGGCTTTACCTTTACCGATATTGGTAAAGATAAAAATATGCAACAACGCTATGGCCGTATGATTCTTGAAAACGGCTATGGACCTGAGTCTGAAAGCCTACGCTTGCCAATACGCACTGAATATGTGAGCTCAGTAGCCGAGAGTGTCCCGACTTGGATAGTCAATGAGGAGGATCTGTGTTCTATTTATAATACTGCTTCTTCAGCGGATAATGGGGAAACGGTCACGACAGGCATGAATATGCAGTTTCCTACAGGCTTCCCAGCGATTACGGCGCATAGTAATGCTGGACTAACCTTACAAAGCGGCACAATACAAGCGGGTATGAATCAAATATATTTCACTGTTCCAAATGCTACTGGTGTAGTACCGCTTAAACAGCATGTCGAACCTTGGCTTAAATGGTTTTGGAATTACGATGCCAGTAACGTTAATGGGCTATACGACCCAAGAGCGAGTGCTTTCTTTGGCACTTATCGTGGTCACGATAAAGTGATCTATTGGCGGGAAGTTAATTAGTGTTAGCTTAAGGCTATGTCAAAGAGTGGCTAGGAAATCTCATTTTCCCTTCTTTAAGCCAAGGACTTGGTGCACTTGCAAGCCTGCTTGGTGACATTAGAGGGATGCTCATTCTCTTAGGCCAAAGCCCCACTTATTTCTGCTTTTTCCATAATATTTAAAAATAATACACTTCATTAGCAAATGTTAACCTCATCGCCCTTGTGTCATAGGGGTGTGGTTGTTAGAGTTAGCTGATTTTTATTTTTTCGAATTCGACACTGAGACAGGCTGGTTACATGTTCAAGAAGCTGCGTGGCATTTTTTCTAACGATCTTTCGATCGATTTGGGTACGGCTAACACCTTAATTTACGTTCGCGATGAAGGGATAGTACTCAACGAACCTTCAGTTGTTGCTATTCGTACTGAGCGAGGGAATGGCGGACAGAAGTCCGTGGCGGCTGTAGGTACAGAAGCTAAGCAGATGTTGGGGCGTACTCCGGGTAATATCCAGGCTATACGTCCGATGAAAGACGGTGTTATTGCCGACTTTTATGTGACTGAGAAGATGTTGCAGCATTTTATCAAGCAAGTGCACAATAACAGTGTGTTCCGTCCAAGCCCTAGAGTCTTGGTTTGTGTACCTGTTGGCGCGACACAGGTCGAACGCCGTGCGATTCGCGAATCTGCTATGGGCGCAGGCGCTCGTGAAGTTTACTTGATAGAAGAGCCTATGGCGGCTGCGATAGGTGCAGGCCTGCCTGTTTCTGAGGCGACGGGTTCTATGGTTGTCGATATTGGTGGTGGTACTACCGAAGTGGCCATCATCTCACTCAATGGCGTGGTATATGCGTCTTCTGTTCGAATCGGTGGTGACAAGTTTGATGATGCCATCATCAACTATGTGCGTCGCAACTACGGTAGCCTGATCGGTGAGGCGACAGCCGAACGCATCAAGCACACGATCGGTACAGCATATCCGGGCGATGAAGTATTAGAGATCGAAGTGCGCGGTCGTAATTTAGCCGAAGGCGTACCTCGTAGCTTTACCCTGAACAGCAATGAAATTTTAGAAGCGTTGCAAGAGCCATTATCTGGCATTGTCAGTGCTGTGATGGTTGCACTGGAGCAATCTCCACCGGAACTTGCCTCAGATATCTCCGAGCGTGGCATGGTGTTAACCGGTGGTGGCGCATTAATCCGCGATCTGGACCGTTTACTCATGCAAGAAACGGGGATTCCTGTCATGGTTGCCGATGACCCATTAACCTGTGTTGCTCGAGGCGGTGGTAAGGCCCTAGAGATGATCGATATGCATGGCGGCGATCTCTTCTCCGAAGAAACCTAATTGGGTCGAATGAGGCGGTGTTAACCCGCCTTTTTTTTGTGCCTCATTATCGCCATAGGGCATAAAACCTGATTTTGTTTTTATGATCCCATGAATACTCATTAGTATTTCGTAACCACTTATAGTTTTTTATGAAGCCCATTTTTGCTCGTGGTATTTCAAACCAGTTTAGATTAACACTGGCTATTATTTTGTCGGTGATCCTCATTGTGGCCAACGGCCGGCTCGATCCTGTTCGTCAATCTATTTCTTCTGTTCTAAGCCCACTGCAATACGTTGCCAATGTGCCCGGCGCCCTGCTCGATTGGTCTGCCGAGAATCTTGCGACTCGCGACATGCTGGCTAAACAAAACAAGGCGCTATTGCGTCAACAGCTGCTGATGAGTGAGCGTCTGCAGCGTTTCGAGCATCTAAGACAGGAAAATGATCGTTTGCGTGGCTTGCTGGGCTCTCCCGTACACATGGATTCCAAGAAAGTGGTTGCCGAGGTGATGGCAATTGCCAGCGACCCCTATCATCAATATGTGGTGTTAAACCAAGGGCAAAGAACCGGCGTGTTTGTTGGCCAGCCTGTGGTGGATGCACAAGGTGTCGTAGGCCAAATAGTGCAAGTCAGTGAGTTAACCAGTCGAGTGCTGCTTATTTCAGATGTCACTCACGCTATTCCTGTGCGTATAACACGTAACGATGTGCGTCTGGTGGTGCATGGCACGGGTGTGCTCGATGAGCTGGAACTTAAATTTGTTTCTAAGAGCACAGATATTCGTGTCGCCGATCTGCTGGTGTCCTCCGGGCTAGGTAATCGTTTTCCCGAAGGCTATCCAGTGGCTCGTGTGATAAGCGTGATTAAAGATGATGGCCAGAGTTACGCCACGGTCACGGCTCAACCATTGGCGGCATTAGATCGTATTCGATACTTGCTGCTTATTTGGCCCGATGAACTCGAACACAGCCAAGATCATAATGACATTCCTGTAGCTCAATCCAGTGGCATGAAATTAGAGCTTAAGTCTGAAGCTAAGCAAGAGGTGAGCGAATGAGCATGCATATTGCCAATGGCCGTTGGGTGGTGTGGTTAAGCCTTCTCGGCGCCATGTTATTACAGATCATGCCCTTGCCGGATATAGTCGAAGCCTGGCGTCCCGACTGGTTATTACTGGTTATCATCTATTGGGCTATGGCGTTACCCCACAGATACAATATTTTATCAGCCTTTGCACTCGGGGTGATGTTAGATATCTTGCTGGGGGCTCACTTAGGTATTCGTGCGCTAGCCATGTCATTAGTCGTCTACGTGGTGGTACTTCATTTTCAGCGCTTGCGTAACTTCCCCATGTGGCAGCAGGCCTTGATGATTTCTAGTCTAGTCTGCCTGCATCATCTGGTGGTGTTTTGGGTTCAATTTGCGGTGTCGACTGCCACAGTCACATTCGATGTGAACCTGTTCTTGCCCGCTATTTCCAGTTTGATTATCTGGCCCTGGGTATTTTGGATGTTACGTCGCTTACGACGTTTATATAAGGTGAGATGAAATGGCTTCTTTCGCTCCTCTGGTATTGGCTTCGGCCTCCCCGCGTAGAAAAGAGATACTGACTCAGTTAGGTTTTTCACGTGCCGATTTTAGTTTTACTACCCTGGCGGCGGATATCGATGAGAGTCATATCCCCGGAGAGACGCCTCAAGTGTTCGTGTCTCGTCTGGCAGTAGAAAAGGCCCTAGCAGGGCTGGACTTGTGTCGAGTCGAGGGAACCCCAGTGGTACTTGGTTCAGATACCATAGTGCTATTAGGCGATAAGATTTTAGGTAAACCCGTCGACGAAGCCGATGCCCTGAAGATACTATCCCAGTTATCGGGTCAGGTTCATAGCGTCATGACGGCTGTGGCTTTAACGGATGGGAGCAAGACGGTGACGCGCCTGGTTGAGACCAAGGTACAATTTTGCCGCTTAACCGAGCAGGATATCTTGGCCTATATCGCTACTGGCGAACCCATGGATAAAGCCGGCGCCTATGGTATCCAGGCCTTAGGTGGCAGCTTTGTCGAGCGCATAGATGGCAGCTATTCTGCTGTAGTGGGCTTGCCTATGGTAGAGACCCGAGCGCTACTGCAAGAAATGAACATTTTATAACGTTATCTAGGCCCTAGAACCTGGAAACTGAAACCCTAATAAAAGAGAGTGTAAATATGAGTCGCATAGTCAGAAACAGAGTACAGAGAAAGATGGGTTCTGAACTATTGATCAATGTGACTCCCACGGAAGCCCGCGTCGCCTTGGTTGAACATGGCGTGTTGCAGGAAGTCCATATCGAGAGGCGAATGAAACGCGGCCTGGTGGGCAATATTTACAAGGGCAAGGTGAGTCGTGTCTTGCCGGGAATGCAGGCGGCATTTGTTGATATCGGCCTGGATAAGGCGGCCTTCTTGCATGCCTCTGATATCGTACCTCACACCGAGTGTGTTGCCGATGTCGAGAAGGGTAACTTCGTGGTACGCGATATCGCTCAGCTGGTAAGGCAAGGGCAAGATATCATAGTACAAGTAGTGAAAGATCCCTTAGGTACCAAGGGGGCTCGGCTGACGACGGATATCACCTTACCCTCTCGCTATCTGGTGTTTATGCCCGGCTCGAGTCATATCGGGGTTTCTCAGCGTATCGAGTCTGAAGCGGTTCGTGCCCGTTTGAAAGGCTTAACACAGCCTTTTGTCGATGAAGATGGCGGCTTTATCATTCGCACCGCGGCTGAGAGTGCCGGTGAGCAAGAGCTAGTCCAGGATGCCGCATTCCTTCGCCGGGTGTGGGCCAAGGTCAGTGAGCGACGCAAGCGTCCGGGTGTGTCTCTGCTATATCAAGATCTGGCACTGCCTGTGCGCATCGTGCGTGATTTCGTCGGCACCGAGCTCGATAAGATCAAGGTCGATTCTAGCAAGACCTTCGATGAGCTGCTGGCATTCGCCCAAGAATTTATGCCTGAGATTGCCGACAAAATTGAGCATTACTCAGGCCCTGTGCCTATTTTCGATCTCTATGATGTTGAAAATGAAGCGCAGCGAGCATTGGGGCGCAAAGTTGAATTGAAATCTGGGGGCTACCTGATCATAGATCAGACCGAAGCCATGACGACGGTGGATATCAATACGGGGGCGTTCGTCGGCCATCGAAATCTCGAAGATACCATCTTCAATACTAACCTCGAAGCGACTCAAGCCATCGCTCGTCAGTTGAGGCTGCGTAATCTTGGCGGCATCATCATCATAGATTTTATCGATATGCTGGATACTGAGCATCAAAAACGCGTGCTTAATAGCCTGGAGCTTGCGCTATCTCTGGATCGGGTTAAAACTAATATTAGTGGTTTCTCTGGTTTAGGCTTAGTGGAGATGACTCGCAAACGTACCAGAGAGAGTTTAGAGCATGTCTTGTGTGGAGAGTGTCCGGTATGTTTAGGCACCGGGAGTCTGAAGACGGTTGAGACCGTGTCTTATGAGATCTTCAGAGAGATCATCAGACTCAACCGCACCTATGACGCAGACGAGTTTTTAGTGTATTGCTCGCCCGCGGTTCATAACAGTTTGACGGGTGAAGAGAGCCATCTGATCGCCGAACTCGGCGTCTATATTGGTAAACAAGTTAAGCTTAAGAATGAGCCCATGTATGCTCAAAATAAGTTCGACGTGGTAATAATCTAGTGTTCGGTAAATTTTGTCCCCGAAAGTTCAGCCGGCTTTGCTGGCAAATATTAGCGAGCATTCTGGTGCTATTTGCACTGGTGGTAAGCCTATTTCGTGGGCTTTTACCTCAGCTCGATGAAGTCAGAACTGAGCTCGTTAAATATGTCGAACAGCAATACCAGATCCGGGTCAATGTTGGCCTGCTGAGCGCCGAATGGCAGGCTTTTGGGCCAGCCTTAACGGTAAGCAAGCTGGTCATCCCTGCCCAAGAGAGCCTGCCATTTACCTTAGTGGTAAATGATGTGCATATTAAATTGGATTTCTGGGAAAGCCTGTTCACAGCATCACCACAAATTGAGAATGTGATCTTCGATGGTGTCCATGTTGCCCTAGATCTAGATAAGCTCACTGAGACGGGTGACACCAAGAGTGCTCAAGAGATGGATACCGACTGGTTGTATCGCCTCTTATTAGAACAGCTGGAGCGCTTTTCGATTAAGCAGGCTAGCCTGCAACTCCTGAGCAAGAAAAACAATTACCGCCCCATATTTATCAAGGATCTCAAATGGTCTAACTCTCCAAATCGTCATCGCGGTCAAGGTAAACTCTATCTCGATGAAGATGCGTCACAGGTGGAGTTATTGTCACTGCAAATCGACATTAATGGCAGCGGTGATAAGCCCGATGAGCTTAAGGGCCTAGTCTATCTCGCCGCCCAGTCATTAGACATTGGGGAATGGGCGTCCAGACAGCAAAAACCCTATGATAATGTGGAGCTGGCGTTAGAGGGGGTGATTAATCTTCAAGCCTGGATGAACTTAGGCAACCGCTCTGTCGAGTCCAGCATCATAGAGTTTTCTCCTAGCTGGCTCGAGTGGGAGCTCAATGAGCAAAAGCAGTATTTCGAGATCAAGGGCGGCCAGCTCGAGTGGTTGCCGACACAAGCCGGCTGGCGCTTCACTAGTCGCGATCTCGATTTCGAGTCTAATCAACAGGCTTGGCCTGATTTTAACTTAGTTGTCGAGATGCGAGAGCAGGGCTTGTTCACCTATCTCGATCGACTCCATACTGGCTCACTCTTACCCCTGTTGCCCCTAGTGCCGGGCTTGGAGTTAGCCGGCCTGAAACACTGGCAGGTTCTGGACCCCCAAGGCGAAATCGAGTCCATCAAGCTGACTAAACTTAAGGGTCATGATCCTCAGCTGTCTCTATCGGTAAAACAATTAACTTGGTCACAAGATGGCGGGATCCCGGGTAGCGCACCCATAGATTTTCAACTCGGTTGGGGAAATGAGTCCCTCTATCTGTCGGTGCCGCAGCAAGATTACCGCTTAGATTTTGGCCGCGGCTTGAAACAGCCCTTGTCTCTCTCGGGGGAAGCCTTCGAGGCCAAGTATGATCTTCTTGCTCAGGCGATATTGGTTCCTCAGCTGAAGATGAGTAATCAGGACCTAGCTATCGATGCTGCAATGAAGCTAGAGTTTGGGGAGCAAGTCCATCTGGCTTTACTGTCAACATTGAAGCTTAATGATGTCGCCGAGGTAGGTAATTACCTGCCACTGGACGGCATGAGCCAAGGTCTGCTCGATTACCTCAACGTCGGATTAGTCGCTGGACGTATTCAAGATGGTCTAGTGGTTTGGAACGGCGCCTTGAGTGATTACCCCTATCTGGACCATTCTGGCGTATTCAAGGCAAATTTTACCCTGGAAGATGCGGAGTTTAAGTTCCTGCCCGATTGGCCGGCTGTGACCAACTTGAATCTAATGGCGCAATTTGACAATGAAGCTATGGCACTCACCATCGAGCGAGGTCATTTATTAGATGTGGTTGTCGATGGCGCTAAGGTGAGTATTCCTCAGTTAGGGGCGAGGCCATTACTGGAAGTTAGGGCTAATCTTCACACCTCAGGCCAGGCCGCGACTCGAGTCATACAGGCCTCTCCACTGGTGGATTCTGTTGGGTCGACCTTAGCCGTGGTGCAGATAAATGGTGATGTGTCGGCGTCATTGGATCTCGCCTTTCCTCTATATGAGGCTGAGGCTGGGGAGTTTGTGACACACGATATTCGCGGTTTAATCACGTTCGATAACACGCCGGTTTATATCACAGAGCCGGGGGTATTACTCGACCAGGTGAGCGGCCAGGTGAGTTTCGTCAACGACCTAGTTTACGGGGAGGATATTACCGCCTTACTGTATCAACAACCCATCTCTTTGACGTTCGATACGGGTAATGTCGGCAGAAATTATGGCCTCAACCTGGATATGAAGGGGGCTTGGTCACTCGCTGACTTGCCTGAAGAACTACACAACCCACTGCAAGATTTCTATTCAGGGGATGTTAGCTGGAAGGGGGCTATGACTTTAGTTTTCGACCCATATGGCTATCGCATACAGGCTCAGGTTGAGACGGATCTGGTGGGCGCCGAGCTGGCGTTGCCAGCGCCATTTACCAAGGTCAAAGACGAGCCAAGAAAGCTAACGGCCGAGTTAATTGGTGATAACAAACAATCGTCTCTAGGCATTAAGTTAGGTAAGCAGATGGAGTTTTGGGGAGGGTTCGATCAAGAGTCCGGTCATCGCCTCGCTCATTATGATCTACTCTTGGGGCGCTTATTTAAACCCGGAGATCAACTGAAAAAAAATAAGGGCCATCTGCAGTTAGACATAGACCACACTGAATTAGCTCCTTGGCTAGCCATCATCAATGAGTTTACCGCCGGAAATAAGGTGAGTGACGCGGCTAAGATTACCGCCGGCGCTGAGCTCACTGGCGTCGAACCTGGCTTAGAAGTTCGAGCCGATATTGCAGATCCGGCAGCTGAAGAGCCGAGTAGACAAGAATCGTTTTTCCCGCCCTTGATGAGTCTGGATGCAGACATTGCCGACTTTAACCTGATGGGACAAACCTTATCCGATCTGAAAATGACAGCTTATCCCACCCCTGTCAGCTGGCGTTTCGAGGCGAGTTCGAATGAGTTTGACGGTAGAATCGATTTTTATCCGGACTGGGCGACCCAGGGACTCAAGTTGGTCGCGACCAAGTTCCATCTGGCGCCCAATGTTAAGGCAGCGGAAGAGGCTGACTTTAAAACCGATACAATATTGGACAATCTGCCTCCTATAGCGGTGGATGTGGATGAATTTTCCTTCTATGGCAGTCCTCTCGGGCACCTGGTTCTGCAAGGTTCTCCTAAGGGCGACAGCTATCACATTCAGACCCTGTCGCTGACCACTCCTGAGGTCAAGTTGCGAGGCAAAGGCATTTGGCAGAATGACAATAATGAGAACTTAACTCAATTCGATGTGACATTAACCGCGACAAAATTTGATGCCATTTCGGCAATTGTCGACATGGATCCGGGTTTAAAAGATGCGCCGGTCGAGGTCGATGCTGAAATATCCTGGCAAGGCGCGCCCTATCAGTTTTCCATCGAAAGCCTCAATGGCCTGGTGAATTTCGAGTTAGGCAAGGGACATCTCTCCGAAGTCAGCGATAAAGGTGCCAGAATTTTTTCTTTGTTTAGTCTGGACTCGTTACTGAGAAAGCTGTCCTTAGATTTTTCGGATGTATTTGGCAAAGGCTTATATTTTAACTCCTTCACCGGCACCCTGAATATCGATAATGGCGTGGTCAAAACTCATGATACTGAGATGGACGCGGTAGCGGGGAACATGAAGGTCAGAGGTTATACGGATCTGATGACTGAGAGTTTGAACTACGATATTCGATTCGTGCCGCAATTAGCCTCGAGTGTGCCTACTGTGGTTCTCCTGACCACAGGCGGCTGGACATTCGGCCTAGGTGCATTTGCACTGACTAAGGTATTAGAACCTGTGATTGAAGTGATCACTGAGATACGTTTTCAGCTCACCGGCACCATGGCCGACCCTAAGTTAGAAGAGATAGGGCGCAAGAGTAAAGAGATAGAGATCCCCGAATCTGCGCTACCTAGTGTGAAAGAGCCTCAGCTAAATGAAGAGCTTCAGCCTGATGGAGAGCCTCAGCTAAATGAAGAGCCTCAGCCAGATGAAGGGCCTCAGACTGACGAAAAGTCTCAGCCGAAACAACCGGTGCAAGCACAAAATTCAGCTGTCGAACTACCGGCAACAAACGTGATAGAGATGCCAATTTTTAAAGACAGTGAGCGCATAGATAAGGAGACAGAAGATGCAGATCAACCTACTTCAGTGCCAAAGTAGCCAAGACGTATCCAGGAATTTGGAGTATATCGAGTCGCAGCTTAATCAACTTCCCAGAGTCGAAGGTGAAGCGCAACTCGTAGTCTTGCCTGAATGCTGTCTCCTGTTTGGTGGTCACGAGAGCCAGCAACTCGAGTATGCCGGCGATAACCAATCGAATCCTTTTAAAACGGCACTCGCAGATCTGGCGCGCCGTTATGATGTTTACCTGGTGGCGGGCAGCATCCCCGTTGCCGTCGGCGATGGCCGAGTCTATAACCGTACCTATCTTTTCGATAACCTAGGCCGGGTCTTGGGTGAATACGATAAAATACACTTGTTCGACGTCGATGTTGCCGATGGGACTAAGGAGTATCGTGAGAGCGATACCTTCTGCGCCGGAGATAAAATTAGTGTGATCGACACACCCTTTGGTAAGTTAGGCTTAGCAATATGTTACGATCTGCGTTTCCCGGATCTATTCAGAGCCATGAGATTAGCCGGAGCCGAACTGATTGCCCTACCAGCCGCCTTCACTAAGGTGACGGGGGAGGCCCATTGGCAAGCCTTGATCCAGGCCAGAGCGATTGAGAATCAGTGTTTTATTCTCGCGGCGGCTCAGTGGGGACAGCATAATCAGGGGGGCCGGGAAACCTGGGGCCAGAGTATGGTAGTCGACCCGTGGGGACGTATCACAGCCCAGAAGATGACAGGCTGTGGCTGGGTCCAGTCGACGCTGGATAGAGATGAGATGATCAAGATTAGGCAGCAGATGCCAATCGCCAGAAATAACCGCTTTGCTGAGCCAAAGTTACAACACAAAGATGCTAAACCATAGCAAGTAGATGTCAGTGTCTTATAAAAATTACGCACAAAGAGAGAGTAATTAATGCCATTTTTAACCCAAGTTGAGCAAAGCCTTTTACAAGATGGACTATCGTTGGATGACCTTCAGGGTTATCTCAAGCTGATCCATCAACATGATGTCGACTTTTCTGATCTCTATTTTCAGGGTAGCCGTCATGAGTCTTGGGTATTAGAAGATGGCATAGTGAAAGAGGGTAGTTTTCATATCGAGAGAGGCGTGGGCGTCCGGGCCATCACAGGTGAGAAAACGGGATTTGCCTATGCCGATGAGATCACTCCTGCAGCATTAACAGCATCCGCCGAGGCGGCTCGTAGTATTGCAGCCCATGGCGGCGAGAGCGCTTCGGTACAAGCCTGGAAGCGCACAGAGATGAAGGCCTTGTACCAGAGCGCCGATCCCATCGCGGCGATGGAAGAGGCCAAGAAGATCGCGCTACTTAAGCAGGCCGATGCGTATATTCGTAGTCTAGATAGCCGTATTATTCAGGTAGTCATCAGCCTCTCAGGTGTTCACGAAGAGATACTCATAGTAGCGAGTGATGGCACCTTGGCGGCGGATATTCGTCCATTGGTGCGTTTCAATTGTAGCGTGATCCTGGAAGAAAATAGCAAACGTGAACGCGGTGCCAGTGGTGGCGGTGGACGTCATGATTATCAGGTGATGATGGAGACTGATGATGCGGGTCTGCCAGTTTGTTTCCAGTTTGCTCGAGAAGCGGTGAGACAAGCCGCAGTTAACTTGCACGCGGTAGATGCACCGGCTGGCGAAATGCCGGTGATCTTAGGCCCAGGTTGGCCTGGTGTATTACTGCATGAAGCGGTTGGCCATGGCTTAGAAGGTGATTTTAACCGTAAGGGCAGCAGCGCATTCAGCGGTAAGGTCGGCCAGCAGGTCGCCTCTAAGCTGGTGACTGTGGTCGATGATGGCACCCTGGTAAACAGGCGCGGCTCCTTGAGCATCGATGATGAAGGTGTGCAGACTCAGAAGACTGTGCTGATCCAAGATGGGATCTTGAAAGGTTATATGCAGGATAAATTAAATGCGCGCCTCATGGGTGAGCAGTCCACGGGTAATGGCCGTCGTGAATCTTATGCACACTTGCCAATGCCGAGAATGACCAACACTTATATGGAAGCCGGCGAGTCGGATCCGGCTGAGATGATCAAGTCCGTTAAGAATGGTATCTACGCGCCTAATTTCGGTGGTGGTCAGGTCGATATTACGTCCGGTAAGTTTGTGTTTTCGGCGTCAGAAGCCTATTTGATTGAGAATGGTGAAGTGACCCAGGCGATTAAGGGCGCCACCCTGATCGGCAATGGCCCGGAAGCCATGAGGCAGATATCTATGGTGGGTAACGATCTGGCATTAGATCAAGGTGTCGGCGTCTGTGGTAAGGATGGTCAGAGTGTTCCTGTCGGCGTTGGCCAGCCAACACTCAAGATAGATAAATTAACCGTAGGTGGAACGGCGTAAACTCAGGCGAGAAGGCGCTAGGCTTAGCGCCTTCTATTTAGGCGCAATGAATGCTAACATCGACCAAGGAATAGAGTAAACACTCTAGGTTGTGCACGCTAAGGTGCAAAGGAAAAGGGATGAAGTTTTCAACGTTAGCGCTAGTGTCATTTTTGGCATTGGGCTCTTTTACTGCACAGGCAGCTAATCTGGGCTTCGAACAAGCCTGGAAGCAGCTGCTAACAGTCAGTAATAAACTACAGGCTAGCGCACAGGAAGTGCGACGCGCCGAGGCCGAGCATGAAGCGGGGAAAGATCTCAACCTTCCCTCTATTAGCCTCAGTGGCAGCTACACCAGATTAGAGAGGCCCATCGAGATGGACCTGAGGGATCTTAATCCCTTGGCATCTATGGATCCCGGTTCGCTTCCTCCTGCACTCGGTGGGGCACTGGCAGCGATCCCTGGCTCCATGTTTATCACTCCCTTTACCGAACAAGATATCTTCCGCTCCAGCCTCCAAGCCATGTGGCCCATCTATACTGGTGGCAAAATCACCGCGGCTCAAGGCATTCATGCGGCGCATGTGGCAGAGAAAGAGCAAGAATTTCAACTGACCACACGAGATCTCTTCATTCAGCTGGTGGATCGTTATTACGGCGTAGCAGTGAGCCAAGCCCTGGCCCGTACTCGAGGCGAGCTTGTTACCTCACTTGAAGAACATGCAGAGCATGCGGTTAAGCTGGAAGAGCAAGGTCAGATAGCGAAAGTTGAGCGATTAAATGCTCAAGTTGCATTAGAGAATGCCAAGGTCAACTTTGCCAGTGCCAGGCGTCAGGCCGAGATGGCAGAAATAGCCCTGTCGCGCATGTTACATGAACGACAGGTGAACCCTAGCTCCGAGCTGTTTATGCTCAATGATGCTCCGTCACTGCCCCGATTAAGTCAGCTTACCCTGGCACAACATCCGGCATTGAAATTACTCGAGGCAAAAGAGGCTCAGGCACAGGGTCTGGTTGACGTTGAAAAAGGCCAGTATTTACCGACGGTCTTCCTCTACGGTAACTACACACTCTATGAAGACGACAGCCTGTTTTCCAAGATGGAGCCGGACTGGATGTTAGGCGTGGGCGTCAAGATCCCCTTGCTAAGCAGAGATGGACGCAGCGGCAAAGTCGAGGCGGCTAAGAGTGCGCTGCTGCAAGCGCGTTATACCAAGGCGCAGACGCAGCAAGATCTCAGCTTGTTACTGGATCAAAGTTATCGTCAATTGCTACAGGCTCAAGAAGAGGTGCAGTCTTTAGACTTATCACTGAGTCTGGCAACAGAGAATAAACGTCTACGGGATCTGGCCTTTCGTCAGGGATTATCCACTTCCATCGAGAAGGTAGACGCAGAGCTTAAGCTCACAGGTGTTGAGATGCAGCAACTGGGTGCCAAGTACCGTTATGTGCAGGCCTATGCCCGCTTGATGGCGGTGAGTGGTCAACTGGATGAATTTTTAGGTCGCAGCAGTAACGAGGCTAGCGCGATGCAGGAGAGTAATGATGCAGGCTAATCGTATAATCGCAGTTGTGGCCCTACTGGGTTTAGTGGCTGCATTGGGCTATGGGCTTAAACTGGCCTATACCCCGAAAGCCGTCTATCTGCAGGGACAGATAGAGGCGAGAGAATACAATATTTCCTCCAAGGTTCCCGGGCGTGTCGAGCAGGTACTGGTGAGACGTGGCGATAGGGTAGAGGTCGGCGATCTCTTGTTTGCCATCGACAGCCCAGAACTTAATGCCAAGTTGATGCAGGCGGAAGGCGGCAGAGATGCGGCTCAGGCGATGCAGCTAGAAGCCAATAGCGGCGCCCGTAAGCAGCAGGTGATGGCCTCTCGTGAGCAGTGGTTGAAAGCCAAAGCGGGAGCCACATTAGCCAAGACCACCTACGAACGGGTAGAGAACTTGTTTGTCGAAGGCGTACTGGCCAGGCAGAAACGTGATGAAGCCTTTACTCAGTATCAGGCGGCCAAATACACAGAGCAGGCTGCCTTAGCCATGTTTCAGATGGCTCAAGAGGGGGCGAGAGTAGAGACCAAGGCCGCCGCAGCGGGTAATGCTCGTATGGCCGAAGGTGCCGTTCACGAAGTCAGTGCCATCTTGGCCGATAGCCAGATGCGCGCACCTAAGTCCGGTGAGATAAGCGAAGTGTTACTGCAAGCCGGTGAGCTCGCTCCTAGCGGCTTCCCTGTGGTTAGCCTGATAGATATGCAAGACGCTTGGGCCGTATTTCAAGTCAGAGAAGATCAGCTTAAGCAGTTCTCTAAAGGACAGAAGCTGATGCTGACTCTGCCGGCTCTCGAACGTGAGATCGAATTTACTGTGTCGCATATTAGTGTGATGGGTGATTTTGCGACCTGGCGTTCGACTGAGAGTGGCCATGACTTCGACATGCGTACCTTCGAAGTGGAGCTGCGGCCTAATGCAGACATTAAAGATCTAAGGGTCGGCATGTCAGCGATCTTAACTCGCTAAACCTGAGATTATCATGGACAGCTTAGTGGCCCTTATTCGTCGTGAGCTCCACGCACTGTGGAACTCGCCATGGCAGCTCGCCCTAGTGAGCTATATTCCTATCTTGAGCATACTCTGTTTATGGTGGCTGTTCAGTGCGGGTTTACCGAGACAGCTGCCTGTGGCTGTTGTGGATACGGATCATAGCCAATTGAGCCGTATGTTAACGCGTAAATTGCAGGCCAACCCTGTGGTTGCCCCGCAGAATTTTGTCGACCTAGCTTCGGCGGTAACCGCCATGAAACAGTCCCAAGTATATGGCATAGTGGTGCTTCCTTACGGACTGCAACGGGATCTTATAACGGGTCATAGCCCGGTCATAGATGTTCGCTATAACAGTCAGTTCTTGTTGGTGGGTAAACTCTTATCCAGCCAGATCCAGCTCACATTAGGCGCGGGGCTTCTCGAGGTAGCAGGAGTGAAACAACTGCTTCAAGGCGTGCCTAAGTCTCAAGTAGCGTCGCATTTGAGTCCGGTGAGCAGCCAGACCACGGCACTGTTTAATCGCAATAATAACTATCTGAGTTTCCTGGTGCCACCTGTGCTAGTTGCCCTTTGGCAATTACTGGCCATGCTCACTTTTTCCAACAGCTTAAGCCGGGAGTTAACCCCAGAAGGAGGGTTCGCCGCACAGAGCGGTATCTGGCCTAGGGTTTGGGCCAAGATTACCGTGTTTACGCCGATTTTACTCATGCATGGTGGCTTTATTCTGGCCCTGCTATATCAGTATTTAGCCCTGCCTGTGGCGGGAAGCTTAGCGCTATTAATCTTGGCGCAACTGGTGATGTTATTGGCGGTCTGGCTACTGGTATTGCTGGTGTTTTTCATCACGCGAGACAGCGCGCGCATGGTGAGTTTCGGCACCGCATTATTCGCGCCGGCATTTGCGTTTATGGGGATCACGTTTCCTGTCCATGAGATGCCCATACTCGCCCAGTGGTGGCGCTTGATTATGCCGTCCAGTCACTATGTAGACTCACATGTCAGCATCGTCAGTTATGGACTGGGTTGGCAGACTATAGCTGTGCAACTTACTAGCTATTGGGGCTTCCTCTGCATCATTCCGGTGCTTTTTTTACTATCACGCCGCATTGAAAAGGCCGCGAAAGCCGAGTCAGAACGGCCGATGTTAGATCCGAAATTGACGCCGAAAAGTAGTGAGGCTGATCTGTGATAGATAATAAGATGATGAGTTTTTGGCAGCTGGTATTAGCCGAACTAAAGGCAATAGTGGCTGATAAGGCCATCGCAGTGACCCTATTTGGTGGTGTGTTGTTTTATTCTGTTTTATACCCCTTACCTTATCTGCATCAGGTACCGACCGAACAGCAGCTGGTGGTGGTGGATCTGGATCGCTCCTCATTGAGCCGCCGTCTGATCCGTCATGCGGATGCCAGTGCGAAAATCAGTGTCATCGGCCAGGTGACCAGTATCAGTCAAGCTCAGAGCTGGATAGAATCCGGCCGCGCCCATGGCCTGTTGGTTATTCCTGAAAATTTCAGGCGAGATCTACTATTAGGCAAGGGAGTCACCTTAAGTTATGGCGGTGATGCCAGCTACTTCCTTATCTATTCCGCGGTTGCCGAGGGCCTGATCACGGCTGGCATGGATGCGGGTAAACAAGTACAACTGCTGGGCATGCTGGCTAAAGGTGAGGCACCTAAACAAGCGGATTTAAGCCTAAACTCGGTGAAGATCAACAGTGTGCCGGCGTTTAACCTTAGCCTGGGATATACCCCCTATGTGGTGCCTGGACTCTTCTTGCTCATCTTGCATCAGACTTTACTGATAGGCACCGGGATCTTAGGTGCCAGCCAATGGCGCAGAAAGGGCTATTGGCGAGATGTTTCACCTCTACAGCTCATCTGTGGTCGCATCTGCGCATTCATGCTGCTCTACCTGTTTTTCAGCAGCTTCTATGTGGGGTTTTGTTTTTACTGGTATCAGGTCAGCGTGCAGGCAAGTCTTGGTCTGGTGGCCCTGTGGATGTTACCGTTTTTATTGGCAACTAGCGCTGCAGGTATCGCCTTGAGCAGCTTGTTTGTCCGCCGGGATCTGCCGACCCAAGTCTTGTTGTTGGTCTCTATGCCCATCATGTTCGTCTCCGGCTTCGTCTGGCCATTGGCGCTTATCCCAGAGCCGCTGATTTGGCTGTCTCAGGTTATCCCAGCCGTCCCTGCTATCATGGGCATGTTAGAGCTTAATCAGATGGGCGCGTCTTGGACTAGTGTCATGCCTAAATGGCTACAGCTATGGGCCTTGTTCGCTGTGTTCTTTATGCTGGCCTGGTATGGGGTCAAGAGAAGACTAAAACCAGCAGGTAATGATACTCGCTAGTTCTTAATCAGATGGTCGATGCCTACAGGACTAGTGTCATGCCTAAATGGCTACAGCTATGGGCCTTGTTCGCAATATTCTTTGTGCTGGCTTGGTACGGGGTAACTAGAAGACTAGAGGCTAGCGGCTAGAAAGCTAGCGGCTCCTAGACCCTGGTGAAGTATTTGGCCTTGAAGTAAAAAAAAGCCCATTTAGCATTAATCTAAATGGGCTTTTTTATTGGATATAGTTAGTCGAGCTGCACCGAGATGGGTAATTTTGTTATCACTCCACCCGGTGTGGTTAAGCTGATAGTGACTTGGCTCAGAGCCGTAGTTCCAGAGTGTGCCAAGCTAAAGCTAGTGCTGGTTCCGCCATGAGCATTAGCATTAGGCACGGTATAGCCATCAAAGGCCAGACTCCCATCGGTCGCAGTAATAGCAGCCGTACTGCCAGCGGGCATTATTTGGTTGGCACTGTCATAGAAACGGACAACGAAGGTTGAGCTTTTTTCGGCGGGAATTGAAGTCATAATACCAAAACCATTTTCGGTGCTATAAATTTCGTTACCATCTTGTAGCACAGTAAAGCGTGCCGTTGAGCCTGACATGGTCATGATCAATGCTTTACGAATGTAGGTATTATTATCTCCACATAAGCTACCACTACACTGGGGGCCGTTGAATAGTGTATCGCGAGATCCGTATTCATTTTGTGCTTTGAGGTTAAAGAACTTTTCGCCTTCGTCATGAATTGCATTTTCATTATCATCGCGAAATGCATCACCTAGATCGCTAAAGCCATTTGGCATGTAAGCCTCACGATCCATGCCATTACCGGAACAGGCTATTGAGTTATCATCCGAGTCCAGACAAGCATTCACTGGTCCACCGTCAGCATCATCGAAAATGTTATTACCATTGGTATCGAAGAAGGTTTCATGGCCTAAAGCATAGGCGAGTATCGTGATTCTGTGGTTCGCTACTCTAGGGCTTGCAGATGTCCACTCGACACTACAGGACCCATTCACGGTTGAGCAACTAGGGACTATCTGGCCGCCTTCAGCGGTAAAGTTGATGGTAGTGTCATCGGGTGCTGGGTTACCGAAGCTATCCGAGGCATAGGTTGTTATCGTGGCTGTTACACCATCTTCATTACCAGCCTCTGGGTTTATTATTGATGTAGATAAACTAAAACCCAGTTGCTGCGGCAGGCCTGTATTGACGGTTAATTGTTCCGATTGACTGGTAATGGTCTCACCTGTGTCGGCATCGGTCGCCGAGGCGAGTACTCGTACCGGCGTTGGCACTGTACCCGATTGCACCCGAACGCTGGCTAAACCTTCAGAGTTAGTTAAGCTGCTAGTGGTAGCTTGTCCATTAGAGAAACGTAAGCCACCGACGAGAGTATCGAGAGAAAAGGATACCTCTTGCTGGGCACTAGGCTGCCCGTTTGAGCCGGTTACCTTAAAGGTCACCAATGAAGATTCTGTGCTGCCTGTACCGCCAGCGCCCTTGATGCGGATCACCTTAGGTTCAGCCGAGACGAAGCTAAGGCTGGCGAGTGTCTGGCGTGCGAGTGTGAAAGGAAAACTGGCCGTTAGTGTTTGATTCCCAGCTTGAGTGCTAGCAATCACCTGATCGTCTCGCTCACTGTTGCCGCTACAGCTGGTGTCCTGGAAGGTTGAACTCGCACTGCCTGATAGTGTGGTGACTGGGGTGTCTAGGCTAGCATGATTACCCAGTACACAATCTGAGCTAAAGCTGATTGAAGAGGGGGTCTGCACTCGAGTGATAGTGCCATCATCTGCTTGGTTGATAAGCGTTGCCGTGATACCAAAACTGCCGCCTGCGCTGATGATGTATTTACCATCGACTTGGGTCAGTGAACTGGCTAACTCACCCGCTACGAATTGGTCATTACTATCGAAATGACCAAGCTTAAGTATGCCTTCACCCCCGATAGCATCGGCCGAAAGCACCTCATACAGGCTATTAATCTGGTAATTTTGCTCTTGATAATCTACCGATACATTCAGGCTTGCCGCCCCCAGCTCACTGGTGCTTGGGGTATAATTAACCTGAGCTATGCCTTGCGCGTTAGTGAGTGCGGTACTTGGGTTTAAGCTCACGCCGCCGGCGGTAAAGGTCACCAGCTGATTCGCTATGCCTTGACTCGAAGGGTCTAGGAACTCTGCTTGAAGCTGCACTGTCTCATCGACCTTAAATTGAGTCACTGTTGCTGCACCGTTTACAATACTGGCACTGATCTTAGGCGTCTCTTCAACAGGTGCCGTACTCGTGCTGGTAAATTCGTAGTTCTTATTAGCGAAGAGGATATTATTCTCTGCAGCTCCGGTATCAAACTCCGCCGTTAAGGTTCCCGCGCCTACCGCTAGGTCAGGATTACTGAGTATGACTTGAGCTATGCCAGTTGAATCTGTCAATTTAGTCGTTGGCGTCAAGGTGCCGAATGTGGCACTGAAACTGATTAAGCCGCCGCTGCTATTCCTGCCACCTTGAGTCAGCTTAGCTTCAACGCAGATGCTGGCGTTGCTGGCAAAGCTCAAGTCGCTACTGGCCTCGGCACATTGGCCGTCGACAAGGTTTTTAAAGCTCAGGGAGAGCGCGAACTCTCCGGTGTTGTCGCCATTATCGCCACTGTCATCGGATGAGCCATTACAACCTCCGATAAACAATAAGACAAGCAAGGTGAACAATGCAGCGGGGGCAGATTTTATCAGTCGCATCAGCAACATCCTTGTGAAACTAAAATAGTGGTAAATTCAACGTTATAAGGCGAATATATCGGTGTCGATATTTTACGCCAGGTTATTCAGCGAGTTCGCTGCGTATATATTTAACTAACTCTATTGCAGACTTAGATGCCTCATCGGGCTTTTTCGTGAGCTCTTTCTTAGACTGGCGTACGAGTTGGCGCAGCTTCTGTCTTTCTAAGTCTGGATACTTTTCGATGAGAGCCTGTACAGCACTGTCCCCTTCGCTTAGAAGCTGATCTTTAAATTTTTCAGCGACATTTTGCTTAGCACTCTCGTTACTGTTCTGGTTCAACATATTTTTCATCTTGAGTTGCAGCTCTTCGATGTCGACATAACGCATTAACTTGCCAATAAATTGCAGCTGACGACGGTAAGCCTCAGTATTTATTTTTATGGTCTTAGTTTTTAGTACATTGTCATACAAGAGTTCATCAAGTTCCAATCTGTCGATCTGAGTTTTGCTCAAGGCAACGAGTTTCTTGCCTAGCTCTTGATATATCACAATTTCACGTTTGGTTTCAGCTCTACTGACATAATCTTCATCATGGTCGAAGGGCTGTTTAAAATGTTCTGAATCACCGACTACTTTCATATATAAAAATCTCTCTCTTAAACTGAGGCAATAATAACATTTCATTAGAAAATCACCTATCGGTGAGGCAAGTTATTTAATGTACTTGGGTATTGGGTTTGTTATGCTATCAAGATCCCTGATAACAAAAGAGCAGATTTGTGACGACACCTAGCATTGACATCGAATTAGATTCATTAAAAGACGCTGTATCTATGGCACTCGAGTATGCCAAGCAACTCGGTACATCGGGTGCAGAAGTTGCTATCAGTAAACAACAAGGATTATCCGTATCGACTCGAATGAAAGAGGTTGAAACGGTTGAGTTTAATAAAGATGGTGCGTTAGGTATCACCCTGTTTCGCGATGGCTGTAAAGGCAGTTCATCGACCTCAGACTTGAGCCCTGAAGCCATAAAAGAAGCGGTCAAGGCTGCCGATGGTATTGCAAAGTTTACCTCATCGGATCCTTACAATGGACTCGCAGAAGCCGAGCTCATGGCAAAGAATTTTCCTGATCTAGACTTGTATCATCCTCAGGAAGTCACTCCAGCAGAGTTGATTGAGTTAGCTGCGCGCGCAGAAGAAGCTGCATTGGATGTCGATAGCCGGATCACAAACTCTGATGGTGCCAGTGCAAATGCCCACACAGGTATAAAAGTTTACGGTAACAGCCACGGATTTTTAAATGGTTATTGCAGCTCTCGTTACAGCCTAAGCTGCGTGGTTATCGGTGAGACTGACGGCAATATGCAGCGTGATTATGATTACACCATCTCTCGAAAATTGAGTGAGCTGCTATCACCGGAAGAGGTGGGACGCAAGGCATCAGAGAAGACGTTAGGTCGTCTTGGTGGACGTAAAATTGCGACCACTGAGCTGCCAGTATTGTTGTCTCCTGAAATCGCCACCGGCCTCATGGGTCATTTAGTGGGTGCTATCAGCGGCGGTAGCCTCTACCGCAAGTCGAGCTTCCTACTCGACTCTATTGATACTCAGATATTCCCTGATTGGTTTAACATCGAAGAGCAGCCACATATAGTGGGCGGCTTAGCGAGCGCTAGCTATGACAGTGAAGGCGTTGCGACTCAGGAACGCGCCATCATTCAGGACGGGGTGCTTTCTAGCTATCTGTTAACCAGTTATTCGGCACGAAAACTGGGCCTGAAGAATACCGGACATGCGGGTGGTATATACAACTGGACGCTATCTCATACAGGACAAACCTTCGATGAGTTAGTGAAAGAGATGGGCACGGGGCTTATCGTGACCGAGGTCATGGGCCAAGGCGTCAATGCCGTGACTGGTGATTATTCTCGCGGCGCGGCGGGCTTCTATGTTGAAAACGGCGTGATCCTCTATCCAGTAGAAGAGATCACCATAGCGGGCAACCTCAAAGACATGTTTCAGAATATCGTTGCAGTGAGTAAGGATCGCGATCTGAGATCTTCGATCCGTACTGGTGGCATGTTACTCAGCGATATGAAGATCGCTGGTAACTAGTTTTTTGAACGTTCCTGGTTCCTGGTTCCTAGAATCTAGAGTCTAGATTCTAGGAACGCTTTCCTTTTCTTCTGCTTCTCTGCAAAACTCAGCTACGGCTAGATGCGAGTGTGAATTCTTTAGAATACTCACATAGTCTTCGTCGTGTCCCTAATAAAGTCTGAACTCTGGCTATAAGCATATAAATCAAGCCAAAATAATAAGTTAGTTTTCTTATTCCAAAATTATCAGATCGCTCACTTTTCTAGAATAACTTAGTTGTTGAATATATGGCTAAACAGATATATTATTTTCCGTATATTCGTTTTTGCGTATATGTTGTTTTTTACTGAGTGCCCAGAGATTTTGAAGCCGAGGCTATATGTCGAAGACAAGCTTGTATGGAGTAAATATGACCACTTTAGAGTTTTTTAAACTGTTATCCGATGAAACCAGACTACTCAGTTTGCTGTTGATCATTGCAGAGAGGGAGTTATGTGTCTGTGAGTTAATGCAGGCACTAGACGAGAGCCAGCCTAAGGTCTCAAGACACTTGGCTCAAATGAGAAAGGCAGGTCTACTTCTGGATAAGCGCCAGGGACAGTGGGTGTTTTATAGAGTAAATCCTGAGTTACCAGAGTGGATCAATAAGACGCTTACAGAGCTCAGTGCAAATAATAAGGCACTTATTTCAAGTCATATCACTCGTTTATACCAAATGGGCGAGCGTCCGGAACGTGTACTAGCTTGCTGTAAATAAACAGTCGTAATAGAAGTAATCAAGGAACTGAGTCATGAGTATTAAGATAGGTATCAATGGATTTGGCCGCATGGGCCGCTTGGCATTAAGAGCCGCCTGGGATTGGGATGATGTCGAATTTGTACATATTAACGATCCAGCTGGAGATGCCCGTACTTTGGCTCACTTGTTGATGTTCGATTCGGTCCATGGACGCTGGCAACATGAAGCCAAAGCAGATGAAACGGGTGATAGGCATTACATAGAGATCGGTGATAAGCGTATCCCTACTAGCCGCAATACAGCTATTGCGGATACCGACTGGTCTGGCTGTGATCTGGTTATCGAGGCCTCGGGTGTGATGAAGTCTAAGGCTAAGCTGCAGGCTTACCTAGATCAAGGTGTGAAGCGTGTAGTGGTGACAGCGCCAGTGAAAGAGGAGGGGGTGCTCAATGTGGTGATGGGAGTCAATCATCATCTATATGACAAGGACCTTCACCCCATAGTCACAGCGGCTTCCTGTACGACTAACTGTTTAGCACCCGTGGTGAAAGTTCTCCACGAGAACATAGGTATCAAGCATGGCTCTATGACCACGATACACGATATTACTAACACCCAGACCATACTCGATGCCCCCCATAAAGATCTGCGCCGCGCTCGAGCCTGTGGTTTGAGTCTTATCCCGACTACGACAGGTTCGGCCACGGCTATTACCCATATATTCCCTGAACTTAAAGGCAAGCTTAACGGCCATGCGGTGCGTGTTCCCTTGGCCAACGCTTCGCTGACAGACTGTGTATTCGAGCTTGAACGCGCCACGACAGAGGATGAAGTCAACACCCTACTCAAAGAGGCTGCAGCGGGAGAACTCAAGGATATCTTAGGTTTCGAAGAGCGTCCTCTGGTATCGGTAGATTACAAGACAGATCCACGTTCCTGCATCATAGATGCGCCATCGACCATGGTCGTTAACGGCACTCAGGTGAAGCTCTATGTCTGGTATGACAATGAGTGGGGATATGCAAACAGAACGGCAGAGCTAGCACGTTTAGTTGGAAGTATGGATAAGGGCTAATGTGACAATGAGTGGTCTGGTATTAGGACAAACAGAACGGCAGAGCTAGCACGTTTAGTTGGAAGTATGGATAAGGGCTAATGTGACAATGAGTGGTCTGGTATTAGGACAAACAGAACGGCAGAGCTAGCACGAATGGTAGGTCTTCAAGATAAGAAGCTATAAGTTATAAGCTCAAGATAGGGCTAAGAAAGCTGTAAGTTCCTAGCATCTAGCATCTAAAATCTAAAATCTAGGAACTCGACACTAGGATCGCTATGATATCCAGAGTTAAGTCTTTACCGGAATCTGTGAGGCAATATCTGCTAGTCACAGGCAACTATTGGGCATTTACCTTGACCGATGGTGCCCTGCGGATGCTGGTGGTGCTGCATTTTCATCAGCTAGGTTATAGCCCTCTGGCTATCGCCATGCTGTTTCTCTTCTACGAGATTTTCGGTGTGATCACCAACTTAGTTGGCGGTTATCTGGGGGCGCGTATAGGGCTTAACAAGACCATGAATATGGGTCTCGGCTTGCAGGTCGCGGCGCTTGCCATGTTGCTGGTGCCAAGCTCCATGCTCACCTTATTTTGGGTGATGATGGCCCAAGGGATTTCCGGCATAGCCAAAGATCTCAATAAGATGAGTGCCAAGAGCTCAATCAAGATGCTGCTGGTTACTGAGCAGGCCGACGGCCAGGCTAAGGCTAGAGACGATGCCAATGCTAAGCAACAGAAACTCTATGGCTGGATTGCCAAGCTTACAGGTTCTAAAAACGCCCTCAAGGGAGCGGGATTCTTTCTCGGTGGTGCCCTACTGAGCCTGTTTGGCTTCACGTTTGCCATCGCTATCATGGCAATCGCACTAACCTTAGTCTGGGTCTTGAGTCTGTTTACTCTCAAGCGAGAATTAGGCAAAGCCAAGAACAAGCCCAAATTTAGCGAGATATTTTCTAAGAGCCGCAGCATCAACATCTTATCGGCTGCGCGTATGTTCCTGTTTGCGGCCCGTGATGTCTGGTTTGTGGTGGCATTGCCCCTCTATCTCGGCAGCCAGTTTGGCTGGGATCACTATTATGTGGGAGGATTTCTGGCCCTCTGGGTTATTGCATATGGTTTGGTGCAGACTCAAGCCCCAAGGTTGACCGCTAAATCCGATGGCTCGGCGCCAGGAGGAAGGGAAGCCCTACTGTGGGTTGGTGCACTTACGGCTATCCCAGGGCTGATTGCGTTAGCCTTGACCTTTAATATCAGCCCCCAACTGAGCCTGTTAGCTGGCTTGATGCTCTTCGGTGCAGTATTCGCGGTTAATTCTTCGCTACACAGTTTTTTGATCGTCAATTATGCCAGTGATGACTGTGTCTCCCTGGATGTGGGCTTTTACTACATGGCCAATGCCATGGGGCGCCTAATCGGCACTGTGCTTTCTGGTTATGTGTACCAGGTAGCTGGGTTAGAAGCCTGTTTGTGGATCTCATCGGCTATGTTGGGGCTGACGGCTATTATCAGCATTTATCTACCAAAAGATTAGCCGCCTTGGTTAGTCTTCGAATCAAGGCTGATCACATTTTCTGTTTTAGCTCTGGCTGGCTCGTGTGTTTATAACTTTTAGCTTCATTGATATCTATCGCCTGCGGCGGTGCTGTGCAGGGTCTTGTATGTTCCAGACATACATAAGACATTTCCTATCTCCCTATACGCTCTGCGATTTTATCCCTCTTTATCAGCGACCTTATCCCAAGTGTTGAATAAGCCCCATAAAACCTGAAAAAGTTGCGCCATTTTTGTAAGCATCTGTGCTAGGCGTTAGGGTCACTTTGAACAACTTGGGCCAGTGTACATACAATGTACATATGATTAAGTTTGAATGGGATGCGGTCAAAGCGGCATCAAATATCAACAAACACGGTATATCCTTCAAAGAAGCTCAATCAGTCTTCTTTGATAATTCGCGGTGCAGTTCTGGGATCGCAAGAACTCCGAAGCAGAAGATCGCTTTTTGATGCTTGGAATGAGCAATGAAACAAACCTACTCCTTATTTGTCACTGTGAGCGTGACGAAGGAAATACTGTAAGAGTTATTTCAGCCAGAAAAGCAACAAAAAATGAAGGTAAGCACTATCAGCGAGGCTATTAATTATGCAAGATGAATATGATTTATCAACTATGGAGTCGCGTAAAAACCCTTACGCTAGCAAACTTAAAAAACCTGTCACAATGCGTTTAGGTGAAGACGTTATCTCCTACTTTAAAGGCATGGCAGAAGAGTCAGGTGTGCCATATCAAAGTCTGATCAATCTATATTTACGTGACTGCATGGCAAAACACAAAAAAATAGATATCAACTGGCATGCATAATCACAGCCCTAATCGAGTCGCCAGAGGTGTCTCGCTTCGAGCCCCACACACCGCCCAGCATGCCAATTTCATGAAACCGCTAGACACGCGACTGAATGGTCTATTGTGTTCCATACAAAAGATGACATTTACCCTTAGTAATGAAATGTCCTCTATACCAATCCCACGGATCATCGCTTGCCATTAGCGAGTAGTTAGCATTACTATCTGACAAACTAAACAGTAGCTTATTAAATGGTGATCTTCCTACAGCTGATCTCTAGTGGATAGTCACCTGGGTGTACACAAGCTAAATCAGTTAGACGTAAATAAATGTGAAGGAACACAGCAATGATAAAGGATTTCAATGAAAAACGTACAGACTAGTCGATATCAATTGAGCCACTCTGCTCTACAGCCCAGACACAACTTCAAAAAATCCCTTTAGCAAAAAAAGTGCTAATAGCGAATGATAAAGTCATTAACTTGGACTCGGCAGCGGCCAAGTCCAACAAGCAGTTTATGCCTTGCAAGCAGCACAACGCACCCATACTAAGACGTTAGAGTTCATCACTACTGTGGAGTTACGATGAAAAAAGTAGTTGTTATTTTTGGTTGTCTATTACCTTTTTTTGCAGTGTCTGCTGCACAAACTGCCAAAGTTGGCGAGTTTGAAATAGAATATGAAATATCAGGTTCAGGAAAGCACACCGTCTTGCTTGAGGCGGGGGGCACCGCTGGTTTAAGCGATTGGGATCCCGTTTTTGATAAGATAGCTAAGTTCACCAAAGTTATTCGCTACTCTCGTGTAGGCAACGGCAACTCTACTCAGATCCAACGCCACTTTAGCTCGGACGATTATGCCAAGCATGTAAGTGATTTCTTGAACGTCATTGACGTACAGGAACCCGTTTTGTATTTGGCACATTCGTACGGTGCCTATATAGCGAGGACTTTTTCGGTGTCTTACCCCGAACAAATTAACGCTATGATGTTGATAGAGCCCTCCTCAGAGCACGATGTTGATATTATTCGTGCCATTGATCTTAAAAAAGGTAACCAGGAAATAGCTCAAATCAAGAAAGATGACCTGTCCAATGGCATGTCAAATCAATACTTAGATTTTTGGAGCAAACGACCCTTGCCAGATTACCCTGAAATCAGAGATATTCCGGTCACGGTTATTGCCTCAGTGAAAAAGTATAAAGAGCCTGAGTTATTATTTTTCACCGATGAAGCAAGATATGAATGGGGGCAGTTACACAAAGAATGGGCGGAAAGTTTCCCCCAAGGCCAAGTTATACTGACTGATAAAAGTTATCATTATGTTCAGATTGACGAGCCAGAATTAGTGATAACAGAATTACGTAAGCTCTTACAAAGAGTAAACTGAAAGGATAGGTCGCTCACAGTCTATCCTTTTACCAAGTCTACGCTTTATCACTGCGAGTAAGAAAGTTATGGCTGCCCTGTCTTTTTTTTGTCTTTTTTGTGAGATAAAATCATGATCTTAGATCTTGTAAATAATATATAACTACAATAAATTCAATTAGATATAATGCGCGCGTTGCCAAGTAATAGGCTTGTAAATTTTTCATGCACGTTTATCAAATCTATAGGCAATACATAAACACTAGGACGCTATAAAACTAGGGAGGGTTTGGCACATGAGAAAACTATCGATATCGATTTTTGTTGTCTTCGCTTTATTACAATGGGCAAATATCGCCGAAGCAATAACGTTGAAAGAGGCTTATCAAAGCCAAAAAAGTAATGTACAAGTCAAAGGGAAGGGGACCGTTATTCGTATTTTAAGAGACGATAATAATGGCTCGCGTCATCAAAAATTCATTCTTAAGTTAGCTCTAGGTCAGACTATCTTGATAGCTCATAATATTGACCTTGCACCAAGAGTCAGCTCTATTGCAAAGGGTGATCTGGTTCAATTTTATGGTGAGTATGAATGGAATAATAAAGGTGGTGTAGTGCATTGGACTCATCGAGACCCAAATAACAAGCATATAAATGGCTGGCTAAAGCATGAAGGTCATATGTACCAATAATGTTATAACCAGCGAAAAAATAATGATAAGGGGAGCCTCTTATCATTGAGGCATGCCAGCATAGTCAAGTGTCTTAATCTATTCAATCATTGCCAGCCTTCACGACATTGATGCATACATACACGGCACTGCAGCAGGCAATATACACTAGCGAAGCTATGGACTTCATGAATCCTATAACTAGCCATACAGCTAGATCAAGAAAAAGATATTTGAATCAAACGGGTTATCCGACAAGTTACCGTATTCTGAAGTGTAAAACTATTCACTAATAGTTTCCCTCTGCCCCCTTTCCAAACCTTGACTATTCGGTGTACTCTGGGGCGCAATCAAAAAATATTAGCCATAGAGCTAAACGTAAAAACATAAAAATAATCAGCAAGAAATGAAGAGGTTTGAATGGAAGGAATAACTGAAGTTGTCAGTATGATCAATGGTTTTGTATGGGGTGTCCCCATGCTGGTCATGATCTTAGGAGTGGGTCTGTTTCTCTCCGTGGGTTTGAAACTGATGCCAATTTTAAAGTTGGGTGCAGGCTTTAAACTGCTCTGGTCTGGCCGGATCCCTGATAAAGATAAGTCGATGAAAGGGGAAATTAGCCCTTTCAATGCATTAATGACTTCGCTTTCAGCAACAATTGGTACGGGTAACATTGCCGGCGTTGCTACAGCTATCTTTATTGGTGGTCCGGGTGCGCTATTCTGGATGTGGTGTACGGCGCTGGTGGGTATGGCGACTAAGTTTGCCGAGGCGGTACTCGCGGTAAAATATCGTGAAATAGATGCAAATGGCAACCACATCGGTGGCCCTATGTACTACATCAAGAATGGACTCAGTAGCAAGTGGGCCTGGTTAGGTACCGCGTTTGCCCTGTTCGGTTCTTTTGCCGGGTTCGGTATCGGTAACACGGTACAGTCAAACTCGGTAGCCGATGCCCTAAGCAGTAACTTCGGTGTGCCGACCTGGATAACGGGTCTAGTGTTGATGGTATTAGTCGGTGCCGTACTGATGGGCGGGATCAAGCGTATCGCCGATGTGGCGGGTAAGCTGGTACCACTCATGACCCTGTTCTATATCGCCGCGGGTCTTGCGGTATTAGCCGTTAACGCTGCTGCGATTCCAGATGCCATTGTCTTGATTGTGCACAGTGCATTTAACCCGGTTGCGGCTCAAGGTGGCTTCGCCGGTGCAGCTGTATGGGCAGCGATTCGTTTCGGTGTGGCACGAGGCATCTTCTCCAATGAAGCAGGCCTAGGTAGTGCACCGATTGCTCACGCTTCTGCTCAGACTAATAACCCGGTCGCTCAAGGCCTGGTTGCCATGTTGGGTACGTTTATCGATACCTTAATCGTCTGTTCTATCACAGGTTTGGCCATCATAGTATCGGGTGCCTGGACATCGGGTGAGAATGGGGCGGCAATGACCTCCTTGGCCTTCGCAACGGCGCTGCCTATGGGTAACTATATTGTGGCCATTTCCCTGTCTGTGTTCGCCTTCACCACCATCTTAGGTTGGAGTGTGTATAGCGAGAAGTGTGTGCAGTATCTATTTGGCGTGAAAGCGGTCAAGCCGTTTAGAGTGCTATGGATTCTAGTGGTGCCATTGGGTGCGGTCAGTTCACTGGATTTCATCTGGCTACTGGCGGATACGCTCAATGCCATGATGGCGATTCCAAACCTTATCGCTCTGGCATTACTCAGTCCGGTAGTGTTTAAACTGACTCGGGAATACTTTATTAAGAAGCGCGAAGAAGAAGAGGCTGCTAAAGCTTAATCTATAATCGCGACATAATCGAAAATTAAAAGCGCCGAGAGGCGCTTTTTTATTGTCTGTGATTTGACCGCTTGGTATGAGTAAAAAAGCGCTTTAGCATAGGATGTTAACTCTGTTGAGTTGGAAGTATCTAGCTGCATATTATACCATTTCGAGTAAGTATCTGATCATTTAGCGGGAGTTCAAAGCGCTGTAGGCAAGGCGGATGTTTGCAGCTAATAAAAATTAATAGTTCGTGGGGGTTAACTTAGAGTTGAGTTAATTTCACTATAACCAATGGTTTAATTTATTTGTGAACTAGGGGGACGCCGAGAAAACGATAACCTACTAGGTTCTATATCGCAAATGTAGCAAACTCTAACCTAAGCTAGCACCAGAATAGAGATTTTAGTAAAGGTCGAAACTATAGCTGCAATTTAAGACTAGTTTTGGATAATCATCTTTTAGGTCGTATCGCTCAAGCTCAAAGAGATGGATCCACAATCTGTCTTCTTATGGAGTGATATCGAGTCGTCGGTATCACTGCTGGTGCCGAAGCAAGAGGTGACAGTATCACAGCTGGAGTAGTCATAGTGTACCGATATGGATAGGGGAAAGCTCAGGCATAAAAAAACCTCCCAGTAGGAGGTTTCTTGAGGCAGAAAATGTTACTGATTAACGCTATCTTTCAGTGTTTTTCCTGCTTTAAACTTAGGTACGGTTGCAGCTGGGATCTGGATTTCTTTACCCGTTTGTGGGTTACGACCAGTACGTGCAGCTCGATTTGTAGTTTCAAAAGAACCAAAGCCAATAATAGAGATTTTATCACCACCCTTCAGCGCTTCTGTGATTGTCTCTTCAAAAGATTTTAGTGCGCGTGCAGCTTCTGCTTTAGTCAGGTCCGCATTTTCAGCCATTTTTGCAACAAGTTCAGTCTTATTCATTTGAATCGTCTCTTCTTTCCGTAGATTTAATTAAGCTAACCGCATTAGGTACTTATCAATTACTCTAGCTAACATGCCATAAGCTTAGCCATTTTTAAAGGTTTTTAGCACCCTGGAATAGCGTTTTAGGTCAATATTTGGGTGAATAATCATCAAAATGCGCTTGTTTGACGAATCATCGAGCATCTAGCCTAGTGGTGGACCAGTTATCTGCTGCATTTTAACTTGTTACACTGTATTTCTCGGGCATCTGCTGCATTTTACCTGCTCAGACTGTATTTCTCGCGCTAATGGGGGTTATTCATCGAGTAGTTGATAAAGAAGTCGCTTAACCAGTTGAGGTTCGAAGGGCTTGTCACAGAGGGCATTGACGCCGGCATGAGACACGTTACTCAGATGCGTTTCGTTCGCTTCAGATGACACCATTAAGATGGGGACATGTGATTGTTGGCTATCGTTACGAATAAACTGGGTGAGAGCGAGTCCGTCTACACTTGGCATATTGTAATCTGTGATCACCAGATCAAACATGTTCGACCGCATCAGTTCAATTGCTTCGGCACCATCGCAGGCTTCGGTGATCAGCCTCAGGCCTAAATTGTTTATGGTACGTTTAATGATATTTCTTGCCATCATGCTGTCGTCCACCAGCAATACCCTAAGGTTATGGACATCGAAATGGTTGAGATCGAGTTCATCATTACTGAGTAGATCTATGGTGGCGTTAAGCGCCTTACCTAAATGCTCAGAAGAGAAAGGCTTTGGCAATATTGATACTACACCGGATTGGCGATAAGCCTCTAGATGCTCACGACGGCATTCACTGGAGACCAACATAAACTGTATATCTTGATATTTGTCATTGCCTTTGAGCCGTTGGAGCAGATCTAATGCCGTACCTTCTTCGAAGTGCATGGCACAGGCGACAAGATCCGGATGATGTCTGTCTATGATAGTGAGGGCTTCATCTAGGGTCTTGGCAGTCTGAATATTATTAATGCCCTCCTGATTCAATCGGTTACTGATTATTTTTCTTTGAGTATCAGAGGGCTCAACCAGCAGTATTGAAAGTTCACTCGGGAGTAGCATGCTCATCGTCACGATTCTCGGAATATTATTGTCATTATGTAGCGGCTAAATTACATTAAAGATCATGCATGATCAAACCGCTTATTCTTGCTTGCTTCTTCCACTTGCAGGTAGGCCTTAGTGGATTTGGCTAGGGCAAGATAGATCTGGAATGACAAGAGTAGGGTGGCGATTATTGCGATGAGTGGCACGGGAATATCATGGCCATCTAGAATGACTTTGACATCTTGGGGCGAGATTTGGTAGGCGATAATGGCTGTGCCAGCCAGTGCCGATAATCCCAATGTCTGTACTGCTAAGTAAACGTTAAAGACAACGCTGGCCCAGTTAGTCCTTAGTATCAGACCTATGAGAACCGGGATAACCCCGAGAGAAAATAGATCCACGGCTTGGGTGTTGACGGCCCGGAATAGGGCGACAACAGCCAAGGCGAAATATAGCAACATGAGTATAGATAAGCCTAAGGGTGGTTTTTTCATTGAATGTCTCATAGAACCTAAGTGATAGTTTATGTTGATGCTAGGAATTTGGCGAGTGTAGAAAAGTCCATCGGCGCTGTCAAAGGTATATCCCATTTTCTTTCGGGGGGAGCGGCTGAGACCTCGATAGAGAGTTTGACTGGATCTGATTGTCAGCGAATTTGTACTGTCTCGAGTCAGTATATTGGTTAGAATAGTCAAAAGCAGTAGATGAGAGTGAAGATAAACAGTATGACTGAAATAGAATTCTGGCAACTGGTCACGAGAGACACACCCGCGCAAGACCAGATAAGCCTTGCCGATAACCTTAAGAGTAAATTAGAACGACTATCTGACCAAGAATTACTCGAATTCGATAAAATATTCGGCCAGCAGATGCGCAGATCTTATTTTTGGTCTATTTGGGGAGCGGCCTATATCATCACTGGTTGTGATTCAGAATATGCTTTTGCCGAGTACCGATGTTTTCTTATCTCATTGGGTCAAGAGTGGTACGAAAAAGTGATCGCCAATCCCGATGAGATTGCCCTGTTGACTCAGTGGCCGGAGAAAGATGGTTATCCTTATCCGTTTTTGGATGAATATGATTTGATAGCCGGTCAGATCTTCGAAGATAGAACTGGCGAGGAACTGCCTTTTATCCCTTCCGGAAAAGCGACGCCACAAGGTAAAAAGTTCACCAGCAAGAAAAAGCAGTTAAAAAATGCTTATCCGCAATTGAGTCAAAGGTTTCCATTCTAAACTGACGCATATTTCGCTGATGTTTTACAGCCGAGAAGGTAAAAAAGCGAGATCAAGCTCGCTTTTTTATTGAGTATCTATACCTAGTACTTATTGGTATTAGGCAATGATCATTTTTGATCGTAACAGACCTCGGTGGCATTATCATAAGCACGTCCATGTTCGTTACAGATATTACTCATAAACGTGTTTTCAGCCTTTTCCAAGCCAAGGTTGAAATCTAGTTGTTGGTTATCAATCATAGCTTCATCTGACCTATCTTGCTGCTCTGACAAGAGTTCGATATGCTGATTGACGGCAGCCCGTTCAGAAGGCGTAAAGCCATTGGCTGATGCTTGACCTGTGATCATGGCGCCTAAGATAAAGACTGAAACTAGTGCGATTTTACCAGAGAAGTTGACGTTAGTTTTCGTGTTTGCATGGCTCATAAATGTCTCCAAAATGTATTGTGTCCAGATAAGAAACCGTTTGCTCTTGGTCGACATCTGTCTTAAATGTCGATCAAGAGGTGTCATCCCCTGGTAGTAAGCTTGTTTTCGCGGCTTCTGTTGAAACGTGTTCTCGGAACCTTCTCGCAGAAGAGCTAGTGCTCGTTAACTTGTCCAGTATGGTAAACGGTAAACCATGAACCTAAGCTGAATGAAAAGTGAGCAGTGTAATTTGGATGAGGCCAGATGTTGACTAGGTGATCTATTGAGGGGGCACTAGCTTGCGAGCCTACTCTTGGGTGAAACTCGTGTTGAATGCGAGGCATGGGCTGCCTCGCGGCGTTTTTACACCAGTATATGTGGGCCGACGATACTGATTATCGTACGTTACAGATCTCTTCAGCAGTATATGTGGGGCGACGATACTGATTATTGTAAATTACAGATCTCTTCACCCGTCTTGAGGTCGATAGAATATTCGGTACAGATGGACTTTAGCATCTCGTGGACTTCTTGATCGAGTTGTCGATCTATCTTGTCTAATTGTGTCTCTGCATCCATACCTTCGGTGAGAGCCTGATACTGGCTTAGCACTTCTTCGGCTGTGGCCTTAGTTTCATCTATCTCGAAACGCGACAGATCGGTGGCATTAACTAAAGAAGAAGTGGTGAGAAGAGAGATTATTAATATGTTTTTTAGTGATGAAATCATAGCCATACCCTTAATAGCGTCTTGGTCACATATTGTTACACAATAATATCGCCAACTGAAAGTTAACACAAGTGTTGGCGATGCCAAAAAGCTAATAGGCTAACTAAGGAGCGCTTATTCTCTTTTCATTGTCTCACATTGAAACCCTTGGCGGCTGGAGTCGAAGCGGCATCTTAGCCCGCATTCCCAGGGGGCGTTATCGAACTTGACCGAGGTTGCTAATGCGTGTTCACTGCAAGCCTCATAGCTGATGAAGTCATCTTGTTTCTTATATCGACCCGAATTGTAGCCATTGGTATATACGAAAGAGGACCAAGTTTCAGCTGAGTGGCTCTTTTCTGAGCTATTGATAAGATAGAGGCTAGTACCAAGACCGATGAAAATCAGAGTAACGAGAATAATAGCGGGGGAATTTTTCATTTTATGTCAGGATTGTTTAGCATTGAGTGACGCTATTCTATTTATCAATGATAACTTTTGATACAGTTTTATCTGAATATTATGTAATTAAATCTAGCGTGTTACGGTCTAATACTTATGGTGCGCGATACAATGGATGGTCACTAATTGTTTTGCATTAAGCTCATGTACAGGTTATATTTTGTACGATAAACTCCATGAAGAACACTTAGCCCAGGAGGCTGATATGAAGTTACCCTATCTATTACTAGCAGGAACTATGGTTTCTGGTGCGATGCTTTCGGGTTGCGCGGTTGCCGATGACGTGGCTGAAAACCCAGTAACAGAACAAGGTGTGGTCAAGATAACTTGGCAAGACCCTAAGAGTTTCCGTGATGTTAAAGCGGTGAGCGATATTCAGTCGCGTTATGAGGCGCGTACGTTTGAAACATTAACCAAGGGTCTAGATAAAGAGGCGAGAAAAATTCTCAAGCCTGAACAAAAACTTGAGTTGATCGTGACAGACTTAGATCTTGCCGGCGATGTCAGGCCGACATTCGGTGCGACCATGCATGATATTCGCTTAATCAAAGATATCTATCCGCCTCGCATTACCTTTAGCTATTCTGTACTCGAGGGCGATAAGGTGGTCATGGTAGGTAACGAGAAACTGACCGATATGAGCTTCATGCATAACATAGGTCGCGCTAACGATAAGCCATTAAAATATGAGAATAAATTACTCGCGGATTGGATGAAGAAGACGGTTGAACCTAAAATCTAACTGCTAAGTTCAGATCCTAATACAGTTCTCATGTGTTAAATGCAAACAGGCTAAATGAGCGAATCGCTTATTTAGCCTGTTTTGTTTTTTCTGGCAGAGTTCACTAAATACAGGTTATTTTGATTGCTCTTTAAATGCCTGTAATGTCTGAATCAAAATGCCCAACTTGCGTACAAACGTCTCTAATGCAGCAGGCATTGTTTCGCTATCTGTCGGCAAGACTTCGAGTTCATCGGCAAGCTCTTGGACATAGGGCTTGAAGCGATTACTGCTGGTGGTGAAGCCTTCAGTTTGAGCGAAAATCCGATTGAATTTCCCATGACCCGCTTTTTTTAACTCATCGAGCTTGCCATCTGCATCGATGGATTTACGATAGGCTGATTGTAAGTTTTGTTTCAATTGTTCAATAACACGTGTATGTGGCACAAAAGCCTCTCATTGCATAAACTTTTAAATTATCGAGATTATAAGGGGCTAATCGGATGGCAACAAGTCGGCATAGATTATTACTCGGTGTTATATGGCTCGCTTTCTCGGGTTTTATGGCATCGACCCAGGCTGCGGTAGAAGATAGGCCTCCATTTTTTAAGATCGATTATCAAGATCAGACCGCTTATCTACTCGGCTCCATTCATGTGGGCCGGGCTGATTTCTATCCTATGGCAGCGATGATCGAATCTAAATTTGAGTCAGCTGGCTCTCTCGTTGTCGAGGCTGATGCGGGTAGCGCCGACATCATGGCCTTGATAAGAAAATATGGCTTGAACACGCTTCCCATAGACGTTGAAACTAAGACAGTGCTCGATGCCTACTGTAAGCCAAGAGGCAGCGTGTGTGCGGCACTGAGTGGATTCGCACCTTGGCTGCAGTCGATGCAATTGGGAATGAATCGGTTCGAGGCACTAGGGTACAGTGCAGGTTATGGTGTAGATCAGAGGTTTATTGCTAACAATCAAGGCCGCCCCCTGTTAGAGCTAGAGAGTACCGAGTTCCAGTTTCAGTTACTCTCCTCCTTCGATGAGGAGTCTCAGTGGGCCATGGTGAGAGAAGCGATAGAGTCACCGGACGAAGATATGCATGGCCTAGTTACGGCATGGAGAACGGGAGATGCGGCACATATCGCCGAGCTTATGGAGGGGCAGATGTCAGATGAGGAGGATATCTTTATGTTGGAAAAATTGCTCTGGCAACGCAACATAGATATGGCGGCGAGAATTCGTGAGCTAATGCAAGAGCCTAGCACTCAACAGCCGTTATTTATCATTATCGGTGCCGGCCACCTGGTTGGTGATAGAAGTATTCCCATGGAGATGACTCAGCACGGGGCTAAGGTGACAAGCTGTTGGCCGCAGGCGTGTGATTGAGCCCCATTAATCCTAGAGTTAATGTTAATCGCCAACTCAATAGGCGTAAATAATGAGCAAGTATTAGGGCTTGCCTGCATTTGCCTGACTATACTTTTGACTCATGTTGGTACTCAACACCATACTCGCATCTTAGCTAGAGTTTGAGTTGGCGCAATTAAGAGCAAGGAGGCTGAATGCAAGCTGTCGCTATTCCTCCCCCACGAATGGGTTTCGAGGAGATCCCCAGAAACTGGGATAGGAAGCATAACAAGGTCATAGCCAGAGTCGACCCCGGCGCCTTCTATATATCCTCCCACGACGAATATATCTTCACCCGTTTGGGTTCCTGCGTTGCCGCCTGTATCTGGGACCCCTTAGTGGGGATCGGGGGTTTGAATCACTTCCTCTTGCCCGAGAAGGAACTCCATGAAGACTGGCACCAAGTGACAAGCTATTCGTGTCGCTATGGTAACCTGGCCATGGAAAAATTGATCAATGGCATCTTGACCTCTGGTGGTCAACGACAGAGATTGAAGGCAAAGGTGTTTGGTGGGGCGCAGATAACCAAGAGGTCAGTGCTCAATGTCGGTCAATCTAACATAGAGTTTGTCAAGGAATACCTGACACTCGAGGGCATCGCGATAGAGGCGGAAGACTTGGGCGGTCCCTGGCCGCGTAAGGTGCTGTTCCACCCTAACAGCGGTAAAGTCTTGTTGAAACGCATGTCACCTGCGCGTATAGGTCAGATGATGACTGAAGAGAAAGTTTATCTTAATAATATCGTTAAAAAACAAGAGGATAATCAGGTGGAGCTGTTTTAAAGTCAGGTTATCTTTAGCGTCATGACCACTCGCGTGGCGATTTATACCGGTGGATGTTAAGCAAAACCCTGTCCAGGAGTCGCTCAAAATCTTGCTATATCTGCTTTACACTTTTAACCATGGAGCTCTAGTCTATTTTCATCTAATTCTGCCGCCTTGTGTACGCTCAAAAGCTATTTGAAATAGATTAATTCAGTTTGAATTTAGCGGATCGGCTGTACTTTAATGTATACTCGCCGGCTTAAAATCTGCTTGGTGAGATAAAATTTGAAAGGTTCGGTTAACGTGGAAAATGATTATTCTATTCAATTGAAGGCGATGCCCTCTCTATTTTCCCTCTATCGTAAGATCTTCTTCGGGCGTAAGCCGGGGTGGAATGAGCAGCCTTTGCCAAAGATCTATGTCTCAGTCTCTAATGTCTGTTTATCGAAAGATAAAGTGGCCCAATATTCATCGGTATGTGGCTTCGATTTCGACGGCAAGGCACTGCCCATGACTTACATGTATGTGATGGCCTTTCGTCTGCATGCGGCTATCTTTACCCATGATGGCATCACGTTTCCACTGCTTGGAATGATTCATCTTAACAACAGTATTTCTCAATACAGAATGTTAAGTGTCGATGAAAAATTCGATATTGAGTGCGCCTTAACGAGTAGCACAGTGACGGATGCTGGATTAGAATTCAACCTAGTCTCGAAAGCCTTCGTCGATGATGAATTGGTGTGGGAGTCATTGTCTACCTATCTCTATCGTATCGAGAACGGTAAGCGCCGTATTCGCCCACCTAAGGCCAATGCCATGGCTTGGGAGTCCCCTGAATCTTGGAGTCTGGGCGACGATCTAGGTCGCCGTTATGCGAAAGCGTCGGGAGACTATAACCTTATTCATCTTCACCCAGTATTGTCGAAGCGTTTTGGTTTCGATCGTGTGTTGGCTCACGGTATGTGGTCTAAGGCGCGCTGTATCGCCCAGATGATGCCGCAAATTGGCGAGCGTCCTTGCAAGGTGGAAGTTGCATTCAAACTGCCACTGTTAATGCCAGCCGATGTAACCTTCGATTCCGAGGCCGATGAAGATGATTTAGTCTTTGAACTCAGAGATAAACGAGGTCGTCGTCCGCATCTCTCGGGAAAAATCAGCTTCCTGTAATTAATACCTGTTAATTGGTATTAATATGACTCGAATAGAAAAGGCGCCACTGGCGCCTTTTCTATTCGAGTCTGAGACGCTTATCTAGGGAACGCTGTGGCCCATCGAGGCCTGCCAGATGCTGAACCATTGCTGCTTGTCTAACTTTATCCGCCTCGATGCTTGAGCGGCTGCGATTCTGTGGGCTTGTCCACTGCCAATGATGGGTTTAGGTTGGCTGGGTAGAGCCAATATCCAAGCATAGATGATCTGGCTGATATCTTGGGTGCCATGTTCATCGGCTATCTTGGCTAGCTGTAGCCTCAATCTTTGGCTGGACTCATCGTCTGAGGAGAAAATATTTCCACCACCCAAACAAGACCAGGCCATGGGAGGGATCTTATGCTGCTGGCAGTGATCTAAGGTACCGTCGCTGAGGCTGGTCATATTCATCGGCGATATCTCCACCTGATTCGTCACCAAAGGAATATCGAAGCGATGCAAGCTAGATTGCAACAGGTCAAATTGAGCCGGTGTGAAGTTAGAGACGCCGAAGTTGAGCACCTTACCGGCTTGCTTGAGTTGCTCAAAGGTGGCGGCGACCTCATCGGCACGCATCAAGGGGTCCGGTCTGTGGATCAGCAGGAGATCGAGTCGATCCGTTGTTAGCCGGGTGAGTGAGGCATCCACCGAGGCGAGAATGTGCGCCTGGCTGGTATCGTAATGATTAACATAACGTTCTGGAGCCGAGTCGAATGCGGGTTTAATGCCACACTTACTGACTATCTGCATCTGCTCACGCAATGATGGCCTCAAGGCTAGGGCTTCACCGAATAGGCTCTCGCATAGAGACTGGCCATAGATATCCGCATGATCCATGGTGGTGATCCCCAGATCAAGATAGGTCTCTAGTAAGTGAAGCCGCTGTTGAGTCGACATATCCCAGGTGTGCATGCGCCAGAAACCGGCGATAAATTCAGACATTTCAAGGCGGGGCGTGCTGGGCTCCCGTGTGTCTATTTGGTCCTCATCTCGCTTAGATGTCGTGTTCATGTATTCGCTCATATGACGTTAATGGTCGCCTCTCATCTAGTGGATCACTTTCAATTGATTCAGATTAAGCTGCGTAAAAAACTCGGTTAGAGCTGGTTATTTTTGATAAATATGTACATCGCGCTGTGGGAACGGAATGCTGATGTTCTCTCTGTCGAAGCAGACCTTCACTTCACGGGTGATATCCCAGTAAACATTCCAGTAATCCTCTGGCTTGGCCCATGGGCGTACCACGAAGTCTACCGAAGAGTCGCCCAGGGTATGTAGCTTGACCATAGGGACTGGCGTCTTAAGTACTTTAGGATGTGATGAGACGATATCCATAAGCACACGTTCCGCTTTCTCAATGTCATCACCGTAGCCGATGCCGAAGGTCATATCGACACGCCTCTGATGCTCAACTGTGATGTTATTGATGGTATCACCCCAGATCTTATTATTGGGGATGATGAGCCTCTGGTTATCTAAGGTCTTGATGGTGGTCGACACCAGATTCATGTGACTCACCTTACCGGTCACCCCCGCCGCGTTGATGAGGTCGCCGACATCATAGGGACGGTAGACCAGTATCATCATGCCGGAGGCAAAATTAGATAGGGTGTCTTGCAAGGCAAATCCAATGATGACACCGGCAACACCGAAACCTGCTAATAAGGGGCCTAGCTCGAAACCGAGTTGCGATAAGGCTATCAGTACCCCGATAGTGAACACTGTCTTACCCGATAAAGAGGTGAAGAACTCTTGCAGCAGCTTGCTGAACTTGAGTTTAGAGTTGCTCACCGTTTTCTTCACCAGTTTCTCAACGCCTTTGGCGACTAAGTTAGTAATCACTATGATCAGCAGGAAGATAAAGACCTTGAAAACCACATTAGGGCCATTATCTATGAACTGATTCTTTGCCCTATACAGCCATTGTTCTATGAGGCTGCTGGCGACGTCCAGATTGAGTACATCCTGAGTGATGTCGCCAGAAGTACTGAACAGGGTCTGTGTTAGCTCCGAGGTGTCCAGGCCTAAATTATCCAGCAATTGAATCACGACCCCTAAGCTTGAACTGCTATGGGACAGTCGCTCATTAAGCTGAGTGATCTTAGCCGTTTGCTCGCCGGAGACATCTTTACCTGCCAGGTTGGCATCATTCACTGCGGCCCTCAATCTGTCTTGAGTGAAATGTACCAGGCTATCTAAGTTATCGGCTCGCTCAATCAGGCTAGCTGTGAATTGCTGCTTCACATCGCCAGTATCGATAGATAGCTGCTCTGCCCAGTTTAAAGTATCAGATTTGGCTTGTAGCATCTCATCTCGCTCTAACTCTCTATTGGTTAGTTGCATCATGATATCGGCGTCATTGCCATGTCCCAATGTCAGTTTGAGGATGGCTATACTGATCTGGTAATGAGCGTCGATAGTCTCGATTAGATTGAGATGTTCTTTGACGTAGGAGGTCAACAAGTCGGTGTTTAAGGAGGGCTGCTCCATTAACGCTTTGAGCCTATGATGTAATTGAGCCGATTTTTGTTTTATACGGTATTCGGTTAATTCAGTTAACTCGCCTCGGATCTTGCGCAACTGGATGAGATGGCTCTCTATCGATTGCTGCAAAGCGGTGAGCTCAGACGTGATATCAGCCTCTTCGGCTCGGACCTGAGTCCCAATAAGTGCCATCAAGGTGAGCATGATAAGGGCGAATGGTCGATTCATAGGAAAATCCTGCTGATATTGTAAACATCAAGGGTATTACTTAGAACGATGAATGTAAATTAATGGTTAAAATATATGATGAGCTGTGGGAGGGGGCGATAGGGGGGAAAAGCAGCATGTTTTTGACACCGATTCTGTTAAACTCTTTCACCGAATTTGGTTAAGCGAAAGAGAGCCTGTCTGTGTTATGTACTCATTGTAGTAAGGCGTTTGGTGCCAATGCGGTCAAAGACCAGCGTGGTAAGGGGTTAAACGGGCAGATTCAATGTCCCCATTGTGATGCCTGGTTAGGTAATAATCCTATTCTCACAGGTTTAAAAATCGCCGCCTTCTATTCTGGATTAGCTGCTTTAGTCTATGGTTATTTTGAGCCCGAGATGCGAGGTTTCACTACACCTCTGGCCATAGTGGCTGTGATTGTATTACTGATCAGCCATATGATGGATCACCTAAGAGTGACTCAAGCGCCTGAGGTTAAAGAGGTCGACGATAGCGAGCATAGGCAGAAGTATCGCTAACTCTGGTTGAATATGAACGAGAACTCGCCACTGTGTGGTTTAGGTGAGGGCTGCTAGGGGAAACATCGCAGCGATGACTCGCATCACTGCTCATATATGCATTGAAAAGCGTTAATCAATAACCGTAACTTGCGCTTCCAATGCGGCATCGACATAGTAGATCCCGCCGCCTATGGCGATGAAGAAAAAGGCAGTCCAAAAGATCATTTTACCGTTTTCACGTAGGAACTCTAACATGGTGTTTACTCCCCTGATGGGTTTACGCTCGCTCAAATAGGATTAGCTTATTTAGCTATCTGGGGTAATTTTAGACTTTAGAGCTTAAGTCAGTATTAATTGTGTGCCAGCATTGAGTGATGGCGATCATATTCTATTATGATATTTTTCAATTAAGATCGCCAGTTATACATCTTTCCTCGCCACTGACTCATTTTTGCTTACATTTTTTTGGTGAGTTTTACCTGGTTTTATCACAATCGTAACTTGACTTAACTCCCTGTTTGCATAAAATCGAATGCGCTTTTACCCTGTCTCGATTCGGGGCGAGGCTATTAATTTGTGTCTTCAACGGTGGTATTCATGGTCAATAATAGTGTGAGACGAGGAGTTGCTTTATGGCTATCAGCCATATTGATCTGCCTGTCGTTTGCCGCTTCTGTCCATAGTGTTGAACATATAGATCATGGTGTCCAGGGTCACTGTACCCTCTGTTTTCATAAACATCAGCTTAATAAACTCTTACCTAGTTCTCCATTTACCCTTCCGGCCGCAATTCAAACCTATGAATCCGTCGCCTATCGGGTATGTGAGCGTCTGGCGTCACATGTCAGCGTTTTCCGCAGTCGCGCTCCTCCTGTCGTGTAAATCAAATCAATTTCAGTTAACTAGTTTCAATCGTGAACTCATTTTTTGGGCGGGATGACGGTACTTGTTGTACCTGTCTGGCACCCTATCAAGTTGTTAAGGCCAAGCCAAACCCGGCCTGACTACAGCTATTGGGGCTATAGCTCCTTGGCTTGAGCGTGCGTCTGTCTAGTTAACCCCAGTAATACGATTTTTTTGATTTAGTCCACCTGACATCAAATGTTGATGAACATGTTAGGGGACCCAGTGCTGTATTTTGGAGAAACAAATGACCGTTTTAAATAACCGCGTAACTCGCGTGGCCGCTGCATGTGCCTTTTTTACCACCTCTGCTCTGGCAGCAGATCCGACGCTGACAAATCCGGCGATCAGTGCCGTGCTCGATGGTTACTATCAAAACACCGATCGTCCTATGGCTGAGCGTGGCGAGGGCTTCGGCTTAGGGCACACCGAGATTGCCATGAGTGCCAATATCGACGATATGTTTTACGGTAAATTGACCGCGGTAATTGAGGTGCACGAGGGGGAAACTGAGCTGGGCCTGGAAGAAGCCTTCATTCAAACCTTGGCCATGCCGGGGGGATTCTCTATCCGTGCGGGTCGTTTCCTGTCCGATGTGGGTTACTTGAACAATCAACACGTTCATACTGACGCCTTCTCGGACCGTCCTGCCGCATATCGTGCCTTCCTCGGCAGTCATTATTTCGATGACGGTGTGCGTCTAAGCTATGTGGCACCTACGGATCTCTACTGGACCATGGGTTTGGAGAGTTTTAAGGGCGACAGCATGCGCGCCGCGGGTGAGGAACATGATGAACATGATGAACATGATGACCAGGTTGATGCAGATTATAAGACCATAGGCATCTATACCGCCTTTACCAAGATAGGTGGCGATATCGGCAATGGCTCATGGCAGGCTGGTCTAAGTTACATGCGCAACGAGAATGGTCGCCTGGTCGAAGGTGAGCACGAAGAGCATGGCGCATTGGCAGCCGAGAACGAGGGGCACGACCATAGCCACAGCGCTACCTTTACCGGTGAGAACACCTATATTGCCGATTTCGTCTATAAGTGGGCGCCGAACGGCAACTACAAGTATCAACACCTCACCATCAGTGGTGAATACTTCAGGGTGACAGACTTTGCTCCCCTCGAAGATGATCATGACCATCCTTCGGCCGACAGTGTCGATGATATGCAAGGCTGGTATCTGAGCAGTGTGTATCAGTTTAGTCCAAGCTGGTCCGCCGGTGTGCGTTATGGTGAGACCGATGTCCAGGAGTTTCATGGGGATCATTTCGATGGCCAGAAATTAAAGGAAACCGAGGTCAGCCTAGCTTGGCATCAGAGCCATTTCTCTACGGTTCGTCTGCAGTACACCAATCAGCAAGGCACCAATTACTTCGGTATCGAAGATGATAATGTGATCACTCTACAATACGTTATGACTCTGGGGGCTCACGGTGCGCATCAATTCTAAGTTAGTAAAGTCGGCTATCGCCGCAATAGTAGTGAGTTATTCGAGCGTGGCATCTGCCGAATTAAATATCTTTGCTTGCGAGCCTGAGTACGCGGCTCTGGCGAAGGAGTTGGCACCCAATGCCAAGATATATTCGGCGACGACTGCGATGCAAGACCCTCATCAGGTGCAAGCCAGACCCAGTCTGATAGCTAAGATGCGCCAGGCGGATATCGCTGTCTGTGCCGGCGCCGATCTGGAGATCGGTTGGCTGCCTATGCTGCAGATGAAGTCATCTAACGCTAAGGTTCGCTCAACTGATCAGGGTCTCTTCTTTGCCGCCGAGCAGGTGGACACCTTAGGCCAGCTTAAGTCTGTGGATCGAAGCATGGGCGATGTTCACGCTAAGGGGAACCCTCACCTTCACTTCTCACCAGAGCGGATGTTGGCGGTGGCGCAGGCACTTACGGCTAAGCTCACAGCCATAGATCCCGCCAGCAAGGCGGATTATGAGTCTGCCTTGACTGATTTTAGCCAGAGGTGGACTGCTGCTATGCCGGTTTGGGAGTTGAAAGCTGCGCCTCTGCATGGCATGAAGGTCATCGCCTATCACTCCAGCTTCAAATATCTGTTCGATTGGGTTGGCATAGAGCAAGTTGCCGATCTCGAGCCTAAGCCTGGCCTACCACCGAGTAGCAGTCACCTTGCGAGTCTGCTGACACGAACGGAAGCGGGTGATGTGATGGCGATTATCCTGGCATCTTATCAGGATGAGCGTGGCGCTCATTGGCTGGGGGATCGTGCTAATTTACCGGTTCAGGTGCTACCCATGTCAGTGGGTGGCAACGAGCAGAGCCAAGATCTCTTCAGCCTCTACGACAGTGTGTTAGATCTCTTACTGAGCGTAAAAGCTAGCTAGAGAGACTCGATATAAGGGCAGAGGTTTGGCCACTGCCCTTATCTTCTATTCGATTACCTTCAACAAGCGAGTATTCGCCCATGTTTGATATTCATTTAATCTCAATACTCCTGCCTGCATTAGCGGCGGGTGTGCTGGTGTTGTCGACCCATGTGTTACTCGGTCAGCAGGTGCTCAAGCGGGGCATTATTTTCATCGATCTTGCGATTGCGCAAGTGGCTGCATTGGGCGCGATTGTCGCCCACCTCAATCATGATATTGAGCATCTTCCTTTCTCTAATGTGTGGATGCCGGCCCTGTTTGCCCTCGCCGGAGCTGGGTTTATTGCCTGGTTATCTAAGTGTATGGCCGATGAACTCGAGGCGATAATTGGCTGTTTCTATGTGCTGTCTGCCGTGGCTGCCATGTTGCTCTTGTCCAACGATCCCCATGGGGCAGAGATGCTTAAACAATTGTTGTCGGGGCAAATACTCTGGGTCAACTGGTCACAACTTATCTGGCCTGCTTGTGTCTCCGCGCTGGTATTAGCCGTGGTGTTCTTCAAGCCTAAGCTGCTCGATGGCAGTGGTTTCTATATCCTGTTCGCCATAGTGATCACCTTATCGGTGGAGTTGGTTGGCGTCTATCTGGTATTTAGTACCTTGATATTACCCGCCCTCGCGGTCAATAAGTTTGGCTCTAGATACAGGTTGGGGGCTGCTTACATGGTAGGGCTGGCGGGTTACATTCTTGGTTTACTTCTTTCTGCCACCCTAGATCTGCCGAGCGGCGCCGCCATAGTGGCCACGCTTGCGGTCTGTGCCATCCTGTTCAGGCTGGTACTGAGTTTGACCAAAAAGTCCGCTCAGCCAGTCGCTATGCAGGTTAAGATTAACCAAAACTAGGCTAATGCTTCTGGATGCGATTATGCACCTTGTCAGATAATCGCGTTATTTTAGTCTGTTTACTCTAATTGATACATATCAGTCCCGGGCTACAAACGTAAACAAAATATTGAGTCATGCCCTCTTGCTGGCTATAATGACGCGATTAGAATCATGGGAGTGTGTTGTGCTGTTAATCCTCAGATCGTTGATATTAGCTGTGATGCTGTTGCTAGCATTTGTTTTTGGTGGCCTTTTTTGTTTGCTTAGGCCTCGTCATCGAGATAATGTACACATGTTCGCTAAGATATTTTCCTATGCCGCGCCTGTGTTAGGCATCAAGGTCATAGTGCGTAAGCCTAGTTTAGGCTTGAAAGATGAGCCTTGTGTCTATCTCGCCAATCACCAAAACAACTACGATATGTTCACTCATACCGCAGCTGTGCCTAAGGGAACCGTGAGTTTGGGCAAGAAGAGCCTCGCCTGGGTGCCTTTCTTCGGTCAGATATACTGGTTATCGGGCAATATCCTCATCGACAGAAAGAACCGTAATAAAGCCTTCGAAACCATGGCGGAAACAGCCAGGAAGATTAAAGATAAGTGCCTATCTATCTGGATCTTTCCCGAAGGTACACGTTCCAAAGGTAAGGGCTTGCTGCCGTTCAAATCAGGTGCCTTCCATACTGCAATCGAAGCCGGTGTCTCTATGGTACCCGTATTAGCCTCCTGTCAGGGGCATATCAAGATGAATCGTTGGAACAATGGCGTGGTCATCATAGAGATGATGGAGCCTATCGAGACCAAGGGCTTAGCTAAGAAGCAGGTCAAGGAGCTGTCATCACGTATCCACGCGCTTATGTCGGCTCGCTTGACTCAACTTAACCAGGAAGCATCGGCGCTAATGGCCAAGTAGGCCAAATGGGTCGATAGTCGATAAACAAGCCTCCATTGTCGGAGGCTTGTTTGTGTCTGGATTAATGCCATTTCCTTGCCTACATCCTTGTTAACTCCTGCTCAATGATCACTTACTTAATGGAACTGGTATTAGCTATGGTATATAATTTGCCGAGATTTTTTATTGGGAGTCATCCATGTCAATTGAGCGTTTACTTAAGGCACAGCAACAAGAAAACCAAGAGATAGTCGATGCTATTCTTGGTGATGGTTCACATCCGGATGCCGACTACACAATTGAGCATCACTTTTCATCGACTAACTTCGAACGCCTGGAAAAAGCGGCAGTAGATGCGTTTAAATCAGGTTTTGAAGTCAATGATGCCGAAGAGATGGAGCTCGACGATGGCTCTGTTATCTACTGTTTCGATGCCGTCGCAAGCCATAAGCTTGAAGTTGAACTGCTCGATCAGGCTTGTGAAGCCCTATTAACGTTAGCGGCTAAGCAAAAAGTCGACTATGACGGCTGGGGTACGTATTTCATCGATGAAAACGGTGATGAGGTGCGCGACGAGGAGTTTGAAGATGAAGACGAAGAAGATATCATCCATTAGACGCTAATCGCTATCCCATGAAAGGCCCATTATGGGCCTTTTCTGTTTGCGTCAATCGATTGTTTATAAGCTGTTTATGCCTTGGCCTTATAGATCACACAATTGTTACGCCCCGCCTTCTTGGCTTCATAAAGGGCTTGATCGGCAAATGATAACCATTGGCCACTGTTGCAGACCTGCTCTTGTAGATCGCTGATCCCCATGCTGACAGTGACCTTGATAGGCACGCCCTCATAAACCAGTTCGGTAGTTTCAATTTTATGGCGTAAACGATCGGCGAAGTTAAGGGCTTCTTGGGCACTGGTTTTCGCCAGCACCACAGAAAACTCTTCACCACCATATCGACCCGCGCAATCGGTTTCACGTAGAGACTGCTGAAGCAGGTGGGAGATATGTTGAATCACCTTATCACCTGCCATATGGCCATAGGTATCATTAACCCTCTTGAAATGATCGATATCGAACATGACCAGACTGGTCTTATCACCATAACGGGCGTGGCGATCGAACTCTTTCTGCATGCATATCTGCCAGTATCTGCGGTTATGCAGCTGAGTCAATCCATCGGTCTGACTCAAATGCTCTAAACGCTCATTGACGGCCTTTAGCTGTAATTTGTTGATGGCAACATCGGTCACATCGTAAACAATCATGCTGATGTGGGTGATCTGTCCCGTGAGCGAGGAGAGGGGCAACAGAGTGACATTTTGGTACATAAAATCTGCTCGTCCTGTGATGGGACGATAGTTTTTAAATTTAAACACATAGGGTCGCTGTTCCCAGCTGATGAATGCCCGGTTCTTGAGTAAAAAAACCGATTCCATCTTACGTTTCAGCCAGTCGGCGGGAAGGTAATCGAACTGTTCAAACAGATTGGACCCCTTGATAGAGTTAGGCGAGACTCCACTATGGTTCTCCATGAAGCCATTCCAAAGCTGAATATCAAAGTTTTTATCTAATACTACCAAGCCAACTTCTATGGTTTGAACCATATCGATTAACCAGTGGAGTTCGTTCATTGCGCTTTGGTCATATGCCATAGATGGATCCAACCTAATCTAACAGATAGCCGAGCTTAGAATTGAGCGTCGGTAATGAGTCTTCGGTAAACAGTAAGAGCAGATCACATTGGATATCATGACCTTCGATTTGATAATTTATCTCCATGGCCAAGGTGCGAGACCACTTCTCCGAATTATCATGGATCAGATCGTTCACTGTGCAATGGCGTCCGAGTACCACGGGATGACCTTGGCTGAATTTCATTTGCAGTTGTTCGGAAATGCCATTGAGAAAGGCGCCAATCAATACGTTCCCTGTATCTATCATGACCTCTATCTCGGTATTCTTATCTTCGGGATTGGCGAGTCCCATTAATTTCGCCATATCTTTAAAGGACGAGTCATGGAACAGGAGTAATGCCTCTCCGGCGATTCCTGCACCGATAAAGCCTTGGCATAGTGCGGAAACCGTACTGTGTTCTTCGGTGGCTTTGAGGGTCATGGTCAGTTCGCTGACCTCGAGCACGTTTACATTTGGGATAGGTAATAGCACGAACACATCGAGCAACTTGGCCAGCAGATCGGCCGCGCGTCCCATGGCGACATTGGCTACCTCCCGACAGGCGTCAAGTAGGTCCACTTCGATCATTGGGCTGTCAGCAACCTCATCGCCTAATGCAATGGTGAGAATGCCATACTCTTGTAATATGTTACTGATAGCATCGGCGCTAACAGGTTTCTGGATAAAGTCCAGCGCACCCAGCGCCTTGACCCGTTCATGGGCTTTTATCTGAATATCACCCGAAACGACTATGACTAGAGCGGGGAGATCTTCTTGCTGTATGGTTTGCAGTACTTCATAGCCATCCATGACAGGCATGTTGAGATCGAGAAAAACAACTTCACCCTTGCCCGCTCGAATTGCCTCAATACCTTCGGCACCATTATTTGCAAACGTGATGTCGATGTCCCATTCTTTGGGGAGTGTTCGCGCCATCTGTTTTCTGGCTAGCGCGGAATCATCGCATATCAGTACCGGGATCGACATTATCGTTTTAACATCCTAATCTGCTCATAAATTCAAGATAACACTTATTTTATTATATCATTTTTTGCCTATCGGCAAGAGTCCAAAGCGGAATAATATGCCATTTTTTTGACGCAGGTCAAATTTTCTTTGCATGTTATCCCCATTAGTTAAATTATCCAAATATGTTAACCTCATAATCTGGACTGACCAGTTTAATGGTAGAGGATAATATGGCAAGGAAGTTCGTTCAGTTAAACATTAATAATCAGGTGGCCCATGTCATCTTAAATCGGCCGGAAAAATGCAATGCGCTAAATTTCGATATGTTCCGTGAACTCGATGAGGTGATAGGTGAAATAAAGCGCGACCGCTCGGTTCGTGGGGTTATTCTCTCGGGGAGTGATGGCAACTTTAGTTCAGGCTTAGATGTGAAGAGCGTGATTAAGTCACCCATGCAGGCGGTGAAGCTGTTGTTTAAGTGGCTTCCGGGCAATGCCAACCTGGCCCAGAGGGTCTCAATTGGCTGGCGCAGACTCCCCGTACCTGTTATCGCCGTGCTTGAGGGGGTGTGTTTTGGTGGTGGCATGCAGATCGCCCTTGGCGCAGATTTTCGCATAGCGGCTTCTGATGCACGTATGTCGGTCATGGAAGCTAGGTGGGGACTCGTCCCAGATATGGCGGGTCTCGCCTCTTTAAGGGAAGTGGTATCTAAGGATCAGGCACTACTGCTAACGATGACGGCTGGGGTGCTCAGTGCACAAGATGCCTTGTCTAAAGGCCTGGTGACTGAAGTCGTCGATGAGCCTATGGCGCGAGCGATCGAGTTAGCCGCAGTCTTAGTTAAGACCTCACCGGACGCCAACGCGGCAATTAAGCTGAGTATAAATAACAGTTGGAGCTCGAGCATCCGCAGCTTGTTATCCCGGGAGTCGTTCAGCCAAATAAGGTTACTGCTGGGGAAAAATAGGCTGATAGCGGCAAAACGGCAAACAAGCGAACCGGAGAAGGCCTATAAAGACAGGCAAGCCAGATGGTAAACACCAATGGACTCTTGGCTACTGGATTAGTCTTAGGAAGAACGTGAAGCGGATGATTAAGCTTTGCTGCTATGTTATCGAGCCTAAGTACTAGGGCCTAATTTCTAGGGCCTTGGCTTATTCGTAATGCAAAGCCCTCGATGGACTTCAAGGCTGTCTCCCAGGACATGGGATTATTGAGGTTAAGTGCCAATCTCTGCTGACTGTATCGATAGGGTGCATTTTGCGGCGATAGCTCGGCTCTCATATGAACCGTCGCAGCAGAGGCTCTATGGCCATCGAAAGATTGGATATCCAGTACGGGTATGTCTAACTCTGCCAGTTGCTTAGCTAGCGCCATATTCTCATCTTTCAGCTGCAGATAAGGGTTGATCAGCACCAGTATGTCGGGCTTAACCAAGAGGTTTTTACTTATCATGGCTAGGGTTAATCCGGCGCCCTGTCCGCTGGTTATCAATAAACGTTTACCCGGATAAGGGGCGCCTATTGCGTCGAGCTGGTTCATGCTCTGACTGATGAACAGGCTCTGTTTGTCACGAATATCTTGCCAGACTTCATCTGAGTATTGCTCAGTTGCTTCATTGGCTTTTTGATTTCCCTTCATCTCACCGACCTTGGCGATCTCTGCTGCGGAGGTGGCAAAATTAGGTGTCGCTATTTTTTTAGGTGGCGTTATCGCGACAGTTGCCCAGCCCGCAGGGTTCAATTTTCGTCTCAAATAGGCTTGAAATCCAGCGCCATCGGCACTCATGCCCGGATTAGCGAGTAAGATGGCTATGCCCAATTTTTTCTTGCCACTCCAAGATCTAACTAATACTTCAGTCTGCTGTGCCCCTACGATTATTTCCATGACCTCCTCCTTGGGGAGGTACGCATATTTGCTCGGCTTAGGGGCTTTATCCTCAACCTTGCTCGCTTTGGCCATAGCTTGGTTAGGTGAGGTATCTTGGGGATCGGCAGCAATGACGGTAACGCTCACAGATAGGCATAAGGCGCTAAGAAGCAGAACGAGTACCTGAGATGGGATAGAAGGCATAGACGGATAGCTGAATGGGTTTGAGATCTATAAAGTATAACAGGATCGCGAGGCGATTGAGGCAAAAGTCTAATTTATACCGGCAGGTATTCGTTATAGAAAACGACTAGACCTTAGGTTCTCGAACCTAAGGTCTAGTCGTCTATGTTAAGCGTGACTCACTAGTACCAGACGTACGGCATCGAGTTGCAGCAAGCTATCATCCAAGTAACCATTGAGTTCGGTCATCTGATCCTTGAGGTGAGTTAACTCTTCGTCACGAATGTTAGGGTTAACCGCCTTGAGTGCTTCGAGACGCTCGAGCTCCACCGTGAGCTGAGAAGTCATTTTGGCTCTGGCAGTCTCCACCAGCAGTTTAAGCTCGGTCTGTGCAAACTCTTCTCCCTTAGCAAATAAGGGATGTAAAACGGTCTGAGAGGCATTGACCAGCTTACTGGCTATGTGTCGATTGACCGCACTGAGCTGCTTATTGAAGCCTTCGTAGGTGACGTTGTCAGACAAGTTGTTACCGTTTTTGTCCAGTAAGATACGCACAGGTGTCGGCGGCAGATAGCGATATAGCTGGCTAGATTTAGGTGCCGAGGCATCGGCCATGTAGATCAGTTCGAGGAAGATGGTACCCGCAGGGAGTGCCTTATTCTTCAATACCGCCACGCTGGTGCTACCCGTCTCAGATGAAGTGATCAGGTCTAAACCTGTCTGGACCAGAGGATGTTCCTGGGTGATAAGGGCTATATCATCACGAGACAGGGCCACTTCTCTATCGAAGGTGATCGTCATGCCATCTTCAGATAATCCCGGATAGGTCGGGAACATCATATGTTCACTGGTCTTGAGCACTATGGTGTTTTCACCGCAGTCTTCCTGCTCGATGCCTATGATGTCCCATAAACGGATAACCGAGCCGATGAGTTGTGTGTCTTCATCACGTTCTGCCAGACGTTGCACTAGCTTAGCGGCGCGATCGCCGCCATGAGAGTTGATCTCAAGCAGCTTATCCCGGCCTTGTTCCATCGCAATCTTCAGCTCTTGGTAACGGGTCTTAGTATTGCTGAGTAATTCTTGAAGCGCCGTCTCATCTGGTGTGATCAACTGTGAAAGCAGAGACTCAGAAAATTCGCTGAAGAGAATGTGTCCACTGGGGCAGGTCTGCTCGAACGCATTGAGTCCCTGGTGATACCACTGCATCAGACACTCTTGGGCCGTGCCTGCCAAATAAGGCAAGTGGATCTCGACATCCTTGTTTTGACCGATACGATCTAAACGGCCAATGCGTTGCTCCAGTAGATCCGGATTCAGGGGCAGATCAAACAGGACTAGTTGGCTGGCAAACTGGAAGTTTCGACCCTCGGAGCCAATTTCGCTGCAGATGAGTGCCTGAGCACCACCGGTTTCCTGAGCAAAGTAGGCGCCGGCCTTATCACGTTCGATGATCGACATGCCTTCATGGAACACGGTCGCTTGTATGCCTTCACGCGTACGCAGGGCCTCTTCCAGGCTGAGGGCGGTTTCTGCCTGGCTGGCAATAATCAGCACCTTCTTGCTACGGTTGGTCTTCAAAAACTCGATGAGCCAATCGACTCTAGGATCGAATTTCCACCAACTGGCGCTGCTGTTCTCAAAATCCTGATAGATTTTTTCAGGGCTCAGGGCCTGTTTGACCTTAGCGGCTGTATCTAGGTGGCCATTCATCATGGCGCTGACTCGTGCGGCGGTCACATATTGGCTCGGTATCGCTTGTGGGTGTGTATGTAAGATACGTGTCGGGAAGCCTTTAACCGATGCTCGGCTGTTACGGTAGAGCACACGGCCTGTGCCATGTCTGTCCAACAGATCTTGCAACAGCTCATCTCGGGCGGCTTGTTGCTGATCCACATCGGCGTCGCTTGCCTGAATTAACTCCAGCGTCGCGCCGATATTTTTCTCACTGAGCAGGCTCGTCAACTGGGCAACTGCGTCGCTGGTGAGCGGGTCGCCACTGGCGAGCGCTTCGGCGGCACTGGCAACATCCTGATAGCTTTTTTCCTCTTCGAGGAAGGCGTCATAATCGTAGAAACGATCGGGATCGAGCAGGCGTAATCTGGCAAAATGACTCTGATGACCCAGTTGATCCGGCGTTGCTGTCAGCAGTAATACGCCTGGTACGGCTTCACTCAGGGCCTCAACGATACGGTAAGCGCGGCTAGGCGCGTCTTCGGTCCACTCCAGGTGATGCGCTTCATCGACAATCATAAGATCCCAATCGGCATCTATGGCTTGTTCCAGGCGCTTCTTCTTGCGCAATAGCTCCAGTGAGCAGATCACCAGTTGTTCGGTATAAAATGGATTATCGTTATCGGCGTAGGCTTCGATACATCTGTCTTCATCGAATACAGAAAATTTAAGGTTGAAGCGGCGCAGCATCTCGACCAGCCATTGATGACGTAGGGTATCGGGAACGATAACCAGAATTCGCTCGGCGCGGCCGGTAAGTAGCTGCTGATGAATGATCAGTCCCGCTTCTATGGTCTTGCCCAGGCCAACTTCATCGGCGAGTAATACCCTAGGGGCAAAACGGCGACCCACTTCATGGGCGATCCACATTTGATGTGGGATCAGGCCGACTCTTGGTCCCTGTAATCCCAGAAGATCCGATGTGGCCAGCTTATTTCTCAATAATTGACTCTGGTAGCGGACGCCGAATCTGTCTAAGCGATCGATCTGACCGGCGAATAACCTGTCTTGAGGCTTATTGAATCTAACATTGTAGTTGAGTAAGGTTTCTCTGAGAGAGACTTGCTCACCGGTTTCGGTGTGAATTCCGTGGTAGGTAATGAGCTCATTCTTCTCTTCGAGCTCACTGACTGTCAGGCTCCAGCCTTCATGGCTTTCAATTTTATCGCCAGGATTATAAATAACTCGAGTCAGGGGAGCCTCGGCGCGCGAGAACAGCCTGTTCTCATCGGTTGCTGGAAACATTAGCGTGACCATACGGCCTTCTAATCCTACGACTGTACCTAAACCAAGTTCTGATTCGGTATCACTTATCCAGCGTTGACCTAAGGAAAAGGGCATTAACTATTTCTCATCTACGGGTGAACCACGAAAGGGCGCGTATTTTACCTAAACTCCCTCAAAGTGCAAGGATCTGAGCTTTTTCGAGAGGCTTAATCGACCCTATTTTGTGTCGAGCCTAAGCTTAATTAGTAAAAGTGCCGATTACAAATTATACCAGCAGTTTCTTTATCTGGAATTTGTCATATCAGTGAGATCTAACTAAGTGACTCTCAATTATAGAAAGTTCTAAGCAAGTGATTGAAGCGGCACTTCAATAGTGGCAGTATAAAATCAAGGTGATAGCTATTTGTTTACTCTTGGTTAACACTTAAGTTGATTACTCGACATTATTTTTAAAGGACTAATTTAAGGACTGGGAGCCGCGACAACATCACATCATATAGACAGGAATAATTGGAGGCGCCATGGAACAAGACGACAGAAAGTTGTTTGTACTGGATACCAATGTATTACTACACGAACCCTTAGCCATCTATTCGTTTAAGGAACACGATGTAGTTGTCCCCATGACAGTGTTGGAAGAACTGGACCAGATTAAAGACAGGAAACGAGACGTAAGCAGAGACGCACGGGTTGCCATCAGGGCGCTCGAAGACATACTCGGCGGTAAAACCACTCCAGAGCAGATACTTCAAGGGGTCAAATTACCTCGGCGAGAAGACCACGGTGAGGCCTGTGGCACCTTGTCCATCTTTCCCGACCATCAACTCGAGATGACCCATGCCTCGCTACCGGACAACAATAACGATAACCGCATCATCAACACAGCATTACATCTGCAAAAAAACCATCACCCCCGTAACGTCGTTCTGGTCACTAAAGATATCAACATGCGTCTCAAGGCCAAAGGGGCGGGCATAAAACTTGTCGAGGATTATCGCACCGATCAGCTCATCGATGATATTCGCTTCTTAACGACTGGGTTTCATCAATTCAAGGGGGACTTTTGGGAGCGCAAGGAGCACGTTACTACCGAGTCCCATGGACGCCATACCGTGCATACTGTGCCCACCCTCGAGGTCGGAGATGAGAATTTCTATATCAATCAATACTTGTTAGACGAAGACTCCAACTTCTGTGCCCGAGTGTTGGAGAAGACCAATGGGGATCTTAAACTGTTAGATCTCGGTAAAGATAGATTACTCAACATGGAGGCATGGGGCATACGTCCGAAGAATATTTATCAGGGCATGGCGATGCAGGCGCTGCTGGATCCGAATATTGACCTGGTGATCCTCACCGGGCCGGCGGGCTGTGGTAAGACACTATTGGCCATGGCCGCAGCGCTGGAGATGGTGGTGGAGAGAGGGCTCTACGATAAAATTATCGTCACGCGTAATACGCCTGAAATCGCCGAGTCCATAGGTTTTCTTCCCGGTACAGAAGAGGAGAAGATGACGCCTTGGCTGGCGGCAATTACCGATACCTTAGAGGTGCTGCATAAGAATGATGTCAATCCCAGTGGTAGCATGAACTACATCATGGACAAGGCCAATGTCCAGTTCAAGTCGATCAACTTTATGCGTGGTCGCTCGATACAGAACTCTGTGGTGATCCTCGATGAGTGTCAGAACCTGACGGCTTCACAGATTAAGACCATGATCACCCGCATGGGGGAGGGGACTAAGCTTATCTGTAGCGGTAATTTGTCACAGATTGATTCTAACTACCTCACCGCAGTGACATCTGGCTTGACCTATATCGTAGAGCGTTTCAAAGACTTCGAAGGCAGTGCCAACATCTATCTCAATGGGGTCGTACGTTCGCGTCTGGCCGAATTTGCCGAGGAGAACCTGTAAATTATCTGAGTTACTATTTTTTCGCCCTTAAAAATAAGGCCTCCATCTTCATGGTGGCCTTATTTATTAGCATATTGGCTTGAGAGCAAATATGTAGCAATAAGGTTAAATTTCAACCGTCTGTGTATCTGTCTGTAACCTAGGTGTTTATCCAGAGTCTTTATCTCACCTTAGTTATCTGATTAAACTAATATGGTGTATTCAATTCATCTATCTTCCTGATACTATACTGTTAATGAAATTTAAAGCCTGTGCAGGGAAATGCAGGCTGATTCAAGGGCCATGAATGAAATCGACTGAGCCAGATCTTCAATTGAAGTCGCCGATACAGAAAAACTATAATCGCGCTGTTTTTTATACCTATATTGGGGTGATCATCATGGCGCTGATCACCGCCTGGTTCTTCTTCGATCGGCAAAAATCTCAGCTTATGGAACAGAGAGAGGAGCAGGTGGATCGCCATGTGCTGCAGATCGACCTCTTGCTGGAATCGAGTATCCGCGCGGTCAAGAGCCTGAGGAACGTGGCCGTCGATCATCTCAGGCTAGGTGAACTGGTGCGTAAAGATCGCTTGCCTCAGTATGAGAAATTCAATGAGAGTGGCCAGTATTTTACCTTAGAGCCGAGTTACGCTCAGAGTGGCGAACCTTTTACCAACATGGGGCGCATCACAGGTGCCGGTTCCCTCAATGGCCGCAGCGAGAAGTTCTATCAGGAACTGGAGATGTTGTTCGAGTTATCGCTGTCCTTTCCCGTAGCAACCGAAGCCGCGCCCAAAGCCTCATCTATCTATTATATTTCCAAGCGCCGCATCATGTCTTATTTTCCCTGGCCCTCGGATGAGCAAAGATTCAGAGATGAGTTGCTCAATAAGAACCAGTTTCAGCTAGCGACGCCGGCGATGAATCCCCAGCGAAGCGTGTTCTGGAGCCCTGCGTACGTTGACCCGACCGGTAAAGGCTTGCTGACCACCTTAGGTGTGCCCATCTATCTGGAAGATGAATTTATCGGTTCGATCAACCTGGATATGACCCTGGCCTCGCTGGCGAGACAGATACGTCTCTACTTCAAGATGCCCGGCACTGTCATCTTGTTGGATCAGAAGAACAATATTCTTTCCCACAGCGATGATGATAACTCTGAGATTAGTCGTGTCTTCCATATCAGTCAGAAAATCCCCTCGGCGTTACACTCTATTCCTGAGTCTGAGCTGTTCGATGCCCATGAAGGTATCATCAGAAATGGCTACTACATCCACTCGGTAGCGCTGCAGAATGCCCCCTGGCGCCTGCTCTACCTGCAAGATCGAGATGATCTATTTAAGGATTCTTGGGAAAAGCTGGAACTGACCTTTATCTTAGTGGTGTTGGCCCTGTCGATACTGGTGACCATAGTTCACTGGCAGACCCGACGCTCATTCGTGAACCCGGCTTCCCTGCTGTTGACCCATCTTGAATCTTGCTCCCAGGAACCACGTAAGCCCCCCGAGCAGATCTCCCAAGGCTGGGGGCCCTGGTTCCAACTGGTGAGTCGGATCTTCGAAGAGAACCAACAGTATACCCGGCACCTGGCGGAGCAAAACCGGCGACTCGATAAGCTGGTGGCTCGCCGTACCGAGCGACTAAAAGAGACCACCGAGCGGCGAGAGCGTGAATATGCCTTGCTTAGGTCCTTGCTCGATGCTATCCCTGAGGCGATTGTCTTCAAGGATAAAGAGGGCAAGTACTTAGGCTGTAACAAGGCGGCCGAGCGCATGTTAGGTTACACCGAGAGTGAACTCATCGGCCTGGAATCGATAAAACTCACCTCTAAAGAACAGTCGGTGCGTATCAAGGCCGAAGATGAACGCGTACTGGCGGAACGTACTCCGCTTCGCTACCAGGAAAAAGTGGAACTCGCCGGTAAGCCGGTGCTACTCGATACCCTTAAGCTGCCCTTCTATAATCGACGCGGTGAGCTGCTAGGTTTGATCGCCGTCTGGCGAGATGTGACACGCGAATATGAGTCGGCCGAACAATTAAGATTATCGGAAGAGCGTTATCACCTAGCCATGGATGCGGTGGAAGATGGCCTGTGGGATTGGTATCTGGACTCGCAACAGATCATCTGTAATCCCGCTTACTACTCCATGCTTGGTTACAAGAGCAATGAGTTCCCGGCATTGGTTTCAACCATAGACGATCTGATTCATCCCGACGATAGGACCCGGGTGCAGGAGTATCGCGAGCAGTATCTTAGTGATCCTACCGGCGCCTTCGATGTCGAATTCAGGATGCGTGGCAAGAGTGGCCAGTATCACTGGTTACTCTCTCGTGGGCGTGTGGTTGAGTTTACTACCAATAATCAGCCTAAACGTATGGTGGGGACCCATAGAGATATTACCCGACATAAGAGTAACGAGGTGGCTCTGTTAGAAGCTAAGCAAGATGCCGAGTCTGCTAACGTGTATAAGAGTGAATTTCTGGCCAACATGAGCCACGAGATCCGCACGCCCATGAACGCCATTATCGGCATGTTACAGCTGGCTCAGCGAACAGATCTCACCCCGAAACAGCAAGATTACTTGGAGAAGGCGGGCTTCTCGGCCCAGTCTCTGCTTAGGATCATCAATGATATTCTCGATTTCTCTAAGATCGAGGCGGGTAAATTAGAGCTAGAGAGGGTGGCATTCCCGCTGGATAAGGTGCTGGATCATGCCCTGGATCTCAATGCGCTCAAGTCCCAGCAGAAGGGCGTCGAGTTACTACTCTACGCCCCGGTCACGGCCGGGTTAATTCTTGAGGGTGATCCCCTGCGCTTAGGTCAGGTGCTGATCAATATGCTCTCTAATGCGGTCAAGTTTACCCAAACGGGTGAGATAGAGTTGGGTTGTGAAGATGTGGGTGAGCGCGATCATCGCATCACTCTCAAGTTCTGGGTCCGTGATACCGGCATAGGGATCAATAATGAGCAACAGGCTAGCCTGTTCGATGCCTTCGCCCAAGCCGATGGATCCACCACACGTAAGTATGGTGGTACCGGTCTGGGTCTTTCCATCAGTAAACATCTGGTGTCCATGATGGGCGGTCAGATGCAGGTCCAGAGTGAGATGGGGGTCGGTAGTACCTTCAGTTTCACCATCAGCTTCGAGATCGCCGAAGAGGCCGAAGTTAGGCCTATGATAGTGCCGGAGCGTTTAGGCAATCTTACCACCTTAGTGGTCGATGATAATCCGACCGCACTGCAGATCTACTCCGCCGTGATGCGCGACTTCCACTTCGAGGTGGACACCGCGGCCAATGGCTCGGAGGCGCTATATAAACTGGAGAAATCATCGGTGGATCTTCTGCTGCTCGATTGGATGATGCCTGAGATGGATGGCATTCAGGTGATCGAAGAGCTGGATCGTATGGTGGCCGATGGTCGATTAGATAAGCGTCCTATCGTCATCATGATGACAGCCTATGCCGCAGAGCCCCTCAAGGAAGATGCGGAGCGCTCAAATATCTACGCCATGTTACAGAAGCCGTTTAAAGCCTCGGCTCTGTTCGATGAGATCATTGGCGCTTTCGCCGAAGAGCCTAAGGTCAGCTCTGTGATAGAAGTCGAAGTCGAAGAGGTGGTCGATACTCATGCGGGCGTGGTCTTGCTGGTAGAGGATAATCTTATCAACCAGCAGGTTGCGACCGAACTTCTTAAGAGCGCTGGCTACGAGGTCGATGTTGCCGATAACGGTCAAATCGCCATAGATATGCTGGCCGAGAAGGATTTTGATGCGGTACTCATGGATATTCAGATGCCGGTGATGGATGGGTTAACGGCAACAAGAGAGATCAGGAAGCACTTTAGTCTGCAGGAGCTGCCTATCATAGCCATGACGGCTCACGCTATGTCCGGCGATAGAGAGAAGAGCCTGTCGGCGGGGATGAATGCGCATATTACTAAGCCTATCGTGCTCAATGAGCTGTTCGATACCCTAAGTTATTGGATTAAACAGAAAGAGGAAGTGAATTAAGGGGGGGGTTATCTTGTGGGCCATTCTCGATAGGCAGAATTACGTTAACTTCCATAAGACTAGGCTAAATGAATGATTTACACTTGAGACTAAAGGGATAGCTGTTAAGCTATCCCTTTAGTATTTTTAGTGCGAAATTAGCACAGCAGTTAAAACAAAAATTAATATTGAATTGCTGAGTACTAAAGATCGTCTTAGCCGCATTCAAGGAGACCCAATGAAGCCCTATAATCTCGCATTGGCGATAGCACTTCTCTCTGTGCCCGCCATCGATGTCGTCGCTGCCCCAAGTAATAGCGCCACTATCATCAAGAAAAGCCAGTCTGCAAACGGCTTTATTAATTTGTTTTACGCTAAAGCCGATGGTGAGCTCTATCTGGAAGCGAACAAGCTAGAGCAGCCCTTCCTATTACTGACAAGTTTGCCCCATGGCGTCGGCTCCAACGATATTGGTCTAGATCGTGGTCAACTCGGCTATACCCGCATGGTGCAATTTGAGCGCCATGGTCCCTACTTGATCTTGAAGCAGCTCAATACTCACTATCGTGCCAATACCGATAACCTTGCCGAGCAAAGAGCGGTTAAAGAAGCCTTTGCCGAGTCAGTGCTATGGCGAGGCAAGATCATCGCGGGTAAGCGGGCTCTGGTGTCGATCAATGATCTGGTGATTAACGATCTTCACGGCATTTCCTCGGTGCTCGAAGACACTAAGCAGGGCAACTATCAGCTAGATAAAAGCCGTTCACTCATCTTACCCAAAGGAGTCAAGTCCTTCGAGCGTAACAGCGACGTGGATGTCTTGTTGACCTTCAACAGTGCCAAGGCGGGACCCTATGTGGCTCAGGTGACGCCCGATGCTAATCATATGTCGGTTCGTCTGCGTTACTCCTTCATTCAGTTGCCGGATGAGGGCTATGTGGCTCGCGATTACCACCCGATGAGCGGCTATCTGTCCGATGAGTATTTTGATTACGCGACTCAGGTTAATCAGGATATTCGTCAGCGTCATTTGCTGCGTCATCGCCTGCAAAAGGTGGATCCTGGATCTGAGCCAAGTGAAGTGATCGAACCTATCACTTACTACCTAGATCCTGGAGTGCCCGAACCAATTCGCAGCGCACTCTTAGAGGGAGCTGGCTGGTGGGAAGAGGCATTCGAACAGGCCGGATTTATCGGTGGCTTTAAGGTCGAATTATTACCAGAGGATGCCGACCCTCAAGATATCCGCTACAACGTGATCCAATGGGTACACAGGGCGACGCGCGGCTGGTCATATGGCTCGGCGATTGCCGATCCCAGAACCGGCGAGATCATCAAGGGCCATGTGACCTTAGGCAGCCAAAGGGTGCGACAGGATCATATGATTGCCCGCGGCCTCACTGCGGGTTGGGAGGATAGACAGGCCGCAGAAGATGCATCTATGGCACTTTCTCTGGCCCGAATTCGTCAGTTGGCGGCCCACGAGGTTGGCCACACCTTAGGTTTCGATCATAACT
>NZ_JABSSM010000049.1 GCF_013214165.1 Shewanella sp. | reverse complement strand
GCGATTCAACCCAGTCACGCCTATGGTCGTAGTTTATTCCGGTTAAAGGATCATCTCCCATTAACATCGAACGGCGGCATAAACGTGAGCAGCAATGGTACCAGGACGTATCTTCGATACTGACTTGGGTTCTTCTTGGGCGCGGCATAACCACTCACTTATCATATTAACGAAACGATATATTCAGCTTAGACCAGCGCTCATGATCTCACCATTTATCCTTAACATGGATGGCACCATTTATCGCACCATTTATCCCGCACCATTTATCCCTATGGGTCAGATACCTAAGAACGACCTTCTATGCACTCTTACTGCAACCAGAGTCTGCGAGATGCGACTCTGGATTTCAAAAGTCTCCATACTTGATGGTCGTTAAAACGCTCTACCTCGGCTGAGTCATACAGCTAGTGCAATCAAGGCGCTTGATGTCGCATATTCGATAAATTTAATACTTTTTGCACACTGTTTAGTCTAGCAATAACAGACATTTCAGCTTAGGATCCACACCGGAAATAACCTCATCAGTTACTGGAATAACGATTCCGAACACATCATGGAGTAAACATGGGTATCAGAGCCATAGTTGTAGATACAGCAGGTACAACAACCGATCTTAGCTTTATTAAGGATACGCTTTTTCCTTATTCCGCCAGGGCATTACCCGACTTTCTTAAAGAAAATGAACACAATGTTTTAGTAGAAAACTGCATCTGTGATGTGAGAGATATTGCCCTAGAGCCCGACGCGTCTCTCGAACGAGTTGTGGAGATCTTGCAGCTGTGGATTGCCGAAGACAGAAAAGCCACGCCACTTAAGACACTACAAGGCCTGATCTGGAAGCAAGGATATGCCAAGGGCGAATTCACCGGTCATATTTTCCCTGATTTTATCCAGGCTATCGATGGTATTAAGCAGCAAAACATGCGCATTTACAGTTTCTCATCTGGCTCAGCAGAAGCCCAAAAGCTACTGTTTGCTCACAGTGATGGCGGCGACCTGACCCCTAAGTTTGATGGCCATTTCGATACCCGTACCGGTAACAAGCTATTCAAACAGGCTTATAGCAACATCATCAACACCATCAGCTTAGCGCCTAAGCAGGTGCTATTTATCTCTGATGTGGTTGAAGAGCTTAAAGCGGCCGAAGTAGCAGGAATGCGAACCATACAGATGGTTCGCTCAGATGATCAACGTACTGGCAGCCATAAGCAGATCACTAGCTTTGCCGAACTGAAGTTCTAATTAACAGCATAAACTTTAACAAGGGTACTCAGCATTGAGTGCCCTTTTTTTACACCTGTTGTCCGCCTCCTGACATGCTGCTATGCTGCCGCTTAAGTTAAACAAGCGTTTTAATAACGAGAGGCATCATGTTAGAAGAGTTTATCGCACAAAACCCTGTCCACACAGAGATCACCGTAGCCTGGGGAGAGATGGATGCCCTACAGCACGTGAATAACGTGATCTATTTCAAATATTTTGAGACGGCTCGGATCGACTTTTTTAGCCAGATAAACCTGCTCGGCGATCTGCAAACCACGCAAGTCGGCCCGGTACTGAGCGATAATCATGCCCGCTATAAGCGCCCGGTCACCTTTCCCGACACCTTGTTAGTCGCTGTGAAGATTAGCGATATCAAGGCCGACCGTTTCATGATGCATTATACGGTTTTCAGCAAGGCACAAGCCGCTATCACTACCTTAGGTAGCTCACAAGTGGTGATGTTTAACTTCAAGACAGGCAAGAAGGCGACACTGACCCCAGAACTCGTCGAGACCCTCAAGACCTATGAAGAAGTGAAAGCTGAGTCATAGGTCTAAGCTGGACTGAATCGGCTAACCTCGAGGTTGAGGCTAGCTGTGGGTATGCGCAAAAGTAATAACTCAGCTTTCATAAAAAACCAAAGCGAACTATTCACCTGTTAGCTTTGCAAGCTGAGACTTAATCTCGTCTGAAATCGGCTGACTCTTATCTATGCCGTAATCGTAATGCACCAGAGTCGTCTTAGCTTCTGCAGTCATCTTACCCTCCTGCCAGCTCTGCTGGGCCACCTCGAAGCTAGAGTTACCCACTCGGCTGATCCAGGTCTTAACGCTGACAGGCTTGCCATAATGAGTCGGCGACGTATAAGCTATGGTAAAACCCGCCACTATCAGGTTCCACTGACTCAGGTCCAGGCTAGGATTGAAGATCTCGAATACCGGCTCACGTGCAGCCTCAAACCACACAGGAAGCACTGTGTTGTTAATATGCCCCAGACCATCGGTCTCGTTGAATCTTGGCTGAATGGCTAAACTAAAAAAAGTCTCTGACATATCTCAATATCCTCTTATTATTCTTGTTCTAGCTGCATCATTACTCGATAACGTCACGCAGTGACATACATAGAGATGTGAAGCAGATCTATTTACCATACATGGCACTGATCTCGCGAGCATACTTATGATAAATCACCTTACGGCGTAACTTCATGGTCGGGGTGATGAGTCCCGCGTCTATGGAGAAGGCTTCCGTTAGCAGAGTAAACTTCTTAATCTTCTCGAAACCGGCCAGTTCGCTCTGCAGTGTCTTGAGTCTTTGTTCGAAAGACTCGATGACTTGTCGGTGACGTAACAGTTCTCTATGCGATTCATAATGCACCCCCTTCTCTTTAGCCCAAGCCTCCAGCACGCCAAATGCGGGTACGATCAAGGCGGTGACATAGTTCTTAGCATCCGCCACTATGGCAACTTGCTCGATGAAAGGACAACAAGCCAGCTTACCCTCGACGCGCTGAGGCGCGATATACTTACCGTTAGACGTCTTCATCAGCTCCTTGATGCGGTCGGTGATAAACAAGTTGCCTTGTTCATCGATACGGCCCGCATCGCCAGTCTTCAACCAGCCATCTTCGAAGGTAGCGGCAGTTTCTTGTGGACGGTTATAGTAACCGCGCATCACGGTATCACCGCGCACTAAGATCTCGTTATCTTTGCCTAATTTTATCTCGACCTCAGGTATGGCATTACCGTTGGAGCCGGGAACGCGATTAGCCAGCGTATTACAAGTGGCCGTGGCCGTCGTTTCTGTCATGCCAAAGCCACACAACACAGGCACGTCGATACTCTGGAAGAAGGCGCTCACGGTAGGATCTAGCGCGGCACCACCCACAGGCATAAACTTGAGGCGTCCACCCAGTACCTGCTTAAGCTTGCTAAACACCAGTTTATCGGCCAATTTCCATTGCAAGCTCAAGGCCAGTGATGCCTTCTCACGGCCCTGACCCACCTCAGATTGACGATGACCCACATTCATGGCCCAGGCGAACAACTTCTGACGGGAACTCGGTGCCTTAGAGACCTTATCCTGTACCGCGCTATACACCTTCTCTAAAAATCGGGGTACCACACACAGTGTGTGTGGACGCACCTGGACTATGGCTTCTTTGACCGCCATAGGGTTTTGCAGATAGACGTTATGGCCACCACGACTGAGCACATAGAAGCTCCAGCCACGTTCGAACACATGACTCAGAGGCAGGAAGGCCAGAGACACGTCACCGGGCGTAAATGGCAGGAAGCTATCGTGCTGACGCACCATAGAAGCAATGTTACGGTGATCCAGCATCACGCCTTTGGGCTCGCCTGTAGTACCTGAGGTGTAAATTAGGGTCAGCAGATCATCTAAATTGGCCGCTTCGAGTCGTTTATCCAACTCGATGAGTGTCTTTGGCGGATAGTTGTCGGCGATAAGGTCGTCGAAGTAATGATGATTGGCATTGTCTTGCAGGCTGACGCTCTTATCGAACACCACCACCTGCATCAAGCTGCTACATACGTCAGTCAGCTTACAGGCCATCTCATAATGAGCCTGATCGCCAGCGAAGATAAGTTTCGCCTCGGCATCATCGATAATATAACTCGCCTGTTCGAAGGTGCTGGTTGGATAGATGGGCACCACAACGGCGCGGGTCTTGAGGCAAGCAATATCGGCACAGGTCCATTGAGGCATGTTCTGTGCAAGGATGGCCACGCGGTCTTGAGCTTCGAAGCCAAAATGAATCAAGGCTTGAGCGACCTGGGAGCTGATGCTATCGAAATTGCTCCAGCTCACCTGATGCCATGGGGCCGCCATTTCGTATCCTTCGAGCGCGATAGCATCGCCGAGTTGCAGGCTCTGCTTCTTGATTAATCGTGTTAAATGATACTGCTCGAGTGACATATGTTTGGGGCCTTTTTAAGCGTACAGGTGTTGCTGTTTGCAGACATTTTACGCCAATGGCCCAAGAAAAATAAGAGCAATTGCTCAATCTTAGTGAGTTCAGCCACAGATTTATCAAACTTGTGGCCCTAGACCAGATCGCCTTGCCACAACTTTTTACTTCCCCAGCATATAGTTAGCATTGAAATGGCCACTAGCACGAGATCGCCCGCAAACCATAACCCAACGTCGGTTTCTTCGGCAAACACAGGTAAACTTGCCGAAACCCAAGCCCCATGAACAATAATTATTAACATAGTGGTGGACAGCTGTAACGCCGTCTTACACGCACTGCCTGCCCCTAAGAGAAAACCACAACCGAAGAAGGTACTCAAGACGAAGTGGGACCAGATGGCAAAAGTGATGGCTGGATTGAACAATGCAACCAGAGCCGCAGTCACCGCCATGCTCAAGGTTAACAAGATTAGCAAGTTAATTTGAGCGCGATTAAACCCATCTATCAAGCCCTGCTTGCCGCTAAACCCTGGCAGCATAAATAAGGTTTCCACCGCTCGCCAACATTGAATGCGGCTCCAATGCACCATAGTGCAAGCCACACAGCTAGACAGCACCAATATAAACAGCACCTGGGTCTGCACGCCCATCAGCTGAGCGAACGCCGCCACTATGAGTGTGATTATCGGCATGGCTATGATTAACTGGGCCAGCAAGGGACCAATGAAAAAATTAACCGGATGAAGCTGCTGTTCAAGCTTGCTGATCAAGGGGTAAGACTTAACACTCGGAAACCAAATCCCTCCCATCACCAGCGCGTTGAGATAGACAGTCCTGGCATCCGCATGCCAACCTCTTACCCTCCCTCTCTTCCATATAGCCCAGACTAAAGCCAGGTTAGCGATCATCAGTGCCGCCATCATCACCGGAGAGAAATATTCGGCAATCGCGTCAACGAAGTGTAGAGGCACATAGAGCAAGATAGACAGATAATAGCCACTCGGTTGTCTCTGGCATAAATAAACAAAGAGCAGGCCTAAACCCGTCGCTAACAGCAGTTGGGTAAATGCCCCCTCCACGCCTACCAGCAAGCAGACTAGGCTGCCTATAATAAATGACCCCAACAACATAAAGCCACATTGAAAGAATATGTTCCGTCTATATTCAGGGATCAGTATCGACCACTCTGTCGCCGCTAACCGATTCAACTGCCAGGCCACCGCCGCCGATACTGACAATTGCATCATGCCTAAGGTCAGGGCCAATGCCTCGGGTTTAACCAATACGATGACCGGCACCAAGCACACCAACAACAGAGCGACTCCCATAAAGCTGGCACTAAAAAGATCGTAGCACCAGAAGCGGATCACGCCAGCGAATCGACGCTGCAAGGATGTCAGCCAGAGCCCATTATCACTCCTAGCCTGGATCCGCTCTGGGTTAGTGCGACTCATCTGTGCAGCTCCATAAACAGCTGCTCAAGATTCAGTGACTGAGCCGATATATCTGGATACTTCACATCGCAGAAATTATCCACCAGCACCTTGTTACCGTACTGGTTAAGCACCTTTAGTCCTGCCGGGATATCTGCACCGTTTGCAAACGTAAGCAGCTTGACCTCTTCGCGCACACAGTCCATCTCCTTAAACAACACCAGCTCGCCGGATCTCATGAGTGCCAGATGGCTGGCGACACGTTCCAGATCTGAGGTGATATGGGATGAAAACAGCACAGCAGAGCCAGATTCAAGCGCCAGTTCGAACAGATCAGCCATAAATTTACGTCTGGCTATGGGATCTAGGCTAGCAACAGGCTCATCCAGAATAAGTAGCTTAGGTCGGTAGGCCATGGCCATGATCAAGGCCAGAGACTGACGCTGACCCACAGACATGCGTTGAACTTGTTGCTTAGAATCGAGATCGAAACGCTCAAGCCAGGTATTCTCAAGCTGCCGATCCCACGCGGGATAGAAGCCTCGATGTAATTCCAATGCCCTAGAGACACTGAAACCTTCATAGCCGAAGGCTTGTTGTGGCACATACCCTATCTGCGCCTTAGCCTCTGAGCTCAATTGACTAATCGGCTCTCCTAAGGTGGTGATCTCACCCGAACTTGGCTCTATGATCCCAAGCGCACAGCGCATCAGGGTCGATTTTCCGGCGCCGTTTTTCCCCAATAGGCCCACTACCATGCCGGGAAACAATTTTATTGAGAGGCAATTAATAGCAGTCTTAGCGGCCTCGCCTTTAGCCGAAAAATGTTTGCTAACCTTGTTAAACTCAAGAATCGGCGCTTGGTTCATATCCATCAGTTCAATCCTTTGTGCTTATTTTGTTTATTGTTTTACCGCTTTACCAACCAGTATCGATGAGCGCCATTAACTCATCACGACTTATGCCTAATTGTTTGGCTTGGGACACGAGCTCATCGACCTCGGGCTTAAGTAACTGGGCACTCGAAGTTGTCTCGCTATGTTCTCGTTTAGCCACCCTGGTAGCTTGGCCACGGCGCCTCTCCAGCCATCCCTGCTCGACCAGCTGCTGCACCGCCCTGGAAACAGTCATGGGGTTGACCGACAGGTGCTCGGCCATCTTCCGCACCGAAGGCAGCACTTGTTCTGTTTCGAGTTGGCCACCCACAATTAAACGCACAATCTGTTCGCTCAACTGTCGATATATGGGTTCACCACTACTGGGGTTGACATTGATTAGTTCTAACATTAGCCTTTAGACACTGTATTAATACATTGATACACCTATACAGTGATAATCTAGCATAGATTGAGTAATTTTCAACAAAGGAATAGCCAGTATGTTTCATGGAAACCGAGACGGGTCTGCGACAAGAGAGGCCAACAAGATAATAACGGGCAAGCCATTAATGACGCTGTTGGGCACCATAGTTATCAGCAGCATTATACTCAGCCTTCCTGCCTTTGCAGACGCTGATATCAGCAAGAATAACGCGGGTAAACAGACGAGCCAGAATGAGCAAACCTGTTATCTGGATGGCTTGTCTGAGCAAGTTAACTGCGGTTTTATCACAGTGGCGGAGAATCCCGCTAAGCCGGATGGTAAACAGATAGAGATCCACTATGCTGTGCTGGCAGCGATAAAAAGTGATAATCAGGCCGAAGCCTTTCTAGCCATCGCCGGTGGCCCGGGTCAATCTGCCATAGATAACGCCGCAGGCTTCAGCCGTATGTTCAGTAAAATCCGTCAGAGTCGAGATATCTTACTCATCGATCAGCGCGGCACCGGTCGATCCAACATCTTAACCTGCGAAGGAGACGGCTTCGAAAATCCCTTGGCCATTAACGAAGCTGATTTCGATGTGGCCACCGAGACTCAGGCCTGTCTGGATGAACTCGACGCCGATGTCACTCAATACGGTAGCCTAAATGCATTAGATGATTTCGAAGCCGTGCGCAAGCATCTCGGCTATAAGAAGCTGCATGTATATGGCATATCTTACGGCACTCGCATGGCACAACTGTATCTAGGCCACTACCCACAAGCGCTGTCGACAGTCACCATAGACGGCGTAGTCCCGATGCAACAGAGCGTACTGGCCATAGGCAATGCCATCAGCCGCGCCTTCGATCTGTTAATTAAGGATTGCGGCACTAACACGCTCTGCGACGCTCAGTTTCCCAACCTGCAAGCAGACCTAACCCATGTCGATGCCAAGCTAGCCATAGCGCCAATGGTCAGCCAGGTACCAGACCCGTTAACAGGCGAGGCAACCCAGCTCACCATGACCCGAGCCAAGTTTATGGGCGCCATCAGAATGGCCCTGTATATGCCGAATGTCCGCGCGCTGATCCCACATGCGATCAGTGAGGCCGCTAAGGATAATTTCCAACCCATCCTAGGCCTCTATGCGCTCACTATCGATAGCACAGGTATCGCCATGGGCATGCATGCCTCGGTGATTTGTGGCGAAGATTGGCAACGCCTCACCACTGCCGAGCGAGACGCCGCTAACCAGACCTATTTTGGTCGGGAGATGGTGACTACATTCGCACAATCCTGCGCCATCTGGAACATGCCCGCCGTGGATGATGACTTTTCGGCGCCCATTAGCAGCGACATCCCCACCTTAGTGTTATCGGGACAATTAGATCCGGCCACACCGCCGAGCTGGGGTGAGTTAGCCATGGAAAAGCTCACTAATGCCAAGCACTTTATCGCCCCCTACGCCACCCACGGGGTCGCCCATCAATCTTGTGCTAACGAGCTTATCGCAGAGCTGGTCGACAGCGGCAGCGTGCAGGACTTAGACGGCGAATGCCTGAACAAGGATGTGAGCCGTAATTTTTACCTCAATGCCAGCACAGTCGAGGCCATTCCCACCCCGGAGCATGAACCAGAGCCGGTACAACAACCACAACCAGAGCAAGCACTAGCCCAAGGAGCGAGCCATGATTAAAGTATCTAATCTATCTAAGCGTATCGGCGAGGTTCAGGCACTGGATGATCTCAGCTTCGAAGCCCAAAATGGCCAAATAACCGGACTGCTTGGCCCTAACGGTGCGGGTAAGACGACCTGCCTGAGAACCATTTTCGGTCTGCTCCAGGCAGATAAAGGTATCGCCGAGATAGATGGCATAGACGTGTCTAAATTTCCTATTCAGGCCAAACAGCAACTAGGGCTGTTCCCGGATCCCTTCGGACTCTATGAAAGGCTGACGCCCAGAGAGTATGTGAGTTATTTTGCCGAGCTCAATGGCTTATCACGCAATGAAGCCAAGGTTGCCACCGCTAAGGTACTCAGCCAACTGCATATGGATGATATTGCCGACCGTCGCTGCAAAGGTTTCTCCCAGGGCCAACGCATGAAGACGGCACTGGCTCAGGCCATAGTCCACCAGCCAACCAACATCATACTCGACGAGCCAACACGTGGCCTAGATGTGATGAGCACCCGAGTACTGAGAGATCTATTGCGAGAGCTCAAGGAGCATGGGCACTGCGTCTTGTTCTCTAGCCATGTGATGCAGGAAGTTGCCGCACTCTGTGATCAGGTGATCGTGATGGCGGACGGTAAAGTCGTTGCCGTCGGCAGCCCAGATGATCTGTGTCGCCAGACAGGTAAGGATTCTCTGGAGGATGCGTTTATCCAGCTGATTGGAACAGATGAGGGAATCGCAGCATGATGACTACCTCACAAATGATGCTCTTCAAAGCATCCAAGCAGGATGCACACTTTCAATGCCAGTTGATTGGAACAGATGAGGGAATCGCAGCATGATGACTACCTCACAAATGATGTTCTTTAAAGCATCCAAGCAAGATGCACACTTTCAATGCCAACTAATCGGAACAGATGAAGGAATAGCAGCATGATGAGCAAGATACTGACCATGGTTCGCAAGGAACTTATCGATGCCGCCAGAGACAAGCGCTCGGTCATGGCCGGACTCTATTACGCTATCGGCACGCCCCTGATGATGTGTGGCATGTTTATGCTACTCATAGGTCAGATGTCGAGCCCGAAAGATCTCAACATCAAGATAGAGCATGCCGATAACGCCCCGGATCTCATCAAGTACCTATCCCGCCAAGGGATCACTCATGGTGATAGCCACAGTACCGATGACGCAGGTGAGCCCCTGGATGTGAAAGATATCCGTCTGGTGATCAGCGCAGATTATGCCGCGCAGATGGCCAAGGGACTCAGCGCCGAAGTCATACTCATAGCAGATAACTCTAACGAGAAGCTGCAAAACTCGATTCGGCGTCTCGAGCGTAACCTGCAAGCCTATAGCGCCGAGATGGGCAGCTTACGCTTAATAGCCAGAGGCATAGATCCACGTGTGGTCCAGCCAATTAAGGTGAAAATAGAAGATCAAGCCACGCCAGATTCCAAGGGCGGGGTGATCTTAGGCGTCGCCACCATGACCATGATCTACGCGGTATTTATCTCGGGGATGAACTTGGCCATAGATACCAGTGCCGGTGAGCGGGAGCGAAATTCACTCGCCTTGTTACTCAGTCATCCGGTATCGACCCGCAGCATAGTGCTGGCCAAGGTCTTTGCCGTTACTGTGTTCGCCATGTTGGGTCTGTTGTTAACCCTGATCATCTCCAAGATATCCTATGCCTATGTCCCCTGGCATGAGCTTGGATTTACGGTCAACATAAGCACAGAATTCATCTTGCTTATGCTATTGATTGGCTTACCCATCGCCATGATGGCCGCCAGCCTGCAACTCTTCGTCTCCTTTATGGCCAAGAGCTTTAAAGAGGCTCAGTCCTATCTGACCTTGGTACTCATAGTGCCCATGATGCTGTCGATGGCCGCCAGCTACAACATAGCCCCGGATACCTTGCAGTGGCTGCCTGTTTCAGGGCAGCAACAGGCATTGATCGCCTTCATCAAGGGCCGTGAAATCCCCATGTTGCAGCTAGTACTGTCCTCGGTCGTGACCTTAGTTATCGCCTTAGGCCTGACTTTCGCCATGGAAAGATCGCTCAAGAGCGAGAAGATAATCTTCGGTTTATAAGGATAGTTTCTAGTGCCAATATAAGAAAAGACCTTGCTAGCGTAAGATACAGCGAAGAAGGGCACTAATGAGTGCCCTTCTGCTCTCAATAGCAGCTGTGGGTAGTAACTTCTGCCGATAGGCGCGGGAGGATAGGCTAGTCAGCTGAATAAATAGCTTTCTACATGAACTCACATCACTCTTGAGCGACATACGCAGGGATCTCCAGCTGCTTACGTTTACGAAATACAGCAGCAGCGGTATTTCCCAAGAGTTTGGCCAGATCGGGATCTGACATGGTTCCCAACTTAGCGATAGCCTCAGGATCGGCCCAGGTGCCTTTGTGAGGACTGGTCCAAATAGGAATATTGAGCTGAACACGTTTTTTCGATATCACATTCGAGGTTACTTTTAATTGATAAGCCAAGCGCTCATCGGCCATGATGCCTAGTAAGGCTAGGCGCCTCTTAGTCCAAATAAACTTCTTGTGACTCATTAACGGCTTGATATTCATACTATTACGTTTGTTACGTACCGCAGTCGCGCTAACTCCAATCTTTTTAGCCGTTTGAGGATCCGATAATGTCCCCAGCAAGGCTATCTCGCTCTCTAGCCAGACCCTTGCCCCAAGATGCTCAGACAAGCCAAGCTCCTCACGCTTCTCTCTAATCAGGCTAACATCACACTGCCAAACCTGACTCAAGATCTGATCTTTGCTTCTGCCTAACTCAGATATCATCTGCTGGTCCCAAACCAGTAAGCTGCTGCGCATTGTAGGCTCAATACCCAGCTTTCTTCTGCGATATTGCACCACTTGACCGCTGATCCCCAGATCTTTGCCCACCTCTGAATCAGATTTAAGCCCTAACAAGGCATCCATCTCCGAGGTCCATGTGAATTGCAGTTTATTTGGCACACGACCCAGTGGAGCGATGCCACGGATTAGACGATTCACCCTGATGTTGAGACGATTTACAGAAAACTCCTCGGCAAGCTCTACATCATATTTTTTTCCTAGAAACTTAACCGCCGCTCTTGGAATATTGGGCGGTGATGGGAAATCTAGGGTATTAAACGTAGGAATAGAGAGTAAGATTCGCTTTATATACACAGACATTTTACAGATCTCAAAATACTCAGCAAAGTCTCCATCAGATATCTCCCCTAGATTATCTAGCATCTGCTGAGTCCACTGAATGCGGGTACCACGCCGATAGGGATCGATGCCCAGACGGTTACGCCTGTAGGTAACCTGATCTTTATTAACTGCCAGAAGTTCAGCAATAACAGTATCGAAATCGGAGCCTAATAACGCCTCCTCCTCTGTCGTCCAGTCATGGGGGTTTTGGATGATCATAGGGGAAATGTCTACAATTGGTCGCTCAAATGCTGAAATATCAAGCGCCGCTCGACGAGCATTCACAATTGCACTGCTGGTATCTAACCTTTTTGCCAATACCGTGTCCGGCATAGACCCCAGCAATTCATCAGCTTCTGGCGTCCACTGAAAATGATGAACCTCAACAGAAGATGCTACCGCTGGGATCCCATCCTCCTCACGCAATAACTTTACCTGAAAAGGCCGCACACCAAATGTAGCAGCCACCTTAAAGTCACTCATGGTCCCTAAGGCGGCTAATAATTTTTTAGATGGATTAACTATATGAGGTTTCATATTGACCTAGACTCGCTGCTTCATCCCTTTAACAAAGCTAGTCTAAATTACTCGGTGTGACAATATTTACTCAAATTAATCAAAAGCTAATAACCACTTTTCAAGTTCACACTCGAGAAATGGGCCGTTCATTAAGTCTATGCAATAAGGAATCGCGGGGGAAGATAGAGAGCGCATCGAGACGCTCTTAACGTTCAAGCTATACTTACTTGGCCTTAGGACGAAAAGGCTTAATCACCGACTCGTCACACTCGAGAAATGGGCCGTTCATTAAGTCTATGCAATAAGGAATCGCTGGGAACACGGCATCGAGACACTCACGGATCGACTTGGGCTTACCTGGCAAGTTAACGATCAACGTATCACCGCGCAGACCGGCAGTTTGACGTGACAGGATAGCGGTAGGCACAAACTTGAGTGACTCGGCGCGCATGAGTTCACCGAAACCAGGCATCATACGGTCACAAACGGCTTCCGTCGCTTCGGGGGTAACATCACGCTTAGCAGGGCCGGTGCCGCCGGTAGTCACGATGAGGCTACAGTTCTGCTCATCGGCCATCTTAATCAGCGTCGCGGAAATCACATCTTGCTCATCGGGGATCACCTCATAGACAGGCTCCCACTCGGAAGTCAGATACTCGTTCAATACTTCGATAATCGCCTTACCAGAGAGATCTTCATAGACGCCTGCACTGGCTCTATCACTGACAGTTACGATACCGATTTTAGCTTTAGTCATCTTAAGTCCTACTGGTGGTGTTATCTTCGGCAAGCCCTATCGATGGCACCGAAACTGGAGATATTAGTTGCCTCTAAACTAGCATGTTTCGCGGCCATTATATCCGGCTTATCGACAAAAATGAGAGCTGATGCAAGCTGCGATGCGTTTCATCCACAAAGCTTGCTAGCCTTCGAATGAAGACTCGTTACATTTTTTGTGTTTAGCTTTTGGCTGAATTGGTATTGGCTAGTGTTTTGAAGATCGCCCCTTCATTGTTACTTATCGCTTACAGCGGTGCCGTGCAGATACTTCTACGAGTCGCCGGCTCTTGATTTTATAAGTGTCATCCATGTGGGCTCTGCCAAAACAAACAACATCCATGTTTAACGGCCAGTTCAGCATCACTTGCCTCTCGTTCGGAGAGTATCACTTCGTGATACCTCACCATGTTTTGGAAGCTCGCAGCCGCATCTACACCTGCTGATTTACAAGATAAGTTGTCTCTTCGATTTTAGAGCGTGTGTTATTGCTAGTGTGAGAGGCTTAATCATGGCATGGCACCATGCATTCGCCACTTTGAACTTGGGGAGTTTAAAGTATCAAAAATCTTATGGGTGTCCACTTATCCTAGCTGTATAAAACACACTGGATTTATATTTTAATTGAATATAAATCATACGACTACAGGCTTTCTATCGCTTAAACTGTTAGAGTTGATATTTGGAGGAACGACCCACTATTTATCATGGCTGGCTTGATAAATGTTGTTATATTTCAGATCGGAATTATAAGGGATATTGGATGTAATGAAGTTACTTAAGAAGAAAAATTCAGAATATTCAAGTAAAGAGCGAAAAGAAACCGCAATAATGGCTTTTGTTCTATTTGGTTTCATCGGGTTAATACTTTGCTTTAACAGTAATTGGTTTCAGTTTTTCAATGCGGAAATAAAGTGTATTCCATACTTTTTTGGTGTGACTATTGGTTTGCTCACAGCTGTATTTACATTTAAATTCCCTAAATACTTCCGCATTTTAATATTCATACTCCCTCTGTTTATTTTTGGTAGCTAAACGGTTAATCTGGAGTTAAATTCAGAAAAAAAGACAGGACAGGCATATATTTATCGCCAATGAAGCCAAGATAAGTGAGCGGGTAAAACAGTTATTTATGACCAGAATCATCATCGCTCATCGACCTGAGACGATCAAGCAAGCTAACCGGGTGCTAGTGATGCATCAGGGCAAGGTCTATACACCAGAAGAGATGCTAGAGCTTACTGGTAGTAGTCAGTGACAAATTTTTAAACGGTGAAATATTTGAGTGCAAAAAGATAAACGACAATATTTCGCCGATTAAAAGCAAGGGCACGGCAACTTTAGACGGACGCCACACCCTTGGTCAATCGCTTAAGACTTGGTGAGGTCTAACAGACCAGCCATGTACTTAGGCAAACATAACGTTAAACAGTTTAAATTAAGGAAGAAATTATGCAAGAGTTTAAAAAAGACAAAGGTTTGGACATGCTGACAGATTTAGAGTTACAAAAGGTTAATGGAGGAGCTATTTGGCTTGGACATTTAGATAGGTTTGAGAGACACCAGAATGAATTAAGATATGGATATCAAACTGGTGGAAGTGGTGCGTTGTCGACCTGTGATAGGATTGATTAGCAGTCATTTGTTTAGAGGTAAAAGTCAGGAGGTAGCTTCTTGGCTCTTTATCCATGGCAAACCTTAAATAGGGGTATTTACGCATTAAAACCAACAACTTGATTCACATTAACATCCTTATTATATCATTTTTCCTTGTCAGCACCTTGGTTGTTAGGTGGGGGGATTTGCCTTCTTCATTTTTTTTAATCGATATTTTTGTCAAATCATTCATTGCTTTCATGTTGATTTTCGTTGTTTACCTGTATAAGAAATTCAGTTCTTTAAAAGTTATTATTTCTTTGCTGTTCGTGATTTACTCTTGCTCTTGGTTGTATTTAGTTAAAACGAAGCACATAATTTTATTTAACTATGCTGTTGGTAGCGTGAATAGTAATTCGATGTCTCCAGCCTTAATTAAAGGTGATTACTTAATATACAAAAAAAAAGATAAGAATGAAGTAATAAAAAGAGGGAGTATTGTAAGCACCACAGTTGTAGGTCAAGATCAAGATGGTGTTATAGGCATAGATAAGAGAGTGGCAGGAATACCTGGCGATGTTATTTATATTTGTGATTACGAAGTTTTAGTTAACGGGGTTTTCTTTTACAAAGAGCATAAAGATCTAACCGATTGCCTGCATGTGGAAAAGTTTGAGTTAAGTAAAAATTCTTATTACTTACTGGGGGACAACAAATTTTCAAGTTATGATTCAAGATTTTTTGGAAGCGTAAAATTTCAAGATATTGATTATATTATTATTTATAAAGTATCACCTAATTCTGACGTAACGTATTTCTAGGAAAAAAGGAAATATGTGGATGCTCCCGTTGTGTCAAGACAAGCTAGATCCCAGCTAAGACAAAAAGACAGGACAGGCATATATTTATCGCAAATGAAGCCAAGATAAGTGAGCGGGTAAAACAGTTATTTATGACCAGAATCATCATCGCTCATCGACCTGAGACGATAAAGCAAGCTAACCGGGTGCTAGTGATGCATGAGGGCAAGGTCTATACAACAGAAGAGATGCAGGAGCTAGTAAGCAACTAAAGGATGAAAAGAATTTTAATGGGTGAAATATTTGAGTTCAAAAAGATAAACGACAATATTTCGCCGATTAAAAGCAAGGATGTGGCAACTTTAGATGGACGCCACACCCTTGGTCAATCGCTTAAGACTTGGTGAGGTCTAACAGACCAGCCATGTACTTAGGCAAACATAACGTTAAACAGTTTAAATTAAGGAAGAAATTATGCAAGCTTTAGAAATGAAAGAGTTAACACAGAATGAGATTAAAAACGTACACGGAGGTTTTTTCTTTGCTCTTTTACTATTGAGGAACCCACATCCAGCACCATCTTGGAGACCAAAGTTTTAAAAATTTTAATTTAAATTTTAATTGTTGCAATATTTTCATTATTGCAGCAATTTTATTATTGAGTAAATATCATGTATAATACAAAGCTATCTCAGATGTACTTCCTTATACTTTTATTCCCGATAATTTATGCTGTGACAAACTCCTCAATTGATTACTTAGGCTTTCATTGGCTACATGTTCCCTTAGCACTATTAATATTGTCAATGTCTATCATTGAAGAAGTGATCTTTAGACTTTTAATTCCAAAAGTTTTTGGCCGTAGTTATACCTCAGTGATATTGTACTCCATCATTTTCGCTCTAATTCATATCATTAACCCTGGGTTCGGTGTATATTCATTCATAAACACTTTTATTGTATCAATATTACTATATCAAATTAGATTTTCACTTGGCTTTAAGTATTCCATATTGTTTCATTTCTCTTGGAATACTATTCTGGCTATCGTTCTTGGCATGACCGTTAGTGGTGCTGATTTTACCAGCGTAGTTCGGGAAGTTTTTACCTCCCCTGGTTACAATTCGATCTTTAGTCAAGAAACTGTATTTAATAGTGGATATGGAATAGAAAGCAGCAAGACATTTACTCTAATACTAGTGTCGTTTATATTTCCATCATTTATTATTCCTTTATTAGGAACAAACAAGATAGAAAAGACCAATAACCAAGACATCCATCATTAATGGCTCTTCGACGTTTTGAGTGGATTTAGCGAAGATCTCAACGAGGATAACAGGCATTAAAAAGACAAAAAGACAGGACAGGCATATATTTATCGCAAATGAAGCCAAGATAAGTGAGCGGGTAAAACAGTTATTTATGACCAGAATCATCATCGCTCATCGACCTGAGACGATAAAGCAAGCTAACCGGGTGCTAGTGATGCATGAGGGCAAGGTCTATACACCAGAAGAGATGCAGGAGCTTACAGGTAGTAGGTGACAACAATTTAAACGGTGAAATAAAAAGATAAACGACAATATTTCGCCGATTAAAAGCAAGGATGTGGCAACTTTAGATGGACGCCACACCCTTGGTCAATCGCTTAAGACTTGGTGAGGTCTAACAGACCCGCCATGTACTTAGGCAAACATAACGTTAAACAGTTTAAATTAAGGAAGAAATTATGCAGGAACAAAAGACTGACAATGTCGAAGAGATCCATGGGATGGACCTAGTTACAGATTCTAATATCACTTATATCAAGCATCAGCCCCTATATTAAGGGGTTGAATTTATTGTTTTCTGTGAGGTATTTATGTGGCTATCAAAATGTATTGTTTACACTATTTTAATGTTATTCACACACAGTGGCATTTGTGATGAAGAGATATATTACGAGGGTGGATCTATATTCTATAACGCTGATATTCATCTCAATGGATTTAAGAAAGCCCAAAGCTTATTTAACAAACATACTGACGTTAATAAATTGGTAGTAAATAGCTTCGGTGGCTATACAAATACAGCTATTGAGTTTGCTAAATGGATCAAAACTAATAACTTAGATATTGAAGTTGATAAATATTGCATTTCATCTTGTGCAAACTATTTATTTTTGGCAGGGAGTACCAAGTTTATAAATATTCATTCACTATTAGGTTGGCATGGTGGTGTACTTCAGTTTAAAGACATGCCATTAGAAAGTGGAAGTTTAGCGCTTGTGATGAGGTTTTCAAGTGATTGCAATTTTGAACTTATATCTAAAAAGAAAGACTTAATGAAAAAGAAGGATATTATTCTAGAATGCGAATTTTTCAACCAAATGAAGGTAAATCAATTAATTACGATGTTTGGCCAAGTCAAAAGTGCTGATTTTTACACAGGAAAAACCGATTTTTGGAGTTACTCACTTGACGCCCTCAGCTACCTAGGAGTACAGAATGTTGTACTCGTTGATCGAGTATGGGAGCCTTATACGGAAATTAATGGCAAAGAAATAACGTATTTCGATTCAAAGGATATAACAAAGAGTGAAAGTTTCGCTAAAAAGCTGCTTAATTATCCATTTTTAAAGTAAAAAAAGATAATAGACAGGACCGGCAAGAGTTTCGAGCATAGATGCCGCTGGATTGTCGAAAAAGCTAAGGCTCTGCCTGCTATCTTTTGTATCAAAAAAAGACAGCACAGGCATATATTTTGTGCTGTAGAGCATCCTCTACTAACCTTTAAGTTACCTCAACTCAGTTTGTTCGGGATAGCGATGCAGAATTGACTCCGTTATATCACATGATAAATCGTTGTGTTAGAAGGGCTACCTCTGCATCGAGGAAAAACTGACAGGCAAAAGTTTCGCCGCCAATATACTGGTATTAATGGTCGTTGGGATGCTATGTGCGCTTTCAAAAAGCGGCATGATTGTGGACTATGGTGTAAAGGCAAAGCCAGCAGTAATGCACTTCATCCATCTCCTTAGAAGGTCTTCGCGGCTGTGACCTTCAGCTTCCTGGTTGGGTGGCTAACTCAGGAATACCCCATTTGTAAGTTGGCGGGTAATTTCGCCAACTCAGGATTCATCGCCTTTTCATATAAAATCTAACCACATTGAGGATGAAAGGCTTGGCCCAAAGGTTAAGTTGCATGTCATGCCTGCTTTTATAAATGACACCGTATTATAAATGCAGCTATATTTTTCTCTCAGCCCACTCAATTCTGACATAAATACAGCTACAAACCCTATCATAACTAGGCTACAATGAAATCACATCAATTATACTTTGTCAGGATTAATTTAACCTTGTCAGTTTCAGCGTTAGTTGCCAATAAATTATCTCGAATGAAACGAGGTGTCCCATTTTCCATAGAGAATTTTTATTCTCTAGGTACTACGACATCTGTTCAAAAGGCAATGAGCCGCTTAACCAAGGAAGGGCAAGTTGCTCGTGTCGCAAAAGGGATATATTCCCGCCCAAAACCCTTAGCCAGTATCCCCTCGATCAAAATCACAGCAAAAGCTGAAGAAGTGGCGAAAACATGGGCGCGGACTCACAAATATAAAATAGCCCCTCAGGGATTAGAAGCAGCCTATCGACTCGGCATGCAAACACAGGCACCGGTTAAAACCGTATATTGGACGACTGGACCATCCCGTGAGTTTCACGTCGGCAATGAAATTGTCCAAGTAAAACACACGACTGAAACCAAGTTGCAGTGGATAAATAAACCTGAGGGAGCCTTATTTAGAGGGCTACTGTCTCTTTCGCCTGAGCATACCCCAGTATCTACACTACACATGGCTATTAAACGCTTAAATTTGCAAGAAAAAGAAGCTATTCAAGTGCTTCAAAAATTAAGTAATAGTCCCGTTTTGAAAATGTGGAAATACAAGTTAAATCAACTAGAGAGTAGTCTTCGTTCATGAGCATTTTTGACCTGTACGCCGATAAATCTAAACATGAAGATCTTGCAAACATGTTTTCATATGCCGCCCAACAACATGAGCATGGTTTAGTTGCTAACTTTTTGGAAAAAGATGTCTGGGTTGCTGAAATTCTCCGCCTACTATACGACGAAAAGTTACTCGGTGACTGCTCGGTAGCATTTAAAGGTGGAACAGCACTCAGTAAATGCTGGAGCGCTATTGAACGCTTCTCCGAAGACATTGATTTATCGATTCATTGGGCCGATCTGTCTGGATTGTCAGAAGATGATGAGCTTGCAGCATGGAAAAAGAGCATTCAAACCAAGAGTCAAAATAAAAAGTTTAGAGATGAACAGCAGAAACGTCTTATGCGTTGGAGCAACGACTTAGTTGAAAAACTTAATCAACGATTTTCGCAATACAACATAGATGGACTATCTGCCGAGCTTGAGCCTGACTCACACGGTGAAAAAATTGATATCCATTTTCCACGTGTAACCCATAGTTCAAATGACTATCAGCTTGACCATATACTATTGGAGTTTGGCGGCAGAAACAGAGGCAAGCCAACTGAAATCATCGATATTGATTGCTATATGGACAGTATTCCTGACTTCGCATCACTAGCATTACCGAAAGCTAGCGTAATGGCATATCAGAGGGATTATATTCTCTGGGAGAAATTAACGGCATTACACCAATTTTCAACCCAAGAAAAGGATCCCAATCCAAATAGACTTGCTCGACATTGGTACGATGTCGATTGTCTTCTAAATATGGAGTTTGCCGATCCCCTCAATACATCAGAGGCTATGCTCGCCGTCATCGAAATGAAAAAGCACCGCTGGGCCAGCCCTGGAGTTGATTACGAAGAGATACTTCAAGGCGAACTAAAACTGCTCCCAAAAACTAAAAGGTTAGAGGGTATTGCACAAGATCATGCCGAAGCTATATCTGGCGGTATGTTTTTTACCTCTCCAGATCCATTTGATGCCATAGTCACGCGGCTTGAAGCGGCTCAACATGACATCAATGCACATATAAAAGTGTCTCAGAAGTAGCAAGATCACATTCAATAACACCGACCATAACACTGCTATTGTACGCAGTAATTAAGCATTCAAGAGCTCAGCCACACGCTAACATCAACCAGCCTATACCCATCACCGTAAGCCAATATTGCTTCAGCATCCCCGTCCACCAGCAGCAATAGTCTGAAATGCCACTTTGATCGTTAAATCATCCTCAAATGTAATCACCAGCATCACAACAAAAACAGGCCAAAAACCGTGACAAACTTTCAGGCAGAAAGGATTAATACTCGCCAAGTTAGCCGCTAAAAATAACGGATTAAGGCCTCAAGTTACATCTAAGCGCCATTTTCCCCAGCAAACTCCCATTTACCATAACCGCCAATTGTACGCACTCAACCAGCAGACAGCCCTCATCCATGGCATTGCTGCAACTCAGTAGCCTCAGAGTTGGTCGGCAGCCGCAGCGGCCTGTAGCAGTGCCTGATAACGTTCGAACACCGCATCAAGCAGCAACCTATCTACCGTTCCTGAGAGGATAAGATTGAGCGTAGGGATCCCGCTTAAAGGGCAATAATCTATTTTGAATACCTCCACGTAGCCATCTTCTGCATCCACCAGCCCTGCCAGCGTCTGGAGGAGCCCGTAACAGGGAAAGACATAACGGTCTTGCTTAAATATGGATTTTGCAGATCCCTTCCATACTTCAGAGGCTATGCTAGCCGTCATCGAAATGAAAAAATATCGCTGGGCCAGCCCTGGAGTCGATTACGAAGAGATACTTCAAAGCAAACTAAAAATCATACCTGAAGCTAAAAGGTTAGATAGTATTGCAAAAGATCATGCAAAGGCCGTATCTGGTGGGATGTTTTTTACCACTCCAGATCAATTTGACACAATAGTGACGCGACTTGAAACGACTCAGTATGAATTCAATAAGCATAGAAACTTGTTGCTGAAGTAGCAGGGCACAAGGTGTCGTCCATTAGGGTTGTCCAGGATCTCTAAATTAACAGCAAGCTGTACTCGCTCTTAATGGATCAACAGATTCATGGTGTTGCAATCAACACTCATATTTTCTATTGATTGCTGATTGCAAATCGCTACCACAGTCAAATGAAGCAAACAAAAAAGATACCTGAAACTTTATTGTCTCTACACAAGTCTAAACCGCTTGCCCCGCCGCTACACCCGATGACCATGCCCACTGAAAGTTGAAACCACCTAACCAACCGCTGACATCCATCACCTCACCGATAAAGAAAAGCCCAGGTACTGATTTTGCCTGCATGGTTTTTGACGACAGCTCATCGGTATCGATACCGCCGAGTGTGACTTCGGCGGTGCGGTAGCCCTCGGTACCATTCATCAGGATTTCCCAGGACTCTAGGTCCACAGCAAGCTGTTCCAGCTCTTTATGGATCAGCTGATTCATAGCCTTATTGAGCAGGGCTTCATCGAACAGGGCCTCGACCAGACGTTTAGGTAACCAATGACTCAGAGTATTTCTCAGGTTTTGCTTCGGATGGTTCGCCAACACTAAGCCGATGGCGGCTCTGGCATCGATGCCGGGAAGCAAGTTAATGTTGATGGTCTCGCCTGGCTTCCAAAAATTTGATATTTGCAGAATGGCAGGACCTGATAGGCCGCGATGAGTAAAGAGTAAGGCTTCACTGAACTGGGTACCGTCTTTGGCCGTTATGGTGCTAGGGACGGCGATACCAGACAATGGCTCAAACTTCAGTTTCTGCTCGGGTTGCCAGGTAAAAGGCACCAGACCTGCATAGGTAGGTAGCACCTTTAAACCAAACTGTTCGCCGAGATGATAGCCCAATGGGCTGGCACCTAGTTTAGGCATGGAGAGGCCACCTGTGGCTATCACTAACGAATCACAGCGATAGACTTCTTTGTCGGTCGCTATCTCAAATTTTCCAGAATCCGTTTGAGTGATCTTGCCAATCTCGGTGCGGAGTTTTACCTTAGCGCCGGCCCACTCACATTCGGTCAGTAGCATGCTGACTATCTCTTTGGCCGAGTCATTACAGAACAGTTGACCGTGATCCCGCTCGTGGTACTCGATACCATGACGCTCGACCAAGTCGATAAAGTCGCTACTGGAATATCTTGCCAGGGCTGACTTTACAAAATGCCCATTGCCGCAGATGAAGTTATTGGGTTCAACCTTGATGTTGGTGAAATTACATCGCCCACCACCGCTGATGAGGATCTTCTTCCCCGCCTGCTTTGCAGCATCGAACACCAACACATCACGCCCACGGTAACCCGCTGTAGCAGCGCACATCAGGCCTGCGGCGCCCGCACCGATAATTATGACGTCATGATGTTTCACTTTATTGCCTCAAATTAAAATACAAATACTGCACTAGGAACATTTGGCCATATGCAAATCCCCTCCATCGCTATCCTTGCGATCGGAGATAAGTACTTCCGTGTACAAATCCCCTCCATCGCTTTGACCTACAAGGATGTAGGAAATGCCAAGAGCAGTCTGGAACTGCCTAGGTGCCCTACGATCGGGGATAAGCACTCTGACTATCACGGATGATAGGAATGCACAGAGATGTAGGAACATCTCCTGCCATATGCAAACCCCCTCCATCGCTATCCCTGCGATCGGGGATAAGCACGGTCCATATGCAAACCCCCTCCATCGCTTTGACCTACAAGGATGTAGGAAATGCCAAGAGCTATCTGGAACTGCCTAGGTGCCCTGCGATCGGGGATAAGCACGGTCCATATGCAAAAAAGGGCGCTATTTTAGCACCCTTTTTTATCTTTACCATGCCCAGAAGCATAAACCTCAGGTTTGATTACTCGCGATCTTGGGTCTCAGGTTTTATCTCTCTGGCTAACAAGGTAGCGGCAGCCTCTCGGGGCGTGCCGCCCTCATAGAGCACCCGATAAACTTGCTCGGTGATCGGCATCTCTACGCCGAGTCGCTTAGCTAGCGCATAAACTTCTTTGGTATTACGGTAGCCTTCGACCACCTGACCTATCTCTTTCTGAGCCTCCTCGACACCTTGCCCCCGGCCTAAAGCCAGTCCGAAGCGACGGTTACGAGATTGGTTATCTGTACAGGTAAGTACCAGATCGCCTAAGCCTGCCATGCCCATAAACGTGCTAGCTTGGGCCCCCATAGCCTCACCTAGACGAGACAATTCAACTAGGCCTCGGGTGATCAATGCGGTTCTGGCATTGGCACCGAAGCCGATACCATCCGACATACCGGCGCTGATGGCGATGACATTTTTAACCGCGCCGCCGAGTTGCAGGCCGATAAAATCATCATTGGCATAAACACGTAGCCGCTTGGGGCTGTGTAATAGCTCGACTAGATCTTGGGTAAATGCTGCATGGGTCCCGGCAACAGAGATAGCCGTCGGCATGCCCGCCGCCAGTTCTTTAGCGAACGTAGGTCCGGAAAGTACGGCTAAAGGATATTTATCGCCTAACACATCTCCGGCAACCTCTTGCAACAGTCGTCCGGTCTCAGGCTCAAGCCCTTTTGTCGCCCAGACTATGCGTGAATCTTCACGCAGCAGAGGCTTAGCTTGGCTCAGTACCATGCCAAAAACATGGCTGGGTACTACGACTAGAATATTATTCGATGCGGCTAGCGCCGTCGCTAAGTCGGCTTCAGGTATTAGCAGATCGGGAAGCGTTATCCCCGGGAGAAATGCCTCATTAGCGCGGTCACGCTTGAGGTTCTCGATATGCTCAGGATCATGGCCCCACAGCAGAGTTCGATGGCCGTTACTGGCTAAAGAAATAGCAAGGGCGGTGCCATAAGACCCCGCCCCTAATACCGTAATATCGGCAGTATTTTTCATATAGCTACTCGCTTAATGCCAATTCATTCGAATCTAATGCTCGAATGAATCAGCCACTATCTGAGCAGCGACTGAAAAATGCTGAACAGATACGTTCAGTTTTTAATTACGCGCTTGCTTCTTCACTCTTAGCAGCTTCACTCTTAGCAGCTTCTTCGGCACCCGCTTGACGCTGGTTAACGTACTGAGCGAAAAGCGCATCGAAGTTAACTGGTGCTAGGTTTAGCTGTGGGAAAGTACCACGAGAAACCAGGCTACCCACTGCTTCACGAGCATATGGGAATAGGATGTTAGGACAGTATGCACCTAGTGAATGAGCAAGTTGCTGCTCAGTCAGACCATTGATTGCGAAGATACCAGCTTGCTGAACTTCACAAAGGAATGCAGTTTCGTCACCGTTTTTAGCAGTAACAGTCAGAGACAGGACAACTTCAAAAACGTTGTCAGCTAGCTTAGCGCTACGAGTATCAAGATCTAGCTTAACTTCAGGGTTCCACTCTTTCTGGAAAACAGCCGGGCTGTTTGGAGTTTCGAAAGAGATATCCTTGGTGTATACACGTTGGATATTGAATTGAGGATCTTGTTGTTCGTTATTTGCTACTTCAGCCATAATATTTACCTATCCAATTAATTAGGCTTCAAAATTGAAGCCAATTTAAGGGCTTTTGTTACTTGAGACCTGTATCTCGCTCTCAAACACCATCCCGGGTTATTGTTATTTCTTACTTTTCGTTACCGGCAGATTACTTGACTGCCACTCACCCATACCGCCTTTGAGGTTATGCACAGATTCGAAACCAGCCTTAACCATCAACTGCGAGGCTTGTGATGACACCATACCAGCGTTGCATACCATTATAATGGGACTTGCTTTAAACTTTTCAAGGGCTGAAAGTTGATTATTTTTAATTTCAGATAAAGGCACATTCAAAGCATCGACGATATGACCCTTCTTAAACTCCCCTTTTTCCCTTACATCTATCACTTTGGCGTCTTGCTTATTGATAAGCAGCGTAGCCTGTTGGTGACCGATAGTATTGACCTTGGAGATACTGGATTTGAAAACGCTGGCGATAAGACCAATCAAAAGACCTATCCAAGCTAAGCTGAGCATAGGGTTAGCTTTCAAAAATTCGATATATTCTTGCATGGTAAACTGCCTACTTCTTAGGGCTGAAAATACAATTAGGGCACAGAGTATACCACCGCGATAGGAGATTGCAGCATCTTGTTGAAGGACCTAAAGCCTATGAATGACGCGTGTTAATAAGATAGACGCCAACTCGATTATCTCAATCTAGGTAAATTCCTTTTTCAACTAGGCCTTCCGTAGTAATATTTATCCAATTCCTATTTTCAACTTTAATCTTTCAAACTTAAAAGGTACTACCATGACGACACGCAAACGCCCCTTGGCATTGCTGATCCTCGATGGCTGGGGTTACCGTGAAAACACGCAAAAAAATGCCGTTTTCCATGCTAAGACACCGGTTTTGGATCGACTCAATGCCCAGTACCCTAACAATCTAATCTCAGCTTCAGGCTTAGATGTGGGACTACCCGATGGTCAAATGGGTAACTCCGAGGTTGGTCATATCAATATCGGCTCAGGACGCATTGTTTATCAAGAGCTTACAAGAATAGGCAAGGCAATTGATGACGGTGAGTTTCAGCAAAACCCGGCACTAGTCGACGCCATAGATCAGGCTATCGCCAAAGAGGGTGCTGTACACATAATGGGGCTCTTATCTCCAGGTGGTGTACATAGCCATGAGAATCATATCGAGGCCATGTGCCGTCTGGCAGTCGAACGCGGTGCTAAGCAGGTATATCTGCACGCTTTCCTCGATGGTCGCGACACTCCACCACGCAGTGCAAAATCTAGCTTGGCTCATTTTGATGATCTGTTTACTAGATTAGGCACAGGCCGCATCGCTTCAGTGATAGGCCGCTATTACGCAATGGACCGTGATAATCGCTGGGATCGTGTGACCCTAGCCTATGATTTGATCACCCAAGGCGAGTCTCTGCATCAATACACTAATGCTGTAGACGCACTGGAAGCTGCTTATCAACGTAACGAAAACGATGAGTTTGTCGCAAGCTCGGCGATCACCGACAACCAAGGTAATGTCGCTAAGCTCGCCGATAGTGATTCACTTATCTTCATGAATTTCCGCGCCGACCGTGCACGTCAGATCAGCCGCAGCTTCGTCGACCCAGATTTCGATGGCTTCGAGCGTAAGGTGACGACAAAAGCACACTTCTTGATGTTGACTCAGTACGCCGCGAATATACCTGCAGCGATAGCCTATCCAGCGACAGAGCTCGTCAACACCTTAGGTGAAGTTCTGCAGAGTCGGGATAAGACACAACTGCGTATATCAGAGACGGAGAAATATGCCCATGTGACCTTCTTCTTCAATGGCGGTAAAGAGGAAGCATTTAAGGGCGAGGACAGAATTCTGATCCAATCACCTAAGGTGGCAACCTATGATCTACAGCCTGAGATGAGTTCTCTCGAGCTGACAGATAAGTTAGTCGCAGCCATAGAGTCTACTGACTATGATGTCATCATCTGTAACTATCCAAACGGAGATATGGTGGGTCATACGGGTAGCTTCGAGGCAGCGGTTAAAGCCTGTGAGGCAGTCGATACTAGCATCGGCCGCGTCGTGGAGGCTCTGGCTAAAGTGGCAGGAGAGTGTTTAATCACAGCCGACCACGGTAATGCCGAGCAGATGACCGATGAGAAAACCGGCCAGGCACACACGGCTCACACCTGTGAACCTGTGCCATTGATCTACGTTGGACGTGATGCGATTATCGAAGATGGCGGTCGCCTGAGCGATCTTGCTCCAACCATGTTAACCTTGATGGGAGAAACGGTACCATCAGAGATGACCGGGCGTTCCATCATCAAAATCAAAGAGTAACCACCGACACGTGAATATTCGTTTTTTCAGTAAAGCCAGCATTCTTGCTGGCTTTATCATACTTTCAACGCCACTGCTGGCCTCAGACTTGGAGCAGCGTCGATCCGATCTTAAAGTACTGCAATCACAGATAAGCAAACAGACATCGGATCTAAAAAACACCACTAAGCAGCGAGAGAAGTTAATCTCATTGCTGAAGAAAGATGAAAAAGCGATCGCCTCCGCGGCAAGAAAAGCCAATGAGACCAAAAATTCACTGTCCAAGACAGATAAAAAACTCGCAGAATTAGATAAACGCCAAAAACAGTTAGATACACTGAAGCAAACTCAGCAGCAAACATTAGCCAATCAGTTGGCCAGTGCCTATTTAGCGGGTAATCACGACTATAGTAAGATGTTACTCAACCAGCAGAGCCCAGCCAGCATCGAACGTCTACTCGCCTACTATCAATATTTAAATAATGCCCGCATGGCATCGATCAATGAGTTGAAACAGACCATCGAAGAACTCAATGATATTCAAATTGAGCAGATAGCCCAGAAGACTCAGCTGAATAAGCTCATTCTCAACCAGCAACAACAGGCGAAACAGCTCAACCAGGAACAGAGCCAGAGACAAAAAACCCTCACACAACTACAGAGAACACTCAATAGCAGTGGCGCCAAGTTGGAGCAGCTACAGATAGAGGAAGCCAGTCTCAAACATGCTGTCGATCAAGCCATAATGGCCATGAAAAGTAACCCTAAGATGCAAGGGTTATCCAGTAGCAGAAAGCTAAAATGGCCGACTAAGGGCCGTATCAAGTCGGGCTTCGGCAGCCGTAGATCGGGTCAGGTAAAATGGAAGGGGGTCACACTCTCGGCTCCGGAAGGTCAAAAAATAGCGGCTATCGCAGCGGGCAAGGTCATCTATGCAGACTGGTTACGCGGCTTCGGTATGGTGCTAGTTGTCGATCACGGTAAAGGCTATATGAGCCTTTATGGTCATGCCCAAACCCTATTAAAAAACCCCGGAGACTCTGTAAATAAAGGAGAATCCATCGCATTGGTCGGTCGGTCGGGTGGACAGACTGAGCCTGGCCTATACTTTGAGGTAAGGCATAAAGGGCAAGCGGTCGATCCGGCGAGATACTGTACACGCTAGGAGAGATCTAGCCCTTAAATATAGGGGCTGCCATGTCAAAATATATTCGCTACCTTGGTAGTATTCTCATTGGTGTCGGACTAGGGATTTCCGTTACCCTATCAGGACAAGAAAACGCCGAACAATATCATCACAATCTTAACTATCCTCTCTTACTCGACGTCATCGACACAGTAGAAACCTACTATGTAACAGAGCTGAGCCAAGATGAGCTTATTGCTGCAGCAATCGAAGGTATTTTTGCTAAGTTAGACCCTTATTCTAACTTTCTCGATAAACAAGAATTCTCAAATATTAGAAATGCCAATAAGGGCGAATACTTCGGTTTTGGCATAGAGATAGCAACAGAAGATGACCAAATAACCATAATAACCCCCTTTGCAGGTTCTCCTGCCGAACGTGCTGGTATAAGAGCAGGCGACCGAATAGTTAAACTCAATAATAACAAGGTCGATTACAGCAAGTTAGATGACCTGCTTACAGAAATCAAAAACCATAGCCAGAATAACCAATCAATTGTGCTTGCACTCACTCACCCTAATATGGATACCGTCTATGAAGTTACCTTAGTGCCGAGCCTCATCTCGGTGCTCTCGGTCACGGCCGAATTGCTGGATGGTAATATTGGCTTTATCAAGCTTGCCAACTTTCAGGACAACTCAACAGAGGAAATGGTTAAGCAATTAGCCCTGTGGCAGCCGCTAAAATTACAGGGACTCATCTTAGACCTGAGGAATAATCCGGGAGGCTTACTCGATCAAGCCATAAAAATTGCCGACATATTTCTCGACAAAGGCAGAATAGTGTCAACCGAGGGACGATTCTTCGACGCAAACTCAGACTATTATGCCTCACCTCAGACCATGCTTAACGATGTTCCTATGCTGGTGTTAATCAACAAGGGATCTGCATCTGCTTCAGAGGTGCTTGCCGCCGCCCTACAGGATAATAAAAGAGCTAAGCTGATAGGTGAGACCAGCTTCGGTAAGGGAACCGTACAGAGCCTAATTCCAACATTAATGGAAGGGAATGCAATAAAACTGACGATCGCCAAATATACCACCCCCAATGGCCGTGACATTAATAGTAAGGGGATTGAGCCAGATATAAAACTTCAATTAGAGACTGTCACAAATGAGCAAACTATGCCTATAATCGACGAGACTAATGTCCATGATAAAATTGAAGATAATAATGTAGAAACTGATCTGATATTGGATTCAGCAATTACATGGATAAAAACTCATTCTTAACGCCTTTTGCTCTTAGAGTAGGAGGTCTGGAAAATACCGAACACTGTGCGCTTTTTAATATTTGTTTTTACGTTAATGTTTCCTGGTAGTCATGTAAATGCCGCTAAAGTTGCGATCATCATTGACGATATTGGCTATCGTCAATCCGATGAAGCCGTACTGACTTTACCCAATAACATCACCCTCTCAGTACTTCCTCACACGCCTCTTGGCAGTTCAGTTGCTCATATTGCACACGAAAGAGGCTACGAAGTAATGCTACACCTGCCTATGCAAGCACTCAATGGCAAGAAGCTTGGCCCAGGAGGCATAACCAATGATATGAGTGAAATGGATGTTAAGCAGACCATAAACCAGGCTTTCGAGAATATCCCGTTCGCTAAAGGCGCCAACAACCATATGGGAAGTTTGTTGACCCAGCTGGATGAGCCCATGCTGTGGGTGATGGAAAGTTTAAAACAGAAGCGACTCTACTTCGTCGATAGTATAACCACACGTTACACCAAGGCTGGGAGTACAGCTGACAAACTAGGTATACCTAGGTTAAAACGGCAGATATTCTTGGATAATGACGTCTCACAAGCCGGTTTGGAGCAACAGTTTGAACGTCTTATCGCCTTGGCACTTAGACAAGGCCAAGTCGTTGCCATAGCTCACCCACATCCTGAAACAATAGAATATTTGAAACGGAACCTACCGCGATTACAGCAGGCAGGTATCAGCCTGGTTAAAGTTTCGGAGCTTTTACCTTATAAAATCGCAGTAAGTACAAAACAAGAACAGATAGGAAAAGATGTTAATATCAGATTGCAGTAGCGATTGATATAACTCTAGGGCCGAGCGTTAGGAGCTGAGTTCAAGTACAGGAATAGACAATTCAGGGAGCAGCTTTACCAACTCATGATTATTGCTAACGATATCCGCCAGAGAGTACTGATCTAAAACCGTTAAATAAGCGGTAACAGCCTCGGCTAATACACCTCTTAGCTGGCAAGAGGGGGTCAGGCGACAATAGGGTTTACTGCAATCGATAGGTGCCAAAGAGTTTTCTAGCACTCTCACCAGTTGACCGATATTGATCTCTTTCGCTGACTTACCTAAACGAAAACCGCCACATTTACCTCGAATGGTTTCTAAGTAACCTAGCTTACCCAGGTGATGCACTATCTTAGAAACATGATTAGGCGACAAGTCAAAGACCTGAGTGATCTCCGAAATTCGAAATAGCGTCTCTCTGTCAGGCTGAATAGCCAAATACATTAAGGTACGAATACCAAAGTCTGTATAACGAGTTAACTGCATTAGGCACCTTACAAAGTTAGTCTAGCTGGTTTGAGCCTCTAAAAAAGAGATCAAATGAATAGCTTCAGAAGTAGTACTACCACATACATCAATAGTTGCAGAGAAGGAGCTGCAAACTACCGGGCGTTCTTTCATCCCAAAAATCATGCATAAATTGTCATTGGATAGCTGAATACACCGCTCACCCGCTGGTTTACCTTGAGGCATCCCAGGAATGGGACTAGAGATCGATGGGGCGATACAGCAAGCTCCACATCCAAGTCGACAATTCATAAAACATTATACCTATTATTAAGTAGTCAAGTAGACGTTAAGATCACAGCATCTTCTAATAAAGCGAATTCATTTAGACTAGTTTACTCTTTTTGCGTCCTTCCCGTCTTCGATTCACAACAAAAGCAGCTCATAGGTAGAAGAATAAATCGAAAACCACCGCCATAGGAGTGCATGGAAGCACAAATGTCATAAGATTGAAGAAAAAGACATGAATAGCCGAGAGTGACCGCTCCTTTAGCAAAGTGCTTGCCCATTTCACTATATTTGTTCTATCGAATTAAGCCCTGGTGAATAGAGGAAAATTTGATCAGGATGACATTACTCAATTCATCTGCGATGCTATCGGTATGCCAGCCTGCACCATCCATGATCACGACTGTATGTCTATCTGCTTCAGTGACTTCCGAAATCAGTCTCAAGTATAGGATCATGGCTTCTTTACTCGTCCATGGAACCACTATTACTTTGTCCTGAAACCAAATATTGATGCGTTCTAAAGGTAGGTGCTTGGGGATCTTAGCGATCGTTTTTATTTGGAATTTTTTTAAACTCTTCTTGAGCCTCTACTGGTTGTTTGGGGTGCATAGAGCGTGAGGTTATCCAGTAAAATCCCATATGATTCAATAAGTAGTAGATAGAGTCTGATGGATTTTTGCTGACGAGCTAGAGAATTGAAATCTGTATTTTTAAAATTATCCATAACCACAAATGAAGAAGATATGATGACCACAATTAGATCACATTTTTACTTAGAATAGTATTAGGGAACAAAAAAGCGAAGGCGCCTTCCAATAACCCAGCTTCGGATATGCCGCCAAGGATGTGAGGAATGTAGAAAATGTCTGGAACATTTTTCTACCAACCCAGCATCAAGCAGCGCTTGAAAAGCGTAAGGTCTTCACCCTACGACCCACATGGATGTGGGAAGTGTCACTTATGCACGACTGAAAGGATTCAGGAGGTACGAGACCAAGGATGGACGAAGCTAGAATAATGCAGGAGCAGTTATCGAGAGTAACGCATGGAGCAGTTACCGAGGATGCAATTATCGACCTATCACATGGAATGAACCTCACTGCGTTCGGGCTCTTTATATTCCCCATGTTCGTTCGGTCATTTCTTGCAACAAAGAGTCAGGCCTAAACGAAAAAAGCCCGTTGCGTTAGCAACGGGCTTTATCGACTCTCTTTACGAGAAATTAGGCGCCTGGAAATGACTTACGACCCACATGGATGTGGGAAGTGTCACTTATGCAGGAGCATATCAGTGACCTCGATCCACGAAGTGGACACATGGGGATGAAATTACGGCGCTTTGAATACGGAAACAAAGAGCAGAGGCGCCTTCCAATGGCCCGGCTTCGGATAAATCCTCCGCGTTCAGACCCAGCATCAAGCTACGCTTGATAAGAGCGGGCCCTTCACCCTACTATCACATGGAATGAACCTCACTGCGTTCGGACTCTTTATATTCCCCATGTTCGAGTGGTCATCTTTCCAGGCTAAAAACGAAAAAAGCCCGTTGCGTTAGCAACGGGCTTTTTCGTTTATTAGGCGCCTGGAAATGACCTACTCTCACATGGGGAGACCCCACACTACCATCGGCGCGATTGCGTTTCACTTCTGAGTTCGA
>NZ_JABSSM010000048.1 GCF_013214165.1 Shewanella sp. | reverse complement strand
ATTCAGATCCATGTTACCGATAACGGCAAAGGTTTAGATAAAGGGATGCAACAAAAAGTACTCGAACCTTTCTTCACCACTAAGCCCCAAGGCACAGGTCTGGGCCTTGCGGTAGTGCAATCTGTAGTGGCCAATCATGGTGGAAAAATGCAATTGCGCTGTGAAAAAGGCAAAGGTTGTAAGGCATCATTACACTTTCCTAAATTAAACATCTCGATGCTACAGCCTGACTCACAGGTTTCTGTGACAAATTCAGTATCCGCAGAGGAGGGGCTAGACCATGTCTGAAGGTAAATTATTGTTGGTTGAAGACGATCATTCACTCCGGGAAGCTCTGGTAGACACCTTGTTGCTGGCGCAATATGAATGTGTCGATGTAGCTTCGGCCGAAGAGGCGATCATTAAACTCAAGACTGAATCTTTTGACCTCGTCATCAGCGATATACAGATGCAGGGGATAGGCGGCATAGGTCTACTTAATTATCTTAGTCAGAACCAGGCTCAGCTGCCTGTGTTATTGATGACAGCTTATGCAACCATAGATAATGCGGTCAATGCCATCAAACTCGGTGCGGTAGATTATTTAGCCAAACCCTTCGCTCCTGAGGTGCTGTTGAACCAGGTTTCTCGATATCTGAAACCTAAGATAGTTGAGAATATGCCCATTGTCGCCGATGAGAAGAGCCTTGCCTTGCTAAATCTTGCTATGAAGGTGGCGGCATCGGATGCTTCGGTGATGATCATGGGGCCCAGTGGTTCGGGTAAAGAAGTACTGGCTCGATACATTCACCAACATAGTAGCCGTAATAATGGCCCTTTTATCGCGATAAACTGTGCCGCAATACCCGAAAACATGTTGGAAGCCACCTTATTTGGCTATGAGAAGGGCGCATTTACTGGTGCCTATCAAGCTTGCCCGGGTAAGTTTGAACAGGCACAGGGAGGCACGATATTACTCGATGAAATTACCGAGATGGATTTAAGCCTTCAGGCTAAATTGCTACGGGTATTGCAAGAAAGGGAGGTTGAACGCCTCGGAGGACGTAAAAGCATAAAGTTAGATATCAGGGTGCTTGCAACGTCCAATCGTGATCTAAAAGCGGTGGTCGCGTCAGGGGAGTTTCGTGAAGATCTCTATTATCGCATTAATGTCTTTCCACTCACCTGGCCGTCATTGAGTCAGAGGCCGGCAGATATTTTACCTCTGGCCCGTCATCTCTTGACTCGCCATGGTGCTAAATCTGGATTAGCACAGATCCCGACTCTGGATGAAACAGCCTGTAGACGGTTACTGACCCATAGATGGCCTGGCAATGTCAGGGAGCTCGATAATGTGATTCAACGCGCCTTGATCTTGATGACGGGACAACTGATTGTGGGGGCGGATATCATTCTCGATACTCAGGAAGTGTTCATTAGCCAGATACCGGTAGAGCAGCAATTACACGCGACGAAAAAACCAGCAGAACTCGATGCGTTAGGCGATGAGCTTAAGGCCCAGGAGCATGTGATCATTCTTGAGACGCTAAACATGTGTCAGGGCAGTAGGAAACGGGTTGCCGAAAAACTGGGGATCAGTGCTAGAACGCTCAGATATAAGATGGCCAAAATGAGAGACATGGGCATAGAGATCCCCGCATAGAACACACTTTTCCCTAGGTCCTAGCGCCGAGATAACAGGTCCTAGGAACTCCCCTCCACTTTAAACTCTGTCTTAATGCTACGGCTTACGACTTAGAACTCGAGACCCTGCCGACCGACTTCCCTTCTCCTGCCTAATCAATACTTGGCAACGTTTTTGCATGTTATTCTCTAACAGTTAATTTCGTCAACTATTCGTCACTTAGCGCATTCAGTAAGACGATGGGGATAAAAATATGCAGATTGGAGCCAACTCATTATTACAAGAGATGCAGTCTCTTAGTGGTGAAATTAAACCTTCTGGACTCAATTCCGGTTTCGGTTCACCGATCAGCCAACAAGTCAGTAATACCTCAGGTAGCGATTTTGGTCAGCTGCTGTCTCAGGCTATCGGCACCGTTGGCGAGCTTCAAGCGAATTCTGGCTCATTGGCCACCCGCCTAGACATGGGAGATACCAGGGTGACTCTTTCCGATACCGTCATCGCCAGAGAGAAGGCCAGTGTCGCATTTGAAGCGACGATGCAAGTTAGAAACAAGCTAATTGAAGCGTATAAAGAGATTATGAGCATGCCTGTATAGTGATGGCCAATATGCTAAGCAATATATATGATAATTAATATAATAAACGGGTAACAATTTTGAGCACTGACATGGTAGTAGGTTCTGAGTCTACGTTGGCAAACGATAAGCTGGCGGGTGGAGTCCAGGAAGAAAATAAATCCGGCGGCAGTATGTTTGGCGGGACTGATATGCTGCGCCAGATCACCATGATTCTCGCGCTCGCGATCTGTTTAGCATTGGCTGTATTTGTGATGCTGTGGGCACAAGAGCCGGAATATAGACCGCTTGGTAAAATGGATACCCAAGAGATGGTCAAGGTGTTAGACGTCCTAGATAAAAACAAGATTAATTATCAGATCGATGTCGATATCATCAAGGTACCCGATGATCAGTACCAAGCTGTTAAGTTGATATTGAGCCGCGAAGGGATCGATGGTGCTTCGCGCCCAAATGACTACCTGAGTAAAGATAGTGGTTTTGGTGTGAGCCAGCGAATGGAGCTGGCCAGGCTCAAGCACAGCCAAGAGTTAAACTTGGCCAGAGCAATTGAAGAGCTGAGAAGTATCAGCAGAGCCAAGGTTATTCTGGCTATTCCCAAAGAGAACGTTTTTTCTAGAAACCGTGCCAAACCCAGTGCCACTGTGGTTCTCAATGTTCGCCGCGGCGGACTCGGTCAAGAAGAAGTCGATGCCGTGGTCGATATCGTTGCGTCTGCCGTTCAAGGCTTAATCCCGACCCGTGTCACTGTGACAGATTCAAATGGTCGGTTATTAAACTCGGGTAGCCAAGATGCGGTATCGGCAAGAGCCCGCAGAGAGTCAGAATTAGTCCTGCAAAAAGAGGCGGAATACCGGACTAAGGTGCAATCAATCCTCATGCCTATCCTAGGGCCTGAACATTTTACATCTCAAGTCGATGTCACCATGGACTTTACCGCGGTAGAGCAAACTTCGAAGCGTTACAACCCAGACCTGCCAGCCCTTAGAAGTGAAATGACGGTGGAGAATAATTCAAATGGCGGCAGTGCATCGGGGATCCCCGGCGCCTTATCTAATCAGCCGCCTATGGAGAGTGATATTCCACAGGATGCGTTAAATACTGACTCACAGTCAAATTCAGCGAGTGGTGGCGCATCACATCGAGAAGCCACCAGAAACTTCGAACTCGATACTACCATTAGCCATACCAGACAGCAGGTGGGGATGGTAAGGCGTGTCAGTGTGTCAGTTGCCGTGGATTATAAAACGGGCGCCGTTGGAGAAGATGGTCAAATCAATCGAGTGCCGAGAACTCAGCAGGAGTTAGCCAATATTCGCCGCTTGCTAGAGGGAGCCGTTGGTTTCAGTACGCAAAGAGGTGATGTGCTAGAAGTGGTTACCGTTCCCTTCATGGATCAGCTTATCGCAGAACTACCGGCTCTTGAGCTGTGGGAACAGCCATGGTTCTGGCGAGCATTCAAGCTGGGCATGGGCGGGGTGATCATTCTTGCATTAATCATGTTTGTTGTTAGGCCCATGCTCAAACGTCTTATTTATCCCGACAGCGTCAGTATTCCCGATGAGCCTAAATTTGGTGATGAACTGGCTGAGATCGAAGATCAATTCGCATCCGATACCTTAGGCATGCTCAATCGTCCAGAAGCCGAATACAGTTATGCAGATGACGGTTCGATTTTGATACCTGATCTTCATAAAGATGATGATATGATTAAAGCTATTAGGGCGTTAGTCGCAAATGAGCCTGAGTTATCTACCCAAGTGATAAAAGGTTGGTTACAACAAGATGAGCAATAATTCAGACAATGGCGCCAAAGCCGACAATGTCGATCAGCTAACCGGCACTGAGAAAACGGCAATATTACTCTTGAGTCTAAGTGAAGCGGACGCTGCGTCAATTTTAAAACACTTGGAGCCTAAGCAAGTTCAAAAGGTCGGCATGGCGATGGCTGCCATGACGGATTTTGGCCAGGAAAAAGTCATAGGCGTGCATAAGCTATTTCTTGACGAAGTTCAAAAGTACTCATCTATTGGCTTTAACAGTGAAGAGTTTGTCCGTAAGGCCTTAACGGCGGCGTTAGGTGAAGACAAGGCCGGCAATCTGATCGAACAGATCATCATGGGCAGTGGGGCTAAGGGGCTGGATTCACTCAAGTGGATGGATCCTCGTCAAGTGGCGACCATAATACAAAATGAACACCCGCAGATCCAAACTATCGTGCTTTCCTATCTGGAACCCGATCAGGCGGCAGAAATTGTTGCCCAATCTCCGGAGAATACTCGTCTGGATCTTATGATGCGCATCGCAAATTTAGAAGAGGTTCAACCCGCAGCACTGCAAGAATTAAATGATATCATGGAGAAACAGTTTGCCGGTCAAGGCGGGGCTCAGGCTGCTAAAATGGGCGGCTTGAAGGCGGCTGCAGATATCATGAACTATCTGGACACCAATGTTGAGAGTCAGCTCATGGAGACCATGAGAGAGTCAGACGAAGAGATGGCGCAACAAATACAAGATCTTATGTTTGTCTTTGAGAATCTGAGTGATGTGGATGACATAGGTATTCAAGTGCTGCTGCGCGAAATTCAACAAGATGTGTTGATGAAGGCACTCAAGGGAGCCGATGATGTACTCAAAGATAAGATTTTGGGTAACATGTCGAAGCGAGCGGCAGAGTTGTTACGTGATGACTTAGAAGCCATGGGGCCTATCAGGATCAGTGAAGTCGAAGTCGCTCAAAAAGAGATCTTATCTATCGCCAGGCGTTTAAGTGACAGTGGTGATATTATGTTAGGCGGTGGCGGCGGTGAAGAGTTCTTATAATGAAAACGGATAGTGAAGCTAAGCCGACAGACAATGAGTCTGGTCAATCCGAGGTCGAGTACACACATTGGCAGATCCCTGATGTTACAGTTGCTGCTGGCGAAGGTGTTTCAAACTTGTTTGGTCGTACCAGCGTACATAAAACCACAGTGGAGGAACCCCAATCTTTTTTACCGCCGACATTAGCAGAGATTGAAGAGATCCGTGAGCAAGCCGAACAGGAAGGCTTTGCTCAGGGCAAAGAGCAAGGTTTTCAGTCTGGCGCTGAATCGGGCCGATTAGAGGGCTTGAAACAAGGCCATGAAGAGGGACTTAAACAGGGAATAGAGCAAGGTCATAGTGAAGGCGTCGAGCAAGCCAAGGTGTTAATCTCACGATTCGAGTCCTTGCTGCAACAATTTGAACAGCCTTTAGCCCTGTTAGATACCGAGATTGAACAAGAATTACTCTCCCTGACGATGAAATTAACCCGCGCCGTGATTGGTCACGAGTTAAAAACTCACCCCGAGCACATTTTGGCAGCATTGAGGCAAGGGGTTGATTCACTGCCGCTGAAGGATCAAGGGATCACCATTCGCTTGCATCCCGATGATCATCATTTGGTTGAAGAACTCTATAGCGCCAATCAGTTGCAAAAAAATCGCTGGGAATTGGAAGCCGATCCGAGTCTGTCACCTGGTGATTGCATCATCAACAGCCAGCGAAGTCGCGTCGATATGCGACTCGAGCAGAGGATAAGCACAGTGCTGGAGGAGATGGAGCATCATGTAGAGCATCTCAATCAATCCCAAGAGCAGCAACAGCAGGCCTTAGCATCCTATAGTCAGGATGCCAAACAGAATGTGACGGATACAGCTTCGGAGCAATCCGAGCTTGAGCCTGGTTTACAACAAGAGACACTTAGCACTAATGAAAACGTGTCAGCAGCTAAAGAGTCAGAGGGCGTAAAACAAGATGAGCAACCGCCAAAGTCAGTTACTGAATAAAATCAAACGGCAACATGATAAGGTTTATCCATTTGTCGCCGAAGCCAGTGGTCAGTTGATCCGGGTGGTAGGCTTAACGCTCGAAGCCATCGGTTGTCGGGCTCCGATAGGCAGCCTATGTAGCATAGAAACCTTGGCTGGAGATCTGGTCGCCGAGGTGATAGGTTTCGACGATGAACTGCTCTATTTAATGCCGATAGAAGAGCTTAGAGGCGTCTTACCCGGCGCCAAGGTCACCCCCTTAGGTGTGCAAACCGGACTCAGTGTCGGCCTGTCATTATTAGGCCGGGTACTCGATGGCAATGGTCAACCCTTAGACAATCTAGGCCGATTGCAAACCGATCAAAAAGCGCCAAAACATTCCCCCATTATCAACCCCTTAGCCCGAAGAGCCATCACTGAGCCTCTGGATGTCGGGGTTCGAGCGATCAATGCCATGTTAACTGTCGGCAAGGGTCAAAGGATGGGACTGTTTGCCGGTTCTGGGGTGGGCAAGAGTGTGTTACTGGGCATGATGACGCGGGGCACGACCGCCGACATCATAGTCGTGGGCTTAGTCGGAGAGCGTGGCCGGGAAGTTAAAGAGTTTATCGAAGAGATCTTAGGTGAAGAGGGACGTGCACGCTCTGTGGTGGTGGCAGCGCCCGCCGATACGTCTCCACTCATGCGGCTTCGAGCCTGTGAAACTTCAACCAAGATAGCAGAATACTTCAGAGATTTAGGCTATAACGTATTGCTGCTTATGGACAGCTTGACACGCTATGCCCAGGCACAAAGAGAAATCGCACTCGCGGTCGGTGAGCCTCCCGCAACCAAAGGCTACCCGCCTTCGGTGTTTGCTAAGTTACCCAAGCTGGTCGAAAGAGCGGGCAATGGTGGTCCGGGCCAAGGTTCTATCACGGCATTTTATACCGTATTAACCGAAGGCGATGATCTTCAAGACCCGATTGCCGATGCGGCCAGGGCGATCTTAGATGGACACATAGTCTTGTCGAGATCATTAGCCGATTCTGGTCATTACCCCGCCATCGATATCGAAGCCTCTATTAGCCGTGTTGCCCCTATGGTGATCAGCACCGAGCATCTGGAGTCAATGCGCCGTGTAAAACAGGTGTATTCGCTGTTTCAACAGAATAAAGATCTGATTTCAATCGGGGCATACACTCAAGGTAGCGACCCTAGGATCGATAATGCGATACGGCTTCAACCGGCGATGAACGCCTTTTTAAGGCAAACGATGAAGGAGTCGCTCAGTTTTGATTCCAGTCAGCTGATGCTTTCTCAGTTGAGTGCCCAGTGTAAGGTATGATCAGAATCTAGTGTCTAGATTCTAGGGACTTCTTTTATTTCAGGAATAACTATGGCTAAGCAGGACCCGCTTCATACGGTATTGAAACTGACGAGCGAGGCGGAAGAGCAGGCGGCACTACAGCTGCAATCGGCTCAATTAGCACTGCAAAAATGCCAGAGCCAACTCGAGGCGCTGCAAAACTATCGCTTGGATTATATGAAACAGATGGAGAGCCATCATGGCAAGAATATCAGTGCCAGTTATTATCATCAATTTCACCAATTTGTACGCCAAGTAGACCAAGCCATCACCAAGCAGCTTACTTCGGTCGCTGAAGCGGATACTCAGAGAAATTATCGACAGCAGCATTGGCAAGAGAAACAGCAAAAACGTCGGGCGGTTGAATTATTGTTAGAACAGAAGGCAAAGAGGGCAAGAACAGCAGAGATGAGACTCGAACAAAAGATGGTGGATGAGTTTGCATCACAGATGTTTTATAGAAAAAAAGTTCGCTGAAACAAGATTTTTTTGCTGCAGTTACCTGGCTAAATACCCCTGTTTATATTGGCATGTTTATTGCTAATATATCGATAACCAGTGAGCATTTATTTTTTTGCCACTATTTTGACAAAGCCTTTGGCGAGATAGCGCTGGCGTCAGTGATTTCTCTTGAAAAATAGCGTTTATCTTGATTGGACATCAGCCTTGTTGGAGGCTTAATGCAGAACATGACGAATATACTCTCAACGAATAAAGAAAACAGATCCGATAATCTCGCAGTTGGTGGCATAAAACAGGGGGATAATAGTCGTACTCATTCATCTGAAAATAACGATTTTTCTTTGGCTTTAGAACAAGCTAGCACTCAGGAGAAAGAGTCAACTCGAGCTGAAAATATCGATATTGAAACCAGATTGGCTAAAGATGCTCCCCAGCTAGCGGGATCGGCCGATGAGTCTGAGAGTGAGGCCCAAATGGGCGGTAAGGACGTCGATGTCAATCATGTGCTGGCGCAAATAAATTGGGCCAGTAAGCTAGAGGGAAATACTCGCCTAGATAACAGCGGCGATATCTTGCCGCTGCAAGGCAATGAGAACACGACAAGTGATTCAACATTCGATGATTATTTACTCGCTGTGGTAAATGATACTGAAAATACAGATTTCAATCTTGCAGCTGCAGAGTCTAAACAAGGTGAACCATCGCAGTCGGCATCTCTTATCGATGCAGAGGCTCAACTCTTAAACCCTAATACTCAACAGCCACTAGATCAAAATCTTATCGATAAGCTGGTACAAGAGTCGGGTTTATCCGAGGCGGAATTATCAGAAATAGCCCCTGAAAACTTGATTCGACTCATCGCGACTGTGACAAGTTCAGAGTTTCAGCCTGGCAGCATGAGCTCAGCTGCTAGCGTTGGCAGTCGTGAGGGCAGCGAAAGCGGGAGTGCGGGTCTGAAACAAGCGCACAATACCTTGCCATTGTCTGAGGCACAAACCTCTGATAAGTCGTCCGGAGCAAAGGAGGTAGCCAAAGTGACCCAGTCCCAACAAGCTGCCGGAATTGACGTGTTAACCCGCACTGAAAATCAAGCTGAGCAAGGTAAAGATAAGCAGTTTAGTGCCATTCTAGGCGAAAAAAATCAATTGGAACAATCTTCTATGCTGCAAGGGGGCACTAAGCTAACTGCTGAAGCAACCGCGAAGGCTGAGCAACAGCTCAAAGGGGCTGAGTTATCGGTACAGCTCAATCCATCCAAGGCCAATCTAGAGGCCTCTGCAACATTAGTGGACACGACATCCACGGCAAGCATAGACAATAAAACCTTAGCTGAGATGCACATCGGCTCAAGCCCACAGAGTAAAGCTGACACTCCCCAGTTTCAGCTGGTATCAAGACAGAATAATGACACTCAGAGTCAGATGCAGGAGATGATCCAGCGTTTTTCTCCCGTGATGAAGCAGCAGCTAGTGACCATGGTGAGTCAGGGGACCTTGCATGCCGAGATCAGGTTAGACCCGCCTGAGTTGGGGCCATTAGTGGTGAGAATTCAGGTTCAGGGCGACCAGACTCAAGTGCAGTTTCATGTGGTCCAGCCTCAGACCAGAGATATTGTCGAGCAAGCATTACCTAGGTTGAGAGAGATGTTAGCCGAACAGGGGTTACAGCTCACAGATAGTCAGGTTTCTCAGCAAGATTCAGGCAAAAATCAAGGCGAAGCAGATCATTCGGAGCGGTCACAAGAGGCTTATGACCTAGAAATGGATGAAATATCTACAGATGAGCCATTATTAAGCTTAAATCAGGCATCTAGTTATCGTTCAGCTATAGATTATTACGCATAAGCAGGTAATCTATAGCAAAATTAGATCCTTGATGGGTATTAGCACATTATCTCTAGATCCATTATAGAAACATAGCAGCAGAGTTAAGCTTAAAAGGGAAATGAAATGGCCGAAGAAGAAGCCTTAGAGCTCGAAGACAATAAACAACCGAAAAGTAAGCGGAAACTAATTGCTTTCGGCGTTATCGGTCTGGTAATAGTGTTAATCATCGCCGCAGCTTTGTGGTTTTTCATAGGGGCAAGCGATGGCTCTGCCGACAGTGATAATGCAGATGGCGCCGCAGAAACTCAAGAGCCGGTGAATGTAGGCGCAGCTTACTATGTGGGAATGCCCAGACCATTCCTGTTTAACCTCCCTGGGGCAAGCCGTTCCAGGCTGGTAGAGATCAAGGTTCAGTTGATGGTACGTGGTGCTGACGATGGTATATTAATTAAGAAACACATTCCCTTGATTGAAGATGCACTACTGACGACGTTTAGCAGTGCCGATGTGCAAAAATTAACTAGCCTAGCCGGTAAAGACGAGATGCGTCAATTGGCCTTACTCAATGTTCAGAATACGCTACAACCTGTGACTGGGCGTAAAGTCGTAGAGAAAGTCCTGTTTACCGGTTTCATTATGCAGTAGTGCATGAGAACGACCTCAGAATAATGTGTAGTTGTTGATTTTCGCTAATCAGGTTTCAAGTCGCGCTTGTATGAGTTAGCGAGTTCCCCTATTTTTGTTTAATAAAGGCGTTATTGTGAGTGATCTTTTAAGCCAAGACGAAATTGATGCGTTACTGCATGGTGTAGATGACGTAGATGACGATGAAGATGAAGAGAATGAATCTGAAGCACGCTCCTATGATTTTTCTTCTCAAGATCGCATCGTTCGTGGAAGGATGCCGACCTTAGAGATCGTCAATGAAAGATTTGCCAGGCACTTGCGTATCAGCATGTTTAATATGATGCGCCGCGCAGCTGAGGTGTCGATCAATGGCGTGCAGATGCTCAAGTTTGGTGAATATGTTCACACGCTGTTTGTTCCTACCAGCCTAAATATGGTGAAATTTAGTCCGCTCAAAGGAACGGGTCTCATCACCATGGAGGCAAGATTAGTCTTCATCTTAGTGGATAACTTTTTTGGTGGAGATGGCCGTTTTCATGCCAAGATTGAAGGTCGTGAATTCACGCCAACAGAGAGACGCATAGTACAACTCTTGCTAAAAATAATCTTCGAAGACTATAAAGAAGCGTGGGCCCCTGTGATGGATGTTGAGTTTGAATATCTTGATTCAGAGGTTAACCCGGCAATGGCAAACATCGTCAGCCCAACCGAAGTGGTCGTGGTCAGTTCTTTTCATATCGAAGTGGATGGCGGTGGTGGAGACTTCCACATCACCATGCCTTATTCCATGATAGAGCCCATACGTGAACTGCTCGATGCCGGTGTGCAGAGTGATACCCAAGATACAGATATGCGTTGGTCTTTGGCATTGAAAGACGAGATCATGGATATCAAGGTAGGCATAGACGCCACCATAGTGGATCAAGAGATCACCCTTAAAGATGTGATGGAGTTTAAAGCCGGCGATATTATTCCTGTAGATTTGCCCGAGCATATTGTGCTGCGCGTCGAAGATCTACCCACCTATAGGTGTAAACTGGGCAAGACCAGAGACAATTTAGCCTTGCGGATCATTGAGAAAATTCCACGACCGGAAACCGTCAAAACGGAATTGAAATTGGTGACACGTAAGAACAAGAGTAGAGATATTTCTGAATTATAAATCCTATCTTAGCCAAGGAATTGAATCGCTAAGGTATTACGCTAAATGCAGTAGTTAAGGTAATAACAATGAGTACAGAAGATACGGTTGACGATTGGGCCGAAGCCATGGCTGAACAAGCAATAGAGGAAGCGCAGACTGTCGAGCTTGATGAGCTGACTGACGAAGGACTGGGCTTGTCTGCCGATGAAGCGGCAAAACTCGATACCATCATGGACATTCCTGTGACCATATCGATGGAAGTGGGCCGTAGTTTCATCAGTATTCGCAACTTGCTTCAGCTCAACCAAGGTTCGGTGGTGGAATTAGACCGCGTCGCCGGTGAGCCTCTGGATGTGATGGTCAATGGCACCTTGATTGCCCATGGCGAAGTGGTGGTTGTGAATGATAAGTTTGGTATACGTCTGACCGACGTCATCAGCCAAACTGAGCGTATTAAGAAGTTAAAATAAGGTAGATATGATTAACTTGTTGCTCGTAACTGGATTGGCGACAGCCCCTACTGTCGCCTCAACGGCAGAGAAGGGATCGGCTATCTCGACAATGACCAATATGTTAGGCGGGTTAATTGTCGTGATCGCCATCATTTTTGTGCTGGCCTATATCGTTAAACGCTTAAACTTAGCGCCCTCTAGCCACAGTGTATTGAAGACCTTGGCGGTGATGCCACTGGGACAGAAAGAGAAGGTGGTATTACTCGAGGTGGGTGGCCAGCAATATTTACTCGGTGTGACTGCCCAGCAAATACAGGTCATAGATAAATTAGACACGCCCATCAGCATAGAGACTGAGTCTTTTGCTGAGCGCTTACGCCAAGCTAAGACGAATTCAATATGAAGCGATTATCACTTTCCCTCATCTTAAGTTTATTGTTGATCTCACCCGGTGCATTCGCCCTCGATGGTGTCTTACCTGCGTTGACTGTGACCACGACCCCAGATGGTGGGACTCAGTATTCTGTGACTATGCAGATACTGCTGTTAATGACGGCAATGAGCTTTCTGCCAGCCATGATCATCATGCTCACCTCATTCACGCGCATCATAGTGGTATTGTCGATTCTAAGACAAGCAATTGGCTTACAACAAACGCCGTCAAACCAAGTGCTTATTGGCATAAGTATGTTTATGACCTTCTTTATTATGGCGCCCGTGTTCGATGAGATTTATGCTGAAGCCGTTAAACCTTATATCGCTGAAACCATGAATATCGAGCAGGCTTTCGATATTGGCAAGGAGCCGATCAAGACCTTTATGTTGGCCCAAACTCGGGTGACAGATCTCGATACTTTCATCGAAATATCGGGTTATCAGAACATTAATTCACCCGAAGATGTGCCCATGAGCGTGTTAATTCCCTCATTTATCACCAGTGAGTTGAAGACCGCGTTTCAGATTGGCTTTATGTTATTCGTGCCTTTTTTGGTGTTGGATCTTGTGGTGGCTAGCATCTTGATGGCTATGGGTATGATGATGTTATCCCCCATGATCGTCTCACTGCCTTTTAAGATCATGTTGTTTGTGCTCGTCGATGGCTGGAGTCTGGTGATGGGCACTCTTGCCAATAGCTTCGGTGTCTAGGTGGATTTATGAATCCTGAGTCATTAGTCGACATCTTCCGCGAGGCGCTCTCTGTCATAGTGACAATCGTGTCGCTGATAATCGTACCTGGACTCGTCATCGGCTTAGTGGTGGCAGTGTTCCAAGCGGCAACCTCAATTAACGAACAGACCCTGAGTTTCCTGCCTCGTTTATTGACGACCTTGTTTGCGCTGATGTTTCTGGGTCATACCTTGATCCAAACCATGATGGAATTCTTTGTACAGATGGTCAACATGATCCCCCAGGTCATAGGATGACGAAACAACATTTATTCAAGAGATTAAGATGATTCGAGTGATTAATTTGATGAGTCGAATAGGTTAGCCTGATGGATATCCTCATGGCGACCATAATGGACACGATAGCCTCTTACATGTGGCCTCTGTTTAGGGTGTCTAGCATGTTTATGGTGATGGCTGTGTTCGGGGCTAATACCACACCTGTCAGAGTCAGAGCGCTATTATCGATGGCGATCACCTTCGCCATAGTACCGGTTTTACCCCCAGTGGAAAATGTACAACTATTTGCGGCGTCGGCGATATTTATCACCTTACAACAGCTGCTGATTGGCATCGCCATGGGATTTGTCACCTTGATGGTGATGCAAACCTTCGTGCTGACCGGTCAAATCATAGGCATGCAGACAAGTTTAGGTTTTGCCTCCATGGTCGATCCCTCATCCGGTCAACAAACCCCGGTAATAGGTAACTTATTCTTGCTGTTAACCACCATGATCTTCCTCGCCGTAGATGGCCATCTGGTGATGATCCGTATGCTAGTGATTAGCTTCGAGACTATTCCCATATCGGATCAAGGTTTGAGTGTGACAAGTTATCGAATGTTGGCCGAGTGGGGGGGCTATATGTTTGGTGCGGCATTGACCATGTCTATCACGCCTATCGTGGCGCTATTACTGATCAACTTGTCATTCGGCGTCATGACCCGAGCCTCACCGCAACTGAATATCTTCGCCATAGGTTTCCCCGTGACCATGGTGAGTGGGTTAGTGATCTTGTGGTTAACCTTGACGCCGATAATGGAACACTTTGGTGAGGTGTGGACGTCGGCTCAGTTGCTGTTATGCGATATAGTCAAGCTGCAGTGTAATACCGATGGGACATTTTGATGTTGCAGCTTACGCGGCAGCGTCTATCTAAGGGAGTGCTAGTGCATGGCTGAAAATGACAGTAGCCAAGAGAAAACCGAAGAGGCCACCCCCAGGCGATTAGAACAAGCTCGGGAGAAAGGTCAGGTTGCACGCTCCAAAGAGTTAGGCACTTCGGCTGTATTGGTGTCGGCCGCAGTCGGTTTTGCCATGGTCGGCCCAAGCATTGCCAGTGGTTTAGTGACCATAATGACCACCTTGTTTACCCAGGACAGGGAGCAAATTTTTGACACCAACCAGATGGTGCTGGTGTGGGGCATGATTGGGCGTGAGCTTGCCTTCCCTATGGCCAGCCTGATGCTGGTTATCGCTTTAGTGGCCTTTATCGGTAATATCGTATTAGGCGGTATCACCTTCTCTACCAAGGCATTTATGCCGAAAACTGAGAAGATGAACCCGATGAAAGGCTTTAAAAGAATGTTTGGCGTGCAAGCCTTGGTTGAATTAACCAAGGGGATCGCCAAATTTTTGGTTGTCGCATCATCCGCATACTTTATTCTGAGCTTCTTTTTTAATGATATCTTGGCCTTGTCTCGGGATCATCTTCCTGGAAATGTATATCACGCACTGGATCTACTGGTGTGGATGTTCATCTTGCTGTGCTCGTCAACCATACTCATAGTGGTTATTGATGTGCCATTTCAAATATGGAATCACAATAAGCAACTCAAGATGACCAAACAGGAAGTAAAGGATGAATATAAGGACACCGAGGGTAAGCCTGAGGTGAAAGGTAAGATAAGGCAGATGCAAAGGGAGGTGGCTCAGAGACGTATGATGTCAGAAGTGCCCAATGCCGATGTTATTGTCGTCAATCCTGAGCACTATGCTGTCGCGGTGAAATATGACGCCATGAAGTCGACCGCGCCCTATGTGCTAGCAAAGGGTACGGACGAAATTGCATTTAAGATTAGAGAGATAGCCCGTGAGCATGAGATTGCAATAGTCTCCGCACCGCCACTAGCCCGGGCCATTTTTCATACGACTAAGATAGATCAAGAGATCCCGGAGGGATTATTTACTGCCGTCGCTCAGGTATTAGCTTATGTATTTCAATTACGTCAATACCAGCAACGCGGAGGCAGAAGGCCAACGGCTATTCCGCTTAAACAGCCTATACCGGAAGATTTTAAGTATTAATGACGGCTTATCTTCTATATCTGCTGTAAATTTATTCAGTTAACGCTTTAGCCATTCATTTAACGTCTGTCTAACGGTATAGTGCTGACTTATAAAATAAAAACCATATTGATAACCTAGTTATTACTGACGGAAATTATTTCCACTACTTGGCTTGAAAATTGCTTTGTTACGGCTAGATGTCAAAAGTTTGGATTTGTTGAATGGATGTTAGCGCACTACTGGGTCAACTGAAAAAAATAAAGCCTTCGAGTTTTAAAGGCCTAGGCACGCCCTTATTTGTTCTCGCTGCGTTAGGCATGATCATATTGCCTATGCCGCCATTCCTGCTGGATATTCTGTTCTCATTTAATTTAGCCTTGGCCCTAGTGGTGTTACTGGTGGCTATCTACACCGACAGACCATTAGATTTCGCCGCGTTCCCCAGTGTCTTGCTTATTGCGACCTTACTGCGCCTAGCGCTCAATGTGGCATCGACCCGTATCGTCTTACTCGAAGGACACAACGGTGGTGATGCTGCCGGTAAAGTGATTGAGTCTTTTGGTTCTGTGGTGATAGGCGGCAATTATGCCGTGGGCCTGGTCGTATTCTTAATCCTCATTATCATCAACTTCGCCGTGGTCACTAAAGGAGCCGGGCGTATAGCAGAAGTTAGCGCTCGCTTTACCTTAGACGCGATGCCAGGTAAACAGATGGCTATCGATGCCGACTTGAATGCCGGTGTGTTAAACCAAGAACAGGCCAGAGATAGACGCGCCGAAGTCACCAAGGAAGCCGACTTTTACGGGGCAATGGACGGTGCATCTAAGTTTGTTAAAGGTGATGCGATTGCCGGTATCATGATCATGGTGATCAATATCTTGGGTGGATTCGTTATCGGCATGGTGCAGCATGGCCTGGATTTTTCCTCTGCCGTCGAGATCTATACCCTGCTCACCATAGGTGATGGACTGGTCGCTCAGATCCCGGGTCTGTTACTCTCAATTGCTGCAGCCTTGATGGTCACACGTCAGAACGAGTCCGGTGACATGGGGCAGATGATGACGTCGCAGATGCTTGACAACCCTAAGTCAATTGCGATTGCTGCCGGTGTCTTGTTTATCATGGGCATAGTGCCTGGGATGCCACATTTTGCTTTCATCTCTCTGGCACTCGTCGTCGGTGCTGTGGCCTACTTCTTATATAGAAAACGAAACCAGGAGCGAGAAGAATCCCTGGCGCTTGCGAAAAACCCGCCTACGGACAAGGCCGCCGCTAAGCCTAAAGAGCTCAGCTGGGATGATGTTCAGCATGTCGACACCATAGGGTTAGAAGTGGGTTATCGACTTATTCCTCTGGTCGACAAAGGCCAGGGCGGTGAGTTGCTCGGCAGGATTAAAGGGGTGCGTAAGAAGCTATCCCAAGAGCTGGGCTTTCTGGTGCCCGCGGTGCATATTCGCGATAACCTAGATCTGTCACCAAATACCTATCGCATTTCCTTGATGGGAGTGGCTTGCGGTGAAGCCGAGATAAGACATGACTGTGAACTCGCCATCAACCCGGGTCAGGTATATGGCAAACTCGACGGCATAGAGACCAAAGACCCAGCCTTCGGTTTAGAAGCGGTTTGGATATCCCCTGAGAGTAGAGAGCATGCACAAACCTTAGGTTATACCGTGGTCGATGCGGCCACAGTCGTGGCCACTCACTTGAGTCAGCTATTAAGCAATGATGCGGCCAAGCTTCTCGGTTATGAGGAAGTTCAGCAGCTTATGGATATTTTAGCCAAAAATTCTCCTAAGTTAGTCGATGGTTTCATCCCCGACGTTATGCCCTTGGGGACTGTGGTTAAAGTCATGCAAAACTTGCTCAACGAAGGCGTTTCAATCCGCGACCTTAGGACCATAGTACAGACATTGCTCGAATACGGCCCCAAGAGTGCCGATACCGAAGTCTTGACCGCCGCCGTGCGTATCTCGCTCAAACGAATGATAGTCCAAGAGATCAGTGGGCCGGAAACCGAGATACCCGTCATTACTTTGGCGCCAGAGTTGGAACAAATGTTGCATCAGTCAATGCAAGCGACGGGAGGAGAGGGACCAAACATAGAACCTAGCTTGGCCGAACGGATGCAAAAGTCTTTAGAAGATGCAACACAAAGACAAGAGATGGTGGGGCAACCCGCTATATTACTCACATCGGGCATGTTACGTTCGACTCTGTCTCGATTTGTAAAGCACACGATTCCTAACCTAAGGGTGATTTCCTATCAGGAAGTCCCCGATGAGAAACAAATTAGAATTGTTTCTGCCGTGGGTCAGTAGAGGGCATATGAGTGAAAATTAAACGTTTCTTAGCGAAAGATATGCGTACGGCATTGGCTCAGGTTAAAGAGACCTTAGGTTCGGATGCTGTGATAATGTCGAATAAAAAGGTCACTGGTGGAATAGAGATAGTCGCAGCCGTGGATTATGACGAGCCGAAACCCAAGGCGCTAATTGCAGAGAAGTCAGCATCGTCCGCCACGTTTATGGAGCTGGCCGAAGAGAAAATCTCCCTCGGTCTAAAGCGACCTGTTCGCGCCGAAGCAAGAGTCAAACCGGCGCCGGCGGCCGATTCACTGCAGGCATTATTAGAGAGGCAGCAGAGTCGCGTCGAGCAACATGTTTCTCAGGAGACCAGTGAAGAATTAGACATGCCCGAATGGGCAAAAGGTTTACAGGCACCACAGTCGTCTGCCAAATCGGCACCAGAGACGGCGCATTATTCACATAAGCCTTCAGCTGAGACGAAGGGCAAAGCTAGCCCTGAGCTTGAGCTGATGCGTGAAGAATTGTCGTCCTTGAGAAGCTTACTGACTCATCAAGTCACCGCCTTGATGAGTGAACAGAAAGTCCGCGTCGACCCCGTAGGTGCCATGCTAGAAAGTAAATTATTGGAGGCTGAATTTTCCCCTACTGTGGCAAAAAAGCTGTCAGAATTGAGCGAGCATTATACACCTGCAGATCTCGTCAGAGCATTGCCACGTAGCTTAGCCAATATGCTAGATAACCAAGGTGACGATATCGTGCGTCAAGGTGGTGTGGTGGCCTTTGTCGGACCAACGGGTGTGGGAAAAACAACCACGCTAGCGAAATTAGCCGCCAGGTATGCTGCACATCATGGCGTTGAGCATGTTGCCTTGATCACCACAGACCATTATCGCATCGGCGCCTTTGAGCAATTGGCAACCTATGGCAAAATAATGGGCTGCCCGGTTAAGCAGGCTCATGATCTCAATGAGTTGGAGCAAATACTGTATCAGTTCCGTAATCGCAAGCTAGTATTGATAGATACTGCAGGAATGAGCCAAAGAGATATGCGTTTATTCCAGCAACTTGATAATTTAACTGCAAATAGCAGATTACCTATTCGCAGTTATCTGGTACTGTCATCTACAGGTCAAAGAAGAGTTTTAGAAGAAGCGGTGACACAATTTAGTCGTATCCCATTATCTGGTGCGATATTGACTAAATTAGATGAGTCCGTTTCTTTAGCCCCAGCCTTGAGTGTCTTAATTCAAAGTGGGTTACCATTAAGTTATGTTACTGATGGGCAAAGAGTTCCAGAAGATATGCAAGTGGCCGATACATTCGCGCTAGCAAACAAAGCGCTGTCGGTGTTAGATAATAAACCAGCAGTCAGAAGTAGTGAAAGGTCAGATGAAAGGACCTATGCATTTGAGTAAAGCAATGAGTCGGGATCAAGCAAGTGGTTTACGTATGATGAATCAACCTTATAACGAAAAAGTGAAAGTAATAGCCGTGTCGGGTGGTAAGGGAGGCGTGGGTAAAACCAGTGTTGCCATCAATACCGCCGTTGCGTTAGCCGAAAAAGGCAAGCGGGTACTCGTTCTGGATGCCGACCTAGGTCTGGCAAACGTGGATGTCATGCTTGGCCTGCGGGCCGAACGTAATTTATCCCATGTTTTATCCGGTGAGACCGACCTAGACGATATCATAGTGCGTGGACCTAAAGGGATAGGTATTATTCCTGCCACTTCGGGTACTCAAGCTATGGTTGAATTATCAATGGCGCAACATGCCGGATTAATTCGGGCATTCAGTGAGATGCGAACGCAATTCGACATCCTCATTGTCGATACCGCCGCGGGTATTTCCGATATGGTACTGAGTTTTTCCAGAGCCTCACAGGACGTATTGGTTGTGGTTTGCGATGAACCTACATCAATTACCGATGCTTACGCGCTCATTAAGATACTGAGCAGGTCGCACGGTGTGTTCCGTTTTAAAATAGTCGCTAATATGGTCAGAAGTTTACGAGAAGGGATGGAGCTGTTTGCTAAGTTAAGCAAGGTTACCGATCGTTTCTTGGATGTCGCACTCGAGTTAGTGGCTACCATTCCATTCGATGAGAACTTGCGAAAGTCGGTGCGTAAGCAGAAATTAATTGTTGAAGCCTACCCTAAATCGCCTGCATCGATTGCTTACCATGGTTTAGCGAATAAGGTCATCAGTTGGCCTATACCGCAGCAACCGGGAGGTCATCTAGAGTTCTTTGTTGAGCGTTTAGTACAGCGACCTAAGCATCAAGAGGATAGAGAGAGTGAGTAAAGCCTCTGCGTATACTTGTTTAGATAATAAAGCTCTAATCGTTGAACAATACGCACCGCTTGTAAAAAAAATAGCTCATCATTTACTCGCTCGTTTACCTGCATCGGTGCAACTAGACGATTTACTACAAGCCGGCATGATGGGGTTACTCGAAGCTTCGTCGAAGTTTGACGGTAACAAGGGGGCTAAGTTTGAGACTTTTGCCGGTATTCGAATCCGTGGGTCTATGCTCGATGAGATCCGTCGTGGCGACTGGGTGCCGAGATCTGTCCATAGAAACCAGAGGCGGGTCGCTCAGGTTATCGATGAGCTTGAGCAGGAGCTTGGCAGAGATGCTAAAGATGACGAGATAGCCCAAAGGCTGGAGATGACCTTAGATGAATATCATCATATTTTAAATGATGTTTCAGTAGGGAAAGTAATTGGCATTGAAGATTTAGGCGTATCGGTCGATGTTATTAGTCACGATGATGGGGTTAAGGACGATACCTATGAGTCGATTGCAGAAGATAAGTTCCATTCTGCACTAGTAGCAGCAATCAAATTATTGCCGGAAAGAGATGGACTGGTTTTGTCGCTTTATTACGATGAAGCTTTAAATTTAAAAGAGATTGGGGCCATTCTAGAGGTTAGTGAGTCACGGGTTAGCCAGATTTTAAGTCAGGCTATGCTAAGGCTAAAAGCTAAACTCAAGCATTGGACAAAAAAATAACGATCACATGAGCAATAATGAACAGCTCCGCGGAGGACACTTTGGACAAGAATATGAAGATTCTCGTTGTTGACGATTTCTCAACAATGAGACGTATCATCAAGAACTTGTTAAGAGACTTGGGATTTAACAATACCCAAGAAGCAGATGACGGTACGACAGCACTACCTATGTTACAGAAAGGCGATTTTGACTTTGTTGTGACCGATTGGAACATGCCTGGGATGCAAGGAATCGATCTTTTAAAAGCGATCCGTGCAGATGATGACTTAAAAAACATCCCAGTACTCATGGTGACTGCAGAGGCGAAAAGGGAACAGATCATCGCCGCGGCTCAAGCTGGGGTTAATGGTTATGTTGTTAAACCTTTTACGGCAGCGACCTTGAAAGAGAAGTTAGATAAAATTTTTGAACGACTCGGTTAACAAGGTTGTTATATGCAGGTGAAGACTTCAGGACTTATTTCGTTAGAGCAGGCTAACAAGCTGGTGGACTTGCTAACGCAAGACGAACAGTTGCTTGCTGACGATTTAATCAGAGATATTGTTGCGCCTATACAAAAGGAACTTTTTGATGAGGTCGGAAGACTCACTCGTCAGCTTCATAGTGCGATCGTCGATTTTCAAGTTGACGATCGACTGGTTGAGTTAGCCAATACGGAAATTCCGGATGCTAAGGAACGGTTGAATTATGTCATAGACATGACAGAACAAGCCGCGAATAAAACCATGGATGCCGTCGAAGAATGCCTGCCTTTAGCGAATGCACTTTCTGCAAATATTCAATCGGTAAAGCCAGCCTGGGACCGCCTTATGAGGCGTGAGATTGAGCTGAGTGAATTTAAAGGCATGTGTCACGACGTTCAACAATTAGTCGAGCGCAGTGAACTAGATTCGATACGTTTGAAAGAGCTGTTAAACCAGATATTACTCGCCCAAGATTTTCAAGATTTAACCGGGCAGATGATAAAACGAGTTATCGAGCTGGTGCGTGAAGTAGAGCATAATTTAGTCTCGATGCTGACGGTGTTTGGTGAACAAGCCGTCAGTGAAAATCCGGCAATCATAGATAGCAGTGTCGAGGCCGAAGGGCCAATCATAAACGCGGCACAGCGTGACGACGTCGTCACAGGTCAAGATGAAGTTGATGATCTGCTGTCGAGTTTGGGGTTTTAATTAGGAGCCATATTAATGTCATTCGATGTTGATGAAGAGATACTGCAAGATTTTTTAATCGAAGCAGGTGAGATTTTAGAGCTTTTGTCTGAACAGTTGGTCGCGTTAGAAAATGATCCCAATGATTCGGAGTTGCTCAATGCGATTTTTCGAGGCTTCCACACTGTCAAAGGCGGCGCGGGATTTCTTAGCTTGTCTCCAATGGTCGATGTTTGCCATGAAGCTGAAAACACCTTCGATCTGCTGAGAACCGGCAAACGACAAGTTTCTGCCGACTTGATGGACATTATTCTGCAGGCGGTCGATGCCATCAACGCTATGTTTGTCCAGACTAAGGCTGGGCAGCAGCAAGAGCCGGCAGATGCGACGCTATTGGCTAATATGAAATTACTCAGTTCAGCGTCTCCGCTTCCAAGTACCGCTGCGCCAGTTGCCGCTGCGCCTAGCGAGGCTTCGATTGAACTGTTTGATTGTGCTCCCCAGCTAACATCGAGTATTGCCGGCGAAGGCGGAATTGACGAAATCGATGATGATGAGTTCGAGGCGCTGCTCGATGCGTTACATGGTAGCGGCAGCCCATCTACAACTCAGCCTGTAGCAGTCAGTGGGCTATCACTGAGCCAATCTGATGACATTACTGACGATGAGTTTGAATCTTTACTCGACCAATTACATGGCTCGGGTAAATTTGACAAGCAAGCTTCGAGTGCGAGTCTTATCGATATCCCCCCAGCAGTAGATGCTACTGATATCTCAGATGATGAGTTTGAGTCTTTACTCGATGAATTACATGGTGCCGGTAAATTTGACACGCAAGCATCGAGCGAGAGTCTGGTCGATATTCCCCCAGCTGTAGATTCTGATGATATCTCAGATGATGAATTTGAAAAGCTGCTCGACGAACTGCATGGCGCGGGTGGCAAACCCGGTGCAGGGGCCGTAGCATCTGCACCAGCAGCCACGCCTGCTACCACGGCTCGAGTCGTCAAGTCCGCAGCAAAACCTGTCGCAGCGGAGAAGAAAGCGGTGGCTAAGCCAGCACCGGCGAATATGCCTCAGGCTGAAACAACCGTACGTGTAGACACTGCCAGACTCGATCAGATCATGAACATGGTTGGCGAACTCGTGTTGGTGCGTAATCGTCTACTCAGCTTAGGTGTCTCTCGTGACGATGAAGAGATGTCAAAAGCACTAGCCAACCTTGATTTAGTGACGGCGGATCTACAGGGCGCGGTGATGAAGACTCGCATGCAACCGATCAAGAAGGTCTTTGGTCGCTTCCCACGCGTTGTCAGAGATCTTGCTCGTACCTTGAACAAAGATATTACCCTCACCATGATAGGTGAAGATACAGATCTCGATAAGAATTTAGTCGAGGCCTTAGCCGATCCCTTGGTTCACCTGGTCAGAAACTCAGTGGATCATGGTATCGAGATGCCAGCGGAACGTGAGGCGAGTGGTAAACCAAGAACCGGTACGATAACCCTCTCGGCGAGCCAAGAGGGCGACCATATCCTGCTTAAAATTGAGGATGATGGTGCCGGCATGGACCCTAATAAACTCAAAGAGATCGCCATAGCTCGCGGTGTGCTCGATGATGACGGGGCTGCCAGGATGTCCGATCAAGAGGCTTATAACCTCATCTTCGCGCCTGGATTCTCCACGAAAGTCGAGATTTCCGATATTTCCGGCCGTGGTGTCGGTATGGATGTGGTAAAAACCCGTATTGCTCAGCTGAACGGGACGATTCATATCGACTCTTTGAAAGGTAAAGGGACAGTTTTAGAGATTAAGGTGCCCTTAACACTAGCCATCATGCCGACCTTGATGGTCGAAGTGGCCACGCAAGTGTTCGCCTTACCCCTGTCGAGTGTCAGTGAAATATTCCACCTCGATTTGACTAAGACTAATATTGTCGATGGCCAATTGACTGTTATTGTACGACAGAAGGCGGTGCCGCTTTTTTATCTAGAGCATTGGTTGAGTCGAGTCCCCTCCAGTTTGAAGCATGGTGATAAGACGCATGGTCATGTGGTTATCGTCCAGTTAGGCACCAAACAGATAGGCTTCGTGGTGGATTCATTGATTGGTCAAGAAGAAGTCGTTATCAAACCTCTTGGTACCATGTTGCACGGCACTCCTGGTATGGCTGGGGCAACCATCACATCAGATGGTGGTATTGCATTGATTTTAGACGTACCAGGTTTACTTAAGCATTACGCAAGAAAATAATTAAAATTTGCGGTATAGGAATTGGAATGGCCATTAAAGTTCTCGTAGTCGACGACTCTAGTTTTTTTCGTCGAAGAGTCAGTGAAATAGTGACTAAAGATCCTGATTTAGAGGTGATAGGTACCGCGGTTAACGGCGCCGATGCCGTTAAGTTGGCAGCAGAGCTTAAGCCTCAAGTCATCACTATGGATATCGAGATGCCCGTCATGGATGGCATCACAGCAGTGCGTGAGATAATGGCCAACACACCGACGCCAATCCTGATGTTTTCATCGTTAACCCATGATGGGGCGAAATCGACGCTCGATGCCCTGGAGGCCGGGGCATTAGACTTCTTGCCTAAACGTTTCGAAGATATAGCCACCAATAAAGACGATGCGATTTTATTGCTGCAACAACGCATAAAAGCCTTAGGTCGGCGGCGACTATACCGGCCGATGGCAAGAGCCCGTACACCGAGTTCTTCTAGCATAAAAACCAAGTTAACTAGCGGCTCGTCCACCACTTTACGCAGCGTAAGAGAGCCGGCTGTGAGCCCTAGAGCTGGCAGTTCGAGACGAGCTTCGGGTAAAAAATATAAACTCTTGCTGATAGGCACATCGACAGGTGGCCCTGTTGCTTTGCAGAAAATTTTAACTAAGTTACCGGCTAACTATCCTCATCCCATCTTGCTTATCCAGCATATGCCAGCGGCATTTACCCCGGCATTTGCCAACAGGCTGAATGGATTATGTCAGATTGAGGTAAAAGAAGCGCAATCGGGAGATCAGTTGCGACCCGGTACGGCTTACCTCGCGCCTGGCGGCATGCAGATGATGCTAGAAAGAGGTGGCGCCTATGGCAGAATTAAAGTGCTCGCTGGCAGCGCCGACATGAATTATAAGCCGAGTGTCGATATCACCTTTGCTTCGGCATCAAAAATAGCCGGGGGAGATACCTTAGCCGTGGTGTTAACGGGGATGGGCGCCGATGGCAGAGAAGGTGCACGCATGCTCAAGAGCGCGGGGGCAACAATCTGGGCTCAGGATGAGGCCAGTTGTGTGGTTTATGGTATGCCGCAAGCAGTGACAGTGGCGGGTCTGTCGACTCAGTCTATATGCTTAGAAGATATGGCTGATTCAATTATTCGAGAGTCCGGTAATGGCTAAGTCGCAGAGGAAGCAAAGTACCTTCTCTGTGCTGATCATCTTCTTGCTTTCAGTCGCTGTGTTTGTTTCAAGCTCACTTTATCTTGAAACTCGTCATAAGAATGAACTGTTATTGTTAGACGTTGAGCGATTACAGCAAAGCCAGGTGCTACTTATGGTACCCGACGAGCAAGCTCAAGCGCTTGCGACTTGGATGGCGCAGCACCCAGAAGCGACTCAGGCACTCGTGTCTCAGGTAAAGCAAGGTGAAAAGGTGACACTGGAAGTGGGTCCAGGCGTTAACAGCGCTGACGTTCAAACGGCCAGCGCTATCGCCTCTCCATTGGCGTTAGTGGACCAGAGCAATACTCAGGTGTCAGAGCCTAAATTTTTGCCACCGTTGCTCTTGGCACATACGCCTTTAGATCCTGCGCAGACGCAGATAGCTAAAGCGAATGATGGGTCTCACCAGCCGCCACAGGAGCGAGTCGAACAGGCTATTAGTTTAATCGCGAATGATTTAAGCTTAGATGACTTCAGTGAGAAGCCATCTAAGCTTGTCAAAACTATGCCTAAATTGAAAGCGGCGACACTTTCTGTCGATGAAGATGGCGTCAAGGTTATCAGCCTACCTCATGGCGGAATTAGAGTGACGACGCGAGAAAATAATTAGCATGTGGTTATCAGTAGATGTTAGGGGATTTTATTGAAAGTCTGGACTATCGCGAACCAAAAGGGCGGCGTCGGCAAAACGACGACGGTTGCCAGTCTGGCCGGCTCTTTGGCCAAACGTGGTCAACGTGTACTCATGATAGATACAGATCCCCATGCTTCACTGGGTTATTACCTAGGCATCGATTCTGAGGAAGTCCCCGGCTCTCTGTATGATGTCTTCTTAGCTCATAAAGCGTTAAGTGCAGAGTTTGTCAAGCAACATATTATTCCCACAGCCGTTGAAGGGATCGATCTTCTCCCATCGACCATGGCGCTAGCGACAATAGATCGTTCCCTTGGACATCAGCAAGGCATGGGGCTGATCTTAAAGAAAAGCTTAAGTCTGGTGCAAGATGATTATGACGTCGCCTTGATCGACTGCCCGCCTGTATTAGGGGTGTTAATGGTCAATGCTCTCGCGGCAAGTGAACATATTATTGTCCCGGTACAGACCGAGTTTCTTGCGATTAAGGGACTCGATCGCATGATAAAAACCATGATCTTGATGGGACGCTCTAAGAAGATAAAATACAGTTTTACCGTAGTCCCGACCATGTACGATAGGCGTACCAAAGCCTCTGCTTCCGCGCTGCAACATTTAAGAGGTGAGTATGCTGAACACCTATGGCCGGACGTTGTTCCAATAGATACTAAATTTAGGGATGCCAGTTTGGCCCATCTACCTGCATCACATTATGCCGTCCATAGTCGTGGCGTTAAAGCATATGAAAGATTACTAGACTATCTGCTTGTTGGGGCGTTATCTCATGACACGCTTAGTTGATGCCGCCGTATCCGATTACTTTAATACTTTGCTCACCGAAGTCGAAGTGAGCAGTCATGCAGTTACAACATTAACTCAGCCCCAGTTGAAAGGGTTTGAGCCTCAGCTAGATAAACAGGCCCTGGAGCGGTTACTGGCACCTGTCTTTAAGACTGGAGTGCCAGCACCAACTGCAGTTGAAGTCGAAGCACCAGCTAGACCCCAGGCTAAAGTCGAGAATAAAACAGCCTCTATCCCAGTCTCTATCCCAGAGTCTAAACCAGAGTCTAAACCAGAGTCTAAACCAGAGTCTAAACCAGAGTCTAAACCAGAGTCTAAACCAGAGTCTAAACCAGAGCCTGAACCAGAGATTAAAATAGCGCCTCAGATTAACCAACACGTAGAGACTCAGCAGCTCGGGGTGAATCCGCCAAGAGTCACAAAAGATCTACTGGACAGCCTGGATGATGAATTTCAGGTACTATTTTTTAAGGTGGCTGGATTAACGTTAGCCGTGCCCTTGGTTAGTTTAGGTGGAATTGTTAAGTTAGAACGGGTCAATCACATCATGGGTCGACCCGATTGGTATAAAGGTGTGCAGGCTCACAGGGGAACACAGCTCAATGTCGTCGATACTTGTGCCTGGGTAATGCCGGAAAAGTATGATAGTAGATTAGCTGAAACCGTCAATTATCAATATGTTGTATTATTAGAAGACAGTAACTGGGGGTTGGCTTGTGAATCATTGGTCAATTCGGTAAAAATTAACAAATCAGCGATCAATTGGCGCAGTAATGTGGGAAAGCGTCCTTGGCTGGCTGGAGTCGTAAGAGAGCAGATGTGTGGTATTTTACATGTAGCTGCACTCATAGAATTATTAAATTCAGGTTTAGGTAGTCAGGATCCCGTAGGTTGAGGTAAATATGACAAACAAAAATAACGTAGCAGTAAACAAAGATGATGAAGTCTTGCAATGGGTAACCTTCAGACTCGATAATGAAACTTATGGCATCAACGTGATGCAGGTTCAAGAGGTATTGAGATATACCGAGATAGCACCAGTACCTGGGGCGCCTCATTATGTACTGGGTATCATCAACCTTAGAGGTAATGTAGTTACTGTGATCGACACTCGTTCACGTTTTGGATTGGCTTCGGCCGATGTTGAAGATTCGACCCGAATCGTGATCATCGAAGCCGAGAAACAGGTGATCGGTATTCTCGTCGACAGTGTGGCCGAAGTGGTTTATTTACGTGGCTCTGAAATTGACAGTGCCCCAAATGTCGGTACCGAAGATAGTGCTAAATTTATCCAAGGTGTGAGTAACCGAGAAAATGAATTACTCATCTTGGTCGATCTCGACAAACTTTTGTCCGATGAAGAGTGGATGGAAGTGTCACAAGTTTAATGTCTAAAATATTCCTAGTTCTTGGGAACTAGGAATACCTTCCCTATTGAAGAGTCTCATTTATGATCAGTGATGGAATGTTAATTGCGGCTTTAATATACGTAATCGCTTGCCTTGGCCTTGTCTTGTATCAACAGCAGCAAACGAGTAAGTTGCGGGTAAAAGTTGCAGCTTTGAGCTTGCTAATAAAAGAAAGTGATCGTCAGCGTGAAACCGTCAAACGTGAATTACAAGAGTTAAGGAGTGGCACAATAGGTGTTGGGCGTCGAATGCTAGAGCTTGAAAAGCGCACTGCAAAACAAGACGCCAGACTCGATGAAGTGAATCAACAAGACCCCCAGACCAGACTCTATTCCAGAGCGATGAAGATGGTTGACTTAGGCGCCAGCATAGACGAATTGATTCGAGAGTGTGAGTTACCCAAGGCGGAAGCCGAGCTCATCATTCGATTACATGGAAAAGGCTAGCCCATAACCCCTCGGGTTGTAGGACCCTCGTAGGACCCTCGTAGGAGCGGCTTTAGCCGCGAAAGAACATAAACATCGGGCCTAAAGACCCTCCTACGCGAAAGACACACCATCGGCCTAAACATCGGGCCTAAACATCGGGCCTAAAGACCCTCCTACACGAGAGAACACACCATCGGGCCTAAACATCGGGCCTAAAGACCCTCCTACACGAAAGAATAAACCCATAAACCCATGGATGTAGGACCCTTGTAGGAGCGGCTTTAGCCGCGAAAGAGCGAGAGAACCAATCCCATAATCCATCGGGCCTAGAGACCCTCCTACAGGGGGTACCCCCCTTAAACCTCTTCCACTATCTTCTGATGCATGTTGTTCCATTGCTCGGGAAACTTTCCATCCAATGTATACGCAAAGGCGATCAATTCGGCGATTAACAGGTATAGTTCTTTAGGGATCTCTTCACCGAGTTCCAAGCGTTGTAAAAAATCACTCAAGTGAGCATCTTTATGTATGTGTACACCGGCTTCTTTGGCGAGAGCGATTATCTCATCGGCGACAGCGCCCTTACCTGTGGCGCTGATCACAGGAGCCTGGCGGCCGTCGTAACTCAAAGCGACGGCTTCGCGTGCGTTGTTGGTTTGATCTTTCGCTGCGCCGTCTGCTTTTGGTTTGTCATTATCGTCATTCATTTTTATTTCGATCCCTAGCTAACGATCTGCTCAATATCATCGTTCAAAAACATCGGGTTGTAGGACCAGCTTTAGCCGCGAGCCCCATCAGGCTTTTATCTTAACTAAAAAATGCTCACCGGGTAGTAAGCTGGCGGGGACTTTCGTCAGCTTGGTCTCAAGCTTATCTGGCGTGAAGCCAATATCTGCTAACTTATTCATTAACGGCGGCAGTAGCGCATCTATCCTCTTTAAGAGTGTGTGGTTACTGCCATTGAAGGTCATATTTATCCTGTTGTCTGTAACCTGAGCCTGGATCAGTAGTGGCCCCTGAGTTAAGTTGAATTTAAGTTGCAGGCTCCAGCTATTCGCCTCAGGGTTATCGTCATCTGCATTATCTTTACTAAAGTGTCCTTCTAACGCTTCCTGATGTTGATTGAGTGAATAGGGGAGGGTGAAATACCAATTTAGCTGAGTACTAGTGTCACTGCTTGCTTGTGAATAAAGACTCAAGTTTGAGCACAGTTTACCTAGCGCCTCAGTTGCTCCGACCTTGTCCAACAAACTCAGCAGTGAACGACTTCCCCCGAATTGAGCTTGCAACTTTTGCCAATACTTCAGTGCCGGCCCACTGAGTTTGTCGGTGTTGCCGTTAGCATGCCTGGCCTTGACCCCAAGGAGAAGTTGCGAAAGAAGACCGATGGAGCTGATATGGGACAAGGAACTGACTGAAATAGACTCAGGCTTGAATTGAGAGTGAAGACTCGCTATCGCTGAAAGCTCACCCTTTAGCGTGCTGGGTAACGCTAAAGCATTGAGGGTTAAGGGACGCAGTAGCGGCAGAAACTGGGTTAACTTGGATAATAAGCTGTATTCAGGCTTAGCCGAAGGCTGAGTTACAGCCTGTTCACCACCGAATTTCCCGTAGGTCTTCTGTATTGATACCCGCATCATATTGTGTTGATCATCAGGCTGCATAGCATCAGGTGCGACCTTGCCTGTTTTAACACTGGAGCTTGAAGTCGGTTTAATGGGCCCAGATGCATTGTCCATCGAAGTTTGGCTTAACATTTTAAAAAGCTGGCTATAGATGTTGCCTATTTCAGGCTTGGCGAGCACTAGCTGCTCTCCCTTAATGGGGGGCATTGGATTGTTGGTCGCTTCAGGGATTAACTTAACCTGGAGTTCATCTATCACAGGGGGGAGCGTCAGTAACCCAGGTTTGGTCTGATAATGAGTGCTTGGGATGACACTTAACTGGCTTGGTTTAGCTTGATTTAATTTACACATATTTTAAATTTAAGTTTGATCTATTTTTATTGCTAAGTATCCTTAGCGCTCTTGTAAGCTAAAATCAGACTAACAAGTCTAGTGAGTAACAGATGTATGCAATTTTACCGGTTACATCTACTTATCGACATATTGTGATGTGTCTTTAGCTTTATGTCGAAGCTGAAAAGGATTCAGCTGCATTATCGAAGAGAGAAATATGAAGTTTAACTGGATAGCATCGGTCGTAGTGGCACTGGGTCTCATTCATGGATTCAATGGATTAGTGTTTGCTACTGCATCAGTCACCGAGCAAGGCAAAATTGTCCATCATGAAACATTAACAGTAAACCCGCCTCAACAGCCGTCTGAGCAAGTTCATGTCGTTGTGCTTTATAATGATGACAGAGATCCACTCGAAGGGTTTAACCGTGCCATGTGGGACTTTAACTATCTGTATATGGATAGGTACTTTTATCGTCCCCTTGCTCATGGATATAAGGACTATCTACCCAGACCGGTAAAAACCGGCATCAATAACTTCGTGACTAATTTCGATGAGCCCAATGCCATGGTTAACAATACCTTGCAAGGTAAGTGGGGATGGGCTGCCAATGCTGGTGGCCGCTTTACCATCAATACGACATTAGGCTTGTTAGGTGTTATCGATGTGGCCGATATGATGGGACTAGCACGCAAACAAGACCAATTCAATGAAGTGCTTGGTTATTATGGAGTTGCTAACGGTCCGTATTTTATGGCTCCCTTTCTTGGGCCTTATGTGACCCGTGAACTGGCCTCTGACTGGGTTGATGATCTATACTTTCCATTATCAGAGCTTACAATGTGGCAGTCACTGGTTAAATGGGGACTGAAAAACCTGCATAGAAGAGCCGCTGCCATCGATCAAGAACGCTTAGTCGATAATGCATTGGATCCATATACTTTTGTCAAAGAAGCGTATTTTCAATATATGGATTATAAAGTGTATGATGGTGATGTTCCGGTAGATCAAGATGAAGATGATCTGCTCGATGAATATATGCACGAGTTAGATTAAAAGAAGACTCAGTAACTACTAGTTTCTATTCGGTATAGTAGCCAGAGCCTTCTAAAAGGACCCTAGATGGCGCTAGAAGAGTTAGTGATATTACTTGTGGAAGACGATCCTGTTTTTCGCCGCATCGTTGCCGCCTTTCTCGACAGCCGCGGAGCTAAGGTCATTGAGGCGAATGATGGTGAGCAGGGACTGGTTAAATTTAAGCAGTATGCATTCGATATAGTGCTTGCCGACTTGAGCATGCCTATCATGGGAGGCTTAGACATGTTGAAGAAGATGTCTGAGCTTAACCCTGACACCCCCTCCATAGTGATCTCCGGCAATCAAGTGATGGCCGATGTGGTCGAAGCATTGCGTCTGGGCGCCAGTGATTATCTGGTTAAGCCGGTAGCGGACCTTTTTCTGATTGAAAATGCCATAAAGCAATGCTTACAATCTGATGTATCTAAAGAAGTAAATTTAGAAGATTTAGAAGACTTATCCTATCAAGAACTTGAGGATAATTTGGCGCTGTTAGAGCAAAATGAACAGGCTGCCAAGAGCGTACAGCAGCAATTGTTTCCTCCCTCTCAGATAAACTATTTAGCCGCCAAGGTTGACTACAGCTTATATAAATCTGATGAGGTTAGTGCTTATTTTATCGATACCGTGAATGTCGGCGATAACCATCTGGTGATGTATATGGCTCATTTTCATCCTCAAGATAATAGGGCGGCATTTGCCAGTGTGTTGCTAAAGAGCTTCGTTAACCAAAAATTGAAGTTGTATCGAAATGGTACGACCCAAGCTATTATCGAGCCATACAATATGCTGAGTTATCTTAACGAGCGCATGACTAAGTCTGGCTTAGGTATCTGTATCGACATTGTCTATGTTGTCGTCGAGCTGACTCAATATAGGGCATCGATTGCCCAAGCCGGTAATGGTCTTCGCTGTTACATTCGAAATCAACAAGGATTAACCCCCTTAGCCATTCCTGACTCCCTCCAATTAGGCATATTAAATTGGGGACACCCTAGTGCCCAATTCCGCACTTTAATGCCAGGAGAACAGCTCTGTATCGCCTCAAGTAAACCTGAACATAAACAGATGCTATTAGATAATCAATTTCACGGCCTGGCCTACGACACTGAAATTCCCACCGGCGGATATATACAGGTGTCGTTTTAAAGGAACATATCGTAGGAGCGGCTTCAGCCGCGAAAGAACACAACATCAAAGCCTCGGGCCTAAAGACCCTCCTACATCTAGAGCACCCAACGAATAGAACATGCGATATCCGCCATACCTTGTAGGACCGGCTTTAGCCGGGAGGGAACACACCATCAGGGCATCGGGCCTAAAGACCCTCCTACAGGGAAAGAACACACCATCAAAGCCCCAAATAACAAAAACGCCTCACTATCACTAGTGAGGCGTTTATCAACGTGTATCAGGTTATT
>NZ_JABSSM010000047.1 GCF_013214165.1 Shewanella sp. | reverse complement strand
CCAGTGCTACAACATCGGCATCAGGGCTTATTGTGCCACTCAATTCAATATTCTGCTGAACTTGAGTCTTGTCAGACTCTTGAGAAATTGAGCTACAGGAAGCAAGAATAGCCAAGGAGAAAATGCCCAATACAGTGGGCATAAATGAGATGAAACGGGTTAAGGAGAGAGATCTTCTCATAAATCACCAAAACAACATAAACAGCACGAAATATTAACAGCACTTTCGTCTGACTTACAGTGAAAACACAATCTTTACTCTGTTAACCTAGATTGTTCTGGCGTAAACCTCATAAAAATATGATGTTATCAATCATCACAAACTAAACAGTGACTTACGCGCGTTCAATGATAATAAACCGTCTTTGTTGCAGGTTATTTATTCAGCCACTGCTGATAAATCAACAGCAGGACTGACGCCGACCAGCTAAAGTTAGTGCAATGCAGTCCATCGCCTGTCAGTGGGTCGTAGTTTTCCCTGATTGGTGCCTGAGAAAGAATACCATCACCTTGCTCTACCAAGCGTTTAGCCAAGGTTTCAGCCTCGCTGTGATAACCATATTTTTCCAGCCCAAGCAGGCCAAACAGGGCTTGGTCTAACCACACGGGTCCACGCCAATACTGAGTCGCGGCAAAATTAGGGCTATCGGCACTCACGGTAGGAAATGGGATTTTAGTCGAAAACTGCTTATCGGTGAGCTGACGTTTAACCATGATTTTCGCTTGTTCCTCAGTCGCCGCACCGGCCCAGAGGGGCAGCCAGCCTTCGACTCCCTTACCTGCACCGATCAATAAATGACTCTCCTTACCATCGAAGCGAATATCGTAGAAGAAGCCAGTCTGCTCATCGAACATCTGCGTTTGGATCTGAGTTTTAAGCTTATCGGCCTGTGCCGCCCATTCACTAGCTTGCTTATCTAAATGCTGCAGCTTTGCCATCTTCGCCAAGATCATCTTCTCAGCAAACAGATAAGCATTGAGGTCGACTGACTCCTGAGACAAGGAGTAGCCAATCACCTCACCTTGTTTATTACGATTCTCCAATACCTGCACACTGCCATCGTCATCGAATCTAGGGGCGTTATCCATTCCCGACTCCCAAGCAGCCGCCTCGATAATAGCCTCGCGGTTTAGCTGACCATTCTGAAGGTGAGCCGGATGCAAGTTGGCGCCATATTCCGCCAAGCCATTACCATTATGATCTCGGTTGCGATACCACCATGAATGATAAGCCACCAGCTTGGGATACATCAGCTTGACGAAACTAAGATCTTGGCTCTGCTGATATATTTCCCACACGGCCCAAGCCGCGAGCGGTGGCTTACCGTTGCGCTCATTCCAATTACCGCCTTCGCCATCTCTGGCAGGATCTCGGTTATAAAAAATGGCATCGGGCAAGTTACCCGCATCTTGGGGTCGCACCTTATCTTGAGCGGTAAACTGATAGTCAAACATAGACAGCACATTCGATTTAGCCAGCTCAGGATCGAAATAAGACAGGGCTACCGCCTGCTTCCAACTGTCCCAGGCCCAGACACCATTAAACCATTTGTACGTGATCGAAGGCGTGACCGCATCATGTTTGATTGCTCCTGCCGGACTGCGCCAGTTATGCAACAGGGTCACCATGCTCTTAGCGGCTAACTTACGAAACTCAGGTTTACCCTGCTCTATGCCCTTAGTTAGCCTCTGCTGCCATAGCCGTTGGTTCTCTGCCAGTAATAGCTTCTGCTTAGCCCAGTCGATGTCGCCATGATCCAGCCGCTCCTGCTGAGTATGGAAGTAACGCTGTACACTCAACACCTCGAGACTCTGGCCCGCCTTCACAGATAACGCCTCCGTTTTGGCGCTATAGCCATGGCTCTGAGTCAGGATGATCTCGGTCTTGGGGCTAAACCAAAGCTCAAAACTCGCGTCGGCTAGCTGTATGTTCCAAGTATCCATTATAGGATTAAGCTGCCAGGCGACGCCGTTGCTCCAGCTATCGACTCGTTTAATTAACTTGTACTGGCCTAATTTAGGATGGGATTGAAACGGGGTACCGGACCAGGTTAGCCGCCATTGCTGATCTTCTCCTGAGTGGTTGACGAGTGTCGTCGTCACCACAGAAGTGCGGTTATCACTATAGTTAAGAGACAATGACACTGAGATGTTAGGCCAGTCGAACTCCTGATACAGACCATGGGGCTGACTATAAATACGACTCTGCTCTGCCCGGCTAAAATCAAGCACTTGCCCTGTATTCAGCTCCTCCAATGCCAATTTCTGCATGCTATCACTCAAGTGCAAGCTGTACTCTTGGGCGATAAACAGTGGACCGGTGAAACTGCCGTAATAGCTTGGGGTATCGGGCAGATGAAAGCCATGCCAAGCCCCTTTATCTACATAGGTTGCACCAATCTTTAGATTACCTTGCTCATCTCGATCCTCCATGGACACTGGCGTGCCTTGATAGGGTAGAAGATCACGATATTCGACCGAATCGAGCGCCGATAGACTGGATACACATAAGAGAAGACAAGCAAGCATGAAAACCTATCCCAAATTAAACAGCTTTATAAAGCCGCCAACAATTGAATACAATATGCGGAGTATGTGACTAACAAGGTCTCGATGCAAGTTCAAAAGATAGGAGGCTATAAGTCGTCGAGGAACATCTGCAATCATCACCAGTACCTAGGTTCGACCTCAGTCAGGCCTGATGTAAATTTTAGGCGCTGTTGTAGGTCTATGTTGACTATAGTTAATCAGTGAAGCTAACTGATTCAACCCCTTTTTGATGCAAAATCACAGTGTCCACATTGCTATTCAAGTCAGTTCAACAAATGGGGCAAGGCAGGCGGAATACAAAGGTACCGCTGCAATGACTGCAGTAAAACGTTTAACAATAAGACTAAAACCCCGCTAGCCAGGCTGCATAATAGTCACATTTGGCAAGAGTATGCTCACTGTATGCAGTTAAAGTTAGCCCTGAGACAGGCTGCAAAAATATGTGACATTAATCTTAAAACAGCCTTTTTATGGAGGCATAGATTTTTAATGGCTCAGGCTGGTAAAAATGATGACAAACTATCGGGCATTATCGAAGTTGATGAATTCTTTCTTGCCTACTCAGAAAAAGGTGACAAAACGCTTATTTCAGCGCAAAAAGCCAGAAAGCGAGGTGGTGATATTGATAAAAGGACCAAGGAAGGACAGGTTGCAGTTCTTTTATCGATAGATCGCAGTAAGCATATGATCACTCCGATTTTATCTGCAGATACGTCTGCTGAAATAGCGGCTAATTTTGCTAACAACAAAACTGTCAATGGTGCAATCGCTCTCTTTAAGAGCTGGGTTAATGGCCAAATGAGAGGAGTGACGACAAAGTATTTATCGCATTATCTCGCTTGGTTTAAAGAAAGTAACGCAAAGCTAGATAAGCGCCGAATATTGATCGCAGCATATGGAGGACAACAGTGTTATGGAACATAGCCACATTTTAATAGAACGAGTACTTTAGCAGCCTGAAAAATCAGCTCCACTGTGAAAGATTGTCATACCCGAGGTAAATAATGCTGGCTTATCTGCTTATTTTCCAGAAGCTGGTATACTATCTCGTCGTTTTCCAAGGTCCCAGTAAAACAAATCATGCTCTATCTAATAGCCAGCTGTATCGCACTACTACTAGGTCCTATCTTCTATCGGTTCTTCTCGACAGAACACGGGCTACAAAAAGGCCTGGACGGATTTATATTCGTTTCCCTAGGCGGACTTGTGCTGCTACATATTTTACCTGAGCTACTGGAGCATGGCGGCTTTCTGGCGATAATCTTCGTCATCATAGGAATGTGGGGGCCGACAGCCAGTGAGAAGCTATTTCATCGTTACTCTGAGGTTACCCATAACCTCACTCTCTTCTTAGGCGTAGGCGGATTACTGCTGCACACCATGACAGACGGCGGTGCCATGGTGCTTGCCCAGCAGGACGATGTCTCTATTTTACTCGCCTTGGGCATCATATTACATCGCCTACCTGTGGGCCTCGCCATCTGGTGGCTGGTAAAACCTCAAATAGGCAGCCGTTGGGCCATGGCAGTTTTAGTCGGTATGATGCTGCTAACTGGCGTAGGTTATTTCGCCGGAGAACAGATGCTGACTCAACTCAGCCTGGATAATACCGTATATCTACAGGCCTTCGTGACGGGCTCTATCCTACATGTGGTTTTACATCAACCCCATGGCCATCACTCGCCAGATGAAGCCAGTAACGGCAATCAGGCAAAATATGAGTATCAGGCGGGGATAGGTAGCTTACTCGGCATAGGATTACTGTTTCTACTCTTGATGATTGATTCTGGTGGACAAGAGCACCACCAACATGACCATAGCACCGAACAAATCGTCGACTGGATGATGACCCTGGGACCTGTGCTCTTACTCAGTTATGCGCTCGCCGGTCTCAGGTTTAAGCTAGGTTTGTCGCCTCAGAGTAGCCATTTGGGCAAACGTTGGTTACAACGACTCGCGGGGCCCGAGGCCCTGATCATCACGGCTTTCTTGCTTGGCCCCCTGATCGCATTATTCCAGTTAATCAGCTTATTGGTTATCGGCGCCCTGCTTACGTTTAGCCGGATAGAGCCAACGGATCCCCACCTTTCGATCCCCGAATCTCCTCTGCGTTTTGGCTTCGCACATATAGTAGACAGAAGCGCGCCTTGGGTATTACTCAGCTTAGTCTTGGCTAACCTGATTGGTCATCCTTCGGTACCATTAGAGGACCCGATTATTCAGGTGGCAGTACTTATGGTGCTCTTCTTGCCGATGCGATTCTGTAACTTAGGCGGTGCGGTTTTAGCACTGTCTTTGGCTTACAGTGGCTGGAGTATCCCAGCAGTTATGTTGGCCTTGGTGGCTGCACCTATCTTCAACTTGGCCCAACTCAAGTTGATGAGCTGGACACAGAGATCTGCGGTCATAGGACTCATCATAGCCATCTTAGCCATAACGTCACTGATCCAGCCTAAATGGGGCATGATGATGACTATTCCAGAGCCGTTAAGCATGATATCTCTAATAGTCCTAGCCTGCTTATTTGCCGCGAGCCTGCTACGTCTGGGCCCGAGAAAGTTTATGGCCCGCATCATGCTCTTAAAATCAAAGGCTCATAGCCATGATCATGGACATAAGCATTAAATTAGAGAGCCTAGGTCCTAGGTCCTAGGCTATTCCTCGTGACTCGCCACTTTCTTTGCCCTTCCCTCGCTAAAAGCTGCAAATAAATCCGCTGATTGTCTGTGCTTCTCTTGAAATGAATGTATTTCATCACAGGCCCACAGAGCAGACACACTTCTGGCCGCCGGAAAATGAGGTCTTGGCTGGTAAAGATCTGCAGGCGGGGGGCACCTGGCTTGGCATCAATAAACGAGGCGAATTAGTGCTTAAGACGCTCGGATCTCAAGCTCCCATCACCAGCAGTTGGTTGCGTGAGCACAGCAGCCACTACAATCCTTTCAACCTTATCTTTGGCGATGTCAGAGACAGGCATAGGCTTAGAGTGGGAAAGACTAGTCTCATCTATCTATATTAAGCATGAGCAATACGGCACCCGCTCGACCAGTATTCTACTGCAGGATAACTCGGGAACGACTCGCTTCGTCGAGGTGAGGTATGACGGTAAAGGCCGCAACCTAGGACGGCAGCAGTTCATAGTAAATGGCACCAAATACTAAGAAACTAAAATGGGGATCCCGTCCCAAAGTAAGATTTTCATACCTGAAATAAGGCTAATCTGACGTGTGATCATGGGTGATAACCCAACGATCATCTATCTTCTCCACCAGCAGGGTGAACACACCGTTAGGCTTGTCTTTGGCTCGGGTTAGCTCCCAACGTCCCACCACTATGGCGGCATAGTTACTCAACATCTTGGTATCATTGATGGTGAACTTCAGTTGGCCTAGGGTCGCCTTATCCGGATAATTTTGCTTATAAGCCGCCAATGTTTCAGCCCAACCATAGCGAAATTTCTTACCAGAAACGAAACGCATCTTGTCGTTATTCCAATAGCCTTGCATGTAGCCATCGAGATCACCTCGGTTCCATGCAGCCTCCTGCTCAGACAATATATGCGCAATATCATCGGTCGGCACCGCCGAGGCGCTAAATGCCATTAGCATTAGTAGAGTCGTAAGTCCTTTTTTAAACATGGTTTTTTCCATAAATACGAGATAGGCTATAGTATATATGAACTCAATGAGTTAAGTCATAAAGTCAGTGGCTAATTTGTTGGGGCTCCGATTGATTAACAGGGTTATTTGTCTTTAGCTATGTTGCAGACTTTTTGTAAGTTCATCTTAAAATTATCGGGCTGGAAAATTTCCGGCTCACTGCCTATGGACCATCAATTTATCGCAATTCTTGGCCCTCACACCAGTAATTGGGACTTCATCGTCGGCTTATTAGCCCGCGGAGCATTGGCTGCTAAGGTTAATTTTCTCGGGAAAAATCAGCTTTTTATTCCGCCATGGGGCTGGTTTTTTAAGGCCATCGGCGGAACACCGGTAGATAGGAGTAAATCCAATAACTTGGTAGACGCTGTGGTCCAACTCTACCAATCAAATCCTAACTTCTCACTGGCATTGGCACCGGAAGGGACTCGCAGCCCGGTAAAACGCTGGAAGACCGGCTTCTACCATATAGCCAGTAAGGCCGGCGTTCCCATAGTTACCGTAGGATTAGACTTCGGCACTAAGACTGTGATTATCCCTGAGGGTGTACCGACCACGGATGATATGCAGCAAGATATGGATAAGATAATCGGCTTCTTTCGCTCCCTCAAGGGGCGCCACCCTAAGGTGATCCCAGATTTTACCCGAGAGAAATAAGGCCAAGAGGAGATGATTAATTTTATCTCCTGCAAGCATGCTATTGCGGATCTCGCTCTTTAAACTGTTTAGCAATCTGTTTATTGAGTACCTGCAGCTGCACATCTATGCTCGCATCTATGATGCCGACCTCTGTTTCTAATATACAGCCGCCATTCTTCAGACGAGCATCGGCGACCACATCCACATAGCCCACCTCGGGAAATGCCGCTAAGACTTCACTCACCCGCTCTTTGACTCGAGCAACCTGCTCAGGATTGACATGCAATATCACCTGTTTCTGATTACTCACCAGCTGCAGTGCCTCTCTCACGACTGCCAGTGTCACCTCCACATCATCGAAGCCTTGGAGGATTTTACCCACGCAAGACAAGACAGCCTGAGTAAGGGTCTTCTCCGATGAGATATAATAGCGATTACACTGAGCCACAGTATCGACGATCACTTCGGCGCACGCTTGCTTAGCCTGTAACTGACCATCTTCATAGCCACGTAACTTCTCTTGCTGATAGACGGACTCGGCATCGTTAATGATCTGTGCAGCCTTGGCTTGTGCCGCTTGGATTAGATGCTCAGACTCCAGAAAATGCATATAGTCTACTGACTTAAGAATTTTCTGACCCGGCACTAAATTAAGGTTGTCGGTATCTACTTTAACAAATGAAAGCATTGTGGAATAACTCGCTTAGATATTTTCTTAATTAGTTGGTATGCCAACAGCCTATCTGCAATTTTGACATCATGAGTCGAAGTAAAGAAAGCATTCAGTTCATAGGGAAGCTTAAGCTTCAAGCCTTTAATCGAATCCAGCTGGCTTGGCTCCAATAAAGCGGCGACGAACCTGATACCACAGGCTTCGAAATGATTAACAGGTATGGATTCAGGCAAGGCTTTAGCCCATCCATCAGGCCAATTTGATAGCAAAAACAGAGCCTGGTGCATGCAAAACTGATAGCCAGCTTCCCCCATTCTCCTCAACAGCTGCTGTCGAGGTGATCTCAGGATCACTTGTTTGCACGATTGGCGGTGAAGACTGACTCCAATATAATGCAGCAGCAATCTCAATTCTTCAGTGGGCAACAAGGCGATGAAACGCACAGGATGAGAAAACTCGGCCACAAGCAGGGGATCTAACCCGGCGGCAGCCAAGAACCATTCATTTAATCTGGGATTATTCCGCCAGTCTGGTAACTTGGATATATGCTCGGCATGGGAAATATGTTCAAGCCAACTCTCATCGATATAACTTAGCGGCCGAAACAGGTATCGGTGCAGACACGCTTCATAATCCAGATTGACCGTGCCATCCCCTTGCATCACTAGCGACCGCTCAGCTTCTGGCTCCAAAAATATGTCGCCAGGTTGGTCCCGATTAACATAATGATGAAGCAGACGATAAAACCGATGAAACGGTTCTCTGATGATGCCGTCATCTTGATAGAGAGAATATGGACCATTTTTTGCTGATTGGATATCAAGCGACTCTGGCGTGCCGGGACTAAGACGACGCTGATACGATCGTAATTAAGCCCTTCGACACTATTATTCACCAACAATTTTATCTGCGGCACCAAGGACTCTATTTCTATATCTGGGGCGTGCTTGATAAATACCGATGCCGAAGAATTGATCTCTCGGTTTCGTCCCCGTGTTCTCTTTTCTTCGGGCTTGACGATATGAACTCTGGCCGTGATCACGCCATCTATTTGGGACAAGGTCGAAGAGATCTCCTGCGACTTGGCAAACATTAAACGAGCACGCTCTTCCAGGGGAGAGGAAATCAGCCCCTCGTCGGGGAATATATCTTCTAGGCTGACAAATTTATCTTTGGGGTAGCCTTGGCTCTTCAAGGTCGCTAGGGCTAACGAGAGTTGCGACTCCTCGACCATTAACTTCACCTTATCCTCACTATCGGGTAATTTTTGTGTGCTAACCCCAGCAATCAATAAGATGGCTAACATCTCATTACCCTCTTTCTGGGATAACCCCTTGTAGAGTTCGGTTTGGCAAGCCGTTAGCATGATAATGCCGCTCAACAGCACTATTTTGAACATTCTATTTATCATCTTTACTGCGCTTTCATCAAGGTTTCAATATTTTGACTCATCTTACCCGCCGTCTTGGCAATCAGCTCTTCTTGCATGGTGATCCGGGTCAAGGCCCACTGAATTTCCATCAAGGCGGCAGGATCGTCGACCCCTGAACTCATGGCTGTGTGTAAACTTTCCGTTGCGCCGGATAACTGCTGCTTCATCTCGACGATCTGATCTAACACAGATTCACCTAAGCCATTGTCGACATTCGATTGCATCGCCTGCTCAAACTCGGCAACGGCACCATGTTCGGCAATTTGTGAATCTTGTAACTGCTCGATGCTGGTATTTAGCACCTGAGTGAAATTAGCTTCAATCATAAATAGTCTCCTAAAATATGTCTGGACGTATCGTGTTAGTCATCATGTTGCGCAATATGCTATTGAACTGGATCAGATGACCTAATTCCCCTCGAATGAGGTCGACCAAGGGCCCATTTTCAGGATCGTTTTTTAACTGAGCCCAGGCTTGCCAAAGCGCCGTTTCACGACGGGAGCAGAGACGAAATTCTGACTTCAACTCGGCTTTCAGCTCCTCACTCGAGGAGGGAGGCGATGCCTTCAAGCGGCTAATGAAATCGACACTAACCAGGGCTTGTAGACGTTCACTCAACACGGCTTCATTGCCGGCTCTAGCCTGATTTAACGCGGACCATAGCGCCTGATTGGCCATGACCTTATCATCACCAAATGCCTGCTGTAACGCCCCTGATATCTGCGCTGTCGTAGGATTAATCAGCGCCGATATTCCCTTATAGAAAGCATCAAAATCAGCATTAACGCCGGGCTTCACATCGGCCGCCTTAGCGGCTTTTTTTACCTCGTCCTTAACAGGATCATTCAAGGCTTGCTCCAACCTAAGTTGATCGTCTCTGTTTACGGCACGAGTAGTGAGTTCCACACCATGCAGAGCCCGGCTCGGGCCCGAATTAAGCTCAATCACTAGGGTGCCTGATAACGAGTTGCAAATGCCTGCAGGCAGCTCGAACTAGACTGAGCCGCTTTGGCCAACCAAAAATCCAGCTTAGTCGCTAAACCCAGCTCGTCGGCGCACAGGACGATAAAACAGATCAGATCCTGATGCTCACTTGCCAGAGGTTCAAGCAGCTCAAGTGCCGCCTGATACTGGCCACGATTCATCAGACTCAATGAACGTATGCTGGCAACAATCTCAGTGAACGCACTATCCGCAGACAGAGATGCGGCTATGCTTTCGGCCTGTGAGTGTTGATGCTGACCTATGGCTATCATGGCTAACTCACCCAATAGTCTCTTAGTTTCAATCTTCATAGGAAACCTTCTACACTTTTTGCAAGATGCTCATCATCACATCTTTAATCGACTTAACGACCGTCGAACGTATGTTGTACATCACAGACCAGCTGTTGATCGCATGCTGTAACTCGGCCAGTTTAGCCGGATCATCGGCTCCCTCACCCGAGACACCACCAATTTTCTCCTTCACATTCTTATTAGCCGAAGCTAAAGCCACATCAATGCTCGTCACTACCGCATTGAGATCCAGCTTTGCATCTTTACCTACATCGGCTATTCCACCAACACCCGCCATAATATTCCCCTGTATTTACTTTTTATTTAGATTGAATTTGGTCTAACACCTGATTAGCGGCATCGAGAGCCGCTAAATCTTTGCATAGCTGTGTATACTCTTCGGGTCGACAACCCGCGTTCATCAAACGCTTAGTCTGGCTAGACGTGTCCTGAAAATTTTGTCGAATATCCTGTATCTCTTTATCCGCATCATTTGCGCGCAAGCGCGCCTCCAATGCCGTCATACTGACTGGCGACTCTGTCATTTATACCTCCAAAATTAATGGTGATTTGTTGTTCTCCTTTGGCGATATCTATGCCAAATTCAGAGATTTTCATAATAAGGTAGCCCGCAGGTGTACGTGTACCTTGGGTGTAACGATTGTTATCGGCGAGCACCACATAGGGCACGACACCAAAATTAGCAGCCCTTACGATAAAATCGATATTTGCCCCCTTGCTTACCTTAGGGATCGACTTGAGTACCAGATAAGGCTTATCGCCAAATTTATCTCTAAAATCGCGAGCTACCTGATAGAAGCTGGTACTTTCCACCTCGTTAAGCTCCCCCCTGGCCTCGATCCTGTCTGCGGATTTAACCAGCTGCAACTTGGCGAGTAGGTTCACGGCTCTCAACATCTCTTTGAGCTCATCCAGATAGGCGCCGGCTCTTTTTAGTTCAACTTTCCATGCCAATAAACCCGGAATATCACTCTCGATAATCTTCTCGACCTGACTCCAGCGACTGGCATCATCGATATAGCCGGTCAATAGAATAGTACCTGCCGAGTCGCCATTTTTGACCTGCACCTGCTGGTAACCTAGATTACCCAGAATGAACTTCACCCCACGACGTATGGTATCCATCGCCCTCAGGTTACTCTTATAATTAATCCCCAGAGAATCTATCTCGTTAAGCAATTGAACTCTTTGAATATTAGTTTCGACGTAGCCTTCCAACTCCACCTGATTGGCTAAGCCGTTCCACTCGACTCTAACATCGCCGAGCCGTAAGGTTTCCAGTGCATTACGGACCAAGACGATAGGTTCAGCCTCGGTAATTTGTGCGCTCTTATCGTTACTAGCCTCTTGCATCTGGATCACTAAAAATGTGCATGGGATCAGGCTCAGCAATAGACCGATCAATACCGACCTTCGCCATGAACTTGCCGATTGATTATCCACACCTTGCTTAGCCTCACTGGTGTGAGGAACCAAGGCTTGCCCCAATTCATCTTCCTGCCAGCCAACCATGAAGCATAGGCCGCCGAGCCTGACCGAATCTCCCCGGGCCAAGACCAAACTTGAATTAGCTTGTTTCTGCTCATTATTAATGAAGATCTGACAGTCTTGGGCAAGCTCAATTAAGGTGATCGCCTCGGCAACGACTAGGGTCACATGTTTGGCATAAATATCCCTGTCCGACAACACGATATCGGCATCTTGCTCATCGCTACCGATAATGAACTCACCGATACTGAGAGGCAATTCGACCTGGGCATGGCTTCCAGATAGCAGCTTAATTTTCCATTGGGTCATCTGGTTCACCTATTCAGTTGGTAAAAAACAGCTAAGATCCGCTTCATCACACTCACTAGGCACGATTCTGGCTCCCATCTCACCCGTGGGCAGTTTACAGTCCTGACGGCGTGAACTCATGCCGTCGATGAGTAGGCCTTGCTGTTGTTGGATCGCCTCCTCTGTTGTTTGACAGCGATAAAGACGCAAGGCGGAACGAAAGCTTTGATTAAGATTTGAGATGTCTTCGATCCCCACCATCTGGCCGCGTAAATCTTGGTTATTGCCCACCACGATATTATTGCCCAGGCCATGAGTGATGATTCTGGGCTCTACGATGAATAAGCGTACCGTTCGTCTCTTAGTGTTGGCTTGCGAACGAAATAGTTGGCCCACCCAAGGTATATCACCCAGCAAGGGGATTTTACGAAGTCTCTGAGTGATTTCATCACGGTACACGCCACCTATGAGTAGGCTCTGACCTTGCTTTACCGTGGCTAAGGTGCTCATCTCTGTTTTACGGGTCGAGGGCACTCCGTTGATGGCGCCGTCGGGAATTTGAGAACCGTCTTCAATCTGCAGGCTCAAGCTGATGTCTGGCCTGGCAGCATTCCTATCGCCCACGATCCTGGGGGTAACCTTAAATACCATCCCCGATGTCACTTTTTCCAAAGACTGAGTCTGCTCACCGATCAATTGGATGTAGAAGGTCTCGCTGGTACTCAATACCGCTTGTACATTCTCCTGTGTCAGCAGAGTAGGCCTAGACACGATCTGACCGCTGCCTTCTTGCTGTAGCAGATTCACTTGAGCCAGCAGGTAGTTCAGATTGGTTTTATCCAATACAGAGCTAAAATCCAAGCCATTGCCCAGGGTGGTATTACCGGTAATATCGCCTGTGGTATTGATATCTATGACTCGGTTATCACCGGCCTCAATGCCGACTGTCCAGTCGACGCCAATTTGTTCGAGTTCGTTGACACTGATATCTATGATCGACAATCCAATTTCAATTTGTCGTTGAGGCCTATCCAGCTGTTGGATCAGGCGACGATAAAGCGGCAACCTGGAGCGGGCATCACGAATAATAATCGCATTTAACCCAGGCTCGGCCTGCACTTTAGCCCCATTACGAAAACCGCTCGACACTTGAGACTTAGCTTCTTTCTCGGCCTCTTCTCCGTCTTGACTCACTATGTTGGCATCGACGCCCGATAGGATATTTTCTAATATGCTGGCCACACCGGGCACGACGATCTCTTGGTCACGATAACTGATACTCCGGTCCGTGGCAGAGGCATACTTAAGAGGGATTATCTCGATATAGAAATCATCATTCTTAGCCACTTGCCGACGTTCATGCTTCTCTAAGACCTCGGCAACCTGGGTCACTAGCTGCACATATCTGGGCGGCCCGGCGAGGTAAACACTGCCTTTACCGGTTATCGCTCTCCAGCCGAACCTTTCTTCCCAGATCCCGGTAGACTCTAAGGTGTCCCTTAGGTCCTCAACCCGCACCTGATCCAACTGAATCAACTTAGACTGAGTCTCCACCGCCTTATAAACATATAAGACGGCGCCATCGTAATACCAGGTCAGGTTGTACAGGCTGGCTAAGTAATTCAAGAAGGCTTCTGGATCATCCGGCGAGAATCGACCACTGATCTGCTCTGAGACTTGCCCGCTGACTGCCGCTGAGACACCATAATTAGTCGCAAAGTTAGTGATGACATCCCGTAATGAATCATTATTGGCGTAATATTTAAAATCACGATCCACCCAGTCCAATGGCTGTGCCAAAACGGTCATAGACAGCAGGCTAAAGCCGATGACCCACAAGGCTCGTGAGTAACTCGCGAGCTTAGTCCACTTCATCAAGGTAACCACACTCGATTATGGCCCGAACTCGCTAAGGTATGCTGCTGCATTAGTGCTTGATATCTCTCGGCTATATCCACTTGATGATTAACCATAGTGATAAAAGTAGCGGGTAAGACGTCCGCCGAGGCGCGCTGAACCAGGGTCAAACGTTTCATCTCATTGATTGCCAGCACTGATGCATGGGATCGCACATTGACTAGCGCCTGCTGCATGACTTTTTCCAGTGCATTTTCCTGTTGGTAATTCAAACCTTGGGACAGGTCACAGTTAAGATCGCTCTCAATGATCAGCCAATCATGACTCAGATAAAATTCGACTGAAACATCATCGAAGCTGAGGCTATAACGTCCATCAGAATCGGCGACGAAGGCCTCTTGATTCAAGTCTTCACTCAAGGCAAGCAGTAGAGCGGTTAATTTTGCTTCTAGCTTCATCGGTTCACTAACTTCCATTGGGGACTGATCGGGTAACGGTTAGATCTATCCACCTCAAAAAGGGTATTGGATGGCATCGAATTAGCGTTTATCAACCATTGACCTAAGCTGGCGTGATCCGTTTCCAGGCCTAAAGCCAGATCATTTATCCTATTCAACACACTCGTTATCTCTGGTAAACCTGAGGATAAATCGGCTAGGCAAGAGGACAATGATTGCGGGCTAACGCCTTGTGAAATCAGCTCCTTGAGATTAAAAAGTTGACTATCCACAACCTGCTTTCTATAAACGTTCTGTGCTTGGATGGAAGGCCTGAGTCGTGACAATTGCAACTCACACAGATCTAGCCCGTTACACGCTTCACTCACATGAGCCTCTAAATAGGCTTTATTGACATCATTGACCACTAAGCCGCGCCAAAACTTTACTTTAGTCTCTAGCTGAGATTTCAAGATCAATAGCGCCTGATACTCGCCGGACAATTCCTCATCATGGCGTTCATTCTGCTTCAATAACCAAGACTCGAAAGATTGGCATACCAGCTTAGCTAACATCTCGATATTTCCGAGATTAAACCTAGGCAGTAAACCAGCATTAATTTCGGCTAAGAGCTCGTGCATCTGGCGTTTCTGGCTCAGTCTGAAAATATCGGCACTGATTTGCAGGAATATTTTTAAATCACTCTTAGTAAGAGAGATACCAAAGGCGACATAGGCGTCAACATAGTCACTGGCCAAGATGCAATCGAGAATACGCCGCTGGATGACGCGTTTTAGCAAGAGTAGCTGCTGCTCACTCATCACCCCATTCTCGACCAATTTCTTGTGGCTTACATTGACGACAGATGAGGCCAAAGACAAGTTAGCCATAGAGCCGGATGCATCATCCGTCACTAAACTAATTTTTCGTCCTGTAAATTTTGACTTATTCATCGATTTCCATGTCATTACACAGCCTCAGATAGTATTCATGATCAATTTTATCGTCGTTATCCGTTTCAGACTTACAAAAAACGTCTGAAAATTTTAGTCTGAAGACAAACTCAGCTTTGAACGCACCTTACTCGGGGTTATCCCGAAGCGGCGGCGATAACTCTGAGTAAAATAGGACTGGCTGGAAAATCCAGCCTCGATAGCAATATCGACGATGCGCGTTTCACTGCTCAACAAGAGGTTATAGGCATATAACAAGCGTCGCTCGGTGATCCATGCTCGAGGAGACACCCCAAAGACTTCATGGAATAACTCTTTAAACGTGGTCAGGCTAGCGCCGAACTCTCTCGCATATTCACTCAGCTTCCACTCTTTGAGGTAATGCTTTTCCATAAATGCATTCAGACGATCCGAAGAGCGGTTAGCCTGCTGACGCAACAAGCGGCATAACTCTCCGCCGGAGCTGGAATGTACTATCAGTAACAAGAGCTCCTCGAGTTTTAGCTTGTACAAGATGCCCGGCAACTTAAATTCGATCACCGCAAACAGTCCATCCAGCGTCTGCTTCACGAGTTCATTAATTGATAACTTAGCGATAACTCTCGATAGTTGGCCAACAGCAACAAAAGAGGCGAGCATTTCAGCATGACGCTGAACGAATGATGTAAGAAAATCTGTATCAAAAAATACAGAAATCGTCTCAATTTTTCCCGCGTTAGCATCGGAAAAGTATTCAAACAGATATTCACCACGACGTATGAAACCCGCTTCACCGGCTTGAATGGTCAAGGTTTCATCTGCAGATTGAATAGTGATAGATCCCACTTGGACATACAGTAAAACATCGTCTTGAATCGTTTTAACTTCTGATCTACCAGAAGTAATACCATCACACACCAGACTCGTATTTATTTGTAAGTCACCTTGAGAAACAAGTTCGATTGGATTCCCCATAACACCTTTTACAGCTTCTGTATTTTTTCGACATGCATAACATGGGCGAAGTATAAGTTTACTCAACATGTGTTGAGTGTATTTTTCGGGTATTTTACTTTGTTATTTTTATACTTTTCGCAGGTTGATATTTAACCGGCCCAAATACGAAGCGAAGCATTCTAGACTTATATTTAATAAAAAAGAAGACAATAATTCACACATCAAACAAATTTTAAATATATTTTTAACCTAATCCGTTTAAAAATATAGTGTTACACACTAATAAATAAATATTTAGCAAAGACTTATCACCAAACCACCATCCGGAGCAACAAGTAGGATCGAAAAGGCTTATTATCATTAACATTCAGGTAAAATTAGTTGATTAAAAATTATTTTAACGCGATCGAATAAATCAAAAATCATTTACAAATCGGCATTTTGTATAATATATTTAAATAACAGTAAATTTTACGATCAGAAATATTCACTTATTCTCACTAAATTAGACTGGCAATGATTGATGTCATTTAAAGAACAAACAATATAAAAAAGCCATACAACACAGTCGTTAGCCACATAAAACCATTAGTACAAGGGAAAAAAATAGAAAGATTAACACCAAAAACAAAACAATCTTAGATAACTTAGAGGGGTTTTAAAAATCAGAGAGGAATTTATAATCAATTTAATTGAATATAAAGACAGATGAAACACAATCAAGTTTATATCAAGATTAAACTTTCTAGGTGAAATATTAATAAAGCTAGATATTAATTTCACTAAGCAGATTTAAACGTCAAAAAAATAACTAACAAGGTGAAGATAACAGGCATTAATTATATATGTACCCAAGTACTAGCTCCACCTCAGGTTCAATATTTATTTTTTAACGATATAACACTTCAGGTTTCAAGAAAAAAAGTTCTAACATAGGAAAATAGATGTCAACCCTGCAAAATTAAATATGAGAATGCCAGACTCCCGCTTCACATTTCCTGCAATAGATAGATTAATATTCATCCAAGATTAAATCTAACTCGCTAGTACCTAAGCGATAGAGATAATCTGAACTGGCAAGCCCCTTGAGTCTGCCATTAAACTCTAACTTAGCCTCAAGCAACATGGGCCCCTGGCCCGATTGAATCGGTGCCACGGCAAAGAAGTAACGAACCGGCAGATGACTATTCTGGTAAACCTGTTTAGCGACAACAAATTGCTGTCCCTCATATTTCATATATAGGCTGACAGTCAACTTAGATGTATGAGCGGGGACATGATGCGCGACCGAGACCCAACCGCTCACAATGGCCCCCGTTGCTGAATTTTTGTCTACTCGATTCGCCGTAGTAATAGGTTGTAACACTCGGGTCACACTCACCTCGACGCAGGCACTAAGCAGGCTGGCACCAATGAGTGCCATGGATATCGGTGTAAACTTCATTATTCCCTTAGCCATTAGCATCTATCTATCGCTTTGAGGGATGGTAACACGCGGCATGCGAGCTAATAGCCCAAGAGCAGCATCACGACCGCCAGCTAAAAAATCACAGCGAATTACAACAATTGTTTGACTTACATATTGATAAACTGGAGCAATTATCGCTCAGTAACCCCTTGCCTTTACAGGACTTAAGTATGGATGTATCGCTAAAAATTAATTCCATTTTACAAGATTTTGGTGACAGTATAGGTCTGAAAAATCTGGCATTGAAACATGACTCAATCAGCCTCTCATTCGATGACAAGCTTGTTGTCCACATCATCTATCTGGCAGAAAAAGGCCTATTAGTTTTCGAAGCCCAAATCACCGAATCCGCTAACCTAGATGATGCGATCCTGCGCTCTTTACTCGCATTTAATTATCATTGGAGTGACCACAGACTCGTATTCGGCATGAATTTAGAAGAGCAGCAACTTTGCCTCTACCAACATATCGATGTCGATGATCTCGATTTTTCTCAGTTTGAAACCGTATTGGCCGAGCAAGTCTCACAAGCAGAAAGATGGGGGGAGCTCTTGAATATCCAAGCACCTGAGTCAGAGCTAGAGCAACCTAGCTTGGCTAAAATCAGTGGGATCAAGGTATAGATATGATGGCTAATAATATCGGTGGCAAGCAAGGTTTGCTCTACCAAGCACGAGAGGCTCAAGCAGCAGGAACTAAGGCCTCCACGGTATCGTTTAAAGAAAAAAATATTGGCTTAATTTCTCAAGCGAGTCCCTCCGTCTCGAAACAGCAGTCGGCGCAGAGGTTGCGCCACTTGCTTATCGACAGGTTTTCCCACGTACCACAGCAGAAAATCGATGAGTTATTCAATCCAGCATCAGATGCAAGTTCAAGCAAATCCTTAAGAGACAGGTTAATAAGACTCGCCTGACCGCTGAACACGTTTCAGCTCGCAGCCGCATCTACACTGGGTTATTTACTTCTTCGATTAGATCTTACTGTTCACTACAAGGTTGAACTTGAAACTCGTTTTTGCCCAAAAACTTGCTAGCCTTCGAATGAAGACTCGTTATATTTTTTGTGTTTAGCTTTTGGCTGAATGGGTATTGGGGAGTGAGTGTTAACCTTTACCTTCATTTGTAATTTATAGCCTAGCCGGCGAAGCATGGGCACTTTTTACTGCGAGAAAGTTCTACGAGACGCCGGCTCTTGATTTTATAAGAGACGTCCCTATAGCCTCTGCCAAAACATCTGACCGCCACGGGCCAATGATACTCCCGGTATCATTATGGCATTCCCTACATCCCTGTTGGTCATGGTGGAAATGCCAAAACAAACAACGTCCATGTTTAACGGCCAGTTCGATATCCCTATCTCTCGTTCGGAGAGTATCACTTCGTGATACCTCACCTTGTTTTGGAAGCTCGCAGCCGCATCTGCACCTGTTCTTACAAGCAAAGAGTAAGCAGTGTGTTTCTTCGACTTGGTTAGTCTATTGGATTCATTGGGCGTTGTTTATTTTCGTTTGGTGGATTGAAGGTAATCGAAGCTTCATGGTTATCTATCGCCTGCGGCGGTGCCGTCTAGGGTCTTAGACGTCCTCCTTGGTCGACTCTCAGCAACATGAGGGGTGAATACCCACGACTTTCACTCGGGCCGAGGATACTGCGCCGGAATGGTATAATTCCGCTTCGCTGGGCAAAAAAAAGTGGTGAATCAATTCACCACTTTTCCTATCAGCTCAATGACTAGGCTGGAATTGACGCCGCTTTCCAAGCTTGATTATAACTTTCGCCAATGGCACGCAAGAGATCACGCACTTCTTTTAAGAAATTATCATCATAGCCAATACGATCATCCGCTTTCTGCTTCTCAGCCTGAGCCAGAGTCCCTTCCGCTTCTTCCTCTTTCTGAGAGGCCTGAGCACCCGTTTGGTAAACATTGCCGATATTATTCGATATCTGACCGACTCCTTGCAAGACAGTATTACGGGCTTGAGCACTTGAATCTCGCGTCCTGAGTAAGGTATCAATTTCAAAGTTTTGTCGAGTCAGCTTACCGATATCAGCATCAGTACCACGAAGGGCTGAGGACACATGTTTACCCTCATCATGTAGGCTATTCAAGGTATCTTTAAATTTTTGTTGTTGGCCAAGCTGACTATTCACCTTACTGCTTTCTCTGAGGTGCTGGGTACTTGTTGACGTCGACTTCACCGCCATCACAGCACTCGTTACTGCGAGTACGCCACTCACCACTGCCATGGCAATCAGAGCTCCCTTCGCACTTCTTAACTCGCTCGCCTGGGCTCTTATCGATGCAACAGATGCCGTAGTGGCGATATCACGCTGAGCAATATTTAATTCACGGTTATCTTTCGCAAGTTGAAACAGTAAGATCATCAGTTCGAAAAGATCCGCTAGTGGGCCCTTGTTCGAAGCCTTTATCTCTGAGTTACCGCTCATCCCCATCGTCGCCAGGAACGCGCTTAACTCCTTCTGCACCGAGTCGACTGCAGTCCCTATATTATTGTTAAACGCCGTAGAATTAACCGACTCTAGCAGCTGTGTTAGCTTAGCAGTCTGGATTGGATCTAAAGCTTGTAAGGGCAGCTCTAACACGGCTCGGTTACCCTGTTTAATAATGATTAACTCTGAGCTTGTTGCCGCCGCTTGTGTCGTCTTCTGGCTGCTCACCCGATTAACCGAATTGACATCGTCCACAGACGTTAGAGTCGTGGTACCACTTTGTATTACTAAGTTCATAATATTCTCCTATACCGCCGCTGGACGGCTTAAGATTTCTTTCATAGAGTCACCATTGGCATTAATCATCTCCATGATCCTTTGCATCACCTCCTGAAACTCCTGATTCATGCGACTGATTTCCTCCTTGAGGCGATCGATCACGGCTCGTATGGCTAATACCTCGGCTCTACTATCTTGAGTCTCGGCCTGTTTACCTATGGCATTGGCCTGAAAACCAGTATTGAACGTACTCGCTGTACCTTGAACCACATTGGCACTGGATTCGGTGATACTAGAGACGGTTCTGACCTTGGTAGCAGCAGTACCAAATTTGTTAATTGATGTGCCTAACGCATTTATATTATCGAACTTATCCGCGATTTTTATCAGCCCGGATGACATCTTGCTACTTATTTTCCCCGCCAGCTGAGCGGCTTTACCTGCGGCAGCGCCACCAAACGAAGCCACGGTACTTACCACAGCCGAAATAATCTCTAGTGCCATCATCACGTGTTGAAATGCTTCGACATTAATGCCGGCATCTTTTAGTGCACTCTGCACTGCAGGTTCTTGTAATACCTGTGAGACGATACCCAATACGCCGCCGATAATCATGGCAGCACCAGCTACAGCCCCTATGCCTGTCGCTATCATAATTGTACCGATAACGATCGATATGGCAGCGCTGATATAGCCAAAAATCTTAGTGAAAAGCCCTGACTTTTTAGCCTCATGAGCCGCCTCTTCAGATTCTTTTATCTTGGATTGGTTATCTTTCATCTGCACTTCATTCTCGGAACGTGCGCGCTTTATCTCTTCGGTTTTTAACTTGTTCTGCGCCCGTTCAAGTTCTGTGATCGTCTTGGCTAACTCAATATCAAAATCAGCCACCGAGGATGCCGACAGAGCAATAAACGCACTGCCGATACCATATTCGACACCTTTAGCCGGTCCTTTAGCTAGACCCGTTCCCTTTTGAAATGCAGAGGTTAAAAATTGGGTAAATATATCACCAGTTTTATCCATTGAATCCTGAACGGAATTGCGATTACTATTAATGAGCTGACTCAGTTCATTAAAGGTTTTCTCGGCGCTAGCAAGGGATGCAATATTCGTCAGTGGGTTGGGTTTATCCAGCATGACCCCCTGCTTATTGGTGCCTACAGACGCTTGCGCCTCAGTATTTCTACTTACCCTAATGTCCAGTTGCTGCTTTTTCCCCAATCTAGCAGGGGTGATTTCTTGATCCGCATCCAAGAGTGCAGCACTCTGGGCTAACGGATTCGTTAACGTGATCTGAGTCATTATGTCGCTCCTGGTCTAGTGATTTCTTCCCGCATTGCATTGGCTCGCTGCGCCAGCTCGGAGTAAGCAGGCTGTTTCTTTGCCAAATGACTGGCGGTATAAAAGCCACTCTCGGCCGCCTCCCTATTCCCCAACGCTAGGTGACACTCACCAGCATGGAAGGGGGCCCTAGGGTCATTAACATCAATCAAGGTGGCAAAACTGTACGCATCCACGGCTAACTCATACTGCTTCATCTCCTGACGGCAGGCTCCCAACCCCATGAAGAAGCGCACCTGATAATGATCTAAGGTACATAAGAGCTGAAATATCTTATGGGCCTCATCATATTTAGCCGACTCATAGTAATTAAAGGCAACCGCATACATCTGCTCTATGGCATCATCGGGAATATTACGTAACATCCCCATGGTGCCGCCATCTTCCAAAAATGAGAGCAGCTCATCTTCGTAATTGCTATCTTGTGTTTGAGTTTGTTCTGTCATGATGGATCCTAAATTTGACGCAATATGTCCTGCATCACACTGTGATATTTCTGCACGAATCGATTTATCGCCTCGACGGTGCTGTTGTAGGTCGATGAGATTTGATTCAGTTCTGTGGTCTTAAGGCTGACATCATCATTAATCAGCTTAGATTTATCTGAGATGGCAGTGCCCAGACTCGCTAGCTTCTCCTTGAAGTCATCCCCCGAATAGTCATCTTCAGGCGTGAGCCCTATCGCCATTAAAAACGCTTTACTCGATATGGGGTCACCCGTCTTACCGGTGATATTTTTCAGTTTTTCATAGATGGAAGATGCCTTGTAATCGGCATCATTATCGAAGCCAAAGTCATCGTAAATGAGTGGTTCCGTGGAACTGTATTGCGTACCTTTAGCCAGCGCCGTATGCAATTTACTCTGAATGGTGCCATAAATTTTCAGTTCATTTGACAAGCCTTTCAGCTCTTTCTGCGCGGTGTCACGTTTGGCTTGGTTGGCAAACAACCTATCTTGATATGTGACTAAAATGGGACTGTCTAATCGCTCAGAAAATACCGATAACAGGGCAAGATGCTTCATATCCGCAACATCAAATGTCTGACCCGAAGGGACTTTAGCAAACAAGGCCTCGAGATCTGTATTCAACCTGATAAACAAGTTGCCATCGGTTTTTAACAAATCTTGCGGATCTTGGCCCGTTGAGGCTAGCTGATTGGCCACTAGGCTCCAGAAGCGCTGAAAGTCACTCAATTGCTGCTCGGAAGTCAGATCTTTACCCGATTTAGGCGTAAAAATGCTTTCGTTAGCCGTTGACCAGATGCTATTACCCTCAAGATTTTTAGCATCACGTACCTTCTCTTGTATCTTAGAAGCAAACGCTCTCAAATCGACTAAGTTTTGGCCTTGTGACGCCTCTCGAACCCGAGAAACTATCTCTGCCGGAGTATTACTTATGGAACCTATCGCCATACTTTCATTCCTTAGTTAAATCATCATGCCACGCATCATGGTCGGTCTACGCTTCTTGCTGTCCTTGACACCCAGTGTGGGATTGGCTGTCAATGCGGCCCGTCGCTGACGATGCACCTCATGAAGCAAGTCTTTCTCCGCCTGTTGCGTCAGCTCTGGATCCATGGCCTGATTATCAAAGATGGCACTCGCGGCGAGATGACTCACCCCTAATCCTGCCAGCATCTCGCTCACTAATTCACTTCTTTGCTCGGCATTCTCTATCGCCTTCTGTGCCTCGGCGATAGTAGCCACTAGTGGGTTGTTTTCAGCATCTGCCATATGTTCTCCATAGTAAAATGTTAATCTTTTTAAGGCTGTAACTCAGAGGCGTAAAATTATCATTTTGTGAAAATCTGGCAGCCAGCTCAGTGAATATTCCTCAGGTTGGCTAACAGAAGCGAGTATTGCCCGGTGTCAATATCCAGCTTAGCCCCCGTATATTGGTAATAGCGTGCCAACCTCTTATTACTGAGGCGACTCCCCCGAAATACATCCACCTCGCCTTCCAGCCGATATGCTTTACCGAACACTTGGATAGCAGCCTCTGCCAATATATACAGAGGCTTAAAGGGACTACTCAGGCAGACTTTGGGATTTTTTCGGCTGAATTTGACGATGAGGATTCGCTGATGCTCCGACTCGACACGATAAACGAGTAGGGCTTGGTCCAGTTCGATGGCCGTTCCTAGCTCTATGTCAGTTTGTTGCCAATAATAAGGCGCGACTCGATAGCCTTGTTTGATAAAATACTGACTCAGGCGGTCATGATGCTTACTCACATTCCCACCCGGCCTAAAGGCTGAATATTGATCTGCTGAGTCAGCTCTTGGAACGAGAGTACAGGCAGGTCGTAGTAATCCGCTTCGATCAATTTACGCACATAACGACGTATATCCATGGACACCACCATCACCGGCTTATTGTTCATCTTACTTAGGTCGCCCACGGTCTGCTTAACGTTGGCAAGAAACTCCTGTGTGACAGACGGATCTAAGGCGAGGTAGCTTCCTGCCGAGGTCTGACGCACACCATTTCGTATGGTCTCCTCCAATTGCTGATCGAGTAAATATGCCGGTAACACATTCTGACCATTGGAATACTTGTAGCAGATATAACGTTTGAGGCTGGTGCGTATATACTCGGTCAACTGCACCACATCTTTCTCTTTCTGGCCCCACTCCACCATCGCCTCGAGTATGGTGCGCAGGTTTCTGATGGAGATATCTTCCGACACCAGTCGCTGCAGGATCTCAGTCATCTTCTGCAGCGGCACCATACGTTGCGCTTCCTTAACCAGATCACCATAACTCGCCTCCATCTCTTCCAGCAGATAGCGCGCCTCCTGAATGCCGACAAAATCTTCGGCGTACTCTTTAAGCACATGGGACAGATGGTAAGTTAAGATCCTATCTGGGGTAAGGAAGCCGATACGGGACTTCTCTAAGGTAGCCAACTTACTTTCCTTGACCCAGATGGTATCGATACTTGGCAGAAAATTTTCATCCCTGTCGTAATCTATATTCAGGAGCTCAAGTTGCTCCGAACCTTCGGTCACCAGCAACTTTTCTCTGACGATGCGCCCCCTGGCTACGGGGACTTCCTGCAGATGGATCACATATTCTTGATTACTCAAGCTAGCGTTAAAACGTAGGTGGATACCGGGAAATGGCACGCCGAGATCCAGATAGAGGGCCCTTCTCACCCTGACGAGTTCATCATTGAGGGAGATGGCCTCGAGATGTGATTGTAAGCTGGCATCTATGTCGATCATCAAGGGCACAGTTAAGGCAAACTCTTCTTGGTTGCCTAGCTTATTACCATTGTTTTTACTCGGCGCATTTTTTGACTTAGCCGCCGGCGCGCCGGCACCATTGGCTAAGAAGGCTGGCAGATCATCGGATTGATTAACCAATTGTTTTTTATTGTTAAAGTCGATTAAGGCGCCGCCACCGCCCACGATCAAGGCTAGAATAATAAAGGTTACAGTGGGGAAACCCGGAATAAATGCAAATAGCACTAACAGGGCACCACCGATCATCAGGGCCCTGGGCTGCGCCGTGACTTGATCGCCAATCTCGGACCCCATATCCGATGCATTGTCATTATCGACACGGGTGACTATCATGCCAGCCGTGATGGCAATAAGCAGGGCCGGGATCTGAGAGACCAGGCCATCGCCTATGGTTAATACGGAAAATAGCTGCAACGCATCGGCCGCCGACATGCCCTTCTGGGTGATGCCTATGGTCACCCCGCCAAGAATGTTGACGAAGATGATCACTAAACCTGCGATGGCATCTCCCTTAACAAATTTCATCGCACCGTCCATGGAGCCATACATCTGACTCTCTCTCTCGATCACGGAACGACGCTCTCTGGCCTCATTGACATCGATAACACCCGCGCGCATGTCGCCATCGATACTCATCTGCTTACCCGGCATGGCATCGAGAGAGAAACGAGCGCTCACTTCGGCGACACGCTCCGATCCCTTAGTGATCACCAGAAATTGCACTATGGTGATGATCAAGAAGATAACCAGGCCCACAATCAGATTGCCGCCGACCACGAAGTTACCGAAGGTATAAACAATCTGACCCGCATCGGCTTGCAGCAGAATGAGTCGCGTGGTGGTGATCGATAACGACAGCCTGAAGATCGTCGTGATCAGCAGCACCACAGGAAAGGCCGAGAACTCCAGCGGTGACTTGATATAGATAGCCAACATCAGCAGGACGACGGCAATGGTGATATTGATGCCAATCAAGACATCCACCAGTGCAGTAGGCAGCGGCAGAATCATCATAAAGATGACCCCAAGGAGTAACACCGCCAACATGATATCTTTGCGCTGACCGACCTTGTTCAACACATACATTAAATTGTTCATTGAGTACCGCTTAATTGTTCAGTCTGACTGTTTGCATTCATATCGATATATGCGCCATAGGCTTCTCTCGCCTCTATGGCTTTATCTAAGCGCCAATAGGCGCGACTCAGACAAAGAAACAAGGCAGCCTTATCTGAGTCTTTACTTGCAACGAGTAATGTATGGCACCATTGGACCGCTGATTCATATTCCTCAGCCTCCAGACACGCTAATGCCAAGGAGTATTGGGCAGGGGTAAACTCTGGGGCACACAAGACCAGCGTTTTAAGCAAGACCACAGCCTTCTTAGGATGCTGGTATTGCATCTGTAAACACCCGTGCAGGTGCAGGACTTCTATCTGGGATTGATTTAATGCCGACACTTCACACTCTCAGCAATAGGTGGAAGGCAAGCGACAGATAGTCTTGATCTAGCCGAGTCTGCTTCATGAGGGCTAGCGCCTCTTGCAAGTCATCAGAATTTAACTCGCTGGCTAGCCCCTCGAGTTTCTCGGTGATCTCGTTAAGCGTCTGCTGGTACTGTTTCGGTCTCAGCAGGCTCATATCGCTGATTTTTGGGTTAGATAGAGATGTTAAGGTGCGCTCAGCCGGTGACAGTTCATAGAGCTTGTCCAGATGAGAGGGGACCGCCTCCCCGTCGGGTGGCAAGCTAAAGCGTGCAGGAAACGGATGTTCTAACTCCTCATTCGAATGAAAGCTGAGGTGTTCTATGCCTATATTGGCGGCCGTAACCTTGCTCATCTCGCTTCGATCTCATCGTGTAGACGGCTCAACAAGCCGAATGCTTGCTCTATCATGGACAAGGTCACATCTGTGGCGGGAATAGTCGCCGACAAGACCAGAGACTCCTGACCTAGCATGCCGCTTCTTACCAGATAGGGCCAACCTTGACCGATATGGCACAAACTCAGGGCCTTAACTTGTGCCTCGCTGCGATGATGCCAATCGAGATCACGGATCAAAAATAGCACCAGGTGTTCCTGTACCACTTCGATATTCAATAGCCCCCTCTGCTCGAAAGAGAGTTGCACGATTGCCGATGCCGAAAAGTCAGAGACCGCACCGGATATACGGCAGAACTCATCGACCGCACTATTAATCCAATCCATCTAACATATCCTCTTCCTCTTCAATGGCTCGGTCTTGAGCTTGTTGTGCCGCGTTAATCATATTTTGACGTTGCTCTTCATCGGCAAAAATCTCTTGAGGAATTAACCGTATCAGCTTCTTTAATTCGCGAAAAAATGAGATTTTCTGTGAGATGTCGACCAGACCAACTTTATCTGCCAGACCCAAAATTTGATCCGCTCCCACCCACCTCAGCTCCACCAGATAGATAAGATCGCTCAAGAAGTCGGTTATCTTGTAAGTCATCTTGCCTATGCCGCCGGTACAATCTTGACTCGCTCGAAGAGCAGAGCGACTTGTTCATGTAGGCCATTGATCACTTTTAACTTTTTAATGTCATTCATGATCTGCTGCAACTTACTCTTATCTATCGATGAGCCTTGTACCTGAAGATCGGCGCCCAATCCCTTGAGCAGGAAGCCAATAGCTTCGGTGGCCTTCTTATCGCCAAAGCGTGTCAGCACTTTTTCGAAGGCATCACCTAACCCCGAATAATCCAGCACAGAATCACGATAGAAGTCACGCAAGCCCTGTAGATCACCTATGTCTTTATCTGCACTCAGCGTTAAGGCGGCGTCATAAACATTTAAGCCGGCTCTTATCTGCGGCCCCTGTTCCTTAGCCATCTTAGCTAGGCTGATATGGATCAAAGCCAACAAGGCCTTAGCCTCTGGCTTGCCGGTTAACTGACTTTTTGCTTCACTCAGGGCAACGAACTGCTCGCTGGCATCACCCGAATAACTGCCTAGATAAGCCTGTAGCTGGTGAGCAACTGTCACATTCTGTTTGCTTAGATTGCTGACAAAATCTTTGAGTTTCTGCTGTTTATCCAGATCGGGAACCTTCTTCAGGTACTCCTCGACGAGAGCATGGATCTCAGAAACCGTGCCGTAATCGTCCTGAATTTTTCGCTTACTGATATCTTTCTCAACGAACTCAGAAGCCTTAAATGTCAGTTCTTCGGCGGCATCGAGCAAAGATTTAGCATCGGGCACCAACTTGACAATATCGCCACGATAATTGCCTGAACTGATTGCTGTGCCAAGAGTGCCATTAGCCGAGTTTTGCGCTAATACATTGCGGGTAAGATCGGCAGCTATCGTGCCTGTATTGATGCCGGGCATAGAATAAACTCTGAGAATTATTGAGGGTAGAAGTGTAAAAAATGATGTAAAAGAGCGATGCCAAAATCCGTCGTTATTTTGTCGTTACCCGGCTTCTTATACCTACCGGCATAATTAACAGCTCATATTCAGCCAGTCCTTCGTTCGCAGGGCTTATAAGTGAAGCCTCACCCTGGCATTGCAGCTCGCAGCCGCATCGATACCTGTTCTTACAAGCAAAGAGTAAGCAGTGTATTTCTTCGACTTGGGAGTCTGTTGGGTTCGTTTGGCTTTATTTTTGTTTTTGTTTGGTGGATTGAAGGTAATCGACCCTTCATGGTTATCTATCGCCTGCGGCGGTGACGTGCAGGGCCTTAGACCATGCACGTCAGATTAAGACGTCCTCCTTGGTCGACTCTCAGCAACATGAGGATTGAAAACCCACGACTTTCACTCAGTCCGAGCTTACGCTACCCAGTGAAGCCTATACAAATTGCATTGCACCACTGGCCATCCTGGGTACATTAGGGACATTTTGCGGCTTATCCTTATAAAGCAAGCCATGCAGATACGCATAATATTCTTGCAAGGCCTCATAGCGACGAGTGAGCAGTGCTATATCTATCTCTGACTCGAGTAAGCGAACCCAGAGTAATATTTCACCGCGAGTATCCGTGGTGATATGAAAAGGCAACATAGGAGAAAAGGGGCCATTGATTTGAAGTAACACCAACCACGTGCCTTGACTCAGATCACTTGGACAAGGGCCGACCCTTGCAGCCATTAACCAGGCACCGACCTCTCGCTCTACAATGATCTCCGGACCATCGACTACCGAGAGGATAAAAGCCTCTTGCGACTCATCGCACCTCGCTATCCCCAGCTGTGCTAACCATGCTTTTATCATCTTCCTTGCTCCCTATAATTTTGCCGACTTAGCCATTTCTATGGTGGTAGAGTTTAGAGGCTTGGTAAACGAAATATGTCGAGCCTCATAATTGCTGATGATGTCATCCAGAGTGGCATTCACCTGTTCCTTAGTCGTGGCTCGGTTGAGGTTATGCTCGGCGCGCCTCAACAAGGCAATATTGCCATCCGTTTGCCCATGCTTATATAAAGAGGGATAGATCTGTTCCCTAATAATGGTGCTGGCAATAACGATCACATCTCGTTTATGGGTCTCGGCATAAGCGGCATGCAATACTGTAGAATCAGTATCTTTTAGTAAATTAGTTGCATTTAACAGCTGTTGCCAATCCTTGTTATCACTCCGATTTAACTGAGCAGCCATCCAGTCTATTTTCGCCTCGCTATCGGCTAACTCATCCAGTTTAGCTAGAGCCAATTCGATACTGGGGGTAAACCTTAATGCGTCATTAGCGTCATTGGCCGCTTGCACACCAACAGTCAATAGCGCAAGCGCCGCCTTAGAATCGGCTTTAAATGCGATAACAGGGGCCCCCAATTCAGCCTGCTGCCCACTAAAATCAGCTAGACTCTCATCGTCCAGAGCCAGTAATGCCGCATCGGTAGTGTCAAAGACAAACTGCTCCCTGGCGGAATTTTTAGTCTCAATATGTGCATTAACGGCATTGAACAAGGCCTGCTGGAGATGATTCTTTATCTCATTTCTCATGGAGAAGTTCAGCGTTCCCTTGAAGGTATCCGAAAAGTCTCCTTTCTCTGTTTTTAATGGCACCACGACAGTCTGTTCAGAAAAGTCCTTCAAGCCTCTATTTTGTAATGCGCGCCTGGCGATATTGGGCGCTCCGACAACCCAATCTTTTATGGCTGCCCCCGCACTCCCCTTCTGAGCCATCTTTCCACCTTGAAATTTCAAGATTAAATTTTCCCCTTGAGGAATTGAGCTCGAGGAAAATTGTGGGTCGATAAGCTCGGGAACCGGCACATTGAGCATCACGCCTCCATCCTGGAAGTAGGTATACTCCCCCCTCGCTTCTTCCCCCTTAAATAGGGGCATCTGATATTCAACCTGACTAAATACCACAGGGAAAGATCCAGAAATATGGGCAGCCCTGGCAATCCCCATATCCGGTGCAGTACTGGCATTAAATACCGCTAATTGCGGACGCCCCTTAAACATCGCGGTGCCGGTAATATTGAGGGTTTTAATCTCAGGTATATGCCGGTTTAACGTCACCAGGTCCCTGAAAGTCACGTCGCCTCCCTCAGTCAAGGACTGCTTCACCCCCTTGACTGCGGAATAGGCTAAGGCTTCAGGATGAGAATCAATCTGAGTCAGCACAGCTTTACGCGACTCATCCCGTAACACCTGTTCTAACGGCTGGGCATCGGAGCCGATACGCGGTAATACATTCATGACTAGCTGAGTAAAACTACCCAATTTTTCCGGTAAAATATTCTTGGCTGTTTGCCCTAACTCACTGGAGAAAGTCTGTAATAACTTCATATCCTTATTACTACTGTCGAGTAACGAAATAAGGTCCATCTCATCAGAGAGCCGCTTAAAGCTAACCACATCCATGCCCGATGCGAGCAAGGCAGCGGTAATACCACCGGCTGAAGACCCCGACATAGATTTAATGCCCTCGAGTAACTTGTGTTCGCCAAGGGCCGCGATCGCACCTGGATAGGCCGCTCCTTTCGCGCCACCGCCACTCAGCACTAGGCTGGTTATTGGCGGTCGATTGAGCTCAACTTGGGTCACACCATAGTCATACACCTTAATGCTGGCTTGCCTGTCGCCGACACCCGTCACGAGCACTCTAGCCTCTCCCTGAGGCTGAGTCGATATCAAGTGTGCCATGTGACGAATGGTATTATCGCCACCAAATGCAACACCTAGCGAGCTCTGTAATGCTGACGCAAGAGATTGTCCAGTCGCATCCTGAATCGTGACCTTAGCAAGTGGCTGTGATGCTTTAGCCCCTGCTTCTACTTGTTGAGGAGCTAGGTTACTGACTGTTGGGATCCCAGTATTTACTCTCATATTCTCTATCCTTAAAAATCAATCAAGTGAGTACGAGTTAAATACTAGATAAATTATTTATGTTTATGTTTTACAATTAGGCGCATTTTTTTAAGATTTAGTCGAATTTGACTATCTGGATTGTCCCAGACCTCAGCCATGCGCTGCAACCTAGTATTTGGCACCAGAGCCGAGATTTAGACGTTTTCTACAAACTTACTGGCCAAATTTGATATATGTTTTTGACATGCCAGCCTATGATCTCAGCCTATGAATACCGACTCTACTTCACTCAAGGTTGATCTGAGCTACATCCCAGAAACGATTAAGCAGGCCGCAGATAAAGGCAGGCTGATTCAGATCCGCGGCAGGGTAACTCAAGTTACCGGCACCATAATTAAAGCCGTGGTGCCTGGCGTTCGCGTGGGTGAACTCTGTGAGCTTAAGAATCCAGACCAATCCCTATCATTGCTAGCAGAAGTTGTCGGATTTCAACAGCATCATGCCTTATTGACGCCATTTGGTGATATGCAAGGGATCTCATCAAACACCGAAGTGAGCCCAACTGGCAAGACACATCAGGTCGCCGTTGGCGAGCACCTACTAGGTCAAGTACTCGATGGGCTGGGGCGCCCCCTCTCAGGTAATCATGTGCATGAGTCGACCCAGTATTATCCTGTGTATCAAGAAGCTCCACCGCCAATGAGCCGCAAGTTGATCACTAGACCCATCTCTCTGGGAGTCAGGGCCATTGATGGGCTACTCACCTGTGGAGAAGGCCAACGCTTGGGTATTTTCGCCGGCGCTGGCGGAGGAAAAAGTACCTTACTCGCCAAGATGATCCGTTCTGCCGACGTCGATGTCATAGTGCTCGCCCTTATCGGCGAGCGTGGCCGGGAAGTCAGAGAGTTCATCGAGTCAGATCTCGGTGAAGAAGGGCTTAAACGTTCGGTATTGGTGGTGGCCACCTCCGATAGACCCGCCATGGAGCGAGCCAAGGCCGCGTTCGTTGCGACGTCAATTGCCGAGTATTTTCGCGATCAGGGCAAGAGCGTCTTACTCCTGATGGATTCGGTGACACGTTTCGCCAGAGCCCAGAGAGAAATAGGCTTAGCATCCGGTGAGCCCCCGACACGCCGGGGTTATCCGCCTTCGGTATTTGCCGAGCTACCTAAGTTAATGGAACGTTCGGGTCAATCCGATAAAGGCTCGATCACGGCCCTGTATACCGTGCTGGTTGAGGGTGATGATATGACCGAGCCTGTTGCCGACGAGACTCGCTCAATTTTAGACGGGCATATTATTCTCTCCCGCAAGCTTGCGGCTGCGAATCATTATCCTGCGATCGATATCCTACGCTCAACCAGCCGGGTGATGAACAACATAGTCACAGCTGAACAGAAGACATCGGCGGGGGCATTGAGAGAGTTAATGGCCAAATACGAAGAAGTAGAGCTGCTGCTTAAAATAGGTGAATATCAGCCAGGTTCGGATCCTTTGGCCGATAAAGCCATCGCCCAGCAAGATAATATCAACGCCTTCTTACGCCAAGGTTCTGAAGAACCAAGCGACCTTAATGAGGCCATCAGTCAAATGACTCAGTTGACCCAATCATGATCTCACAGCTAGTTAAAATAAAGCAGATTAAGGCCGATCGCGCCGAACATTCACTGCAAAAGCAGCAACAGATACTCGCACAGGCCAATGCTCACTTGAATCAAGCCAATCTCGCAGCCTGTGATTATCGAGTCTGGCGTAAACAGGAAGAGGTGCGGCTGTTTGCCCAGGCAAAAGAGTCATTCCTCAAGCTAAAAGAGCTCGAACAGCTGCAACAACATATCGCAATTTTACATGATAAAGAGGCCACTCTGGAACAAGAGGTGGCTGAAATAGAGCTTCAACGAAACAGTGAACAAGACACATTAAAACAGCGTCACAAGGCCGCATTACTAGCCAATAAAGCCACAGAAAAATTCAAACTATTGCAGCAACAAGATGACATAGAGCGAGAGTACTTGGCCCAATATCAAGAGGAAATGGAACAAGAAGATCATCGCATCATGTCCATAGGAGAGCTCCCTTGTTAACCCCAAAAGAGATCCTAAAGCCTAACGAGTGTCATCTTGAGCTAAACACCCTGCTGCCACGAAAAGCCGCGAAAGAGGATGTGATAAGACAGTTTGAACGAGCCATGCAACCTGAGTCTGTCAACGTTAACTCGGGCGTAAGTCTTGCCGCCCCCCAAGAGAATCAAGCAGAGCCACAGGTTATTCGCCCTAGCAGACAAGTGAAGCAAGATAGCACTCTAGAACAAGACTCTCAGTTAGACAGCACTCCGCCTAAACAATCAACAAACAAGCCCAACGAAGCTGTCCTTAAACACGATACAGGGCTTGAGCCAGAGATAAAAACCCAGACAACTCGCTATGCGCCAGCTGAGATCTCAGTAAACAAGCTCAGCAAGGACTTGCCTAAACACGACCCAAGGCTTGAACCAGAGATAAAAACCCTGGCAACTCGCTATGCGCCAGCTGAGATCTCAGTAAACAAGCTCAGCAAGGACTTGCCTAAACACGACACACGGCTTGAGCCAGAGATAAAAATCCAGGCAACTCGCTATGCGCCAGCTGAGATCTCAACAGACGA
>NZ_JABSSM010000046.1 GCF_013214165.1 Shewanella sp. | reverse complement strand
GGAGTAGCCACAAAGTACTTATCGCATTATCTCGCTTGGTTTAAAGAAAGTAACGCAAAGCTAGATAAACGCCGAATATTGATCGCAGCATATGGAGGACAACAATGTTATGGAACATAGCCAAAAAAGTATGCACGATGGATTGGCCACGCTTGAGGTAAGTCGGCATTGCATCGTGCCTTATCCCACTCGATATCGTCTTTCTGCTCAGCGGCCTCAACTATCACTCATTGGCAGAGTGGTCCCTAAACATTTTAAGCAATATTCGGCGAGTGATATTGATGTAAAATCATATTAAACAGCGGCTTGTTAATGACGTTCATGGTTTTCAATTTATTAGTATTAGTATTGGTTACGGCCAAAGCTATCTAAGCCCTAGTGATCATATCCCGTCAGTTCCATATAGCCCTCACCTTTATGACTCCCTGAGACAATGACAGGCCCCTCCCAATAGCTGATAGTTAAAGGGACTCTTGCATCGGGATTGAGCGCCTGGGTGCGAATATCAATACTTTCAGAGGGTATCGAAATATTCCACGCAACAGGGTAGTAAACTGAGTCTATTTCATGCCAGTTCGCTACTTGCAGCTGGATATCTTTGGCGGCTATATTACGGCCGCTGCCATCGGCAAACATTCTGCGGCCGCTATAGAAGCTAGGTTTATCTTGCTCCCTCAGTTGGAACAGCATCAAGCTTGACCCATCTGTTAATCTAAGGGCAAACCAGTCCCAGCCAGCTTGCGTCTTGTTGAGAAACTGCGAGCTCCACTCGCGGTCTAACCAGGCATCGCCGTTGACGCTATGATGTTCTCCGTCGATAGTCACAGTGCCCGACACTCGGATAAAAGGCTGGCTGTAATAATGGGAGGCCACCGAGGCGTCGGCACTCTTGATGCTGTAGCCTTGCTCTCCCTGGAGCTGATAGGGCGCGCTCGTTTGCAGGGTTAACTGGTAGCTAAATTGTTCGGCATCGACCCTGAGCCTGGCCGGGAACAAGTCTTCACCTGTGCCCGTCCACTGCCAGTCATCTATCTTGATGGTGAGGGGATTGCTTGAGACATCGGCCAGTCTGGGATGGCGCCTCGACCATCTCTCTTCGGCAAGGTGTGAAGTTTTAGTGGTGACGGCCCCATGGGTCATAAAAATGTGATTGCTGGCCCAGCCTGAATCTGTGAGCCTAGTGGGTGAAGCGGCTTTTTCAGAGGCTTGTTCAGAGGCTTTCTCAGGGGATAGGGCGACACGAAACTGGGTCCATTGCAGCCCCAATGGTTCTCCCTCATCAGTCTCTAAATTCGCGGTGAGATACCACCACTCCTGACGAAAATCATCGTGGGATAGATGATCTTCGGGAAAACTAATCTTCCTCTGTTTATCAACCGCAGTATAGCCAGCTGCATCATCGCCTAGCAGGCTTGCCATAGAGCTAGGTGTAGATGTCAGTGTCGAGGGCTTAGAGCAGGCCGTAAGCATGGTGATAGTCAATAATAAGCAAGCTTGCATGACTAGGGGTGGCTTGGGCATCATATCACTTCCCTCTGCAGGCTAGCGATCAGCGCTTGCTTGGTCTGGTGCTTATAAAGGCGGAATTGGACGGCCAATAATAAGCAGGCTTGCATGACTAGGGGGGGCTTGGGCATCATATCACTTCCTTCTGCAGGCTAGCGATCAGCGCTTGCTTGGTTTGCATATACAAGGGAAAAGCCACGGCTAATAAGCTGGAGACCAGAGCCAGCAAGACCACCTGGCCATAGGCAAACCAATCCCATTCCATGGCGATACTCCAGCCGAAGGCTTGTAGGGTGAGTTTATTGATCAGCAGATAACCTAAAATGGCGCCCATTGGCAGGGCTACCAGGCAGGTAAGCAAGACGATAATCAAGATCTGACCGAAGACGAGTGCAGTGAGCTGACGGCGAGTGACTCCTAAGGTGTAGAGCCTGGCCATGGGCGCCATTCTCGCTTGGGTCACCATGAAACAGGCGCTAAATAAGCCGATGGCCGCCACGAGCAGGGTCAAGGAGTTTAATGCCTGGGTGATAGAGAAGGTGCGCTTAAACATGATGATCGCCTGCTGCTTAATCTTCTTCTGGCTAAATATCATGGCGTCGGGTATCGAAAATACCTGCTGTAGCTCTTGTTTGAATTTGTCGGTGTCTCCAGTAAGGTTTATGGCCAGACTCATGGGGGTCGCTGGAAAGCCATTGGCTCGCCAAGTCTCGGGTGAGATGATGACCTCGCCGTAGGGATTACCATAATCGTAGAACACGCCGCCCACGGTAAAGTGATTATCTGGCAGAGCCTGTAAGTCTATGCTATCCCCTAACCGGAGATGTAACTTGATGGCCAGTGGCTCGCTGATCAGCACCAGTTTATTAGCAAAAAATGCGGGCCACATATTGTCCACAGTCTGTTTAAATACTGTGGTCTCGGTTAGGGACTGCTTATCTCGAGTGACGATATTGATGGGCAGCGTGTCTTGTTTACTGCTTAGCTGCCAATATTGATAGAGGGCATCCACATGCTGGTGTCTGGTCAAAAAGGCTTCCACCTCGGCAATTTGATGGGATGCTGGCCTGATATAGAGCTCGGCATGGAGTCTGGCATCGAGCCAGTTTTTCAAGGTGCTCTCGAAGCTGCCCACTAAGGTGTTCATGGATATATTGGCCGTCAGCGCTAATAACATGGCCATCATGGCCAGCGACAGGGGGGCGATTAGCTCCCTGGTCTCGGCGACCTGATAATGCAATAGACCCTTAGGCGTTATCTTTAATAGCTGCTTGACCATAAATGCCAGAGACCAGGGCAGGGCTAAGGGGATGGCGATGACCACCAGACTAAGCAGGGCCATGGTGTAGCGATAGTCTTGGCTGAAGGGCAGTGAAATCGATGCCACTAGTCCGAGGGTGATGGCAATCAATAATTGATAGCGATAGATGTTATCGGCACTTTTTTGCTGAATAAATTGGCTCGAATTACCGGCCAGAGGCTGACGGACTAGCCGAAAAAATAATGACGCCGAAGCTGCCAGCGCGGCGAAAAACGTCAGGCCTATAGCCTGAAACAACCAGCTCCATTGCCATTGGCCCGGAAATATCTTAGCGCCATAAAGCTGCTCCAATGTGACCGAAACCATGGGCTGCAGCCAATGACTGAGCTGCAATCCCAGCATAAATCCTATGACTGAACCCATGATGACCAAGAGCAGAAGCTCGATACACAGAGCCAACATTAGGGGGGCCTTGGCTATGCCTTGTTGCTGTAGCTGTGTCAGTAACCTCTGCCGCTTGAGTAAGCTATAGCGAACCCCGTTATAGGCGATAAACAGGCCGACCACGAAGGCCAGCAGGCTCATGGCGGTCAGGTTAAGGTGAAAGCTCTCGGTGAGGGCGGTGAGGCCAGCGCCATTATCACTCTCTACTAACACGCCTCGATGTCCAATAAGCCGCTCCAACTGGCCCTTGTCACTGCTGATGTCGGAGAAGAGGGCGATATAGCTGAGTTTATTGGGCTGTTTGAGTATGCGCTGGGCCAGAGAGATATCCATTAAGATATCAGAGCCCAAATTACTGGCATCGTCTAAGGCGATAACACTCATCTTCACGCCCCCGAGTACCAGATCGCCGTCTTGGGAGAGTTGCTCCGCCAATGATTTGCTGGTCAGTACTATGGGCGCGCCGGATAAGATATCTCCTAGGGGAATATTTACCGAGAATAGCCCGCGGCCAGCGTTAGTTCTGGCTTCACTCGTGATGCGAGAAGCTGAGGCTGGGAAAGCGGTGAGGGCGGCCATAAGATCGCTGCCTTGAATGCGCCAACGTTTGCCATTCGAGTCGCTGGTCACGCCTTGCAAGACAGGCAGACTATTGTTGAAACCGTCGGCGCGCATATCCAGGTACAGGCGTTCGTCGAGCCACTTACTGCCAAGTGGCGCAGTGACGGACCATTTGGCTTGCAGGCTCAGTAGCTCGGTGGCAGAGCCGTAGCTCTGAATGGCGTTTTCATTGGTGGTGCGAACCCCAATCAGCAAGGTGACAGCCAGAATAATACCGATACTGATGGCACCAGCCTGCAGAGGGGCTTGGCGATAATGGGCCAAGAAGAGCCCAAGGCAGAGCCTAGTCATGGGGATGACCCCGATATTATTCATGGATCTGGCCATTATCCAGATGCCAGCGGCGTTGCATAAACTCGGCGCATTCCATGCTGTGGGTGACCATGATGATGCTGGTGTCCTGCTCTGCTGCCAGTTCACATAAGAGCCTCATTACCTCTATACTGGCGAGCTGATCTAAGTTGCCAGTGGGCTCATCGGCTAACAGGAGCCTGGGTTTATGGGCCAGTGCCCGGGCGATGGCGACTCTTTGTTGTTGACCACCGGATAAGGCTTCGACATGGCGCTCGAGTAATGGCCTCAGACCTAAGCGATCGAGCAGGTGATCGCACCAGGGGCTCCAATCTAAGCCATTGAGTCTGAGTGGAAATGCGATGTTATCTTCGACGTTAAGCGGGGTCAGCAGGTTAAATTGTTGAAACACTACGCCCAAAGAGACGCGCCTGAAATGGCTCCAGTGACTGTCATTCCATGGCGAAGTATTCACGCCTAGCAGGCTAAGGGAGCCAGCATCGGGCCGCTCGAACCCGGCAATAACATTCAATAAGGTGCTCTTGCCACTCCCGCTGGCACCTGTGAGCGCTATGGTGTCACCTTGGGCGAGCAGTAACTCGAGTTTATCGAGGACATTATGACACACGCCGCCATCGATAAACGCTTTGGTGATGCCTCGCAGTTGAACTGTCTGATCCGTCATAAGGCTCCATGTTAGCCGAGGTGAGTTCCCTGATGAACCTCGGCAATGACAATACCGGCATTTGGCATCAAGGTGTTGAGTCTCGGGTGTTTTACCCCAAGTTGTTAACATTTAAACTAACACTTCAATAAGTATTAGTCAGACTAATGTTACCTCATCCCTAACCGTTCTGGTTCGCCTCTTTGAGGCTGTGTCACCCAGCCACTAGGCATCTAAGCATGATATTAGATCGAGATTATCATTGACAAGGTTATTTTTTATCCATAATGTATACGTATACATGTTCAATCAATGTTAACAGGGATTGCAATATTGATGGTTAACGCTGTTGTATATGCTAAACAGCGGTTATGGATAAAATCGCCGAGAAAATAACAAGTATAAAAACTGATGGGTGAGCCTATGAACAAAAAAAATAGCCATTTATTCGAGATGATAAATACATCAAAAATAGTCTTATTGATTGTTTCCTTGATGAGTTCTTGTCTGATGACAAGCAGTTATGCTGCTGTTATTGCTAGTGATTATGTAGTGATTGATGACTTTGAAGGGACGAGCGTCCCCGGCCGCAGCTGGTTTTATACCAGAATAGGATCAGACCTAGGTGCCATGTGGGGAGGTAACGGTCAGGCTACCTTGGGCGATGGTATCGCAGACTTATCTGCCAATGATAATGGTTGGGCTGGGGTCTGGCTGCATACCTACCACATAGCTACGCCGAACTTGATGATGAATACCCATCGAGTTCTTGGGCCCTATATAGAGTCGGCCTATCAATCTAAAATTGAAACAATCAAGGTGGCGATCAAGGACGGTCAGGGTGATTTTAAAATAGAAGTTATCGATGGCGATGGTGCGATTAAATATTCACAGACCTTCATCCTAGATGGCGGCACTAATACCTTAGAACTCGATATCACCAATGGTGGGATAGCATTCGATATCAAACAAATAAACCTCATTTCAGGTATTGCCAACAGCTGGGCTAAAGTTGACGAGCTGGGTGTGGTCATTCAGTCGCCGGCACTGACCACAGAAGAAGCGGTATTTCTCTACTCTTATGCGCATATGAGTCATCAATATGATGGTGATCTAGGTTTAATCGGAGAGCGAGCCAGTTGGGAAGTGGGCGCGTTACCGGTAGGTAATAACGGCCGGGGGACCGCGGGTGTGCCAGCCACGGCATTATTTGCACTCGCCACCGCTCTCGGTAAAGAAATGGGTTATGTTAACGCCCTCGATGCCGATATGATAGTGCGAAAAATACACGATAAGATGCAGTCTTGGCCCACACAGAAAGGGTTATTACCGCATTATCTACAAATGAATAGTTCAGGCTCAATGGTGCTTAGACCACAATCTGAGTATTCCAGTGTCGACACCGCCATTACATTATCGGCATTAATATTGGCCGATAACATCATAGGCATAAATTCGGCACCGATAGAGGCAATGGCTGAAAATATCGATTGGAATGACTTAACCAATAATTATACCGAACCGGTTTCGCATGGATATGATAGCCAGGGAAACTTATTATCCTATGTCGATCAAAATGGTTCGACTGTCTATGTGCGCTGGGATGTGTTTGGCTCTGAAAGTTACATCATTGGCGTATTGCATGGGGCGGCTACCGGAAAAACAAACTTATTAAATCCTGCGTATCAATACGCGCCTACATGGGATGGATCAGGTTTTAATGATGAGATGGCTGCTCTGTTTTTCCCCGTTAATACTGGAACTGCCGATGCGTGGGGCAATAATTGGGCACAATATCGCAGTGAGATGCGAATCAAACAGCAGCAACATCTTGCCAGTCACTATGGAGATCAATGGCTAGCTTACGATAATTTAGGGCTGTTTGGCTTTAGCGCCGCAGAGGTACCCGAAAAATGGATGGTGGCCGCGAGTGATGAATATAAGGCATGGGGTGTCGGAGGTCATGGCGGTTTTCATGATGGCGTCAACTGGCCTGGTGTCTCTTATCCTGTTGTAGCGCCCCATTACGCCGCCATGATTTCAGCCGAAGATCCGCAAACATTTAATGCCGTGTTCAATTACCTTATTCAAACTCAAAAATCATTCACCCCCTTAAATAATATTGAGTCATTTGGCTTGGGCACTAGCGGAACCGAGTTTCATTGGAATTCACTGAAAGGTTCGTGGAATTTAGGCTTGCAAGTACTGGGCGTAGCCCGGGCCTTACAACAAACAAAAAATCAAGATATTACCTACGATGCCCTGCGCAACAATGCTTATTTGAAACAAGGCTTTGATCATATGATGTTTAGTCATAGGGGCGTGGCACGGGCCTTACAATAAACAAAAAATAAAGATATTACCTACAGAGCTCTACACAACAATGGTTATTTGAAACAAAAATTGGATCATATGAAGTTTAATCATTGATACGAGAATTGGCAGACATAAAAATAACAAGAGATATAAAAATGAAAATGATAAAGCTCAATGCGATATCGATCGCACTCATGACCGCCGGATTGGCATACAGTTCTGTAATATTAGCCGAAGAAGTTAAAGAACAAGAAGTTATGGACGTTATTGAGGTGACTGGAATACGTTCTAGCATTATCAAGGCGCAATTACTGAAAAAAGACAACAGCTCTATCGTAGAGGCACTCACCGCGGAAGACATAGGTAAATTACCCGATGTCAGTATTGCAGAGTCACTGGCAAGATTGCCAGGCCTGGCGGGTCAACGCATAAACGGTCGAACCCAAACCGTGAGTATTCGGGGCATGGCACCGGACTTTAGCACCACCTTGTTAAATGGTCGTCAAATGGTCAGTACCGGCGACAACCGCAGTGTCGAATATGATCAGTATCCGTCAGAGCTTCTAAGCGGCGCTACCGTGTATAAGACACCCGATGCGTCTCTTATCGGTCAGGGCATTGCCGGCACCGTAGATCTACATACCTTGAAGCCTCTAGCCCATGGCAAACAAACATTTTTCATCAGTGGCGCCTATGAAAAAAATGAATATGAAGCATTAAATCCGGATGCCGATAACGATGGTCACAGGTTAACATTTTCATATATCGATCAATATGCAGACGATACTATCGGTCTGATGTTGGGGATTTCCAGCAGTGAAATCGCCACCCAAAGCAGACGAGATGGCTACTGGGATGGGCTGCTTCCCGCCGCATGGGGTGGGCTCAGCTCAACAGATGCTAATGTCCCGTTCGAGCCAGGTGATTTACAAATGCTCGGTGGTATTAAGCCTTTCGCGCAATCAAACACCTTAAAGCGTAATTCTGTGATGGGGACAATCGAGTATGAACCCTCAGATACCTTTAACACCTCGGTGGATATTTTTTATACCGACTTCGAAGAGGATGTGTTGTGGCGTGGCATAGAGCAGCAGCTCTTCTGGTCAGGCGGCGCTATAGAGCCTGGGTTTACCGTTGAAAATGATATCGTTACCAAAGGTACCGTACATATCCCTACCTCTGTGGTGCATACTAAACTCGATGAACGCGAATCTAAGCTTTATGCCATAGGTTGGAATACTCAATTTTCCATCGGTGATGACTGGCAATTTGAAACTGATTTGAGCTACTCAAGGGCGGACCGTTCAGATTGGAACACCCAATTACAGTATTATAATACCGACCCACTGAATGAGCTCAGCTTCGAGTTACATGAAGATGGTCATCAATTTTCCAACAGCAAAGATTTTACCGATAGAGATAAGCTCAAGTTGGGTAACCCTATGGGATGGGGCGCCGAATTTGTCGAGGGCGGACATCTGGGGGACACCATGAACCCACGTATCACAGATGATATGCTGCAGCTCAAGTTAGCCGCCTCTTACAGCCTGAATAATAGCTTTATCAGCCAATTGCATGTCGGTATCAACTTCGATAGAAGAGAGAAAGATAAGCAGCATAGCCAATGGTCTTTCGCCTTAGCAGAAGGCGCGAGTGATAGCGTTCCAGACGATGCGGTGGTGATGAATGATTCTTTCTCCGGCCAAGGTGACTTTTACGCACTCGACCCTTCCTCTATGCACAGTGACACTTATGAATGGATTAAGGCGGAGAACATAGGCCTATCCACTCGTAGTTGGTCGGTGGAAGAAGAGATCATCACGGCCTTCGTTATGGCAGATATTGACATCGATATCAGTGATTATTATTTATCTGGTAACTTTGGCTTGCAATACATAGGTGTAGAGCAATCATCTAAGGCTAATTCAGCCAGTGTCATCGATGGCAGCTTAACCTTAGTGCCGGTGGAGCTGGGCGCGAGTTATTCAGATTTATTACCCAGCCTGAACTTGAGTCTAGAGATCACCAATTCAGATGTGCTTCGTTTAGGCGTCAGCCGCAGCATTACTCGCCCCCGCATGGATGAGTTACGCGCGTCTTCAACCTATGGCTTAGATCCAGCGAAAGAAAAGGGCACTACGTTAGCCACGACTCCTTGGAGCGCCGGCGGCGGAAACCCAGCACTAAAACCATGGAAATCCGATGCGATAGATTTATCCTTCGAGCATTATTTCGATGACAGCACTGGCTACTTTGCCTTGGCCGCATTTTATAAGGAGCTGGACTCCTATGTTTATAATCAGCCAGTAGAAACCGATTTCACCGGTTATGATACCGGCGTGCTAAATCCTGTATATTTTAAAGGATTTACCAGTGCTCCTGCCAATGGTGATGGCGGGACGATTCATGGTTTTGAAGCCAGTCTTGCCTTATCTGGCGAGCTAATTGCAGACTTTTTATCTGATTTCGGTACGGTATTGAGTGGCTCTATGACCGAAAGTAACATCTTACCCAATGGGCCAGATGCCGAGTCTAGTCCACTGCCTGGATTGTCTAAAAATGTGTATAGCGCGACTGTGTATTATGAATACAACGGCTTTTCAGCCCGGATAAGCACCCGTTACAGAGATCGTTACATCGGTGAATTACCCAACTTTGCCGCGGAACGTACCTTAAGACAAACCGAAGCTGAAACCTTAGTCGATGCACAAGTCAGTTACGCCTTTACTTCAGGGTCGTTAGAAGGCCTCACGATTATGCTACAAGGCATTAATTTAACCGATGAGCCTTACACGGCAATCGTGGGCGATGAAAAACTGGCGATTGTGGATCAGTTCACTTACGGCGCTACCTATGCCTTTGCGGCTTCATATAAGTTCTAGTGTTAAGGCCATAGCTGTACCTTGAGTTATGGCCATTTTTTTAAACGTGAGCAAATAATGAAAAAATCTAACATGTCTCAAGATAATAATATTACTAGCCTAGTCATTGTGGGTGGTGGCTCCGCCGGTTGGATGACCGCCGCGGCATTAGCGAATACCTTAGGGTCGCAATGTAACATCACCTTGATCGAATCGGATGATATTGGTTCTATTGGTGTTGGAGAGGCGACGATCCCCCCCATAAAGCAATTTAATCGACGCCTGGGGATCAGTGAGCAGGACTTTATTAGCCACACCAAGGGCAGCTTCAAACTGGGCATTGAATTTATCGATTGGGGCAAGCAAGGGCATAGCTACTTCCATCCTTTCGGATCTTATGGTCGTAATTTCGATCTGGTGCCTCTGCATCAGTATTGGTTGCGAGATCGAGCCAATGGTGATGCCGCATGTTTAGATGAATATTCAATGGCGTGGTGGGCCGCCAAGAACAATAAGTTTGCATTGCCTATCGCAGATAAAAAAAATGTGCTCTCTACCTATGATTATGCCTATCACTTTGATGCCATGGCATACGCAAAATATCTGCGTGATTACTCACAAAAGCGCCAGGTCACGCGTATTCAGGGTAAGGTCACCCAGGTTAACCTGAATGACGATAATGGTTTTATTGAGTCTGTCACCTTAGCAGATGGCGAGTCTATCGAGGCCGATTTTTTCATCGATTGCAGTGGTTTCAGGGCGATACTCATAGAGGGCGCATTAAACACTGGATTTGAAGACTGGTCACATTGGCTCAAATGCGACCGGGCGGTCACGGTGCAGAGTGAAAATACTGGTCCATTGCTGCCTTACACGCGTTCGACTGCGCTCGCTGCCGGTTGGCAATGGCGCATTCCATTGCAGCACAGGACTGGCAATGGCTACGTATATAGTCATAGACACATCAGCGACGAAGCAGCCCTAGCGTCTCTGTTACAAAATTTAGACGGCAAGCCGCTGGGCGAGCCAAAGTTGATTAAATTTAATACCGGGCGGCGTAAAAAAACATGGCATAAAAACTGTGTCGCCATTGGCTTATCTGCTGGTTTCCTAGAGCCATTAGAGTCAACGAGTCTGCATCTAATTCAAACGGGCATCGACAGGTTACTCGCCTTGTTTCCTAAGAAAAACTGCCAGCCATTGCTTAGCCAAGAATATAACCGTATCACTCAGAATGAATATCAGAGCGTCAGGGATTTTTTAATATTGCATTATTGTCAGACCGAGCGCCGAGATAGTGACTTTTGGCGTGAGTGTGCCTCTATGCCAATCCCTGAGAGTTTACAGTATAAAATTGACCATTTTCGTCATTCTGGCCGCCTCGTTGCCAGCGATGTTGAACTGTTTAAAAACCCCAATTGGTTAGCCGTGTTTGTTGGTCAGTTAATCGATGTTGAACAATATGATCCCTTGGTCGATGCCAGAGTGCATCTGGGTGCCACAGAGAAATTGTCTGGATTACGCCAAACCATGAAAGATGTTCAGGGCATCATGCCTGATCATCAACAGTATATTAATGCTTACTGTCCTATGAAGTTAAAAAAATAAAATCAAAAATTAGAGATGACAATGAATAAAAAACTATCTGGTGCTGCCATTATTTCCAGTTTAACCCTATTAGCATGTGTCGCGACTTCTGCCCCCGCTGCTGTCTTCGTCGAAGCAAAAATCGATGCCCAAGATCCTGTCTCGACCCATGTTGCGCGGGATGAAACAATGGATGCCTTCATCAATAATCTGATGTCGAAGATGACCTTAGAAGAGAAAGTGGGTCAGATGACCTTGTTTTCAAGTGATTGGGACGTTACCGGTCCCTCGATGAAAAGTGATTACAAAGAAAAATTAAAGCAAGCCAAGGTGGGGGCGATTTTTAATGCTTACACGGCTAAATTTACCCGTGAATTACAGCAAATTGCCGTCGAAGAGACTCGTCTCGGCATTCCCTTGTTATTTGGTTACGATGTTATTCATGGCCATCGAACTATTTTTCCTATTTCACTAGGGGAATCGGCCAGTTGGGATCTACAGGCCATCGAGTTGTCGGCCAGAATCGCGGCGGCGGAAGCTACCGCCGAAGGGATCCACTGGACCTTCGCACCTATGGTCGATATTTCTCGTGATCCACGCTGGGGACGCATGTCCGAGGGCTCGGGTGAAGATGTGTATTTGACCAGTCAGATAGCCAGAGCCCGAATACAAGGTTTTCAAGGTGATGATTTAGCTAGGACAGATACCCTATTAGCCACGGCTAAGCATTTTGCCGCCTATGGCTTGGCACAAGCCGGTCGTGATTATCATACCACCGACCTGTCCGATCGTGAGTTAAGAGATACCTACCTGCCGCCTTTCAAGGCCGCAGTGGATGCGGGCGTGGCCAGTTTTATGACTGCCTTTAATGAAGTCAATGGGGTACCGGCATCGGCTAATCGCTATTTGCTCAAGGATATATTACGCACCGAATGGAATTTCGAGGGATTTGTGGTAACCGATTACACCTCGATAAATGAAATGGTGCCCCATGGTTTTGCTCGCGATAATGAACACGCCGGCGAATTGGCGATCAATGCGGGCGTCGACATGGACATGCAAGGTTCGGTGTTTTTCGATCATTTAATCAATCAAGTGGAACAAGGTAAGGTCGATATACAGAGCGTGAATACCGCCACTCGTCGTGTGTTGCAAATGAAGTACCGTTTAGGTTTGTTCGATGATCCATATCGTTATTCCGATGAGAAACGTCAACAGCGAGAAATATACAAGCCAGAGTATTTACAGGCTGCACAAGATGTTGCGCGTAAATCTATGGTATTGCTGAAAAATGATAAGCAAACCTTACCCCTTAGCAAGACCGAGACACGCTATGCCTTGATCGGTCCCTTGGCAAACAGCAAGGCCGACATGATCGGTAGCTGGTCGGCAGCAGGCGATCGCAAAGACAAACCGGTGACAATGTTCGCGGGGATCAGTGCCAAGTTGGCTAGCACCAGTAAGGTCATCTATGCCAAGGGAGCGAGTTATGAATTTGCGACGGATATGGAGCCCAGTGAGCAAGAGCAACAAGACTTTGCCGCTGCCATAGCCGCGGCCAAAAAATCGGATGTGATCATTCTAGCCATGGGCGAAAAATGGAACATGACCGGGGAGGCCGCTAGCCGTACATCACTCACATTACCGGGTAATCAACTGGCATTAATGCGTGAACTTAAGCAACTGGGTAAACCTATGGTGTTGGTGTTGATGAACGGCCGACCGCTGGCCATCGAATGGGCGGATCAACATATCGATGCCATCGTTGAAGCTTGGTATCCGGGAACAATGGGAGGACCTGCCATAGCCGATGTGTTATTTGGCGATTATAACCCTTCTGGAAAACTACCTGTGACCTTTCCTCGTAATGTGGGTCAGGTACCCATTTATTACAACATGAAAAATACCGGCCGCCCATATCTGGCAAATAGCAGCGAACAAAAATATGTTTCCCGTTATTTAGATACCGCCAATACCCCGCTATATGTGTTTGGTCATGGTTTAAGTTACACCCAATTTGATTACAGTGAAATTAGTTTAGATAAGCATGAGTTCAGCGCCACAGAAGCCATTAAGGCAAGGATCACCATAACCAATAGTGGTGATTATGACGGTGAAGAAGTGGTGCAACTTTATATACACGATAAAGTTGGCTCAGTCACCAGGCCGACGAAAGAGCTTAAGGCGTTTAAGAAAATCTGGTTAAACAAGGGTGAGTCAAAAACCATTAGCTTTACCATCACAGCCCAAGACCTAGCCTTTCATCGTGCGGATATGAGCTTTGGTGCCGAGGCGGGTGAGTTTGATTTATATATAGGGACTAATTCGGCACAGGTAAAACAGAGTGAATTCTCTCTAAGTGAAAATGTCGATCTGTAATAAAGCCAGACTGGATTTTATTGGCTTAGCCTAATACTCATTATCAATATAAAGGACCAACGATGATCTTGTCACAAATCGATCTCATTGTAATTGCCCTCTACTGTATCGGTCTGATCGGTATATCTTATTGGGTTTCACGAGAGGAGGCTGGCCATGAAAAAAATAGCGCCGACTATTTCTTAGCGAGTAAGTCTCTGCCCTGGTGGGCGATAGGTGCATCATTAATCGCCGCTAACATCTCGGCAGAACAAATCATCGGCATGTCTGGTTCAGGTTATGCGCTAGGTTTAGGCATTGCGGCCTACGAGTGGATGGCCGCAATCACTTTACTCCTGGTGGGTAAATACTTTATTCCTGTGTTTCTCAAGCAAGGCATTTACACCATGCCGCAGTTCCTAGAGCAACGTTATGACACCAGAGTTAAGCTGACAATGGCCATATTCTGGATTGGTGTTTATGTGTTGGTTAACCTGACGTCGGTGTTGTATCTCGGTGCGCTAGCCATGAATACCATTACCGGCTTCTCTATTACCGATTGCTTACTGTTTCTCGCCATATTTTCGGTGGTCTATTCAATTTATGGTGGTCTTAAGGCCGTTGCATTCACCGATATTATTCAGGTGGTGTTATTGGTCTTTGGTGGCTTACTCGTGTCATATTTAGCCCTGGATAAGATTGCCGAAGGAGCAGGGTCTTGGGCTGGTTTTCAAACCTTATTGATTGCGGTACCGGAAAAATTCGACCTGATTTTAAGTCGTGATAATCCACATTATATGAGTTTACCGGGCATTTCTGTGCTAATTGGTGGTATGTGGGTGATGAACTTCTCGTATTGGGGGTTTAATCAATACATTACCCAGCGGGCACTGGCGGCAAAAAATTTGGCCGAAGCGCAAAAAGGCATTATCTTCGGTGCCTTCCTTAAATTACTCATGCCATTGATTGTTGTCATACCAGGGGTCGCTGCAGTGGTGTTAGTCCCAGATTTACACCGTCCAGACGAAGCGTTCCCTGAGATGATGAAACTCGTACCACATGGATTACTAGGCATTGTTTTTGCAGCCTTAATCGCAGCGATTGCTTCATCATTGAGTTCAATGACCAATAGTATTTCTACCATATTTACCCTGGACATCTATAAACCTCTGATAAACCCCGATGCGAGTGAGGGGAGGTTAGTGATGGTGGGTAGACTCATCGCCGTCGGTGCCATGACCTGTGCCGTGATCATTGCCGAGCCATTATTAGGTAACTTCGAACAAGCATTTCAGTATATTCAAGAGTTTACTGGTTTTTTCACCCCAGGCATCGTGGTGATATTTACCTTAGGTATTTTTTGGAAGAAAACCACAGCCAATGCTGCACTGGCGGCTGCAATTTCATCGGCGGTATTGTCCCTGGCGTTAAAAATATTCTGGCCTGAGCTACCGTTTATGGATCGAGTCAGCGTTGTTTTTCTAGCTTGTATAGCCATCGCGGTCGCAATTTCGTTAATAGAGAAAGGCGAGGATCATGACAAAGCCGTTAATTTAAAAGAGATGAATTTTAGCACTTCGACCAGTTATAACGTTGCCTCATTGGCTATCGTGCTCATTTTGGTGGGGCTCTATGCAACCTGGTGGTAAATAGATCTAGTGCCCGTGGAAGCGATGCGATGGATATTCAGGTTTACTCGGAGCCGCTTATCTGGTTATCCTTCAAATCCACGGGTTAACCTAGCCCAAATATTAAAGGTCTACCTTAGTGAATACACGCCCGGCAGTCACTTCGTTATTGAAACAGGCTCACTTACCGTATTGGCGACTATCGGGCCTGTATTTTTTTAACTGCTTAATTTCAGGTCTACTGCTACCATTTTGGGGCATCTATCTTGATGCTATCGGCTTGACTGGTAGTCAAATTGGCATTAGCAGTGCCTTATTATTGGCATCAAACATCATAGCCCCCTTTTGCTGGGACAAATTGGCTACCCGCGGTCATCGACCTATCGATGTCATTAAACTCGGTTTGTTGCTGGCTTTTTTATGCTCCTTGGTATTATTTGATATCGATGGCTTCCTAGCAACCTCCATTTTTATTTTTGTCCTCAGCTTTTGCTGGCAAGGCATTAGTCCACTCATAGAATCGCTAACCCTGTCACATCTGGGGCCGTCATCGGCCCATTATGGCAAGATTCGCTTGTGGGGATCTGTGGGCTTTGTCGTGGCGGTCACCGGGTTAGGTTATACTTTTGAAGCCATTAGCATCAAAACACTGCCGTTCATTCTGACCTGTTTTGTATTGTTTATGCTATTTAGCAGCCTGCTGGTACCAGAACAGAGTCAAACCAGGAAAAAATCACCAAGCGTAGCACTGTTGCCGGCATTGAAGGAGAGTGGTTGCATAGGCATGTTTATCGCTGTCTTTTTGGCACAAGTTAGTCAAGGTGCTTACATTGGCTTCTTCAGCCTGACCATGCAACAACATGGTGTAGGCTTAAACATCATCGGTTATTTATGGTCGGTTGCTGTGGTTGCTGAGGTGGTGATGTTTGTTGTGGTGCACAGGTTGATCACTAAACTGGGTGCCGACAAATTATTAGCCCTGAGTCTGGTGATCACAGCAATTAGGTGGCTGGTCGTCGCCTTCTTCGTGGAGCTTATTCCGCTGATGTTTATCGCCCAATTACTCCATGCGTTCACCTATAGCGCCACACACTCATCCATCATTGAGCTTATACGCCAACAATTTAGCGAGCAGAGTCAAGGCAAGGGCATAATCATATATTGCACCATTTGTTTGGGTGGTGGTACGGCATTAGGCACTATTCTTTGTGGCTATTTATGGCAGTTCGGCTCGATGACCATATTTACCCTGTCGGCGAGCATAGCGGTTATTGCGAGCATGATCACCTGGTATTGGAGTAAGAAACGGCTGAATTAATGCTTGGTCGAGGTGTTGGCCTAGCTACCGAGTGTAAGGTTTATATTGACCTGTGCTTTCACGGCAAATTAATTTATGGGCTAGCAAGGTCAGTTTGCGCTCAGGGGGCTTTTTCTCAATTAAGTCAATCAAGGTGTTCATACTCAGCTCACCGAGCGTATTCATAGGTTGAGCCACGGTTGTGAGGGGAGGCGTGCAGTACATGGCCAAGGAAATATCATCGATGCTGATCAAGGATACTTGCTGTGGCACCTGATAATTCATTTTGTGCAAGACGTGTAAGATGCCAATTGAAATCAAGTCACCAAAGCTGAAAATAGCCGATATATTGGGTATGTCTGCCACAATTTTCTCCGCTGCTTTGGCGCCGGTAGCGGTCGAATATTGTGTGTAATACACTAGCGCGGGATCAAACGCGATATTGGCTTCGGCCAAGGCAAGCTTGTAGCCTAGCAGCCTATCTTGGCAACTGCGAAGCGGCTCGTTGCCGCTAACCACAGCGATGCGGGTATGGCCTAACGCTAATAAGTGCTCGGTGGCCAACTTTCCGATAGCGATATTATCGACACCAATACGATAGATGCGATCGTTTTCCACCAGTTCAGAGGTACTCACTATGGGCAGAAGCTCTTGTTCAAAGTCTAAATCTAACGGCAAACGTTGAGAGTTGATGATGATGCCATCGGCTTGTTTAGATTTTACCATCTTAGCGTAGGACCGTTCCCTATCGGGGCAATCCTGGGTATCACCTAGCAAGACTGAATACCCACGAGCATTTGCTGCCTGCTCCATGGCCCTGACAATCGGCGAAAAATAAGGGTTGGTAATATCTGGCACCAAAACGACGATATTATAACTTCGGCCCTGTTTTAAACTAGCTCCTAAACTGCTAGGCGTAAAGCCCACATTTTTGGCGGCTAACATCACCTTATCACGGGTCTTTTGTGACACTTTTTGCGGTTCTCTGAATGCACGCGACACTGTAGCATTACTTACGCCAGCAATTAAAGCTATGTCGTTAATATTCAGTTTTGCCACTTGAGCCCTAGATAATATCGAGTGATTAATAAGCATAAACCATAACATTAAAAACAACCTAAATCATTTATTTAGTTTGTTTTTTTGACTAATGATACATCTTGAATCATTAGTATAATGTCTGCAGGGGAAATCGTTTTAGTTGAAGTGGAAACAGCAAAAAAATAGAGACAGGCATTGTTAATTGGAGGTAGGACCGGCTTCAGCCGGGAGCGGACAAAAAAATAGAGACAGGCATTGTTAATTGGCATTGTTAATTGATGGATCAAGGGGCACAGACTAAGCTTAAGCTGTAGATATTGGTTGATATAGGAGGCTACTATTATGCCCCGGCCCCGAAGCACACAAATTAGTATTGAAGACACTTTATTCTACCATTGCTGCAGCCGAACAGTTCGACAAGCCTTCATCGCGGGAGTCGATGATTTTACAGGGAAATCTTATGAACATCGACGTGGCTGGATTGAAACTCAGATATTAAATTTAGCGGGTGTTTTTGCTATTGATGTGGCGGCTTATGCGGTCATGAGTAATCATCTTCACCTGGTGCTGCGTATTGATATCGAACTTGCCAATAGGTGGAGTGACAGAGAGGTGGTAGGACAGTGGCATCAAATATTTAAGGGCACAGAGCTAAGCCAACAATTTGCCCAAGGCGAGGTGATCGAAGCCTATCAAGTCTCTCAATTGAAACACTTAATAGCCCAGTACCGGAGTCGATTAAGTGACATAAGCTGGTTTATGCGGTGTCTCAATGAGCCAATCGCGAGGATGGCGAATAAAGAGGATAACTGCACAGGGCATTTCTGGGAAGGGCGGTTCAAAAGCCAAGCGTTACTCGACGAAACCGCGGTGCTGGCTTGTATGGCATATGTAGAGCTCAATCCCATACGGGCAAAGATGGCCAATACACCAGAAACCTCAGACTACACCAGCCTTAAAATAAGAGTAAAGGCAGCTTTAAAAGGCCAACAGCCGGCAAAGCTACTGCCTTTTATTGGGGATGAACGACTCAATCAATCTAAAGGCATTAACTTTTCACTCGAAGATTATCTAGAACTTGTAGATGCAACGGGCAGGATTATTCGAGATGACAAGCGTGGTGCAATACCTTCAAGTGCATCTAAACTATTAACTAGACTGAATATTTCAGCAGATAACTGGATAAAACTGACTTCTGAATTTGGTAAATTATTTCATGGCCCTGTAGGAACTTTGCAAGAGCTCACGAGCTATTGTGAACATTTAGATAAACGACGACGGCACTTTGCTAAGTGTTGTCAATATCTAGAACCTAGCAGATAACTAGATACAATCAATTCACTTCCCCCCTTTTTTCCTCCTCAATCTTTTGAGGTAACAGGTTATGCCTGAAAATCGTTATTTTGTTTGAAATCCCTCTATTTTATTGAGTTTCACAGATTGAATGCGTGCCGCTATCGGGAATAGCCAACTTTTAATCAATGTAGAGTTGAAAGCTGTCACCTTGCATGTTGTATTATTGACTTGTCATGGCTGGCTTGATTTTTTCTAGTTATGTTATTGATTTATAATGGCTGGCTTGATTATTTTAGTTATGTTATTGATTTATAATGGCTGGCTTGATTATTTAGAGCAGATTTTTTATCGTGAAATAGGTTCTTTAGAAGGTGAATTTGGTCAATATGAACTTTTTGTGCTTCATGGCTATAAACTTGAGTGCTTGCGACGTAAAATAATCGCGAATTTTGTACGTCACTCTAATAAGAACAATGAATCAAGCTGCAAAAAAATCTGATACAGCACTTCTAGCGAGTGCTAAAATTGCCATCATAGGTGGCGGCGTTGCAGGCTCAACAATAGCCTTGCGCTTCGCCGAGCTGGGTATAGACACTAGCTTGATCGAAAAAGGTGACAGCTTAGTCAATGGCCCTCCCTTTTGTCATTTGCATGCTGGCGGTAATCTTTATCGGGAAATATCTGATGAGCAGTGTTTAACTCTGCTAGAGCAATCTATCGATACGGTAAAAGTATACCCGCAAAGCGTGAATAAGCGGCCAACCGTTATCGCATTGCCGAAAAATGATCCCGGTGAACCCAGTGATTTACTGCCGCGTTTAGAAACGTTACGCGCTAAATACGCAAGGTTAGTCCAGCAAGATGTTAGCAATAAGGTGTTAGGTGAGCCCGAGCAATATTTTCGTTTGTTTGAGCGCTCAGAAATAGAAGCGCTTAAAGAGCGCGCCTTACCAGAGCAAGCCAAATGTCCGAGTGATTGGTTGGTGGCTTTTTCTCAGCATGTCGAATTGGATAATTTAAAATTTCCGATAGTCTTAGTGCAGGAATATGGCTTGTCAGCCTTTCGTTTTGCCGCTATCGCGAGTATGGCGATAGATAATTTACCCGCTTGCCATCTGCATACCAATACACAAGTCGTGGCATTGGAACAGCTTGCAGACGCGTCAGGTTGGCGTGTATCGATGAAAAAGCATGATGAAAGCGAGATCATACATGCCGATTTTGATTATGTGATTAATGCCTGTGGCTTTAAGAGCGGCGAAATCGATGACATGCTCAGTGCTAAGCGTCGGCGTATGGTCGAGTTTAAAGCTGCCTATGTTGCCCATTGGCCAAACTGCAAAGGCTTGTGGCCTGAGGTTATTTTTTACGGGGAGCGTGGCACACCTCAGGGCATGGCACAATTGACGCCTTACCCAGATGGTTATTTTCAATTACACGGCATGACTCAAGACATCACCCTGTTTAAGAACGGCTTAGTGGCGAGTTGTGAAAACAGTGCCCAGCCGAAACTGGCCGAACGTTTTATGGATAAGATTGAACGACAATGGCCGGCGCAGCTCATCGAAAAACGAACCTTAGGCTCTATTGAGCATATAGCTCAATATATTCCAAGCTTTAGTCAGGCTAGCGTCGCGGCTAAGCCCTTATTCGGCGCGCAACAAATTCCTGGGGATGATGCGGATCTACGCGCGGCAGATGTGTCATTTCATGGTAAGCATTATGCTCGTGCAGAGATAGTTAAAGCCTCTTCGGCATTAGCTGCCGCCGATGCCATCCTACAAGACTTAATTGCTAATGAACTGGTGAGCTCCGCACTCATAGAGCAATACGCGACTAAGCATTATTTCCCGGTAACTGGCCAATGTACCCAAGAAGAAGTGACGGCCAGAGCCGAACTGTTAGCGAGGCAGCGCCAGTACCCAGAAGCCTTGGCGAAGAACTTTTAGACTCCGAAAATACTAAGGGGATCAGCTGCCTGATACCTGTCTTATTCTCTCTGCCGGAACGCTTAGCTGCTGCATCAGATAAACTTTGAAATCGGCTGCGTAAGGCTGATTCTCTACGGCTTGTTGCATGCAGTACAACCAGGCCTTACTTTCTTTATGGCCCACCGACAGATGTTTATGAGCGGCCGGGATATTGATGGAGCCGTAATGCTCAGAATACAGCTTAGGGCCGCCAAGCCAGCCGGAAAGGAAGTACGCGAGTTTCTGACGAGAATCAGTAAGGTCACCAGGATGCATATCCCGGATCTTCTTTGACGAGGAAAATTCGTTCATATTCCGGTAAAACTCATCGACTAGTTGAGTGATACCCGCTAAGCCACCCGCCATCTTGTAGGAGTTGTCACCAACCCCATACTGGCCATTTTTTGATTGCATAATTATTATCTAAACCTAGTTTGAACGTAGCGCCAATAGAGTTTTGTTTCTTTATATGGCGATAAGACTATCACGGTTAGCTTGTTTGAAGTGTGCGGCCTAGCGGCAGAGAAGGGATTCCAAACTCCGTTTGGATTAAGGTCGTGGATATTAAACAGGAATTCTTGGCTACCAACTGGCTGAGGTATTATTTTAATATTGTCTTTCCGGTAATGCTTCTGGGCCGGAATCCACCTCTTTATCTTATCTTTAATTAAATTTTGAGTATGCGGCCTCACGGCCGAGGTAAGTCGTGGGTTTTCAACCCACACCTGACCAAGAGGGGCTGGACGGCCTCGCCCCTCTTGGATCACCCCATGCCGCCCGGCGAAATTGCATTCCTCGAGCTTATTCGAAACTAGCTAACGCTTCCGATGGTACATCCTGTACCCCGAAAGCTAAACTCACATCCATGTGAGTTCCACACTAGTTTTTTCAACGCCTCTCTGCAATTTCCAACGGGAAAGTGTCGAACTGGCAGGTTTATAGAGTACGGGGGAGGGGGGCTATCTATTGAGTTAGTTTGATGAAATACACAAGATCAAGCTTTGAGTGCATATTACTTTACTCATTCCGTTTACCCCTCGAGTATTTAAAAAATAAAAAATAAAAAATAAAAATAAAAAATGCTAAGTAAATTGATACGTTACTTATTATAAAGGGCAACAGATGAGTAATTTACGGAGGTTTAATAAAGCATTTAAATCACTACAAAGGGAGGAAATTAAGTTTGTTTACTCCAAGTTGGGGTTAACGCTACAACTTGTCCCCGTTGGAAGTTGCCGGAGTGAGTTGCAGAAAATACTGTGAGGTTCACATGGATGTGAGACTAGGTTTCGGGGGGCTGGATGCCCCATCGGAATCGTTAAGTATTTTCAAAAACAAACGTAGGGTAACAACTTCGCCGGGGCGTCATGGTGGATGCAAGGAGGATAAGGACGAGCAGTCCTCCTTGCCCGGTGTGGAATGGAATTTCACGACTTTCGTCCAAACGAAGTTTGGAAAGGTATGTCACCTTTGGTGATAAGCAATACGTCTAGTAGCGTTCAAAGTTACAAATTTGCCACCCAATACCAGATAGGGTTTAAGTAAAGATAAAAGAGAACCATCTATGAGTTCTCAGCCTCACTTTGGCATTGAATACATAACTCTGCGATAGCATGTACCGTGAGCCTACCGAGTCCAATAGGTTCACCACATTCGAGACAAAACCCATACTCTTCGGGTTCGAGAAAAATCTGCTTGATACGCAGTAGGCGGTCGCATCAGCACTTCACCCGCTTGTGCCATCTGTTGCTGCTGGATGGCATCGATGCGTGATATTCGCCCAACTGCTTGCTGGTCGAACTGAACCGGGCGCTGCGTTGATGGATTGATTCTATTTGCTGCTCTAGGTCACTAAGTTCATGTTTAAGTTTGGTGAGTAGCACTTGTTTCTCGGTTGAGGTTAGATCTGCTGGTTACAAGAGTGAGTGTCCGATTTGGGATGATTGGGTATAGAAGCTAATAAATAATCTGACTTATTCTCCTAAAACAAGTGGGCATTGCCAGGGTAAAATAAGTGGGTAAAACAAGGGTGAAGCAAGAGCAAGAAAAAGGCGCACTCAGCTCATTAATTTGGCTTTGGCAGTGCGCCTTTATCTATGATTTTCGCAACTCGCAACTCGCAACTCGCAACTCGCCGCTTATCGCTTATTGTTTAGTCTTAACTCTCATCTTCAAGCGAATACGGCAGTGGCGTGATCGTCAGCGATGAAGTTTCATCTCCTGCTATTCTAATCTTGGCACTGTTTTCTGTGTCATTAGGTAGCACGGCTGTCAGCAAGACTCGATCGCCGGATTGCACCAGTTCTATTATGGTGCCGGTTTTCTTGAAGCCATCGTCTAAGGCTAGCTCTAGTCTGGTTTGCAGGTTGACAGTTTCGCTACTGGTGCCGCTTAAAATATACAGGGCGCGCTTATTGCCACCGCGATATTTCATCCGGGCTATGGTTTCCTGGCCCATATAACAGCCTTTCTTGAAGCTGATGCCATTAATGCCCTGCAAGTTACACATCTGAGGCACAAACTGGCTCTGATGTGAGGCTGCCAGGTTAGGGTAACCGGATTGGATCTCCAGTGCCTGCCAAGCGCTGGCATCGACTATCTCTTGACTGATAGAGGTGAGCAAGGGCGCTGCGATGTCCTTGTCCATCACTATGATGAAACGGTCATTGTCTTTAAGCAGCAGGCCTCCAGGGATCTCGGTGACTTCTTTGTCGATACTCGTATTGTCGGCAGGGCCGAAACGCTCGTTGACCCAAGCTTGCGCCTGTTCACCGGCGACGCCTAATAGTAAAAACTTGTCGGTAACATCGACCAGATCGGCCTTGCTGAATACGGCGTATTTAGCCAGTTGAGGTAGATCTAGGGCCAAGATATCGGATGGCATCATCATGAAGAGGGCATCTTCGAGGACGAAGGTTCTGAAGCTGGCTAGCATCTTGCCCTTGGGGTCGCAGTGGGCTCCCCAGCGCCATTGGTCGTTTTCTAAGGAGCTGATGTCTGTGGTGACTTGTCCATGGATAAAGCTGCGGCCTTGTTCACCCGTCACGCTCATTAGTCCCAAGTGGGATAAATTAGAGAAGAATAACGATGGAATTGGGTCATTCAAGTTCCAACTGGGCTGAGAAACGGAAAGCGTCATATCATGATCCTAGGAATAAACGGGCTGGAAAGATCTGATTGTAACTCGAATCTAAACAAGCGGAAATAAATCGCCCATATAATTGAAAAAATTGTGCGGGCTATTATCTAAGGGGAGACTTGCCTTTAGTCAGCTATTACCCCATAAGAGTAAGCTTAGCGCTTATATTTAGTGCAGTAAGCGAGTTCTGATGGTGCCTTCGATGGCCTTCATTTGTTCCAAAGCTTGTTCGGCTTGATCCGAATTGACCACCATCACCACATAACCCATTTCCGCCGTAGTTTGCAGGCACTTATGTTGAGCGGCGATCTTGATACTGCTTAGAAAAGCTTGGAATGAAATAGCCCGCATAATTGATAACATTATGCGGGCTATTAATTTTTAGTCGCAGACTGGTATTTAGTGCAGTAAGCGAGTTCTGATGGTGCCTTCGATGGCCTTCATTTGTTCCAAAGCTTGTTCGGCTTGATCCGAATTGACCTCCATCACCACATAACCAATTTCAGCCGTAGTTTGCAGATACTGGGCGGCGATGTTGATGCCTTTCTCTGCAAACGCTTGGTTAATCTTGATCAGTATACCGGGGCGGTTGTGGTGAATATGCAGTAAGCGAGACGTGTCTTTATGCTGAGCCAGAGACACTTCCGGGAAGTTGACCGCAGTCATGGTCGAGCCATTATCTGAGTATTTCGCTAGCTTGCCTGCCACTTCAATACCGATATTTTCCTGGGCTTCCTGAGTGCTGCCGCCCACATGCGGTGTCAGGATGACGTTATCCAGGCCGCGTAGCGGGCTGAAGAACTCGTCATTGTTAGACTTAGGCTCAACTGGGAACACATCAATAGCAGCGCCCGCGAGTTTTTCACTGCGGATGGCCGCTGCGAGAGCATCTATGTCGACCACTGTGCCGCGAGAGGCGTTGATTAAGATGCTGCCTTGCTTCATATAGGCAATCTCGGCTTCACCAATCATCTCTTGGGTCTGCGGCGTCTCGGGTACGTGCAGGCTGACGACATCGGCGAGAGACATTAACTCTTGCATCGAGTGAATTTGCTGGGCATTACCCAGTGGCAACTTATCTTCAATATCGAAGAAGATCACGCGCATGCCGAGCGTCTCGGCCAAGATACCGAGTTGAGTACCAATATGACCATAGCCGATAACACCTAAGGTCTTACCGCGGGCTTCGAAACTGCCTACGGCGCTCTTAAGCCATCCACCTCGGTGTGCCATGGCATTGCGCTGTGGAATACCCCGAAATAACATAATAATCTCACCTAGCACTAGCTCGGCAACACTACGAGTGTTTGAAAATGGTGCATTGAAAACCGGGACACCAAGTTTTTCAGCAAAATTTAGGTTAACTTGGTTTGTCCCGATACAGAAACAGCCAATACCGACAAGTTTCTCGGCTTGGCTTAGCACAGCTTCGGTGATCTGGGTGCGGGAGCGAAGGCCGACAAAATGCGCATCCTTGATCGCTGTGGCTAAGTCCTCTTCCCCGAGAGATGCCTTGTGGTATTCGATATTGCTGTAGCCTGCACGTTTAAATACATCAACCGCAGATTGGTGGACGCCTTCCAACAGCAGGATCTTGATCTTATCCTTGTCCAGCGAATGTTTCGCCATGATTTAGGTACCTTCTTCGGTTATTGGTATTATGTTATTTTTGTAAACAGTCAATTGCCCGACCAAAGTAGCATTTTTTTTATGCACTGTGGAGGGCTGGATGGCTGAAGTTATTATTCTTATATCAAAACAATAGAGTTTATCTGCATATGAGGTTCCTATTTTGAATAAACAGCATATTTGGTTAGTGATTTTTATGTCGCTGTTGGTTTGGTCAGCTATCGAGCCTAAAGATCAGTTCACCTGGTTTCTGGAGGTGTTACCTGCTCTCGTCGTCTTGCCCGTTTTATTTCTGACTCGAGAGCGCTTTCCACTGACGCCTTTGGCTTATGTTTCTATATTGGTTCACTGCGTCATACTTATGGTTGGAGGCCATTACACTTATGCTGAGGTGCCTCTGTTTGACTGGATCGCCGACATTACGGACTCAGACAGAAACAATTACGATAAGCTGGGGCATCTTGCTCAAGGGTTTGTGCCTACCTTAGTGGCCCGTGAAATTTTCATTCGATTAGACGTGGTGAAACGTGGCGCTTGGTGTAATTTCTTGTCATTGTGCTTCGCCCTAGCGTTTTCTGCTTTTTATGAATTGATCGAGTGGTGGGTGGCTTTGTTAACGGGGGAGGATGCGGAAGCATTTTTAGGGACCCAAGGTTACATTTGGGATACCCAATCAGATATGGGCATGGCGTTGGTGGGGGCGATAATCTGCCTAGTTACACTGGCTAGGTTTCATGATTCACAGCTGACTACATTGCAAGGCTAACTAGTGAATTATTTTATCTAGTATAAGTTTGAGTGTTTTTTATGCTTTGATAATCTAATTGTATAAGGTTTTAATAGCTAAAATCGATAAAAACAGACTTTTCGCCATGTTTACATTTAGTTAATACTTTTTTACTATGGTGTTACAGTCGGATTTAATCGAAGCTACTAAAACGATTCAAAATTGTAATCATTCTGGTTGATAGGGAAGATTGACCACCCCCCCTTACAGAGAATAAGTAAACTTTTCAGGGAGAGAAGTGAATGAGTAAGATTGATGAATTGGTGTTCTTGCATCAAGTCGCTGCGCCATGTCATTTGGCTATTTTGGCCGAGTCTATAGGGCTAAAGACACGTATCGTGAAGCAGGTCTCTGAGCTAGAGCCTGAGAGAGGCAATAACAGCTTCTATCTGATCGAGCAGGAGGGAGCCGCCTTAGACAGTAAGGGAATCCCCTTATTGGCATCTCGGCTAGTGTCCCATGTCCCCGTCGCACTCTATCAGGTTAACCGTGAGAAACTTGAGCCTGAATCTGCCTTGTTGTTAGGGATTCGTGGTTTACTCTATGCCGATCAGCGTATGGATCTCTTGTTAACAGGTTTAAGAAAGATGGTGGCCGATGAGCTTTGGTATGACAGGACTCTGATCAGTAAGGTGTTCCGTCAATTGGTCAGTCGTTTAGACAGTACCAACGAATATTCCCAAGATAACGCTGCCATGTTGCAGATGTTGACGAAAAGAGAGCGCACCATCATTCAGCTCGTATCTAGTGGTGCTAGAAATAAAGAGATCGCTCATAGACTCTGTATCAGTGAACACACGGTGAAGGCACATATCTCCTCTATTTTCAGGAAGACACAATCACGTAATCGTGTGGAGTTATTAAGATGGGCGCAAACCTATCAGAGTCATTTTGAACTTTGTTCTTAGCAGGTTAATGAGCCACTAATTACTAAGCCCTGTGACTGAGAGATATTTTGAGCGTCAGTCACTAACGGAACACCCTAAAACGGTCTCAACGGCCGTTTTTTTATGCCTATAAACCAAAATGTTAAGGCTGATTAACTAGGCCTGTATAAAATTCATTCTAATTCGAAGGTTTTTATTCTGATTATTGTAAATAACTGTCACGGCTTGATAAATTGGTGTTTGACCTTGGTTATAATGCCTGTTCTTGATTAAGCATTTGATTTTGACACACTTAAGCCCCACCTTGAACCATCTGTTCTTATTTACGTCAAATAATGTTTGTTTTTTCTTTGTTTTACAAGTGGTTGTAAATCGTTAATGTGATTTAGATATCTTTTTTTTATCATCCAAGTCTGTAAGAATCCCCCGGCACGTTAATAGAAGTTAGCGGCAATATTATAATAATGGGGTTGAATAAATGGGTAATGTTAAAAAATTGTCAGTGCTTGCACTGTCTATCGCCGCGGCTCTGCCTATGATGGCAAGCGCCGATGTGATCATTAGTGAATATGTAGAAGGTTCAGGCTATAGCAAGGCCGTAGAAATCTACAACTCAGGGTCGACAGCCGTCGATCTTACTGCTTACTCGCTAGTTTACTACTCAAAAGGTGACTCAACGCCTAAGACGATATTGGATCTGAGTGGAAGCCTGGCACCTAACGCTATCAAGGTCATCACTAACAATCACAAAGACAATGCTATCGCATTAGATGGTGCTGTCGATTCACAAGAAGCCAGTATCTATTTCAATGGCGATGATAAGGTCGGCATCTTGAAAGGCACTGAGTTAGTCGATCTTTTTGGTGAAGTCGGTACTACAGGTGATTGGGCAAAAGATGTCTCTGTTGAGCGTAAAGCCACAGTCACTAGTGCCAATGCCAGTTATGTTGAAAATGAATGGACAGTTAAATCTAAAAATCTATTCAGTGGCTTAGGTGCTCGAACAGGTGATTTTGGTGGGGGCACTTCTGAACCTGAAGTACCAGCCTTTAGCTGTGTCGGTGAAAAACTGACGCCTATTTATGACGTGCAAGGTGTTGGCCGAGTCAGTCCACTGATTGAAGAAGGAAAATTTGAGTCTGCAGATGAGGTCACTATAACTGGTGTGGTTACTGCCCGTGGTGAGAGCCTGTTCAAAGGTTTCTATCTGCAAGACATTAATGGCGATAACTCTCCGTACACCTCAGATGGCGTGTTTGTTTATCTGGGTGAAGCACCAGGTGATGAGATCCAACCTGGGGTAGAGGTTTGTGTCCAAGGTAAAGTCAAAGATTTCTATGGACTGACTCAGGTCGATATCAAAGCCGATAAAAAGATGGCTGTTGGCGAAATGGGCGAGATCCTGGCTCCTACAGCATTCTACATGGCCGATGGCGAGTCTTTAGGTGATGCACTTAATCGTTATGAAGGCATGAATATCGTGCTAGATGCGGGTAGTGACATGAAGATCACTCGTAGCTTCAGTTATGACTATGCTGGCAGAAGAAATAACATGGTGCTATCTCATAAAGCTCCATTGATGAAGCCGACTCAAGTGTTCGCCCCTCTCTCAGAAGAGGCGATTGCTCTACAAGAATCTAATCGTGGTAATGAGCTCTACGTAGAGTCTGATCACAAGGCTAAGAATGGTGAGGTGCCTTACTTCCCCACGTTCAACGCCGAGACGGGTTATATCCGTATTGGTGATCAGCTTACCAATATAACTGGTGTCGTGAGCTACAGCTATGGTGCTCCGCGTCTGGTGGTCACCAACGAAATCACAGCCGGTGACTTCATTCGTATCAATGACCGTATCGAATCTCCCGAAGCGGCGACTCAAGGTGATATCCGGGTCGCTAGCTTTAACGTGTTAAACCTGTTTACCAGTGATAGCGATGTTGGTGGTCCACTGAATCCAACCTGTAAAGATCAGGCCGATGCAGATGCGAGCCGTGGTTGTGGTCGAGGCGCACATTCTCTGGATGATTACTTGTTGCAGCGTACTAAGATAGTGACTGCGATTAAAGAGATGAATGCCGATGTGATTGGCCTGATGGAGATCGAAAACAATGGTTTCAGCGAGCATAGCTCGATTCAGTATTTGTTGAATGCCATCAATGCCGAGCTACCTGCCGCAGACGCCTATGCGTTTATCGAAGTCAGCGATGCAGATAAGTACCAAGGTGAGTTTATTGGTGGTGATGCGATCACTGTCGGTCTGCTATATCGTCCCAGTACCGTGAAGCCTGTCGGTGATGCGTTTGTTATCGCAACCCCAGAGCAGCACGCCGTAGCGGGTATTGCCACTCGTGATGAGGAAGGCACGATCACAGATAGCCCAAGCTATGATAAGTATCAGCGTCACAGCTTGGCGCAGACATTCCAGATCCATGATGAGAAGTTGACCGTTGTCGTTAACCATCTTAAGTCTAAGGGCTCAGCTTGTTTGGAAGATTGGCTCGAATTCTCTGAGAGTAAAGATCCTGCAGACTTGCAAGGCAAGTGTAATGAGTTTCGTGTGTCGGCAGCTAAAGTACTGGGCGAGTCACTCAAAGACGTCGAAGGCGGCTTGTTAGTGATCGGTGATATGAACGCATATGGCATGGAAGATCCCATTGCTGTACTGACAGACTACGATGCCGCTACCGCGAAACGTGAAATTGTCACGGCTTCATGGACGACCCTCAATGGTGAAGTTTATGAGCGTGAAGGCAGCAAGATTGAGAAAGGTTTTGGTCTGATCAATCTAAATACCCAAGCACATGGACCCGCAACCTTTGGTTATAGCTACAGTGGTGAACAGGGAAACTTAGATCATGCATTGGCTAATACTGCAGTGGCTGACAAGCTAGTGGCTATTCAAGACTGGAACATCAACTCGGTCGAATCTAACCTTTTCGAGTACCCAGGCCAATATTCGGGTGACTTAGAGAAGTCAGAGAATGCCTTTAGCTCTTCGGATCATGATCCTGTGATCATTGCGTTAAGCTACCCAGCGCCTCAACCTCAGCCAGAACCCGCTCCTGAACCTAAGAAAGATGATGGTGGTTCGTTAGGTTACCTGGGTCTGGGACTATTATCATTATTGGGTCTACGTCGTCGTAAGCACTAATTTTGTGCTGACTCATTGTTAATCATAAACCGCCTTTAAGTCATTAGAGGCGGTTTTTTATTCTCTATAAAAATTTAATCTATTTCATGCCTTGAGAGGCAGATTAATCGAGTCAGTTTGAAATTGTATAAACTGGCGACATTTGATGATTTCATCGATAACAAATGTATGTCAGTTATCATCAGATTGTTGGAGATGGTTTGGCCGCTGGGGTAGCCATAGCGTTTAACTCCTCTTACCTGTTTAAACTTACAGCGCTAGCCAGTAGACTGTGGCTTAATTATCAAAAGAAGGGATGTAGTGATGAGTATTTGGTTTAGACCAGTGAGCTTGGAAGATTGCGCCAAAATGGATTCGGGCATGCATGGCAAGGGCACCTTGATGCAAACTATGGGTATCAAGATCACCGAAATTGGGGATGACTATATGGTGGCAACTATGCCTGCCTCTCCCGCGGTCCATAATCCTCTGGGAATCGTCCACGGCGGAGCCAATGTGGCATTGGCCGAGACGGTTGCCAGTTATGCGGCAAACTTCGCCGTAGATTTTGAAAATTACTACTGTGTCGGCCAAGAGATCAATGCCAATCATCTTAAAGCATCTAGAAATGGCACCTTAACGGCAACGGCAAAGCCTGTGCATTTAGGTAAGCGAAGCTCAGTGTGGGAGATACTTATCTATAACAGCGGTGGTGAGCTTTGCTGTATCTCTCGCATGACTGCAGCCGTGGTTAAACGTTAGTGATACCGGCTTTAATGCACTAAACTTGTCATGTAGTTTTGAATCGATTGTGGGCTGTGGGGAATAGGTAAAATGGATAGTGCAACAATTTGGGAGTGGGTCGGCTATTTAGCCTCTGCGGTTGTAGCCATCTCGCTGATGATGTCGAATATTAAAAAGTTACGCTGGTGGAACCTGATCGGTGCTGGCCTTTTTGTCGCTTATGGTTTGGCCATTGATGCCTTACCTGTGGCTTTGGTCAACTTTTTTATTGTATTGATCGATGCTTATTATATCGTCAAAATTTATAAGGCCGAAAAGGCCATTAACCAACAGCCTTGAGCTAGATAGATAGCCTTGAGCTAGCACCCAGCCTTGAGCTGAATCGTCAGCGCTGAGCTCTCTATCGTTCTGATCCTGATAGACAGTATTGAGCTAATTAGAAGCCTTGAGGTGAATAACAAGAGCCGGCTAACTGTAGACGTTAGCCGGCTCTTGTTGTATTACAGGTGTTCATATCTCTAATGAACATCTGTCATTTTCTGGGTTAACTCGCCTGTTTTTAATTTACCGTTTCAACCGACTGTTTTTAATGGAAAATAGTGTTAGTGCTTCTGTGTTAACCCTCTAGTTTTAGCACCTTGAACAAGATATATATCTGTCAGTTATCTCTCTCGCTTCTAATCTATAAATTGAGTTAGGTTAATCTATTTTAATCGTTTTCTAGGATTTCATTTTTGAACTAGTATGTACTCATCGACAGGGTTTATGTAAAGGCTTCTTGAGATAAGGGGCCTAACTTAAAGCGAAATGGATGAATATCTATGGCCACAATATTTGATGTTATCGAGGACTGGTTGAACTAATCGACCAGTACGCCTGAATTAGAAGATTAATGAATAAAAAGCATTGGAGAACAATATGACTAAACAAGCTAATTACTTAACCAGCCAAAATGGCGCGCCTGTTGCGGACGATCAAAACTCAATGACGGCAGGTGAGCGCGGCCCGGTACTATTACAAGACTTTCATCTGTTAGAAAAACTTGCTCATTTTAACCGAGAGCGTATTCCTGAGCGCGTAGTGCATGCCAAAGGCACTGGGGTTTACGGTACGTTTACCCTGACCAAAGACATGAGCGATTACACTATTGCCGATCACTTCAATGGTCTAGGCAAGCAAACTGAAACCTTCATTCGTTTCTCGACCGTAGGCGGTGAGATGGGCTCGGCCGATGCCGAGCGCGATCCTCGTGGTTTCGGCTTACGCTTCTATACGGTTCGTGGTAATCACGACATAGTGGGCAATAACACTCCGACCTTCTTTCTGCGTGATGGCATCAAGTTTCCCGACTTTATTCATACCCAGAAGCGCAATCCGCAGACTAATTTGAAAGATCCACAAGCCATGTGGGATTTCTGGGCATTGAATCCCGAAGCCCTGCATCAGGTGACCATCTTGATGTCGGATCGCGGCATTCCGGCTAACTATCGTCAGATGAATGGCTATGGTTCACATACCTATTCGCTGTGGAATGATAAAGGCGAACGTTTCTGGGTTAAGTTCCATTTCAAGACTAAGCAAGGCATAGCGAATCTGACCCCTGAGCAGGCCGACATCCTTAAAGGGATAGATCCTGACTCTTCTCAACGTGACATGGTCGCGGCCATTGCTGACGGTAACTTCCCTCGTTGGGCGGTTAAGGTGCAAATTATGCCGGAAGCCGATGCCAACACCTATCATATCAATCCATTCGATCTGACTAAGGTATGGCCACACGCCGATTATCCACTGATTGAGATTGGTGAACTTGAGCTTAATCGCATGCCTGAGAACTACTTCGCCGAAGTAGAGCAGGTCGCATTAGCCCCGAGTAACCTAGTACCTGGCGTGGGTGCTTCACCGGATAAGATGTTGCAGGCTCGCTTGTTCGCCTACGCCGATGCACAGAGATACAGAATTGGCACTAATTATAATCAGCTGCCTGTGAACTGCCCACATGCTACTAAGGCCAATCACCACCAACGCGCCGGTGCCATGGCGGGAACTCAATGCCCCTATAACGGCAGCCAAACCGGTGGTGATGCGAGTCCAAACTACGGGCCAAGCAGCACCGAGTCTGCATTAGTAGAGCCCAGTACATTTGCCGAGCCAGCACTGCGTCTCGATGGTGAAGCCGATAGATACAGCCGTTATAATCAGGATGACTTTGCTCAGGCGGGTAACCTGTACCGTATTTTCCCAGAAGAAGAGAAGGCCAGATTGATCACCACTATCTGTGGCAGCTTGAGTCAGACGACTATGGATGTGCAGCAGACCATGGTCGAGCATTTCACTAAGGCGGATGCGGATTACGGTAAGCGTATCAAGCAGGCGTTGGGCTGGTAATAAAAGAAGCTAATAGATAAAAGGTAAGGCTCTAGTTCCTATGAACTAGAGCCTTTTTACTTTTATGGCTAAAACAATAGTGTCGCTACACCCAGTAGTGCAAACAATACCGCGCATCCTCGGTGGATCAGGGTAAGGGGTAATTTTTCTGCGCTGAAGTTGCCGGCTATGACCACAGGGACGTTGGCGATAAGCATGCCTAAGGTGGTGCCCATGACGACCATAGCCAGAGCATCATACTTGGCCGCTAATACCACAGTGGCAATTTGAGTTTTGTCGCCCATCTCGGCGATGAAAAACAGAATGAAAGTGGCAATGAAAGGCCCCATCTTGTAGAAGCGGCTCTCTTCACAATCGACCTTGTCCGGGATCAATACCCATAGAGCGATAGCAAAAAATGAAGCGGCGACTAAGTAGCGGGCCAGTTCCGGACTCATCAAGCCAACGGCCCAATTACCTAGCCAGGCGGCGGCAAAGTGGTTGACCAGCGTCGACAGAAAAATACCGA
>NZ_JABSSM010000045.1 GCF_013214165.1 Shewanella sp. | reverse complement strand
AATAATTCTTGGTCGGAGTTAGTTCGCTAGATTTAACCTAGCAAACCCTCACTATGATGTTCCATTGACCCTATTTCCCGTTATAATACCCTACCGGTTATACAACGCATTTAAGAGATATTAACAACACCATGGATATCAGAGGAACTTGTATCTCATCAACAGTAGATGAGCACGGCCCAATTTATGTTTACCAAACAAGAACCAGCCGGATTCTCAGCTTTGATGGACGGATCTATCAAAGCTGCATGAAACTCAATGACATTAATGGATTAAATCTCGGCTACACCCAGGCCATGATGGCAGGTTTGTTTTTTATCCCCATTGTAAAAACCGCCACCATCATGGGGCTGGGGGCAGGCTCAATGGTAAAGAACCTGCTCTGTAGTTTCTCCGAGTTGAATGTACACGCGATTGAATACCGTGAAGCAGTGGCGCAGACCGCAAAAAAACATTTTCACTTACCCGACACTGATCGCCTCTTCATTCATATAGACGATGCTGTGAACTACATTAAAAACACCGACATAAAAAGCGATATTATCTTTTCAGATCTATACAACTCGGAAGGTATGGAACCGAAACAAGTACAATTATCCTACTTGCGTGATTGTAAAAATGCACTCAACAAACACGGTGTCCTTGTGCTCAATATCTGGCATACGGCACTGGAATTACGAGCAGAGTTAGATGAATTACTCGCGCTCGAATTTGAAAACCGACTACTCAGTTTCGAAGTAGAAAGTGGAAACAGGATCGTACTCGCATTCAAAAACGACATCCCCTCAATAAAAAGAGAAGCACTACTGACTAAAGCTAAATTGTTACAAGAGAAAATGAACATTCCAATGGCACGTTACGCCGAATTACTCTCTGACATCATCTCCGACCTAAAGGACGCGGATCCCTACTGCTAGCGTTTGATGCCCCAAACGAAACAAGTGGGGTCAGTGTTAGCTTTATGCTACGCCTTTAATCTGGCAGTAAAAACAGTCACTCGTTTTCCCCTAATGCGGCAAAACAATATTTCTGATGGACCACAGCAACGGCCCATGCTAGCTACTGAATCTCAGTCCTTAACTGGGCTATTTGCCTGTCTATGGTTGAAACCAGCGTGTCGGCTTGCTGTGTGACTGCATTCATCTCTTGAGCTAGACTTTGTTGCCAGGTGGCCCCAGCTAAATTATTGTTGGCCCATCGGCCCCGATTCCTCAAGGCGTTTAATTGGTTGTCACGCTTCTTTATTGCTTTTTGTCGCTGCAATTCTAAGTGATTAATCGCGCGTTCTACTTCTTGGTTATTAAAGTATCTTAGGCTCTTCTGTTTATCTAATTTATGGCTATTGACGACTACGCTGCCGACATGGCTCAAATCGAGAGCCTCGGAGGCATCATCACACGGATCGGCTTGATAAACGCCATCAGCACATTGGTAGACTTCACTCATCACCATCCCTGGTACCAGCAAAGAAAAAAATAATAGGTATCTCATAAACCCCTCCGATTGCCATACTGTATGCTCACCAATACAGTATGGCTCTGGTACACAATTTAACTATTTTGGACTAACCCACGAACTTGGAGGCTAGCACCTAGTGGGAGTCATTCTGTCTTACTTAATCATGGAAGATTAATGAAAATAAAGAAATATAATCGGGTAGCCGGAGGTGTCTAGCCTCCAGCCCCAGCCTGCATGCGGCTCCGTAGAAAAAACAAAAGACGGGACAAGCATCTCTTTTGTACTTTAGTGCCTCCCCTACTAACCTTCAAGTTACTCAACCCAGCTTTGTTCAGGATAACGATTATGACTTCAGCTTAGTCAAGAGAGCTTCGTGTTCATCTGGCAATCTTAATGTCTCAGTTGTAATGTTAGTGGCGTAAAATGTCGATGAACATGATGCGCCACACTCCCGTTTCAACACTCAATGCGCTAACTCAGTTTAAACTGTCCGACCAGTGATCTCAGCTGACTATTCGCTGTGGCTAGATCAAGTGCCTGTTCCAAGGTGGCTTTACCATTGGTGGCAAGTTCGGCAGCCATATCACTAATCGTTGCCATGTTGCGGGTGATATCATTCGATACTGAGCTTTGCTCCTCGGCAGCAGTGGCTATCTGGGTATTGAGGTCATTGATTGTATTTACAGATACACCTATGGCATCTAAGTCAGTCGCAACCATTTCAGTGGCCTTAGACGTTTTTAAACAGGTAGATTTTGTCATTTCCATAGCGGAAATTGCGGCAATGGAGCCGGATCTCAATTTTTTAAGTGTTTGTTCTATTTCAGCTGTGCTTGTCTGCGTCCTGGCCGCAAGTGCCCGTACCTCATCGGCCACCACAGCGAATCCCCGACCTTGCTCTCCTGCACGCGCGGCTTCAATGGCAGCATTTAACGCCAGTAGATTGGTTTGATCCGCAATGTCACCAATAACTTTTAACACATTAGTGATGTTGACAGTATCGCGGTCAATCTCGGCAATATTTCTTTCGGTGTTTTCTACCTCACGCACTAATTGTTCCACGGTCGAGCTGGCTAGCCCTACGGTCTCTTTAGATTGTACCGCCTGTGCATTGGCCATCTGGGTGAGCGATGCGGTTTCGTTACCATTTCTGGCGACTTCATGGGCGGTAGCACTCATCTCTTCTATGGCTGCTACAATTTGCTCTGCCTCGATGGTATGAGCCGAAAGAATCTGACTATTTGCATCGGATTCAGACTTCAGGTTTTCTATGTTGGTGCCTATGTGATCGGTTGCTTGCAATACCTCTGTCATCATCACTTGTAAGTTGGATATGAACAGATTGATAGACTCAGATATCTTGCCCAAATCATCTTGGCTCACAACAGGTAACCTACGGGTTAAATCTCCATTACCGGTAGACAAATCACTCACCATCTCTTTAAGCAGTAGAATTGGTCGGTATAAGATCTGCAGTGCAGCAAGCATAAGAAATATCGCGATAATAATCAGCACCGAAGAAGAAAATACCGCGCGGGTTAGACTTGTTTCAATTTCTGCATAGGCAATTGATTTATCTACGGCGATAAACAGGTACCATCGTTTACCATTGACCAATTTTATCTTTTTGGTGAACGCAAGTTTATCGATCCCCTCGAGTGTGTAATCTTGCATCAAGCTCTCTTGCGACAGCATCTTGCTGCCAACATCCTCCAAACCCGCTATATCACTTACTCTCTGCCCCTCAGACACTAGGTTTGAATTACTGGCCAAAACCTTACCTGAGCCATCGGTGATCAAGGCTACTGCACCTGGATAATTAATGTCTTTCACAGTTTTGGCTAAAATATCTAGCTCTATGTCCGCCAAAACGACGCCATCGCCCATATATTTGATGATAGAGACGACTTTTTTACCCGTCGTAGAATCGGTATAGACCTCGGTGAGGTCAAGTACTTTGCTGGTCTTTGCCTGAATATACCAAGAGCGTTTACGGGCATCATACAAATCAGGCTTAGCGACACCATTGTTCCACTTTTTACCTGCAGCGCTAGAGTAAGCAGTTCCATCTTCGAAGCCAAAGTAAATATTCGCAGTTTCACCTATGGCATTAGTTAACCTGGCGATACCAACCAAGTCATCTTGTAAAACGCCATTATTATAATGTCTAGCTAACGTATCGACTAAGTGACTCCTTGACTGAAACCAAGTTTCAATTTTATTGGCTTCATAATGCAAAATACTGATGGATGATGCATTGACAGTCGCAATAGTACTATCGCGATGTGTAATATATGACAACCAGTTTGATACTATCAAAGCTACGGTTATCAAAAATATCATAGAGGCAATGAGAGCCCCTCTAAAACCTAATAATTTATTCACAAAAAATCCATTTAGTCTAATTATAAAATGTCAGAACATACGCAGGAAAACTCGGACGATTAACCTGAATAACCATAATACTATATAATAATCAACTTATTCTAGACCTATGTCATGCTTTATCACTAGAGATATTAACAATATCAACGCAATCTATTGCTTGGGAATTTGTTGATAGATAATACGACTAACGGCCCAGTGTTCTCGATGAGGCTAACGACAAGGGATATAATAGAATGCTATGATTATTGACAACTATTACCTAAAAATAATCACCTATGCCTCACAGTTCAAACCACACCATCTTCTGGCACGATTACGAGACTTTCGGTGCAAACCCATCAAAAGACAGGCCATCGCAGTTTGCCGGGATCAGAACCGATATGGATCTCAATATAGTCTCTGAACCTGTGACCTTTTATTGCAAGCAGGCAACCGATTACCTGCCCTCCCCTGAGGCCATATTGATCACGGGCATCACGCCACAGCTTGCCAATCTCAAAGGCATGCCTGAAACGGAATTTATGGCTAAGGTCAATGAACAGTTCAGTCAAGCCAATACCTGTGTGGCTGGATACAACTCGATACGCTTCGATGATGAAGTCACCCGCTATGGTTTCTATCGTAACTTCATCGATCCCTATGCGCGTGAGTGGCAGAAAGGAAATTCTCGCTGGGATATCATAGATCTGGTCAGAGCCTGCTACGCTTTCAGACCCGAAGGCATTGAATGGCCAGTAAAAGAAGATGGTACACCTAGTTTTAAGTTAGAGCATCTCACCAAAGCGAATGGCCTGAGTCATGAGAAAGCCCACGATGCCATGTCTGATGTGTATGCCACCATAGATATGGCAAAACTCATTAAGCAGAAGCAACCTAAGCTGTTTGACTACTATTTTCAGCTGAGACGTAAGCAGGAAGTCAGCAAACAGCTTGATGTCCTCAATATGCAGCCCTTGGTCCATGTGAGCTCTAAAATCAGTGCCGCACATGGCTGCACCACGCTTATCGCACCGGTGGCGCATCACTCCAGCAATAAAAATGCCATTATCTGTGTCAATCTGGCCATGGACATCTCGCCGCTCATCGAGTTGGATGCAGAGCAGATCAGGGAACGCATGTATACCCGCAGGGACGATCTCGCCGCCGATGAACTGCCTATCAGCGTGAAACAGATACATATTAATAAATGTCCCTTCATCACATCACCTAAGATACTCACAGATGAGCTTGCTCAGCGACTCAATATCGATAAAGCCTTCGCCAGAGAGCAATACAAGTTATTGAAACAGCATCCGGAGCTAAGAGAGAAGTTGGTCGCCGTCTTCGACGTGGAACATGACAATGGCAGCCAAGATCCCGATCTTCAGCTCTACAGCGGAGGCTTCTTCGGCTCGGCAGATAAAGAGAAAATGGAGATTATCCGTCATACCTTGCCTCAAAACCTAGCGGCCCTTGAGCTCAATTTCGATGATCAGAGACTCGAGGAGATGTTGTTTAGATACCGAGCCAGAAACTACCCGGCAACCTTAGATGATTCTGAGTCGATAAAGTGGAGAGACTTCTGTCAATCTAGGCTGAACGATCCAGAATATATGATGCAGTTAGAAAACCTGGTCAATGACACAGCAGACGATGAAGATAAACAGAAGTTACTAACAGCGTTATGTCATTATCTTAGCAATTTATAAATTTGAGTCGGCTAAGTGCGACTTAGATCTCATTATCTTTGAAACGCACTTACTAATATGATCTTCATTAATTGAACAAAAGCAGGACATGGCAGATGCAAGATAGATTTATAAGCTGTATTTCTCAGTTACCAAAGCCACTCTCAGATGCACTCATTCCTTTATTACACGAGAATTTTTCCGGCCATATCGATGCCCAACAATTAGCGGGCTTAGTTAAAGCCAGCGGCTTAACCGAAGCAGAATTACTGCTCGTGCTATTACCCGTAGCCGCGACGCTAGCCAGACCCCCTATCAGTGATTTCCATGTTGGCGCCATTGCTAAAGGCAAAAGCGGCGATATCTATATGGGTGGCAATATGGAGTTACCCGGTGAAGCCCTGTTTCACTCGGTCCATGCCGAGCAGAGTGCAATAAGTCACGCCTGGCTCAGCGGAGAGACTCAGATAGTCGATATCGTGGTGAATTTTTCTCCCTGCGGCCATTGCCGTCAATTTATGAATGAATTAGTCGAAGGCGCTCAGGTTAGGATCCATCTACCTGAGCAAGAAGCGCAACCGCTCACACACTACTTGCCTTATGCGTTTGGCCCGTCGGATCTCAATGTCACAGCGCCACTGCTATCCAAGCAAGTCCATGAGCTAAGTTTAGACAGTTCTGATCCCATGATCATCGAAGCCTTAGATCATGCAAGCCTGAGCTACGCCCCCTATACCAGTAGTTTTGCCGCAGTAGTGTTAGAGACGCAAGACGGCGCCACTTATTGCGGACGCTATGCCGAGAATGCGGCATTTAATCCCTCTATGTTACCCATGCAGATGGCACTATCGACCATGGCACGCCATAACAGACTCTTTAGCGAGATATCCCGGGCAGTATTGATCGAGTCCGCCCAAGGTAAGATATCCCTAGTCGGTGCGACTATGGACGCGTTACATGCCGTCGCCGCTGTAGAACTTGAACATATCGTGCTAGAGCCAGTGTGAGCAGGTATTAAAATAATCTATACATTAAAAAGGACTGATATTTCAGTCCTTTTTTTATACCAGTTCCACTATTGAGCTATTTGCGATTTTTTTCCAGCTTAGCCAACAGGCTCGAGGTGTCCCAGCGATGGCCACCGATCGCCTGAACTTCTGAATAAAATTGATCCACCAAGGCCGTCAAGGGTAAGTGAGAGCCATTTTTTCTCGCTTCATTCAGGGCAATATTGAGATCTTTTCTCATCCAATCGACGGCAAAGCCCAGATTGTACTCGCCGTGCCACATGGTTTGATAACGGTTCTCCATCTGCCAAGATTGTGCCGCCCCCTTGCTGATCACCTCGATGACTTTCTCACCATCGAGACCCGCGCTGCGAGCAAAGTGCAAACCTTCCGCCAGACCTTGTACCACGCCTGCGATACATATTTGGTTGACCATTTTAGTCAACTGACCCGCCCCCACCTCACCTAAACGTTCTACACAACGAGAGTATGCGGTCATGACTGACTCAGCCCGGGAAAAATCAACTTCATCCCCCCCAGCCATCACGGTCAAGACGCCATTTTCGGCGCCAGCCTGTCCACCAGACACAGGAGCATCGATGAAGCCAACCCCGGATTGGGCAGCGATGGCACCTATCTCTCTGGCGATATCGGCGGATGCGGTAGTATGGTCCACCAAGATGCTGCCTGAGTTCATGGCTTGTAACACGCCATCTTCGCCTAAGGTGACTTGCCTTAAATCATCATCATTGCCGACACAGATAAACACCATATCTTGTCCTTCGGCGGCGAGTTTAGGTGTCACTTGATACGTTCCGCCATGGGCCGCGACCCAATCTCGGGCTTTTTGCTCGGTGCGGTTGTAAACGGTGACCTCATGATCTGCCTTGATCAAGTGGCCTGCCATGGGATAACCCATGACCCCTAAACCGATAAATGCTACTTTCGCCATCTTACATCCTAATTGTTATTTCGAGTGTAGTAATAAAAAAGTCACCTTAAGGTGACTTTCCCGGTAAATATTTAGCCCATCACATGGGCTTCCATCTCGGCGCCAATTTTCTTGCGCATCTCCATCAAACGAATGGCTGAGTCACGTAACTTTATATCATGCTCGCTCTGAGGCAGCCATTCAGGGACTTCTGTGGGCTTACCCGCATCATCTACTGCCACCATGATCACGATACAGTGTGTGGTCAAGTGGCGTTCAGGATACTTAGGATCGCCCGCTCTAACGTCTATGCCTAAATGCATAGATGAGCGTCCGGTGTAGATCACTTTAGCGCTGGTTTCTACAATATTGCCCACCTGGATAGGTTTCACGAAGCGAATTCCGCCAGCGTAGGCCGTGATGCAATATTTACCACTCCAACCGGCAGCACATGCGTAAGCGGCCAGATCGATCCATTTCATTACCGCCCCACCATGGACTTTACCACCAAAGTTTACATCTGCAGGTTCTGCAAGAAACCTTAGGGTTATCTCTCTCTCTTTACCAGCCATAGTTTTCTCGAATCAATTTTCTTTACAATAAGTGTACGTCAAAAAGTCAGCTTAGAGTACAAGTAAAGTCTGTGATTAGCGCTTAAATCAAACAGATAAAAAATTATCCGAGTTTAGTCACTAATACACAAGCGGCGAGAATCAAAGGAATAGCCAGACGATAGGTCCAAAGCTGAACCCCAGGGCTCAGCATCCGCGAAGCTTTGAACCATGAGTGTAAACCAAAACCTGCCATAAATAGCATCAGCACTTCGACGCCCGCAATCGTATCGGTATCTCCACCGGTAAAAATGGCCGTCACTAATAAGGCAAACCAGACGAGGGTGAAGCCAGCGGCGGCTAAAGAAAAGGTCTTCATGCCAACATTCAGATTAGGTAAGAATGACTTATTCTCACCACGAATAAGTTCGCTGAGGTTAGCGGTTAATGCGCCAACGAGTGGCATCAAGGGGACGACGGCAAGATTTAACATGATATTTCCTACAGATAAATTCAAATAAAAACAAGTATCTGCCCATTAGGCTTAGCTTCCAAGCGATGTTTACCATGATTAACTAAGCTTAATCTTGCGGAAATTTATGCTTAATCTCAGCCAAACCTAACGGTGTTAACATCAAAAAAAAGCGCCAACAGGCGCTTTTAAATACAGTCATTTTACATAGATGGCACAGAACTAGCTTCTCTTGAACAGCAGAGAACCGTTGGTACCGCCAAAGCCAAATGAATTACATAATGCATACTCAAACTTTTGATCTCTGGCAGTATGTGGCACGAAATCGAGATCGCAGCCTTCATCGGGATTATCTAAGTTCAATGTCGGCGGCACGACTTGATCTCGCAGCGCCAACAAGGTGATGATGGCTTCAACTGAACCCGCAGCGCCAAGCAGATGCCCGGTCATAGATTTAGTCGAGCTGACGGTGAGATCGTAAGCATGGGCACCAAATGCAGCCTTAACCGCTGCCGCCTCCGCCCTATCCCCTACTGGGGTCGATGTGCCGTGCGCATTGATATAACCAACCAGTTCTTTGGCTATCTTGGCATCTTTCATGGCGTTAACCATGGCTGCTGCTGCGCCAGAACCGTCGGCTGGCGGTGATGTCATATGAAAAGCATCGCCACTCATACCAAAACCAACCAGCTCACCATATATGGTGGCGCCGCGGGCTTTAGCATGTTCATATTCTTCCATCACCATGATACCGGCGCCGTCACCTATGACGAAGCCGTCTCTGTCTTTATCCCAAGGACGGCTCGCCGCCTGAGGATCATCGTTACGTGTCGACAAGGCTTTAGCAGAAGCGAAGCCGCCGACCCCTAACGGACAAGTGACATCTTCGGCGCCGCCAGCAACCATGATATCTGCATCACCATAGGCGATAGTACGAGCCGCGAAACCTATGTTATGTACACCGGTCGTACAGGCTGTGGTCACGGCAAAGTTTGGCCCTTTCAAGCCATACTTGATCGATAGATGACCCGCTATCATGTTGATGATGGTGCTAGGAACGAAGAAAGGTGAGATCTTACGTGGTCCACCTTTCGTTAAGGCGGCGTGGCCTTGTTCTATGAGTCTCAGTCCGCCCATGCCGGCGCCGATGGCAGTACCGACGCGAGCAGGATCGAGTTTATCCATATCCAATCCTGCATCTTCAACGGCCTGAATGCCCGCGGCCATGCCGTACTGAATAAACAAGTCCATCTTGCGAGCATCTTTCTTCGACAAATAATGCTCAACATCAAAATCTTTGACTGAACCACTGAAACGAGTGGTAAATTCACTCGCATCAAATTTAGTGATTGGGGCGATACCGCTTTGACCCGAAACTAATGCTTTCCAGGATGAATCTACGGTATTGCCTACAGGGCTGACTAAACCAAGACCGGTTACGACTACACGACGTTTAGACACGTTGTCACCTTTTTTACTGAGTTAAATTGGAGTGAAGCATGGATACATGCATCTTATTTTCGTTCTGAACTGCTAGAAAATGAAAGTAGTAGTGATGGGAACACGCGATTTCCAATAGCCAGAAACAAAAACAGGCAGCATAAATGCTGCCTGTTTTCTAGAATTCAGGATTACTGATTCTTTGAAACGTAATCAATCGCTGATTGAACAGTAGTGATTTTTTCAGCTTCTTCATCAGGGATCTCGGTGTCAAACTCTTCTTCCAGAGCCATAACCAACTCAACCGTGTCCAGAGAATCTGCACCCAGGTCGTCAACGAAAGATGCAGCAGACTTAACGTCCTCTTCTTTAACACCTAGTTGCTCAATAATGATTTTCTTTACACGTTCTTCGATGTTGCTCATTAGTTTTCTTTCCTATTAAATTACGCACTTGCGCAAGATTGCGAGTAGTTTATTCAATTTGGCTAGCAATGCAAGCTTAACTTCTGTGGTCTAACCACGAAAGTATGCATATCTTGACACCGATCATCAATAGCTAGCTGAAAAAACGGCCAATACTCTATAAAATTTACACTATCACACTGTGACAGCAGATTCCTGAAATTCAGTGTTCTTGTATAAGACCTATTAAGTGCACAAGTTACTGTACATTTTAATCAGTCTCAACAGCCTTAGGCCATGTACATGCCACCATTCACATGGAGAGTCTCACCTGTGATATAAGCAGCAGAGTCAGATGCTAAGAAAAGCACGGCATTCGCTATCTCTTGTGCTTGTCCCAGTCGCGCCATAGGTACCTGCGACATGATACCTTGTTGCTGCTCTTCAGTCAGCTCATCGGTCATATCAGTCTGGATAAATCCAGGAGCAATAGCATTCACTGTTATTTGACGAGATGCAACCTCCTTGGCAAGAGATTTTGTAAATCCAAGTAACCCGGCTTTGGCAGCGCAATAGTTTGTTTGACCTGGATTGCCCATGGAGCCAACGACAGAGCCGATATTGATGATACGGCCATGACGTTTTTTCATCATGGAGCGCATCACGGCTTTAGACGTTCTGAATACCGAAGTCAGGTTAGTATCTATGATGTCACCCCACTCATCTTCCTTCATACGCATCAGCAGGTTGTCGCGGGTAATACCGGCATTATTGACCAGAATATTGACGTCGCCAACTTTCTCTTTGATGGTAGAAAATAATTCAGCAACTGAATCCTTGTCCGTGACATCGAGCACCAGACCAAAACCATTGTCACCCAGGTACTCCTGAATTGCCGCAGCACCACGTTCGCTGGTCGCGGTACCGATAACGGTGGCCCCTGCAGATACTAAGGTTTCAGCGACGGCGCGGCCGATACCACGACTCGCGCCTGTCACTAAGGCGATTTTTCCAGATAAATCTATTGTTACGCTCATTACAATCTCCTATTCGGTCAATGCTGCAAGGGATGCCACATCGTTGACCACTTTCGCAGTTAGCGAACGATCGATTCGTTTCGCTAAACCGGTTAATACTTTGCCGGGTCCCATTTCAAACAAACTTGTCACTCCTTGCTCCGAGATGGCTTTCACCGTTTCGGACCAGAGTACGGGACAATAAAGCTGACGGACCAAGGCATCCTTGATCTCTGCAGCAGACTCAGGGCTTGCTACATCGACATTATTAATGACGGTTATTTGTGGTGTTTTAAACTCTATGCTCTCAAGCGCTACGGCTAATTTTTCAGCTGCTGGACGCATCAATTCGCAATGTGACGGCACACTGACAGGCAGTGCAACCACCATCTTAGCCCCCGCCTCCTTACATAAGGCTGCGGCGCGTTCAACCGCGGCCTTACTGCCGGCGATGACGACCTGACCCGGGCTGTTATAATTGACCGGACTGACGATGGCACCTTCGGCCCCATCTTCACACGCCTTGGCGATGGCGTCATTATCCAGGCCGATAATAGCAAACATGGCACCTGTGCCCGTTGGCACCGCTTGCTGCATGAGCTGCCCACGAAGTTCGACCAGCTTTACCGCATCGATAAAGTCGATCACGCCGGCGCACACCAGGGCCGAATATTCACCTAAACTGTGACCCGCCATGATCTTTGGCAGAGTCTTACCACTGGCCTGATAAACACGCCAAATAGCCACACTTGCACTCAAGAGTGCAGGCTGGGTCTTATCCGTTTCATTAAGGGTTTCAACCGGGCCTTGCTGCACCAGATCCCACAGATCATAGCCTAATGCATCACTTGCCTGAGAAAAAGTTTGCGCGATGATATCGTGCTCGCCAGCAAGTTCGGCCAACATGCCAACGGCCTGAGAACCTTGACCTGGAAAGACGAAAGCGGAATTTTCCATAATATTTACCTATGACAATTCATAAAACATCTCAATGTTTAATACAGGCTTTACCCGCCTGTTTAAACAAGATTAAAAACGCACCAGTGCACTGCCCCACGCAAAGCCGGCGCCAAAAGCTTCGAGCAAGATAAGCTGACCACGCTCAATTCGACCGTCACGGACGGCTTCATCTAACGCGATAGGTACTGACGCTGCAGACGTATTACCATGCTTGGCTAAGGTCAATACCACTTTATCCAAACTCATATCAAGCTTCTTTGCCGTGGCCTTGATGATCCTAAAATTTGCCTGATGAGGAACCAGCCAGTCAATTTCAGACTTATCTATCTGATTAATCCTTAAGGTTTCTGTGACTACATGAGCAAGCTTGGTCACTGCGACCTTGAAAACATCATTGCCTTTCATGGTCATATAACCCATGGCCGCAGAAGATTCTCCTGGACGAGGCGGGAAAGCGCATTTAAGCAGATCGCCTTGACGGCCATCGGCATAGATATGGGTTGAAATAATACCCGGCTCGGTCGAAGCACCAATCACGGCGGCCCCTGCACCATCACCAAATAAGATGATAGTGCTGCGGTCATCGGGCTCACACAGACGTGATAACACGTCTGAGCCTATGACTAGAACGTTTTTGGCCGCACCGGTTTTAACAAATTGATCGGCAATAGAAAGCGCATAAACGAAGCCTGAGCATGCGGCGGCAATATCGAATGCAGGAATAGTATGCACACCCAACATAGCCTGGATTTCACAGGCTGCTGCGGGAAAGGCGTTACTCGCACTCGTCGTACCACACACGATCATATCGAGTTCAGAAGCGTCTAACCCAGCCATTTCCAGGGCTTTAAGCGCAGCTTGATAGCCCATGGTAGACACAGTCTCGTCTGGGGCGGCGATTCTACGCTCTGAAATACCTGTACGTTCAACAATCCACTGATCTGTGGTTTCAACCATCTTTTCTAGATCAGAATTGCTACGCACCTGCTCTGGCAGATAACTACCAGTTCCAAGAATTTTTGTATGCATATTAAGGAGTTATCAGCTATTAATGTCTAAGAGAATCGACTCTAGACGTTGTTCAATCATCTGAGGGAGTCGACGTTGTGCCTCGGTCACTGCCAGATTAATCGCTTGTAAATAAGCAGATTCATCAGCACTTCCATGACTTTTTACTACAATTCCGCGCAATCCTATCAAACTTGCACCATTGTAGTGGTCGGGGTTCATCTGATTTAGCACAGAATTGATACGAGGCGAGATTAATTTGGCCATTAATCGAACAAAAAAGCCTTGTTTCAGGCCTTTTTCTAATTGGTCTACCAGTAACCTGGCAATACCTTCTGACGTTTTTAAGGTGATATTGCCGACGAAACCATCGCAAACGATGACATCGACATTGCCCGAAAAGAGGTCATTACCTTCGATAAAGCCGACATAATTGAGCTGAGGACTCTGCTGTAAAAGTTGGCCGGCCTGCTGCACCTGATCATTACCCTTGCTCTCTTCGATACCAACATTGAGTAAAGCCACCTTAGGTGAAGGATTTTTATCTACGGCTTCGCATAATACCGAGCCCATTACAGCAAACTGAAACAAGGTTTCCGAGCAGCATGAGACATTGGCGCCAAGATCGAGTAAATAAACTGGGGTCTTATTCACGGCAGGAAGACAACTCACCAGCGCCGGTCTGTCGATGCCAGGTAGCGTCTTTAGCAGCACTTTAGACATGGCCATCAGGGCGCCAGTATTTCCCGCACTCAAACAGGCATCAGCCTGGCCATCACGAACCAGTTCTATGGCTAATCTCATCGAGCTTTTTTTACGATTTCTCAGTGCATGAACGGGCCTGTCTGACATGCTCACGACTTCGGTCGTATGCAAGATCTCTATTCGCGATCGAACACTCTGCTCAGCTTGAGAAAGATAAGGTGTGATTTCGGCTTCATTACCGACGAGGATAATACGAAGAAAGGAAGATAAACGCAGCGCCTGCAGGGTTGCAGGCACTGTGATGTGGGGGCCATGATCGCCCCCCATCGCATCTAACGCGAGCGTCAGATTAGTCATTTAGTTAGCAACAAATTACTTGTTGATAACCTTCTGACCACGGTAAAAACCATCCGCAGTCACGTTGTGACGTAGGTGTAATTCACCACTCGTTGAGTCAATTGATAATTGAGGAGTGCTCAATGAATCATGTGAACGGCGCATTCCGCGCTTTGAACGAGATTTTTTGTTCTTTTGTACAGCCATTTGACCTGTCTCCTAGGTTACTTGCTCTTCAGTTTTTCTAACACTGCAAACGGATTTGGACGCTCCTCTTGAGAAGGTTCAATCTCGCCTACTACTATATCTTGATCTCCCTTACCGCAACTTTCGCTGACATGCATCGGGATTAAAGGCATAGCGACTATCAATTCATCTTCAATCAATTGATGCAGACGAACCTCGCCTATTTCGTTACTCTCAATAGGGTCATACGCATCCGGGAGCTCATCGATTTCGGCTTCATTCCCGCAGGGACTGAAACTAAAGTCGACCGTAACCTCTGTGGTAAATAGTGTCATGCAGCGTTGACATATCAGAGTGAGCTCCGTCACAGCCTTCCCGTTAAGGTAGACTATCCCCTGTAAATCTTCACCACACTGTAACGACACTGTCACATCGGAACAGTCGCCGGCACTTAACTCATTCAACCGTTTTAATTGCTTACCCGGGATCAGGCCTTCAAAAGAAAGCTGACTCGAGGCCGCACGTATTGGATCGATTGAAACCGGTATCTTTACTGTTTGCATAAGGCGCGCATACTATAGTTTGAAATCCTCAGAGTCAAAGGAAATTTCCCATCTTAATTAAGAACAGGGAAATCATCGACTCGTTTTAACTCTGAAAACAAAAATTGATGGATTAGAAATTTTACCCAAGCTAGCCCATTTACTCAAGTGTTTCATGGTTAAAATAGCAACGTTCGCACTCATTTTAGTGAAGAAACTATCAAAGTGGATGTAACCTGGACAATAACAAGGCTAAACTGCGCGGCATAATCGCTGAAACGGATTTAAGTGAAACCATCTTCTGCTCCTCGAGGACATCAATATCATGTCGATACCCATCATCTTAGCGTCAACGTCTCAATACCGAAAACAGATCTTAGCCAAGCTCGACTTGCCCTTCTCCTGCTGTGATCCACGAGTCGATGAGAGCCACTTAGCCGATGAGTCGCCTGTCGACCTGGTGATCAGGTTAGCTGAAGCTAAGGCACAAGCTGGTGCGCTGCAATACCCTCAAGGCCTAGTCATTGGCTCAGATCAAGTCGCGGTCATCGATGGTAAGATAATAGGCAAGCCTTTAAACCACGAGACCGCGGTGAAACAGCTGACGGCTTCATCGGGTAAAGTCATCACCTTTTACACAGGTATTTCACTGCACAACATAGCTACGAGTCATAGCGATAGCCGGTGTGAAACCTTCAAGGTGCATTTTAGGCATTTAGCTCCACAGCAGATCGAATATTACCTAACGAGAGAGCAGCCATACTACTGTGCAGGTAGTTTCAAATGTGAAGGCCTGGGCATCGCCCTGTTTGAGCGCTTAGAAGGAAAAGATCCCAACACCTTAATCGGGCTACCCTTGATCACACTCACCGAGATGCTTGTCAGGCAAGGCTACGACGTTTTACGTGCAAAATCATAAGATAACGTATTAGACAGACGGCAAGTACATTAGAGTTGCTCGCCAAAATTAGAGGCGATGAGTTAACACTGGACTATGGCGCTAGCAAGGAAAAGTACAACAACCCGTTAGAGCCGCCTTGTAAAGACTTGTTGAGTAATGTGGGAATGACGATTGGCGTCGAGGACCATCACCAGACAATCACCAAACAATCAGAAGAATCAATGACTCCGTGATTTCGCCTCATAAATAGCGGAGTCGTCTGCTAACAGCCTCCAGGAGGCTGTTAGCAGGCTTTAATTTAACTCACGAAGAGGTCAGGTATTGGAGTAATTCCATCGGTGAGCCGATCACCGCCTTAGGCTTGGCTTGGCGCAATTTTTCTTTATCGTGGGCACCATAATCGACACCTATAGCATCAATCCCGGCATTATTGGCCATTTTCAGATCTAGGATGGAATCACCAATCATCACAGCCTTATCCGGTGAGACATCGAGTTCATTCAATAACTGCAATATCATCTCTGGGCTAGGCTTACTGGCGGCTTCGTCAGCACATCGACTCGCCACAAAATATCCACCAAGCTCAGTCGCGCTTAACACGCGGTCGAGTCCAGCCCTGGCTTTCCCCGTGGCCACGGCCAATTTATAGCCTCGCCCATTGAGTGTAGTCAGTAAGTCTTCGACCCCCTCAAACAAGGGGCTCGGCGTCTGATTGAGCGTTAGGTATTGTTGGCGATAAACCTGTTTCATTTCGGCGACTAACTCGGCGCTGGCAGCGGGATGCAAGACACCGAGTGCTTCATCCATAGATAAGCCGATGATATCGCGTACCGCTTGCTCCGTTGGCATAGACATATTCAAGGTCAAAGCAGACTCCTGCATACAAGAAACGATCTTACCGACTGAGTCCATCAGGGTGCCATCCCAGTCAAAGATCACCAGTTCATACTGTTTCATGCTTTCACCAACTTATCTAAGGTTTCTGTCAATACTGGATCCAGTGGCGCCTGGACTGTCATGACCTCCTCTGTACTAGGATGAATAAATCTGAGTTGGGCCGCATGTAGGAATAAACGATTCAAGCCTTGGACGCGCATAGCATCATCGAATTTTTGCTCACTGTATTTATCATCACAGGCGATGGGATGGCCTGCATACTGACAATGCACGCGAATTTGATGGGTTCTCCCGGTCACCGGACTGGCTTGAACGAGCGTCGCCCCTTGATAGCGTTGTAGGATCTTGAAACGAGTCTCACACTCCTTGCCTTCCTGATTAACCCGGACAATTCGCTCACCTGATTTCAGGGTTAACTTGAGTAACGGCGCTTTAATCACCTTATCACGCGCTTGCCAGGTGCCTTTGACTAAGGCCTGGTAATCCTTTTGCATCTTTTTAAATCTGAGTTGATCATGCAGATGTCGTAAGGCACTGCGTTTCTTGGCGATCAACAACACCCCAGATGTATCTTTATCGAGACGATGCACCAACTCAAGAAACTTCTGTGTCGGTCTCAAGGCGCGCATGGCTTCGATGACTCCAAAATCGACACCACTACCACCATGGACCGCGATGCCTGAAGGTTTATTGAGCACTATGATCGATTTATCTTCGAAGACGATCCGATCTTCCAGTTGCGACACCTTAGTTAATTTGGCAGAAGGTCCCGGACGCTCAGATTTGTCAGACACTCTTACCGGTGGGATGCGCACAATATCCCCATCCTGTAACTTGTACTCTGGCTTGATGCGCTTCTTGTTTACCCTGACCTCCCCCTTACGCACGATCCGATAGATCATACTCTTAGGAACACCTTTTAATTTGGTCATTAAATAATTATCAATTCTCTGCCCAAGATGATCTTCATCGATTGTGACTAATTGAACTTGTGGTCTAGGTGCTTCGGTATTCATGGCGGGCCTTATCTGCATCAGTGAGCGCATTGTACATCAAGTAATAAGAATTTTATGCCTTTCCATTTGCTGAATTTATTGATTGTTGCTATATTTCATCGGCGGTTGGGGATAATCAGTGAATAAAGTGTTCACAAAACCCCCAGCCCTTACGCAAGAAGCAGAGACTAAAATAATTTTCCACCTGTCGTAAATAGCTAATTTGCAAGTCGTTTTATTAATATAATACCGAAAATGTATGTTAACGACTAAACGGATAGGAAAACCCACATTACAAGGTGGTTTCTCTAAGAAATGCGGCCCAAATTCGAAGATTAATTTTAACTTATCATCAAACGATCTCAATTCGATTTTGGCATTACCGGAAAGAACCGAATAATTTATGGGGTTAGTTGTCGTTTTACAACGAATTCCTTGTTTTTGTAGATATTAAAAAATAAGCCATAAATGGATGCGACACGCAGAGATTGCGTCTAACAGAGATGCGCACCTTGCCTAGACACCAGCCGTGAGGCTCTATTATGTGTCTGGCCCGTAATGCAACGAAAATAATCGTTTGGTGACCTCATTTTAGAAGAAAAACGTCATCATGAAACGGATGTTAATTAATGCGACTCAATCTGAAGAGTTGCGCGTAGCCCTAGTTGATGGGCAACAGCTATATGATCTAGATATTGAAAGTCCAGGTCACGAGCAAAAGAAAGCCAATATCTACAAGGGTAAAATCACCCGTGTAGAGCCCTCTCTCGAAGCGGCATTTGTCGATTATGGAGCAGATCGTCATGGATTCCTGCCCCTCAAAGAGATCGCCAGAGAATACTTCCCTAAAGGTTACTCTTTCCAAGGTCGCCCCAATATTAAAGAGGTGATTAGAGAGGGCCAAGAGGTCATCATTCAAATTGATAAAGAGGAGCGTGGCAATAAAGGCGCCGCACTCACGACCTTTATCAGTTTAGCGGGTTCATACCTGGTATTAATGCCAAATAACCCTCGCGCCGGTGGTATCTCTCGCCGTATCGAAGGTGATGAACGCACTGAGCTAAAGGCGGCCTTGTCTGAATTAGACATCCCTAATGGTATGGGATTAATTGTACGCACAGCCGGTGTTGGTAAAGACTCTGCAGAACTTGCATGGGATCTAAAAGTACTGGAGCATCATTGGACAGCGATAAAAGAAGCGTCTGTTGGTCGTCCCGCGCCTTTCCTCATTCACCAAGAAAGTAACGTCATCGTTCGTGCGATTCGTGACTACTTGCGTCGTGATGTGGGTGAAGTACTTATCGACCATCCTCGCATCTTCGAAGAAGCGAAACTGCATGTTGCTCTGGTACGCCCGGATTTCGCAGACAGAATCAAACACTATGATGCTGAAGTGCCTCTGTTCACTCATTTCCAAATTGAGACGCAGATCGAATCGGCATTCCAACGTGAAGTGCGTTTACCCTCTGGCGGATCGATCGTTATCGACCCCACTGAGGCATTAACGTCAATCGATATCAACTCAGCCCGCGCCACTAAGGGCAGTGATATCGAAGAGACGGCATTAAACACCAACCTTGAAGCTGCTGATGAAATTGCCCGTCAATTACGTCTTCGCGACTTGGGCGGGCTGGTGGTTATCGACTTTATTGATATGACTCCCGTACGTCATCAGCGTGAAGTTGAGAACAGAATGCGTGATGCCGTTCATTTAGATAGAGCCCGTGTTCAGCTCGGACGCATCTCTCGCTTCGGTCTGATGGAGATGTCACGACAACGCCTTAGACCTTCTCTGGAAGAGTCTGCTGCACATGTATGTCCTCGTTGTCACGGCCAAGGCACCATTCGTGGCACAGAGTCATTAGCACTGTCAATTCTTCGTCTGATGGAAGAGGAAGCGATAAAAGAGAATACCTCTCAAATCGAAGCCGTTGTGCCAGTCGATGTCGCCGCTTTCCTACTCAATGAGAAACGCAAAGCCATTCGCATCACTGAGCAACGTCATGATGTAGAAGTCTATGTGATCCCAGATCCAAATATGTCTACGCCAGATTACCGAGTCTCACGTCATCGCAAGGACGATCAGATAAGCGAGGCCAGTTATAAACTGCTAGAGCAGCCTGTATCCAATTTGTATGAGCCCCGTAAGCTTGAGCGAGTCACGGTTACTCAGCCAGCGCTAAAAGGATTCACAGCCCCAGTAAAAGCACCTGAACCTAAAGCCAAGGCAGCAGCAGCGCCTAAGACGACTGAAGAGCCAGGCCTAATCGCTAAGCTTTTCGCCGCGATTGCTGGACTGTTCAAAGCCGAACCTAAGGCCGAAGAGCCTAAGAAGCAAAGCGAATCAAGCAGCCAAAACCGTAACAATCGCCGCCCCGCTCGCAAGAATGATTCACGCCGTAACGACACTCGTCGTAGTCGTGATGATAAGGAGCAATCAGGCGATAAGAATGAGCGTAGTTCACGTCCCAGCCGTAATAAGCGTGCTGATTCAAATGAAGAGCGCCCAAGCAGAGATAGAGGCGAGCAAGGCAAGCGTCAATCTCGTCAAGACAGCAAGCCGACTCGAACTCGTCAACCAGCAGATGTGACCGAGACTGCTGATGCGACTGATGCGACTGATGCGACTGATGCGATTGATGTGACTCCTAAACAGGAAGTTGCCAGAGAGCGTCGTCAACGTAGAAATATGCGTAGGAAAGTGCGTATAGAAACTGAAAAGTCACAGAAACTTGATGAGCAACACACAGAAGTCGTTGCTGCTGAAGTGGTTGTAGAAACGGCTCAGGTTGCGGTTAAAGAAGACAAGCAGGCTCGTCCTAAGCGTCAGCCTCGTAAGCCTAAGACGGATAGTAAAGCTAAGGATGACGTTCAAGTTACCAATGAGACCGACACAGTCGAACTTGATACTAAAACGCCTGAGACTCAGCAAGACAACAAACTTGATGCTGTTTCTCAAGATAACGTGACAGTTGCAACCGGCTCAGTCGAAGCCAGTGCCGCAGAGACTAGCGCCGTTGATGCTACCGATGATAAGCCACGTGAAGGTCAGCGTCGCAGTCGTCGCAGCCCACGCCATCTTCGCGCAGCGGGTCAACGTCGTCGTCGTGATGAAGATGACGGTGAGACGAATGCGGATGCGGATGCAACTCCAGTTTTCGTTCCTAATGAAACTGAAGTTGAATTTCAAGCTAATCAAGTAGCGGCATCTACAACTGAGGCGCCGGTTACCACACCGACTAAGCCAGTTCAAGCTGAGGCTCCTGTTCAAGCTGAGGCTCCAGCGAAGGTCGAAGTGAAAGCTGAAGTTCAATCGGTAGCGGCGGCTAAGCCTGTAGCACCAGTTCAAGCTGAAGCTCCAGTGAAGGTAGAAGCTGAAGCTCAATCGGCAGCGCCGGCTAAGCCTGCGGCTCCAGTGAAAGTTGAAGCTAAAGCGGCAGCGCCAACCAAGCCTGAAGCGCCAGTTCAAGCTGAGACTCCAGTGAAAGTCGAAGCTAAAGTGGCAGCTCAATCGGCAACGGCAGCGCCGGCTAAGCCTGCGGCTCCGGTTGCAGCCAAGGTAGCATCAACTCCGAGTAAACCTGCAGCACCAGTGAAAGCTGAAGCGGAAACTCCGGCGAAGACTCTAGCTAAGCCTAGAGGTGCTAGTCGCTTTGGCACTATGGTGAGCTCAGACATGATCGCACCAGTGGTAGAGACACGAGACAACGTAGAGGTTCCAAAAGGGCGTCAATACGAAGCATCTGACTCTTCACCAGCCGATGCTAAACCTAAAACGGCAAACTCAGCTAATTCGGACATGGCCAGACCATAAACGATAATTAGTCGATAAAAGAAAAGCCATGCCTTCGAGCATGGCTTTTTATTCTCTTAAGTCGGAATGTTTGTTAGTATTCGCGACCGAAATTCAATCTGAAACAACTCAATTACAACAGAGGCTAAATGTTCGATCTTATTCGTCACAAAACTGCCAGTCATAGGGCCGACCTATTATCTGGCTTAACCGTCGCACTCGCACTGGTCCCTGAAGCTGTCGCATTTGCTTTTGTCGCCGGTGTGGATCCTATGGTTGGCCTCTACGCCGCTTTCATCATGGGTCTGATCACCGCACTCATAGGTGGACGTCCGGGCATGATCTCAGGTGCTACCGGTGCTATGGCCGTCGTCATGGTCGCCTTGGTCGCCGAGCACGGAGTAGCCTACCTCTTCGCCGCTGTAGTATTAGCCGGTATGATCCAGGTCTCGTTCGGCCTGCTTAAACTAGGTAAATTTATCCGCATCGTGCCCTATCCTGTGATGATAGGTTTCGTCAATGGCTTAGCCATCGTCATCTTCTTAGCCCAACTGGGCCAGTTTCAATCGCCAGATATTAATGGTGTTATGGCTTGGTTGCCCCAAGATCAGCTGGTGCTCATGATTGGCCTAGTGGCGCTCACCATGAGCATCATACATTTCTTGCCTAAGCTGACCACAGCCATCCCCTCCTCTCTCGTGGCTATCGTCACAGTGACCCTGTTGGTGGTTTTCTTAGAGCTAGATACCCGCACAGTGTTAGATTTCTTAAAATCCATGAGTGGTGATGAGAATGCGACCATAGCCGGCAGCTTACCTAGTTTCTCTATCCCAGCTGTGGCGTTCAATCTAGAGACCCTGTATATCATACTGCCCTACTCTCTCATTCTTGCCGCCGTCGGCTTGATCGAGTCTCTGCTGACACTCACGGTGATCGATGAGATGACCAACACCCGCGGTAAAGGTAACAAAGAATGTATCGGCCAAGGTGTGGGTAACATCACCAGTGGCTTCTTCGGCGCCATGGGTGGTTGTGCCATGATTGGTCAATCTATGATCAACATCAACTCAGGTGGACGCGGTCGCCTATCGGGTGTGACTGCGGCCCTGACGCTGCTTGGTTTCATCCTGTTCGGTTCGGCTATGATAGAGATTATCCCATTGTCGGCTCTAGTCGGTGTGATGTTTATGGTTGTGCTGGGTACCTTCGAATGGGCCAGTTTTAAGGTGATGCGTAAAGTCCCTAAACACGATGCCTTCGTCATCATCTTGGTGACTGTTGTCACTGTGTTTACCGACTTGGCATTCGCCGTGTTCGTCGGTGTCATAGTCTCGGCTCTTGTCTTTGCCTGGGAGCACGCCAAGCACATCAATGTTGAGATAAGTGAAGATGCTAATGGTTGGAAAGTTTATAAACTTAACGGTCCTCTGTTCTTCGGTTCTGTGGCTGATTTCTTAGAGCTATTCCACAACAATACCGATCCTGATGACGTGATAGTCGATTTCCAAAATTCACGCGTATGTGATCACTCGGCACTGGATGCCATAGACACGCTGGCGGATAGATATGTGGCTTCGGGTAAGAAATTACACCTGCGTCACTTGAGCAATGACTGTAAGCAGTTACTGCATAAAGCCGGCGATCTGGTCGAAGTGAACTTCATCGAAGATCCTAGCTACAAGATAGGCGATAATAAGCTGGATTAATCTTGCTAGACCAGTCTGAACTCCAGACATAAAAAAGGCGAGCTTAGCTCGCCTTTTTTTATGTCTAATACCATTCCGAGTAAGTATCTGGTCAGTTCAACGGGAGTTAACCATGCTATAGGCAAGTAATGAAATGGGTATCACTTCAATTTGTCAGCAAAGGCGGCCCTAAACTTCTCGACCTTAGGCCTCACAACCAACTGGCAATAAGCTTGCTCACGGTTTTTATCGAAATAGTCCTTATGATCATCCTCAGCACCATAGAAGGCATTAAAAGCGACAATCTCGGTGACAATCGGCTTAGACCAGACTTCAGCCTGTGTTAGCTCTACTATCATCTGTTCAGCCAGCTTGCTTTGCGCTTCATCATGAGCGAAGACTACGGAGCGATATTGTGGACCCACATCATGACCTTGTTGATTCAAGGTGGTCGGATCATGACCCTGCCAAAACACGCAGAGCAATTCCTTATAACTGATGATGCTTGGGTCAAACTCAATATGGACGACTTCTGCATGGGCTGTCATACCCGAGCACACGGCTTGATAATGTGCGCTCGCCTCATCACCGCCGCAATATCCTGACTGAACAGAGATAACCCCTAGCAGTTGGGTGAACATGGCTTCGAAGCACCAGAAACATCCCCCCCCAAGCGTGGCAAACTGATACTTGTTTGGCTCAACCGTTGCCCCATTAGCCTTAAATACCATAGAAACGGAATTAACACAGTGACGAATATTTTTCTCGGTTAAATACTCCCCTTCAAACACATGGCCCAGATGGGCATCACACTGGGCGCAGACAATTTCGACTCTTTGACCATCGGCATCGACAACTCGTTTGACCGCCCCTTGGATCTCTTCATCGAAGGCGGGCCAGCCACAATGGGCGTTAAACTTATGCTCAGATAGATACAGGGGCGCTTCACAACGTTTGCACGCATAACTTCCCTGGGCATCGTGCAGGTGATACTCCCCACTAAAAGGCCGTTCGGTGCCCTTTTCTTCAATCACATGTCGTTCAAAATCGGTGAGTTCACGCATACTTGTTACTCTTAATTCGTGGTGTAGATTAGACCTGAATTCCTTATCTTCTCTTTCAAATATACACGACGCAAGACAAACCGTTATTTATTGTCTAGTTAGCCAATTTTTGTAAAACTATTTTTATCTTAGCTGTTCTCACATATGCCATTATTTTACAGCTATTATTTCCAACACGCTTCAGTGCTTATCTCTTCATAAAACAATAATGAGGTGATATTCATCGCACTTAATTGCCCCTGAGCCTTAGCCTAGATAAACTAACCTTGGGTTTATCAATTATAAGAAATGAGCAGACAGAGATGAAATTAGAAACAATCGATTATCGAGCCGCCGATAGTGCAGCAAAGTTCGTCCAATCATTGAGAGATACAGGTTTTGGCGTACTGGCTAATCATCCAATCGATAAGGCCTTAGTAGAAAAAATTTACCTTGAATGGCAAGCCTTCTTCAACAGTGAAGACAAGCATGATTTTCTGTTTAATCCTGAAACCCAAGATGGCTTCTTTCCTGCAGAAGTATCAGAAACGGCTAAAGGTCACACGGTTAAAGATATCAAGGAGTATTTCCACGTCTATCCTTGGGGACGTATTCCTCAATCCTTACAAGAGAATATCTTAGCTTATTATCAAGCTGCAAATAAACTTGCCGAAGAGTTACTGCAGTGGATAGAAGAGCATTCACCCGCAGATGTTGCGGTAAATTACTCCATTGCCTTACCCAAGATGATCGAAGGCAGTCATAAAACCTTGCTACGCATATTACATTACCCGGGAATGACAGGTGAAGAAGAAGTCGGTGCTATCCGCGCCGCGGCTCATGAAGACATTAATCTGATCACACTACTTCCAGCGGCGAATGAACCGGGTCTGCAGGTGAAAGGCCAAGACGGCGAATGGATTGACGTGCCTTGCGATTTCGGCAACTTGATCATCAATATCGGCGACATGTTGCAAGAAGCGTCCGGCGGTTACTTCCCATCGACCACCCACAGAGTGATCAATCCAGTGGGTACAGATATGTCTAAGCCTAGGGTATCCTTGCCATTATTCTTGCATCCTAATCCTGAGGTTGTACTCTCTAGCCGTTACACGGCGGACAGTTATCTTATGGAGCGATTGAGAGAATTAGGGGTGATCTAATCACTCATCCAGTGACTTCTCATAAAAAAGCGCCTTCAGGCGCTTTTTTAGTGAAATTTTCCCCTAACAAGGTAAAATCCCCACATCAAAACTAATACAGAGCAATAAAATGGCTATTCAGTGGTATCCCGGACATATGCATAAAGCACGTAAAGAGATCGAAGAGGTCATGCCTCAGGTCGATCTTGTGATCGAGGTGCTCGATGCGAGGATCCCATACAGCAGTGAGAATCCTGTTATTTCGACACTTCGTGGAGACAAGCCCTGTATTAAGCTACTAAACAAGTCAGACTTGGCCGATCCTGAAGTCACCCAAAGATGGATAGAGTATCTAGAGCGAGAGCAAGGCGTTAAAGCCATGGCTATCACCACTTTGCAAGCGGCTCAAGTGAAAAAAATCCCCGATCTCTGCCGTAAATTTGTCCCAAATCGGGATAAACTCGAAAAAGATATTCGAACCATGATCATGGGGATCCCCAATGTGGGTAAGTCCACCATCATCAATACGCTCGCAGGCCGCATGATCGCCAAGACGGGTAATGAACCCGCAGTGACTAAGGTGCAGCAGCGTATCAACTTAAGAAATGGCATCGTCTTGTCTGATACCCCCGGTATTCTCTGGCCGAAAGTCGACAATGAAAAGAGCAGTTATCGCCTGGCCATCACAGGTGCGATTAAAGATACCGCCATGGAATATGAAGATGTCGCCATGTTTGCTGCCGAGTACTTTTTAAAGGCCTACCCGGAAGCGATTGCCGAGCGTTATAAACTCAACGAGCTACCCGAAACCGACATCGAGTTATTAGAAGCCATAGGCCGTAAGAGAGGCGCGCTGCGCCCAGGTGGACGTATCGACTTGCACAAGGTATCGGAATTAGTCCTGCATGAATTCCGTTCAGGAAAAATGGGCCAACTGTCATTAGAAACCCCTGAAATGGCGGAGATAGAAAAAGCAGAAGTCGCGCTGGTCATGGCAGAGAAGGCCGTTAAGGAAGAGAAAAAGAAAGAAAAGGAAAGACTCAAGCAGGCTGGAAAGCGCCATAGATAATTCCAACGCTATAAAATAAATAAGGGAGCCCTCGGCTCCCTTATTTATGTCTGCTATTCGCTAAGTCGCTTCTTTAAACCCAACTTAATGCGCACCTCACTCAGCAACTAAAAATGGTTCAGGAAAACTGATCACAGATCCTTCCAGTGGAGTCTGCTGTAATCGCAGATGCCGAAAAGGCAATAAGACATAAGGGTAACGCCAAGTGTGCGGTTTTTTCATAATGCTCCATATACATTATGAGTAAATCGACAAAAAATAACTAATAATAACTAATACAAACCAACTAATAATAACTAACCAGCTAATACAAACTAACGAATATTAACTAGAGTAATAAAAATGATACGCCGTTAATATTTATTACACTTAACACATTATCATTAGATGACTGGCTTGATTGTTTTAACGTCCATCTAGCTGGTCTGCTGCAACATATCTTCTATTCCGTTGAAATTAAAACACAATATAACAAAAAGATAACTTCATTGATGATGAACTCTAGGGTAAACATAGATTTTTATAATGGCTATCGAGTCTAGGCTAAGCTATTCGTGAGCCAAATATCATCATTAAAATACGACTTCCCCTCTAGATAATCACTCTCTGTGTTTAAAATATATACTTGATAAAATGAACAATGCTGCTTAACCTGTCTATACATTTTCTATCCGGCATTCAGTAGCTATTAAACCAATTGTTGTCATACAGCTTCCGTATAATAACGGGTCTAGAACAAATAAATCTAGGTTGATGTTTAAGGTGTTAGCTTTAATTATAAATGTCGACTTTAGTTACCAAAATCTAGCTTTATAGAAAATGTAGCTGATGGTTATAATAAATACTGTGTAATAGTGGCTTCTTGGTGGCTTATCTAATGGTATCTGTTGCTGTTTTCCAATTCATTAATTTATCAAGGATATGAGTATTATGAATTTTTTTACACAATCAACAAGCTTAATGGGAACGGTAAAGTCGGTTGATAGCGCAGCACTCAGCTTTACTTTACAAACCCGCTCAGGGGATATTTTCACTGTCACGGTCAATACTAATGTCACATTTTCAGTATTGAAGAATATTGATGGGGTCAACTTAGATCGTTTTAGCAGTCCTGCGGGCTATACCGGCGATACACAAAGTAATATCACTAAATATCTCCAAGTCGATAGCCTGATTGCGCTAAATTGTATTGCTATGTTAAATGGTGATAAACATCAGTTTGATGCCAGAGAAATTTACATTTTACAAGGTGAAGATAAAGAATTCATATTTGAGCAGCCTCACTGGTGGTTACGTCAAATAGCTAGTTTTTCAGATACCTGGCTGCATGATATTTTTGGTAACGAGCAAACATTTGATTTCTCAAAATATCAAACCAACATAGGCATCACAGGTATGCCAGAAAAATCAAACACCGTGCAGGAATGTGCAACGCTATCACGGTTGATTTATGGCCTGTCTTCAGCTTATTTAATGACAGGTAATGATCGTTATCGTAAAGCGGCTGCATCAGGAATAGAATATCAAAGAGAAAATTTCAGATATATCACCCATGATGGTAAACATGTCATGTGGGCATCGGCAAAAGATCAGGGTAAATTAATTCTCGCCTCACTCAATGGTGATGATGTTGGTGCGATCCCCTGTTATGAGCAAATTTATGCACTCGCGGGCCTTGCACAGTATTACCGTATTACACAAAATCAAGAAGCACTCGATGATATTCGCATGACAGTTGACATGTTTAATGACTTCTACTATGACAAAGAATATAAAGGTTACTTCTCACATCTAGATCCAGCCACGTTAACCTGTGATACCGACCACCTTGGTGATAATAAACTTAAAAAGAACTGGAACTCTATTGGTGATCATATTCCAGCTTACCTGGTCAATGTATTACTGGCATTAGACCCTTTGCCTATTTGTGATAACCAAAATAAATATGTTGAAATGCGTGATACGTTAAAAGCCATGTTATTTGAATGTACCGATCTGATCGTAACTAAGTTTGAAGATCCGGATCCAAGCATTCCTTATGTTAACGAAAGATTTCATCAAGACTGGACACCAGATCAAGAATATCGCTGGCAGCAAGATCGTGCCATCTGTGGTCACAACCTTAAAATATCCTGGAATCTGACCCGGGTGGCTAATTACTACGATACTATCGGTAAAGACAGCAAACCGCTTATGAGTATGGCTAAGCGTTTGGCCGATCATCTAGCCGTACTGGGTATAGATCAGATCCGTGGCGGTGTATTTGATGCCGTCGAGCGTCAGCCTAAGAATGATATGTGGGTTGATTTTGCCTGGATGAATACCAAAGATTTCTGGCAGCAGGAACAAGCATTATTGGCCTATCTTGTCACTTATGGTTATACCAAAGACGAAAACTATTTATCATTAGCCAGAGAAATGAGTGCATTCTGGAATCTGTATTATCTGGATCATGATAACTCAGGTTTCTTCTTTCGCGTATCTGAAAGCGGTCAGCCGGTGATTGTCGGCAGTAATGGCGATAAAGGCGGACATGCAATTTCAGGCTATCATGCCTTTGAATTAAACTATCTTGCTCATATTTACTCAAGTAATTTTGTATCACAAAGATCAACTTGCCTGCACTTCAAGCCAGAAAATAACGGCATCAGATCGATCAATGTGTTGCCTGATTTCATGGGGCCAAAATCGGTGATCATTACCGGTATCACGATAAATGGCCTTGAAAAAACCATTGCAGATCCATTTAACTACCAGATCTCACTCACTGATGATGAATTAGGCGGTGATATTATTATCGAGTTAACGCCTATGATTTCACAAAAGCCGACTCCATCTAATCAAGAGATCGAAGCATATACCCAGTCACTGCTTCAGCCTATCAGTGATAACATCCCTGAGTATGCTGATACCGTCGGGGTAAACCGCAAGGGTAAGATCGCCGTAGTCATTGAAAATCATTTTGATTTTACTGAACTGGAGCGTTTTTCACAGTTTTACCCAGAAGCGGGTTATCAAGTTGAATTTGTTTCTCACCTTTGGGGACAAGATGCCATTACTTTTTATTCTAACCCCACAGATGAAGGTGTGGTTCAGAGTAAAATTTCAGTCACACATGAAATTGAAAATATTAACCCTGCGGATTACAAGGCCGTTATTCTGATCGGTGCTTATGCGATGGACAGATTAAGATACCAGACTGAAGTCTTCGCTGGTAAAGAAAACGACGCCCCGGCACTCGATTTCCTCAGAATGTCTATTCTTACGGGTAATGTCAAAATTGGCACCATCTGCCATAGCTTATGGCTGTATTGTGCCGACCCATCTCTATTAAAAGACAAGAAAGTCACCTGTGCCAGTAACATTATTTGTGATGTTGAGAATGCCGGAGGCTTAGTACAATACATAGAGGAGGCAGACGGAACTCGTACAGTAGCAGAAGTCTTTATTGATGGAAATTTAATCACCGGCAGACATCCGGGGGTGATTGACGTGTTTATGCAAACCTTATTGGAAGAAATTGAAGCGATGGAAGTGGCGACAGTCTGATCCGGGCTGAGCTGGGATCTCATCTCTGGGGTCCTAACTTAAATCAGATCATAACGTTTTCATCTCGTCTCCTGGTGTAGATCATCACCAGGGGGCGGCACTCACGTATTTCATCAGGATATTGTCATGTATATCGAAAAAAAAGAACTATTTGAACGAGCAGAACCGAGTGAGTTTATGTCTTTAGACGAGCAATCACTGCTTAAATCTGCTATTTCTGAGCAGGATATCAATCAGGGTAAACCTAACCCCTTGGGTGTATTCTGGCACCATGACTCCAGCAGCTACAATTTTGCAGTTTACTCTAAAACAGCAAGTAAAATTACCCTTCTTTTTTACACTGCAGACGAGTTAACCCAACCAGCCAAAAGTATTACATTAGATTATTTGCAACATAAGACCCACGATACCTGGCATTGTCGGGTGGATGAGAATGCATTAGACGGCATTCAATATTATGCTTATTCCATGGAGGGGCCTATCGAGGGCCGGGGTGATGTGAGCCAGGCATTCCAAAAAGATAAAATATTATTAGACCCCTATACAAAAGCCGTCCACTTCCCGGCTGACTTCGATGCTGAAGCAGCCTGTTTACCCGGTTCTAATGCAGGTAAAGCCCCATTAGGTTTATTGAATAAGACAGCAGCCTGCGGTATTAAAGCCCTACCTTATCAACGCCACCATCGCCATGAACTGATCATTTATGAGATGCATGTGAAAGGATTCACCCGCAATGCTAACTCGGGTATTAAGCAGAGTAAGCTAGGGACTTATGCCGGTGTCATCGATAAAATCGATCACCTGAAAAAATTGGGCATCACAGCAGTTGAGCTGATGCCGATCTATCAGCGTGAACCTAATGCCAGCGACTACTGGGGCTATAATCCACTTAACTTTTTCTCACCAGAAGGGGCATATGCCGAATCTAAGTCAGCATGCGGTCAACATCAAGAATTTAAAGCCATGGTTCAGGCACTGCACGATGCCGATATTGATGTCATTCTTGATGTGGTATACAACCATACCTGTGAAGGAAACCACAAGGGCCCGACCTACAGCTATAAAGGCATAGATAATTCCAGCTATTATATATTATCTAAAAATTCAGCTGAGCCCTATATGAATTTTTCAGGAACGGGAAATACATTCAATAGTGAAGCCTCATCGGTGCGCCGAGTGATCCTCGATAGCCTGCGATATTGGGTAACAGAGATGGGCGTGGATGGTTTCCGTTTCGATTTAGCGTCAATATTTTCACGCACCAGTGATGGTTCGATAGATCCGCACCGCCCAGCATTATTTGATCAGATTGCCGCCGATCCCGTTTTATCAAGCGTTCACCTGATCGGTGAACCTTGGGACATGGGAAGCTATCAACTGGGGCAAGCCTTCCCCGGTGTTCGCTGGTCGCAGTGGAATGGCCGTTATCGTGATAGTATGCAAAAATTTATCCGTAGTGATCCCAATTTAGTGGCCACTATGATGAGTAACATTTACGGTAGCTGTGATCTGTTCCCTGATTCATTAGCCCTGGCTTATCGTCCCTTCCAGAGTATTAACTATTTTAGCTCCCATGATGGTTTTTCACTCTACGATCAAGTGTCTTATGACCATAAACGTAACTGGGCTAATGGTGAAGACAATAATGACGGCTCAAACCCCTACAGCTGGAATTGTGGTGCAGCCGAGAATGACGGTGATGACAATATTACACCTGAAATAGAGGCCTTAAGATCACAACAGGCCAGAAACTTTATCACGTTATTGATGCTATCAAATGGCGCACCTATGTTCAGAATGGGTGATGAGTTTCTACACACTCAGGGTGGCAATAACAACCCCTATAATCAAGATAATGACACCAGCTGGTTAGACTGGAACCGGGCTAAAACCCATGCCTCTATGACGCAATTTTTTAGCAAATTGATACAATTCCGTAAAGAAAATGTCAGTATCGGTCGCCCGGGATTCTGGCGGGAAGATATTCAATGGTTTGGGGTTAACAGTCTTGATGTTGATCTGTCTTATGACTCACATAGTTTTGCTTATCATCTCAGTGGCAAGGGGGTTGGCGGTAAAAATTTGTATGTCATGATCAATACTTATTGGGAACCACTTAACTTTACGGTGCAGATAGAAAATAAAGCATGGATCAGAGTGATTGATACCAGTTTAAGCGTTGCACAATCGATCAGACTCAAGGGCCCAAATATTAAGCTTAAAAATGCCCAATATCTGGTCAAACCCCGTTCAGTCGTGGTCTTAATGGAGAAATAATAATGACCAAAACACGTACTAATTATTATCAGGATTTATCTGCCGATTATTCCACGCCCGTGCGAGTTTCTGCTGCAGTGGCACAGCAAATGATCGATGCAGCCGAGCTGTTTTTAACAGTAAAACAAGACGAATTACCTCAAATTGATGATCAGTATTCGCTCGAACAAATAGAAGCTGAAAACAAGGCATGGTGGCCAACTCACTGTGAGGCATTACGTCAATCACGAGATGAAATATTAAGTGCTGAGTACCATAAGAACCTGGTTTACTTCTGTCAGGACGGGCCTTTTTATGGCCTAGAAGAGCAAAAAAACCGAGAGCAACAATGGTGGGCATTACTGGCACAACCCGGCGTCACTATGAGCTGGCCAATCGTCATGTTTCATGGTGAATATGTCTGGTTTGAGTGGGCATGTATCGATGATCATACTCATGAAACAACCGCTAAAGGCAGTGTGGCTTGGATCCGACGGGGTCATCGCGGCGGATGCCACTGGAAAGGCGAGCAACTGACGTTTTACCGTGATGTATTTGCGCCGGACAACTTATTAACCCCATAAAGACATCATATCTTTCATCGACGTCAGTGCTGTACCGCTGGCGTTTTATTCTCCGTTTTATTCTGTGAATCCCTTGAGTAGCAAATAAAAGAAGTTATCACAAAGACAATGGTGAACAAAAATACCTTATTAATCAATACACTAAGACATTCCATTGATTTTACAAGGGCGCTCATATTGCCGACTGGCATACCGATGAGCGATAAATAAAGAGTAATTACACAATTATGTTTACATCCTCAAGTGCTGTCACGCTATACTCCCGTAAGCTCACGGTTGTTATTGTCGATGTACCGACCTTTGATTTCATTAACCCAACAGATGGTCTTGGCCGAGTCTACATCAGCTAGATAGTCATCAAACATTTTAAAAATAACCTCTTTTCCTCCAAGAGAATCGGAAAAATCCCATAAAAACTCTACCGAGCCTGCAAGTAGGACAGAATCATCTATATGTAAAAACCACTCTAGACTGCTATCAAATACGAAAAACTGACTTGTGTGATAGTCTATAAAGGATTCATAGTTTTCAACATCTTCCCAATCAAACAGTAACTCGACTACAGTTCTTAGCATTGGTTCACTTTTCTCATCCAACTCGCGATAAGCCCAAGCAACATAAAAATATTTACTCTTCGATACACTTTCTTTTGCTTTTTTTAAAGCAAAAAACTTATCTATATTTATCCATGAGTTTGCATTTATCTCAGGTTCTTCAGTTTCACGCCATATCACAGCCGATAAACCTTCTTTTAAAGAAAATTTTGGGAATGGATATAATTCCTCGTTGTAGAGTTCATTTCTGATTTTATCTAGTAAAGGCTCAATCAGATGAACCTTCGTTGCATCCAAAATGTTCATGACTTATCCTCAAGATATCGAATTGTAGTTTGAGTCCGTTTACCACTTTCATTCTTAATTTTTATTGACTCAGTGCCTTTTTTCACATCAGTACCTTTACCAGACTTTCCAGAACTACCATGTTTATCAACAGTTCTTCCATCTGGGGTTTTACCTACTTTTGTTCCATTTTCATAGGTCTTAACATCACTTCCTTTAGTGAGGGTTTTGAAGTCTTTATTCGCGTCTTTGCTTCCATTTGTAGATGCATGGTTACCTTTTTTCCCTGTAGATTGCTTATTTTTCAAGACTGTCTGAATACGTTTATTCGATTTATAGACTTTATAAGCCTTATGAGCAACTTTTGCGACAGCAATTATTACTGGAACAACAGGTAGTTTTCCATCAGGGTCTACGTATTTGTAAGGATTATTATTCCCATAAGCATACCGATTAAAGCTGTGCACATCCCTAAACCCAACCGGATCATTCGAGTAAAACCGTCCTATCAGCGGATCATAGTACCTGGCCTGCATATAGGTCAAACCCAGATCTTCATCTTGCAGATGCCCGGTAAAGCCTAGACCCGCCTTCTCACCGCCGAGGCGTTTACCAAAGGGCTCATACACACTGCGACTGATCACATAGCCTGACTCATCGGTTTCCATAACTGGCGTACCCAGCATATCGGTATGCTGATAACGCACCGTCTGACCTTGGTTCGCTTGTATTGGCGGCAACAAGGTCGCCACGCATATGACTAACCCTATAAGTAAATATTCTGGCTGTCTTCGTTGTTGCTTAAAACGAAAAGAGTCCATCAACATCAAACTAAGAGACAAACGCGACACAAAAAATAAAGTCCCAAAATAATATGATAATAATTCGGGAATATATACCAAATGTTGTTAGATATTATGATAAACAATCTGGCTCATCGTACGATAAAATCTTGGCTAGCTACAGTCAATCTAGATTAGAGTCTTGGAGCAACCCCTCATCAAACCAAACATCTACATACTCGCCAGCAATAAGAAAGCGC
>NZ_JABSSM010000044.1 GCF_013214165.1 Shewanella sp. | reverse complement strand
GGTGATACTCTAGTCGATACCGATGAGCAGCCGGGTAATGCCCGTCCCGATAAGATCCCCACCCTGCGTCCGGCTTTTGCTAAAGACGGCACCATAACCGCAGCCAATTCAAGCTCAATTTCAGATGGCGCGGCGGCGCTGATGTTGATGACGGCGAAACAGGCCAATATTCAGGGCTTGCCGATACTCGCCACTATCAAGGGCCATGCCACCCATGCCCAGGAGCCATCACTGTTTACCACGGCGCCAGTTGGCGCGATGAACAAGCTGCTCGATAAGGTGAACTGGAGTAAGGATGATGTGGATCTATTTGAGATCAACGAAGCCTTCGCCATGGTGACCATGTTGGCCATCTCTGAGCTCTCTCTTGATGAGTCTAAGGTCAACGTCAATGGCGGCGCCTGTGCACTGGGCCATCCTATTGGCTGCTCGGGTTCGCGTTTGTTAGTGACACTGATACATGCACTCAAGGCCCGCGGGCTCAAGCGCGGTGTTGCCTCGCTCTGTATCGGTGGCGGCGAAGCCACTGCGATGGCAATCGAAGTTTAACTTGACCATAAGGCTTGTCTGCAAAGATAGGCCTTTTTTATTGGTCATTAAAGCCAATAAAAGATAGAGAATCATCAGATAAGTATGTGAGTAAACAGCGAGTCACTCATGTGCCGCAATCAACAAGGCAACAAGTTTTCGGTGGATAAAAAAATAATAAACCACAGCAAACTTGTTTCAAGCAGTCTTAACGGGAAGCAATATGACCACTCAAGTGAAACATTATATCGACGGCCAGTTTATCGAAGGTATCGGCAAGCAACAAATCTCGGTAACGAATCCTGCCAACAATGAAACCATAGCCGTGATTAACGCCGCCACCGTCCAAGAGGTGGAAACGGCCATCGCTAGCGCAAAATCAGCCTTCAAAACCTGGAAAGAAGTGCCCGTTTCCGAGCGTGCCCGGGTGATGTTCAGATATCAGCATCTGCTGAAAGAGCACCATGATGAGCTGGCCACTATTCTGGCTCATGAGACGGGTAAGACCTTCGATGATGCTAAAGGCGATGTCTGGCGCGGTATCGAAGTGGCCGAGCATGCCTGTAATGTTGCAACCCTGATCATGGGGGAAACCGTCGAGAATGTGGCCAGAAACATAGATACTTATAGTTACAGCCAACCTCTGGGCGTGTGTGCCGGTATTACCCCGTTTAATTTCCCTGCCATGATCCCGCTGTGGATGTTCCCCTTGTCTATCGCCTGCGGTAACACCTTCGTACTCAAGCCTTCGGAGCAAGATCCCATGACGCCTCAGCGTCTGGTTGAATTGTTCGAAGAGGCCGGTGCACCTAAGGGCGTGTTACAGCTAGTGCATGGTGATAAGACAGCGGTAGATGTGCTGCTGAACCATCAAGACATCAAGGCTATCTCTTTCGTAGGCTCTGTGGCCGTGGGTCAATATATCTACAAGACAGGCACGGATAACCTCAAGCGTGTACAGGCGTTTGCCGGCGCTAAGAATCACTGTGTTGTCATGCCTGATGCCAATAAGCAGCAAGTTATTAATAACTTAGTCGGCGCCTCGGTGGGCGCGGCGGGTCAACGTTGCATGGCGCTATCTGTGGCGATTTTTGTCGGTGCGGCCAAGGAGTGGATCCCTGAGCTCAAGGAAGCCATTGCCAAGGTCAAACCCGGTCTGTGGGATGATAAAGAGGCGGGCTATGGGCCACTGATAAGCCCAGCAGCCAAAACGCGAGTGCTGTCGCTTATCGCGCAAGGTAAGGCGGAGGGCGCCACGTGTCTGCTCGACGGTTCTGAATGTACCGTGCCAGGTTATGAATCCGGCAACTGGGTGGGTCCGACTATGTTTAGCAATGTCACCACAGATATGACCATCTATAAAGAAGAGATCTTCGGTCCAGTGCTGTGCTGCATGGAGTCCGATACCCTGGAAGAGGCCATCGAGATAGTCAATGACAGCCCCTATGGCAACGGAACCTCAATCTTTACCGCCAGTGGCGCGGTCGCGCGTAAATATCAGCACGAGATAGAAGTGGGTCAGGTGGGGATCAATGTGCCTATTCCTGTGCCTTTACCCTTCTTCTCTTTCACCGGCTGGAAGGGGAGCTTCTATGGCGATCAACATGCCTATGGTAAGCAGGCGATACGTTTCTATACCGAAACCAAGACCATCACGGCGCGCTGGTTCGAGTCACAGATAAGTGACGTCGAGCATGCAGCCCCCAACATGACGATTGAGCTTAAGTAACAGGCCTGATAGCGAGTAACACTTAAGCACCTTAGGTGGATACCTTATCCGCCTAAGGATGATTACCATATTATTGATTCAATAAACAGGCAGGCACATCAAAGCAAAGAGCTCGAGCTCTATTACAAAAGTGCCGTAGGAGACCCTAGATGGATTTTAACCTCAGTGATGATCAGCGCCAATTTGCCGATCTAGCCCAACAGTTTTCACAAGACGAACTCGCCCCATTTGCAGCTCAATGGGATAGAGACCACCACTTCCCTAAAGATGTCATTCAACGCGCCGGAGAGCTGGGTTTCTGCTCCCTGTATTCGCCAGAGAGTGAAGGCGGCATGGGATTATCACGTCTCGATTCATCGATCATCTTCGAACAACTGGCCATGGGCTGTACATCCACCACTGCCATGTTGACCATACATAATATGGCGACCTGGATGGTGACCAGTTTTGGCTCTGAAACCTTGAGAAAGGAGTGGTCAGAGCCATTAACCACGGGGCAGAAACTGGCATCTTATTGCTTAACCGAAGCGGGGGCGGGCAGCGATGCCGCATCGCTTAAGACCAAAGCGGTGAGAGAGGGCGATGAGTATGTTATCTCCGGCACTAAGATGTTTATCTCAGGTGCAGGGGCGACCGAGCTTTTAGTGGTCATGTGCCGCACGGGACAAGATGGACCTAAAGGCATCTCAGCCATAGTGGTCCCTGCCGATGCTAAAGGGGTAACCTATGGCAAGGCGGAAGACAAGATGGGCTGGAATGCTCAACCAACGCGTGAAATCACCTTCAGTCAAGTGCGAGTACCGGTAACCAACCTTTTGGGTGAAGAGGGACAAGGCTTCACCTTCGCCATGAAGGGGCTGGATGGCGGACGCATCAATATCGCCACCTGCTCTGTGGGTACGGCTCAGGCGGCGCTTGAGCGCGCCACTCAATATATGAAAGAGCGCCAGCAGTTTGGCAAGCCTATCGCCACGTTTCAGGCGTTGCAATTTAAACTCGCCGACATGGCGACTGAATTAGTGGCAGCAAGACAAATTGTGCGTTTAGCGGCCTTTAAACTCGATTGTGGCGATCCAGAAGCCTCGGCGTACTGCGCCATGGCGAAACGCTTCGCCACTGATGTCGGTTTTCAAGTCTGTGATGCGGCGTTGCAGCTGCACGGCGGCTATGGCTACATACGTGAATATCCCTTAGAGCGTCATGTACGTGATGTGCGCGTACACCAGATATTGGAAGGCACTAACGAGATCATGCGCTTGATCATCGCGAGACGTTTGCTCGATGACAGCGCCGGACAGATCTTGTAATGACAGCCTGATAAATGAGCACGCCGGACACAATTTTGTAATTTAAAAGGAAGTAACAGATGACAGCCCTGATAGAGAAGATTGTAGGTAATACCGCAGTGATCACCATGAGCAATCCGCCAGCGAATACCTGGACTGCCCAGAGCCTGCAGCTGCTGAAGCAGAAGGTTGAGGCACTCAATGATAATCCGCAGATTTATGCCCTGGTTATCACAGGTGAAGGGGACAAGTTTTTCTCCGCCGGGGCCGATCTCAAGTTGTTTGCCGATGGCGATAAAGACCATGCTGCCAATATGGCCCATTGTTTCGGTGCAGCGTTCGAAGCCTTGAGTGCATTTCGCGGCGTGTCAATCGCGGCAATCAATGGCTATGCCATGGGCGGCGGTTTAGAAGTAGCGCTGGCCTGTGATCTACGCATCGCCGAATCTCAGGCTGTGATGGCCTTGCCCGAAGCGACCGTGGGTCTGCTTCCTTGTGCTGGGGGGACACAAAACCTGGCGGCGCTCATCGGGGAAGGCTGGGCTAAGCGGATGATATTATGTGGTGAGCGAGTGGGCGCGGAGCAAGCGCTGCAGCTAAAACTGGTCGAGGAGGTGGTGGAAACCGGCGCCGCGCTCGATGCGGCCATGGCATTAGCCGCCAAAGTGGCGAAGCAGAGCCCCAGCAGTATTAAAGCCTGTAAGACTCTGATCCAAGCCGGGCGAAATATGCCGAGAAACCAGGCCTTACCCATGGAGCGAGCGCTGTTTGCGGACCTGTTCGATACCCAAGATCAGGCCGAAGGAGTGGCGGCTTTCCTAGAGAAACGTAAGGCTAATTGGAAGAACTGCTGATGACTGACTCAAGCAATAGTGTGGTATTTCAAACCTTAGGTACAGCCTCTGGCAAGCAGATCGGGGTCATGACCCTGAATATGGAACAAGCCCTTAATTCCATCAATCTCGAGATGGTGCAGCTGATGTATGCTCAGCTTAGGCGCTGGCAAGATGATGATGCTATCGCCATGGTGATGTTAGATGGTGCAGGCGAGAAAGGCTTCTGCGCTGGCGGTGATGTCAGGGCCATCTATCATGCATCTGTCGCCACGCCGGGTGAACTTACCGAGCAGGCGACAGCGTTTTTTGAGCAGGAATATAGACTCGATTATCTAATCGATACCTATGCTAAACCTATTTTAGTCTGGGGAACGGGTATCGTCATGGGAGGTGGGCTGGGCCTGATGATGGGCGCGAGTCACCGTGTGGTGACCGAGCGTTCACGTATCGCCATGCCTGAGGTGACCATAGGCCTGTATCCCGATGTCGGTGGCAGCTACTTTCTTAATCGCATGCCGGGAAAGCTAGGTTTATTCCTGGGGCTGACGGCTTATAACATGAATGCTGCCGATGCCAAATATGTGGGGATCGCTAATTATTTCATTCAAGATGATGATAAACAGCCCTTGCTTGATAGTTTAGCCTGCCTGAATTGGGGTGATGACACCGAGGTTAATCACAGCTTGCTCGGCGACGAGCTTAATCGCACCGGAGCCGAAGCGAGCGCTGGGTTAGCCAAGGGGCAGCTCGAGACGTATAAAGATGACATAGATGTACTGATGTCGGGCTCGCTCGAGCAGATAATGGCGCGAGTCGGCGAGCTTGAGCTTAAGGAGTCTTGGTTAGCGCGGCCCATCAAGACCATGCTGTCTGGTAGCCCCATCAGTTTGCAACTTATTTATCGCCAAGCGCAGCTCGGCACTGAACTGAGTCTGGCGGCAGTATTTAGGTTCGAGCTTGGCTTGAGTGTGAACTGCTGCGCCCTGGGAGATTTTTCCGAAGGAGTCAGAGCCCTGCTTATCGATAAAGATCGCCATCCCCAGTGGAAGTTTAACCGAGTGGCGGATGTGCCGACTCGCTTAATCGAGCAGATGTTGAGCTCACCTTGGTCTTTAGCATCGCACCCCTTAGCTCAGTTGGAGGCGCTTTAGCTGCAAGAGCGTTAGCTTAAAAACTGCGGTCAGCACACTGCTAGGCTATTAACGCAGTGGAGCTGGCGACAGTTAAACAGACATGGGTAATACAGCAAGCTTGAAATGAGTCGAAATTACTTTAGCTAAGGAGTGTTAGATGACAAGTATCGCATTTATCGGATTGGGACATATGGGCGCGCCTATGGCGGCCAATTTAGTGAAGTCAGGCGTGATGGTTAAGGTGTTCGATCTCGTCCCTGAGGCGATGAAGTCTCTGACTGACGTTGGCGCACTTGCAGCCAAGAGTGCTTGCGGCGCAGCGTCAGGTGCCGATGTGGTGATCACCATGCTGCCAGCGGGCAAACATGTTCGCGCGCTCTACCTAGGTGAAGGCAGCTCTGATAAGGGCTTGCTCGATGTGGTGGCCGCGGGGACCTTATTGATCGATTGCTCGACCATAGATGCCCAGAGCGCTAAACAGGTCGCCGAAGTTGCAGCGAGAAAGGGGTTTGAGTTTGTCGATGCGCCCGTATCGGGTGGCACGGCAGGGGCGGCGGCCGGGACATTGACCTTTATTTGTGGTGGCAGCGACAGCGGATTTGAGCAGGCCTCTAAGGTGCTAAGTCATATGGGCGCCAATATTTTACACGCCGGTGGACCCGGCGCCGGTCAGGTGGCCAAAATTTGTAATAACATGCTGCTATCTGTGCTGATGATAGCCACCAGTGAATCTCTGCAAATGGGAATTGACCATGGCTTAGATCCTAAGGTGTTATCTGAGATAATGAAGGTCAGTAGTGGTGGTAATTGGACGCTAGATAAATATAATCCTTGTCCGGATGTGATGGAGTCTGTACCGTCGTCGAATGGTTATCAGGGCGGCTTCATGGTCGATCTTATGGTTAAAGATCTTGGCCTATCCCAAGAGGCGGCATTACTGACTAATTCCAGTACGCCAATGGGCGCGCTTGCACGCAGTTTATATGTGAACCATGCTCGTCAAGGCAATGGCACACGAGATTTTTCTAGTATTTTTGAACAGTTTTCTAATATTCAACAAATTAAAAGCAAAGGGTAACTCGATGGATTTAAAAGATAAGGTAGTGGTAATTACTGGTGGTGCTGGTGGACTTGGTTTGGCTATGGCGGTGGATTTAGCCGCAGCTGGCGCTAAAATAGCCCTTATCGATGTCGATCAAGAGAAGCTTGAACGTGCTTGCGCAGATATTGGCGACAGAGCAGAAGTACAAGGTTATGCCTTTGATATTACCTCAGAAGAAGATGTGGTGGCAGGTTTCGGTTTTATCCTGGAAGATTTCGGTCAAGTGAATGTGCTTATCAACAATGCAGGGATCTTAGCCGATGGCATGCTAATCAAGGCCAAAGAGGGTAAGGTGACAGACCGTATGTCATATGAGCAGTTTCAGTCTGTGATTAACGTCAACCTAACCGGCTCATTCCTGTGTGGACGTGAAGCTGCGGCTGCCATGATCGAATCTAAGCAAGAAGGCGTGATCATCAACATCTCCAGCTTAGCCAAGGCGGGCAATATGGGCCAGACTAACTACTCGGCTTCTAAAGCGGGTGTAGCTGCTATGTCTGTTGGCTGGGCGAAAGAGTTGGCAAGATACAATATTCGCAGCGCAGCGGTAGCGCCAGGTGTGATTGAAACTGAAATGACGGCTGCGATGAAGCCTGAAGCGTTAGCACGTATGGAGAAGATGGTGCCAGTTGGCCGTCTGGGTCAACCTAGCGAGATTTCATCGACAGTTAAGTTCATCATAGAGAACGATTACGTTAATGGCCGTGTATTCGAGATTGATGGCGGCATACGTATATAGACATGGGTGTCTAGAACCTAGGAGCGAGTTTTTAGGGTAATAGGATCAATAATAAAACGGGCTTAGGCCCGTTTTTTGTTTTTATGGGGATAATTAAGCCATTGGGATTAACAAGTGTGGCGATTGCAATTACAATTACACTCACACAAGTACTCACACAAGTACTTACATATGTGGTTATGATACGTGATAATGTTCGATGTTAATCAATGGGGAAAGCTGAGTTGATGTTCGATAAACAGATGGTCTGGCTGGAAAAAACCGCAAGACATGTGATCTTGCTGGTGGGTGGTGTTGGCTTGATCGTTATCTATTCGGGTTTCTTCTATCTGATGTTCAAGGGCTATGATACATCGGCTTTGCCATGGTACCTTCTGCTGTCTCCCTGGATTTGTATCTATTTTGGCCTGGCCCAAACTAGGCAACTAGCGGTTATTTTATGGTTTAAGCAAAAGTTAACTCGAAAATAATGATGACCTTCATATGGAAACAGGAACCAAGAGTGAGACAGCATTTTTATTTTATGCCTTTATTGTCATTGTTGCTCCTATGCTTACTAACGGCATGCGGTAAACCGGCTCCTGTTGATAAAATTGACAAGCGAAGTGGCCTTCAAATCGCGGCTTATGGCAGCTGGCTGTCACCCATAACAGCGGAAGACGTTTATGGTTTATCAGATGATTTTGGTGAATTGCAGAGCGTCAACGGTGCCCTCTATTTTGTGCAATCTGACTCATCGGCTCAGGGTAAGATAGGCATCAAGCGTCTGGAGACAGGAGCAAGCTTGAGCGATGCGGTGAGCTCGGCATTCGATGTCAGAACGAGAGTACATGAATATGGCGGCTCACCATTTCTTGGTATTGGTCAGAGTATTTTCGCCTCCAAAGCAGATGATCAGCTCATCTATCGCTTCGCGCCTAACCAAGATCCCGTCCCTTTAACTATGCCTGGTACCCGTCATGCCGATTGTGTGTCGTATTCAAAAGGCTCCAGAATCATCTGTGTGCGTGAAGACCATAGAAACAGTGGAGAACCGACTTCAAGCCTAGTGGCGCTTAATCTTAACTTTGCCGGGGAAGGTGAAATCCTAATCGACGGGGATGATTTTTATTCGACGCCAAGGGTATCACCGGATATGAACACCTTGGTTTGGATTGCTTGGCAGCATCCGAATATGCCCTGGGATAATACTGAGCTTTGGATAGGCGAACTCGATCCTAGAGGTGGGGTGCATAATCCTAAGCGATTATTGTCCGATAAAAAAGGCTCCATCACACAAGCATCATTTAGTCCTAGTGGTCAGCTCTACTTCGTGGCCGATTTTGACAATTGGTGGAACTTGTATCGCATCAATTCCGATGGCGAGTTGGAGAAAGTGCTGGATAAAGATGCCGAATTTGCAGTACCTGACTGGAAGTTGGGGAATCATAATTATGCCTTCGAGTCAGATAATACCATCATCGCCAGTTACAGTGATAAAGGACAAGCTTCACTGATTAGAATTTTTCTCGATACCGGTATCACCGAGCCCATTGCCGTGGATTTCGGCGAGATATCACAGGTGGTGGCGGGGGAAGACGGTATCTACTTCGTCGGGGCTAAAGTGACTCCAGAAAAAGGGATCTATCAGGTGAAAGGACGAGGGGTGGCGCTTATCTACTCACCAAAACTTGCGACCGTGGATCCTAATTATATCTCCAGAGCCCTAAGTGTCAGCCTGAAATCCGGTGACGGTGTCACCATCTATGGGTATTTTTATGGCGCGAAAAACCCTGACTTCATTGGCCTTAGAGGCTCAAGACCTCCCTTGTTGGTCATGCTGCATGGCGGACCGACTGCCAAAGCCAGTTTGGCATTTAGGCGGGATATTCAATACTGGACCAGTCGTGGTTTTGCAGTGCTGGATCTCAATTATCGTGGCAGCTCAGGTTTCGGGCGAGCCTATCGTCAAAGCCTGTATGGAAAATGGGGCGTCGCCGATGTGGAGGACGCCGTGCGAGCGGCCGGATATCTGGTCAATAAGGGCTGGGTTGATGGCACTAAACTGGCGATGAGAGGGGCTAATTCTGGAGGGCTTACCGTATTATCGGCACTGGTGTTCTACAATACGTTTAAAGCGGGTGTGAGCTATGCTGGCATCAGTGATATGGAGGTGTTGAGCCAAGATGCGCATAAGTTTGAGTCCAGCTATTTAGAATTACTGGTTGGTACAAATTCAGCCGAAAATAACCTGTATCGTGAGCGCTCTCCATTACATCACATCGACACGCTAAATGAGCCCTTGTTGCTGATCCAGGGAGGTGATGATCCCGTGGTATTGGCTAAGCAATCCACAGAGGTATTTAACCGACTCAAAGTGCGAGGGATCCCCGTGGCCTATCTCGAATTCGAGGGCGAGGGGCATAATTTGCGGGATCCGCTAAATCGAATGACCGCTATCGAAGCCGAGCTGTATTTTTATGGCAAGGTGTTTGGCTTCACTCCCGCAGGTGATATTCCAATCTTGAACATTGAGAATGCTCAGCGGCTAAAAAAACACTAATTGCCGGCATGTACCGGCATTATATTGAGCGGTTAGGATTAGGAGCGAGCTATTTTTTAAAGCCGGCCATTAAATTTGCTGGATTAGCCAGACTATTCACTGAGTCCACTCAGTATGGCGCAGTCCGGCTGATGGCCGCCGCGACAATCACTAATCAGATGCTTTAACTGGCTCTCGAGTGCCTGTAACTTGGTTATTCTATCACTCACTATGTCCAGATGAGTCTTAGCCAAGCGTTTTACATCCTCGGCATCTCTGTCTTGATTGAGCTTGAGATCGAGCAAAGAGCGGCAATCATCGAGAGAGAAACCTAAGTCGCGACTGTGACTGATAAAGTTAAGGGAATCGATCTGAGGTTTATCATATTCTCTGTAGCCGTTCTCACCCCGTGCGGCGCAGATAAGGCCTATGTCGTGGTAATAACGAATACTCTTAACCGATAGACCGGTCTTTTTTGCCACTTCACCAATTTTCATCATAAGCCTCATTAGGTATTCATCACACTCACAGGGTGCTCAAAAGTAATCGAGCGAGAATTAAATTCAACAAGGTGAATTAATTCTCAATAAGGGTTTGACTCTCCTACTAGGGGAGACGTTAACCTAGGCGCAGTGAAATGAGAAGTAGCCAGTGAGATAAACGTGATCGAGACGCAATGTTTTGAGTCCGGGGGATCGATGAAGATGAAACATATCAATAGCATGACCTTATATGTACCTCAAATGAACTGCGCCGCTTGTGTAGGGAAAATTGAAGCCGCATTCGAAAAGTTATCACAGCCTGGTGTGGATACTCAGTTGGTCGCACGGGTGTCTGCACGGGTGAACTTGGCCGATAAACAGGTGCACATTCAAGGTGATATTAGCAGTGAGTTAGCAATAGTGACCGTGGCAAGTGTCGGTTATGACAGTGAGCTGGTGCTGGATTCCAAGCTAGCCAGCGAGAAGAAAATCCAGGCCGAGCGAGCCGAGTACCGCACCCGTATCATCCAATCTATGCTGGGATTAGGCTTAGGCGTCCCCATGATGTTATGGGGGCTATTGGGCGGTGAGATGATGGTGAATAACCCCAGTCAGCAATTGGCTTGGGGGGTCATGGGTATCATCACCTTTATCTTGCTAGTGACCACTGGCGGACATTTTTATAAGGGAATGTGGCGTGCACTTAAGGCGCGCAGTGCCAACATGGACACCTTGATAGTGCTCGGCACTACCACAGCATGGGCCTATTCTATGCTGGTGGTGGTTATGCCTTCCTGGTTCCCGGCCGAAACCCGTCATGTCTACTTCGAAGCCAGTGTGATGATTCTGGGTTTGATTAACTTGGGCCATGCGCTGGAACTCAGGGCTAAGGGCAAGACCAGTGAAGCGGTTCAGCGCCTTATCGGATTACAGTCTACCACAGCAATAAGGCTGACCGATTCTGGGGATGAAGAGGTCGACATTGCCCAAATACGGCTCGGTGATAAGTTGAGACTACAACCTGGCAGTCGAGTCGCCTTAGACGGCGAGGTATTGAGTGGCGAGTCGAACCTTAACGAGTCCATGTTAACCGGTGAGCCTATTCCTGTGTCTAAGAGCATTGGCGCTACGCTCAGTGCCGGCACGGTCAACGGCAATGGCAGCCTCATCTACCGCGTGACAGCCGGATTAACCGATACTCGTCTAGCGAAAATTATCGATTTGGTTCAGCAGGCACAAACATCGAAAATCCCCATAGGCAGGCTGACGGATAAGATATCGGCGTACTTTGTTCCTGTGGTGGTAGTTATTGCCCTGGTCGCTGCTGTGGTGTGGTACTTGGTGGGACCTGCGCCTCAGATATCACATGCGCTAGTCGTGTTAACCAGTGTACTTATCATAGCCTGCCCCTGTGCGCTGGGATTAGCGACACCTATGTCTATCATGGTCTCCGTTGGACGAGCCGCCCAGATGGGCGTCTTGATTAAGAATGGCGAGGCGCTGCAAACTGCGAGTAAGGTCACCTGTGTGGTGCTGGACAAGACAGGCACTATCACATCGGGTAAGCCTTCGGTAACCGACATTCTTTTGCTTGGCCATGACAGTAGCACTGACAGTCAAGCCGCTGCATCTGAGCAACTCTTATTGCTGGTGGCGAGTCTGGAACAACATTCCGAACACCCATTAGCTCAGGCTATGCTGGATGAAGCCAAGACGCGCGAGCTAAGTTTGGTAGAACCTGAACGTTTCAACAATATTCAGGGAAAGGGCATAGTGGGTATCGTCTCTGGCGTGGAGCTGGCCATAGGCAATATGAGCTTGATGGTCATGGAGGGCATATCGGGTGTAGATGCTCTACAAGATGAGGTTGAGGCTTTGGCCCAGCTTGGTAATACCCCGGTGTATGTGGCAAGAGAAGGACGCCTAGTCGGTGTTATTGCCATCAGCGACCCGGTGAAACCCGATGCCAAAGACGCCATAGCCGCACTTAAACGTGCTGGTAAGCGGGTGATATTACTCAGCGGCGACAAGCAAGAGACGGTGCAGGCCGTTGCCGATGAAGTGGGCATAGATGAAGTCATTGCCGGCGTCTTGCCCGAGCAGAAACAGGCTAAGATTATCGAACTCAAAGAGAGTGGAGAGATCGTCGCCATGGTAGGAGATGGTATCAATGATGCCCCCGCCTTGATGAGCGCCAATGTGGGGATCGCCATGGGAGATGGCACCGAAGTTGCCATCGAGAGTGCCGATTTGACCTTACTAACCGGACGTTTGTCGGTGCTGGCCGATACCTTTGCCTTGGCCAATGCCAGCATGAGGAACATCAAGCAGAATTTATTCGGCGCGTTCATATACAACAGCTTAGGCATTCCAATCGCCGCAGGTGTCTTGTTCCCGCTAACCGGCATATTGCTTAATCCTGTGATAGCGGGAGCCGCGATGGCACTCTCTTCTCTGACTGTAGTGACAAACGCTAACCGCTTGAGACACGTGAAGTTGAGTTAACTTAAGCATCCTTGTGATAGCCTGAGCCGCGATGGCACTCTTGTTGTTAATGACCCTCATTAACAGTAGTGACCAACGCTAACAGGCTAAGACATGTGAAGTTGAGCAAGTAATAGGTCAAATGCTTGATACTTGAGGAACCTGAATAAAGCCTGTTCGGGTCCCCCCATCAAATCTTCCTGCAATGGAAAATGTTCATCGCTAGCTCGTTCGCTTTTAGTTGATTGTTTGTCGACTGCTGGCTATAATATCGCGCTTGATTTTGCTCGTTTATACATCACATTGCATAATAATTTTTGGGATCTAACACTTGATTACTACAGCTAATATCACCATGCAGTTTGGCGCTAAGCCACTGTTTGAAAACATCTCAGTTAAATTCGGCGGCGGCAACCGTTATGGTCTGATCGGCGCGAACGGCTGTGGTAAGTCAACCTTTATGAAGATCTTAGGTAGCGATCTCGAGCCGACCGCGGGTAATGTCTCTCTGGATATCAACGAGCGTATCGGTAAATTGAGTCAGAACCAGTTTGGTTATGAAGCGTTCAGCGTGATTGATACCGTTATCATGGGCCACGAAGAGCTTTGGGAAGTCAAGAAAGAGCGTGACCGCATCTACTCTCTGCCTGAAATGACGGAAGAGGATGGCATCAAGGTTGCCGATTTAGAGATGGAATTTGCCGAGATGGACGGCTACACCGCCGAGTCTCGTGCCGGTGAACTTCTGATGGGGGTAGGTATCCCTGTCGATCAACATTTTGGTCTTATGAGCGCCATTGCTCCAGGTTTCAAACTTAGAATTTTGCTGGCACAAGCCTTGTTCTCAGATCCCGATGTATTGCTACTCGACGAACCCACCAACAACCTGGACATCGACACCATTCGTTGGTTGCAAGAGATGCTGAACCAGCGTAACAGCACCATGATTATCATCTCTCACGATAGATATTTCTTAAACTCAGTCTGTACTCATATGGCGGATCTCGATTACGGTGAGTTGCGTATTTTCCCGGGTAACTATGATGAGTACATGATGGCAGCTCAGCAATCTCGTGAGCGCTTGATGTCTGACAATGCTAAGAAGAAGGCGCAAATTGCCGAGCTTCAGGGCTTCGTGGCTCGTTTCTCTGCTAACGCATCTAAGGCTAAGCAGGCCACCTCACGCGCTAAGCTTATCGATAAGATCAAGATTGATGAAGTGAAAGCCTCGAGTCGTGTGAATCCGTTTATTCGTTTCGAGCAAGAGAAGAAGTTGTTCCGTAATGCCTTGATCGTCGAAGAGCTAAGTAAGGGCTTCGAACAGCCACTGTTCAATAAGTTAAATCTTATGGTGGAAGTGGGTGAGCGTATCGCCATCTTAGGTGAGAACGGTATCGGTAAGACGACCTTACTGCGTACCTTGACCCATGATATTCCCCAGGATAGCGGTACCATTCAATGGTCTGAAAATTCAGCTATTGGTTACTATGCCCAAGATCATGAGTCAGATTTTGAAAATGACATGACCTTGTTCGATTGGATGAGTCAGTGGCGTAAGCCCGAAGATGACGACCAGTCGGTTCGTGGTTACTTGGGTCGCATGTTGTTCAGCTCTGACGACATCAAGAAGTCGGTGAAGGTACTCTCGGGTGGTGAGAAGGGTCGTATGTTATTTGGCAAGCTTATCATGCAGAAGCCAAATATCTTGGTGATGGATGAGCCGACAAACCACATGGACATGGAATCTATCGAGTCATTGAACAATGCTCTGGAGATCTACCAAGGTACCCTAATTTTTGTCAGTCATGACCGCGCATTCGTTTCATCAGTTGCGACTCGCATCATAGAAATGACCAAGGATGGCATCAATGACTTCAAGGGCACCTATGATGAGTTCCTTAGAAGCAAGGGTGTCGATGCGTAAGCACACCTAAGCCTGTGTAGGCTTAAACAGCTTGAACAAAAAAGCCCGAACTGAGTTCGGGCTTTTTTTGTATAGGGATCTAGTTATCTCCGTGAGCGCAGCGTTCCGTTTTCCGTTATCCGTTATCCGTTATCCGTGAGCGCAGCGTTCACTTTTTCCTAGCCAAAACGTGTCTCTAGGTAATCGAATACGGCGCGGATGCCGAAGGCTTCGCCACCGATAGGGCGACCGGGAAGCTTACGCGTGTTCCAGGCCATCACATCGAAGTGAGACCAGCTAATATCTGCATCGACGAAGGCTTCGAGATAAAGTGCCGCTGTGATGGCACCCCCTTGAGGAATACGGCCACAGTTGGCTAAATCGGCAATATCACTGCCGGTGAGTTCCAGATACGGCTTGTGCAGTGGCATGCGCCAGATAGGATCTTGCACCTTGAGGCCAGACTGAGTCATATCGGCTGCTACTTGGTCATCGTTACTGAAGAAGCCGGGAAGCTCGGTGCCTAAGGCGATACGCATTGCGCCGGTGAGCGTTGCGAAATCTATCATCAGTTCAGGCTTGTCATTGTTGGCTTCTGCTAATGCATCACACAACACTAAGCGGCCTTCAGCATCGGTATTATCAATTTCGACCGTGATGCCTTTGCGGGTCTTAATCACATCGCCTGGACGGAAGGCATTTGCCGATACCGCATTCTCGACTGCCGGTACCAATACGCGTAAACGTATGGGTAAGTTGCTCGCCATGATCTGGTGAGCCAGGCCGATAACGTGAGCGGCGCCGCCCATGTCTTTCTTCATTAAACGCATGCCAGCACCGGGTTTCAAATCCAGTCCGCCGGAGTCGAAACACACACCCTTACCGACTAAAGTCACTCTAGGTGCATGTTCATCACCCCAGGTCATATCTATCAGGCGTGGCAAGTTTTCACTGGCACGCCCCACCATATGGATAGTCGGGTAGTTTTGTTCGAGCAAGTCATCGCCAATGATTTGAGTGATGTTGGCACCAAATTCACTGGCCAAACTCTCCATAATCTCGCCCAAGTGCTGAGGCATCATGTCTGCAGCCGGTGTATTAACCAGATCGCGAACAATAGCAACGGAGCGCACCAGTTTTTTCACTTCGTCTGCCTGAGCCTGAGTCGGCAATACCAGTTGCGGATATACCTTGTCATTGTGCTTATAACGGTCGAACTTATACGCGCCGAGGCCCCAGCTAAATGCCGCGACCTTGATTTGCTCTTCGCTACCCTGGATGGTGTAGCGGCCGGCTGGAAGCTGATTGACTAGATCGCCGCATAACCAATAGGAGTCTAGCTCTGAGGTCACATATATGGCTTGGGATAGTTCACCTGCACCGTTTGGAATAAGGCTCATGCCTTTTCCGCCAAACTGAGTCGTCGCCAGCCAGTTTGTCGTCTGAGTGTCTTGCTCGGCTAGCCAAGTTGAGTATGCATCTGTGTGTAAGATGGTGAGAGGGGTGCCAAGGGCACCTGAGATCAATAATTCAGTCATGTTGGACTCGTGCTCGCTGCTGGTAACAATTTGAGGAGGATTATGTTTATCGCTCAATAGGGTAACAGGCAATTCAAGCAGGTTAAAGGTCAGTAAAGGCAGAGGTGAGGAATATTGAGGATAAGGGAATTTAAAACGATGCTAGCTATTTTTCATTTTCAGCCAAATTTGCGGAGCGCTTCTTCCTCTTTCTGGAAAGATTGTTAAATGAGCTCGGCAGCACATCTACGCCTACCATCTTGCCGAGTTTGACTACCAGAGGAATAGTAATAGGCGCGAACGGCAGCAGGGCAAATACGCCCAGGCCTAATCCTTTTAACAGATCACCAAATTGCTTATTGGCCTCGACTAGTTCTTCACGACTGGCCTGCTTCTTGGTGTAACGTTTATAGATGACCAGCATGTCTTTGGTCTCTTGCTTCTCCTGAGACAATGCCTCTTTCAAAATAAGCATGTCGCGTTTTAAACGGATCCAGAATCGTTTTCTGCCGATGCGGAACACGCGTATGGGGGCCTTGTGAATATGGGCATAAATTTTCATGGCCCGATTGTCTCATAGGCGACCCTATAGGCAAAGCCGTGCTTGCTGCTTTTATTACTGTCATTGGTAACATCTTTAAGGCGTCTCCTGTGCTGTGGTTGAAAAGTGGGTCGTTGGGGCGGGATTTATGTGATTTCCTGCTAGATGTAAACTTGCAACTACAGGCGTTTTGTCGACAATCCACCGGTCTAGGTTTGACCAATTGATAACTATTGGCTATATTGTCGACAATCTAATGTAAAAGAAGCCCTAGTGAACGTATGATATTTTACACCGAACAACCGGTTACCGCGGCAGATAAGACCTTCATTCAGCTAAGGCAAGATATTGTTGAAGGGGAGATCCCTTCGGGGGCCAAGCTGAGTGAAACTGAGTTGTCGACAAAATATGGCGTCAGTCGGGCCATCATTCGTGAAGCGATCAATCGATTAGCTTCATGCCATATCGTCGAGCGTAAAGCCAACGTCGGCGCCCGAGTGGTCTCCTTATCCAGTGAAGGCTTGCTCGAGTTATATCAGGTTCGCGAATCTCTCGAGGGCATGGCGGCAAGATTAGCGGCAAAAAACATGAGTACCAGTGAGATAGATGATCTCAACCTTCTGTTAAATTCCCATTTTGATGAAGTCAAAGGCGGCGAGTCCTATTACCAGGAAGCCGGTGATGTCGATTTTCATTACCGCATCATTCTCGGTAGCAAGAATAAACACCTTATCTCCATGCTCATCAATGGCATCTATCATCTGGTGCGCATGTATCGCGTACAACTTGGCATGGCGGGACCTAGGGTCACCACGGCATTCGATGAACATAAACACATAGTACAGGCCATTTCCAATCGTGATGAGGAGCTGGCTGAGATCTTGATGCGTCGTCACATCATGTATTCGAAGCACAATATTGAGCAAAATTTAGCCCAAAGCCGTTAACCGGTGGGTATAAACCATTAAATCAGCATATAGCAGCACAATGATAAGAGAGGAAAGCATGAGCGCAGGTAAAAAATTTCGCCAGGCACTAGCAGACAATACCCCCTTGCAGATAGTGGGCACCATCAATGCGTACACCGCCATGATGGCAAAACAGATAGGTCATCAGGCCATCTATCTTTCCGGTGGCGGTGTGGCGAATGCTTCGTATGGTTTACCCGATTTAGGCATGACCTCGCTGAATGATGTGATTGTGGACGTACAACGCATCACATCAGCTTGCGATCTACCTTTAATGGTGGATATCGATACCGGTTGGGGCGGGGCGTTCAACATCGCTAAAACCATACGTGATATGGAGAAGGCGGGAGCGGCAGCCGTGCATATGGAAGATCAGGTTGCCCAGAAGCGTTGTGGCCACAGGCCTAACAAGGAGATCGTCTCGACTGCAGAGATGGTCGACCGCATCAAATCGGCTGTGGATGCTCGCACGGATCCCGATTTTTTCATCATGGCGCGTACCGACTCCTTCGCCCAAGAGGGATTAGCCGCTGCCATCGAGCGAGCAAAAGCCTATGTTGCCGCCGGTGCTGACGGCATCTTCGCCGAAGCGGTGAAAACAGAGGCGCATTACCGCGCCTTTGCCGAAGCATTAGATGTGCCTATCTTGGCCAATATTACCGAGTTTGGTCAGACCGAGTTGTGGAATAAAGAGCAACTCGGCCAGTGGGGGTGTGCCATGGTGCTTTATCCGCTATCGGCCTTTAGGGCCATGAATAAGGCGGCAGAAATGGTCTATGAAACGATTCTAAAAGATGGCGATCAGAAGGCGGTTACCGACAAGATGCAGACTCGCATGGAACTCTATGATTATCTGGGGTACCACGCCTATGAGCAGAAGTTAGATGTGCTCTTTAGCGCAGGCAAGAACAAGTAGCTTAAGAATCGTTAAAAACAGATAAGCCTGGCGAGTGTCCAATCAAAGTGCACTTGCCAGGGAGATAGAGCGTCATAAAACCTTACATAACCCATGATAAAAATAGATGACCCGTAAGCAAAACTCTGTGAAGTAAGCAAGCATGCAGGGGCGAGGTCACAGCTAACAAATAAAGGAAACAGCAATGGTAGATAAAAAACTGAGTGGTGCAGGACTACGTGGTCAGAGCGCCGGTGAAACTAGCCTTTGTACCGTGGGTAAATCTGGCAGCGGCTTAACATATTGCGGTTATGATGTGTCAGACTTGGCCGATAATACCAGCTTCGAAGAGGTCGCCTACTTGTTGTTTAATGGCGAACTGCCGACTGTGGATCAACTCGAGACCTACAAGGCGGAGCTAAGTACCTTACGCGACCTGCCCCAGGCGCTCAAAGAGGTGTTGCAGCGTATTCCTCGTGATGCACACCCTATGGATGTGATGCGCACCGGTTGCTCTTTTCTTGGTAACTTAGAGCCAGAAAATGATTTTTCTGAGCAAAATCGCGCCGCCAATCGTCTCCTCGCTGCCTTTCCGGCCATCATGTGTTACTGGTACAAGTTTTCCCATGAAGGCGTCGAGATCGATTGCGTCACCGATGAAGCCTCTATCGGCGGTCATTTCTTGCATCTTCTCAATGGTAAGACTCCCTCTGAGCAGCATCGCCGCGTGATGGATGTGTCGTTAATCTTGTATGCCGAGCATGAATTTAACGCCTCGACCTTTACCGCACGTGTGTGTGCATCGACCCTGTCCGACATGTTCTCATGTATCACAGGAGCCATAGGTACATTGAGCGGCCCACTACATGGCGGCGCCAATGAGGCGGCAATGGCGATGATCCAGAGCTTCAGCTCTCCAGCCGATGCCAAGGTGCAGATGGCGGGTATGCTTGAGCGTAAAGAGAAAATCATGGGGTTTGGCCACGCCATCTACCGTACCTCAGATCCACGCAATGTGATCATCAAGGCCTGGTCTGAGAAGCTAGCCCAGGAGAATGGTGATACCAGCCTGTACGATATTTCTGTCGCCTGTGAAGAGTTTATGTGGGACAGCAAGAAACTCTTCTGTAATGCGGACTTTTTCCATGCATCGGCTTATCACTTCATGGGCATTCCTACTAAATTGTTTACCCCGATTTTTGTCTGTTCACGCTTAACCGGCTGGGCGGCTCATGTGATGGAGCAACGTTCGAATAACCGCATCATCCGCCCGAGCGCCGATTACACCGGCAGCGAGCCACGTAAAGTGACGCCAATCGAAACAAGATAAGCGCCCCTAAAAATCTAGGTCCTAAGAACTAGCCCCAGGACCTAGGTTCCCGCTTTATAAGTGAACTGTATATAAGCGAACCGTGCTAATTGAGTAAATAAAGATGAATACCCAATACCGTAAATCTCTACCCGGCAGTCAACTCGATTACTTCGATACCCAGGCTGCCGTTGACGCTATCAGCCCAGGTGCTTACCGTAAGTTGCCCTATAGTTCTCGTGTTTATGCCGAGAACCTGGTGCGTCGCTGCGAGCCGGCTAAGTTGACCGAATCACTCAAACAGATCATCGAGCGCAAGCAAGATTTGGATTTCCCCTGGTATCCGGCCCGCGTGGTGTGCCACGATATTCTTGGTCAGACGGCGCTGGTCGATCTGGCGGGCCTGCGTGATGCCATCGCCGCCAAGGGCGGCGATCCGTCTAAAGTCAATCCCGTGGTGCCGACTCAGCTGATTGTCGATCATTCCTTAGCCGTGGAGCACGCCGGATTTGAGAAAGATGCCTTCGAGAAGAATCGCGCCATCGAAGACAGGCGCAACGCTGACAGATTTCATTTTATCAACTGGACGAAAACGGCCTTTAAAAACATAGATGTTATTCAGCCTGGTAACGGCATCATGCATCAGATCAACCTGGAAAAGATGTCTCCGGTTATTCAGTCACGCGATGGCGTGGCATTTCCCGATACCTTGGTCGGCACCGACAGTCACACGCCACATGTAGATGCCCTCGGGGTTATCGCCATAGGTGTGGGCGGCTTAGAAGCTGAAAGTGTCATGCTGGGACGTCCTTGTTACATGCGTGTGCCCGACATTGTCGGCGTCGAGCTGGTGGGTAAACGCCAAAACGGGATCACCGCGACGGATATCGTGCTGGCGCTCACCGAGTTTTTTCGTGGTGAGAAAGTGGTATCGACCTATCTAGAGTTCTATGGCGAAGGCACCAGGGCGCTGACATTGGGCGATCGCGCCACCATATCTAACATGACACCGGAATTTGGCGCCACTGCCGCCATGTTCTATATCGACGAGATGACCATAGATTATCTTAAGCTGACAGGCCGAGATGCTGAACAGGTAAAACTGGTCGAAAACTATGCCAAGCAAGCTGGTTTATGGGCCGACACGCTAAAAGATGCCGAGTATGAGCGAGTGCTGCATTTTGACTTGTCAGCGGTTGGCCGTAACATCGCCGGACCGTCTAATCCACATCGACGGGTGTCGACCAGTGATCTGGCCAAGAAGGGGATCAGTGGTCATTACGATATGACGCAAGATGCCGATGGCAAAGACTTGATGCCAGATGGGGCCTGTATCATAGCCGCCATCACCAGCTGTACTAACACGTCAAACCCCCGCAACGTCATCGCCGCAGGCCTTATCGCTCGAAATGCCAATGCCAAGGGCTTGACGCGTAAGCCTTGGGTGAAAACCTCACTGGCGCCAGGCTCGAAAGCCGTGCAGCTGTATCTCGAAGATGCCAAACTGCTGTCAGAGTTGGAGCAATTGGGTTTCGGTATCGTAGGTTTTGCCTGCACCACCTGTAACGGCATGAGCGGCGCGTTAGATCCTGTGATCGAAAAAGAAGTGATCGACAGAGACTTGTATACCACGGCGGTGCTTTCTGGCAATCGAAATTTCGATGGTCGTATCCATCCCTATGCCAAACAAGCCTTCTTAGCGTCACCGCCTCTGGTTGTCGCCTACGCCATTGCCGGGACGATTCGCTTCGATATCGAAAAGGATGTGCTTGGCAAAGACAGTCAGGGCAATGATGTGACCTTGAAAGATATCTGGCCCAGCGATGAAGAGATAGATTCAGTCATCGCTCAAAGTGTTAAGCCTGAGCAATTTCGCAAGGTCTATGAGCCCATGTTCGATATTAAAGTCGAATATGGCAGTGACAATGATCCACTATATGATTGGCGTCCCCAGAGTACCTATATCCGCAGGCCTCCTTATTGGGAAGGCGCACTCGCGGGCGAGCGTACCATGAAGGGCATGCGTCCTCTGGCTGTGCTTGGTGACAACATCACTACCGATCACTTGTCTCCCTCGAACGCCATCATGCTCGACAGTGCCGCCGGTGCTTATCTGGATAAGATGGGCTTACCGGAAGTTGATTTTAACTCCTATGCGACCCACAGGGGGGATCATCTAACCACCCAAAGAGCGACTTTTGCTAACCCTAAGCTGTTTAATGAAATGGTGACTCAGCTGGGTAAGAATGGCACAACAGAAGTTAAGCAAGGCTCTCTCACCCGTATCGAACCCGAAGGGCTTGAGTCTCGCATGTGGGAAGCCATCGAGACCTATATGGCGCGCAAGCAACCTTTGATCATCATAGCCGGAGCCGATTATGGTCAAGGTTCATCACGTGATTGGGCCGCCAAAGGCGTACGTCTTGCCGGCGTCGAAGTGATTGTCGCCGAAGGTTTTGAGCGCATTCATCGCACTAACTTAGTGGGCATGGGGGTATTACCGGTGGAGTTTACCGCTGGCAATAATCGCCATTCCTATGGCATCGATGGCAGCGAAACCTATGATGTGATTGGCGAGCGCACGCCAGGGGCGATATTGACGCTGATCATCACCCGTAAAAGTGGTGAGCAAGTTGAAGTCCCGGTGAAGTGCCGCCTAGATACCGCAGAGGAAGTGACAATCTATGAGGCGGGGGGAATATTGCAACGCTTCGCCCAAGACTTTTTAGAGTCTTCAGCGTAGCGCCTTCAGCGAGGATGGAAGTTAAGTCTTCAACCTAGAGCCTTCAGCGAGGAGGAGAGTTCACTCTTCAACTAGCATAAGGCCGGAGTCACAGTGCTCTGGCCTTTCTCTCCGGTTTCCAATAACAACTAATTAGCATAGCAATGGGAAAACCTATGACAAGTCACAAAGTACACTTACCACAGATAAAAGTGCCAGCAACCTATATGCGCGGTGGCACCAGTAAGGGCGTGTTCTTCTCGCTAACGGATTTGCCGCAAGCGGCGCAGGTAGCTGGCGCGGCCCGTGATGCACTGCTTCTACGTGTTATCGGCAGCCCAGACCCTTACGGCAAACAGACTGATGGCATGGGCGGCGCAACCTCAAGCACCAGCAAAACGGTCATATTGTCTAAAAGCACTCAGGCCGAACACGATGTGGATTATTTATTTGGTCAGGTCGCGATTGATAAGGCCTGCGTCGATTGGAGTGGCAACTGCGGTAACCTGTCCGCCGCCGTCGGCGCTTTCGCCATTCATGCGGGCCTTGTCGATGCCAGCCGTATTCCTCAAAACGGTATAGCCCTGATACGCATCTGGCAGGCCAATATCAACAAAACCATCATTGCCCATGTGCCTATCACCCATGGTGAAGTGCAGGAAACCGGCGCTTTTGAACTCGATGGCGTGACTTTCCCGGCCGCTGAAATAGGTGTCGATTTTATCGATCCTGCCGATAAGCCCAAAGAAGGGGAGCTTGGCATGTTCCCCACGGGTAACTTGGTCGATGAGATAGAGCTTCCAGCTGGTGTTTTTAATAACAGCCTTGAGCTTGATAACAGCCTTGAGCTTGATAACAGCCTTGAGCCAAGAAACAGCCTTGAGCCAAAAAAAATAGCGGCCACCATGATCAATGCTGGTATCCCGACCATCTTCGTCAACGCCGAGGATATCGGCTATCGCGGTGATGAGTTGCAAGCAGCAATAAACGGTGATGCTAAGGCCTTAGAGATGTTTGAATCGCTGCGGGCTATCGGCGCAGTCAAGATGGGGTTAATTGGGCATGTGGATGAGGCGCAATCTCGTCAACATACCCCCAAGATAGCCTTTGTCTCGCCAGCGAGCAGTTATACCTCATCCAGCGGTAAGCAGGTTGAGCGCTCGCACATAGATCTCAATGTACGCGCCCTGTCCATGGGCAAACTGCATCACGCCATGATGGGCACCGCTGCAGTAGCCATAGGCACAGCAGCCGTCATTCCTGGCACCTTAGTCAACCTGGCTGCGAATTTTGGGTCACGCGCCGATAGCCAAGCAGACTCGGTATGTTTCGGTCACCCTTCCGGTACTTTGAGAGTGGGCGCAGCGGCTAAGCAGGTCGAAGGCCAATGGACTGTGACTAAGGTATCCATGAGCCGCAGCGCCAGGATATTGATGCAAGGCTGGGTTCGAATACCAGATGAGCGTTAGCTTTGAATGAATCTTGATTATATTTTTTGTTGATTATCAGTCATTCCGGCAAAGCTTGTTAGCCGGAATCTAGCTTTTTTGTTATCTATCGCCTGACGGCAACGCGTCATTCCCGCAATGCTTTTGAGCGGGAATCCACCTTTGATGTAGGAACGGCTTTAGCCGCGAAATTGCAATCATCATACTCCAACAAAAATCACCTATCGGACCAGATGCTACATTTATCTAGCCCTGAAGCTGAATAAAATCACCCCTAGAATATGGGTAAATACGTAATGTTAGAATCTTACTTAAGCCTCTACTAGCGCAGCCTAAACAGGCCAAAATGTGATGATAGCGGCGGTGATAATGAGTTTGTTACGAGTGGCATAGAGAGGTTGCTCTTTTTTTAGTCGTTAGTCTGCTTGGAAGGTTTATATGGATGAATTAAAAAAAGAGATGCAGTCAAGGAATTATGCAAATGGTTTATTAATAGGAACACTTGGAATGTTGGTTGCCCAGAGTGCGTTACCTTCGATGAGCCGTTAGCAGAGAGTTTGATCGACTTTTACTCGCGGGTGGTGAACTCGCTTGGCATGCTGGGCCACTGAAGAAAGGTACCAATATCTGTCATGGCACAGCCGGGACAGGTTACAGTTTTCTGAAGCTGTTTAAAGCGACTGGCGATGAACTGTGGCTCAAGCGGGCTCGTGCATTTGCTATGTTTGGCATTGAACAAGCGCAACAGCAGTGTGAAGCAAGGGGGACATATGAGTACTCTCTGTGGAATGGCGACACAGGTTTCGCCCATTTTGTTCATCACTGTCTAAATCAAACGAGTGGGATCCCAACAATGGATTATTTTTGAAACGAGTCGCATTATTTTGTACCCATATTGGCTCAATAAATAGATGTAATGGTCATTATTGAGTCGTTATTGGGGCGTTTGGGGTGCAGAAACGTCATTTACGGGTAATGACTCTTGGTTATTTTAATGGTGGCTAGAACTCAGCAATAGCCACCAGTTGCACATTATTAAATTATTTGGCTTAATCACAGCATTAGGTTTTCAACACACATCTCAGGGAAGGGTACATGTCATCATATGTAGCAAGTGTCATAGGATCAGCTGAAGTCGTTAACAATAATAAGGATGTCAGGTGAAAATTAGAAAATCCATTCAACAAGATGCGAGTGTGATTAGCCCGTTAATCACTGCTTTGGCTGAAAAATACATATTACCGACTTGTACAGGTGAAGGCGGCAAGTTATTACTTGCGTCAATGACCATAGAGTCAATTGAGCAGTATTTTACCGATGGCTATCAATATCATGTGGCTGAAGATGCAGGTGGCATAATGGGTGTCGTAGGGATTAAAAATAACGCACATCTTTACCATTTATTCGTTGCAGAAGCACATCAAGGCCAAGGAATATCGACCCAATTATGGGAACACGCAAAGGAGGCATGCCTGCAAAAGGGGAATAAAGGTGTCTTCACCGTAAATTCAGCGTTAAATGCTAAAAATGTATATCTCAAATTAGGTTTTTCGCCCACTGGCTGCATACGAGAAAAATCAGGTATTAAAGATATACCGATGCAAATGAACATATATCTGAATGACGATAAATAGAGCTGATAAATCGAGCCATATGGTTAATTGCAAACTTAGCATCCCTTACTAAGCTTTAAGTATTGCTGAAGTAGGAAGTTGTTATACCCGTCCTAGAAGAACTCAAATTAGTCTTGAAGATACGCCTTGGTACCACGCCGTCTCAAGGTGTGATCTTTGCTATCGACACCGCAGCTTATGGGGTGATGAGTAACTACCTGCATCTAGTGTTGAGGATTGATATTGAGTTAGCCAATAGCTGGACAGATAGGGAGGTCGTCGAGCAGTGGCATTTGTTGTTTAAAGGAACTGAGCTAACACAAAGGTTTGCAAAGGGGGATCTAATTGAAGAGGGGAACCTTACACCATTAAGGCTCTCACCTTGACCACTCTTTATTAATAGATGGGCCTATTCGAGCCAAGATGGCACAAACGCCAGATAAATCAGACTATAGCAGTATTCAAGCGCGTATAAAGGCAGCATTGAAAGGTGGGCAGCCTAAGTCGCTACTTCCCTTCATGGGCAATGAAAGTTCGTCTAAGATACTCAACAGGTTAAATATATCACCAGGTAACTGGCTTAAGGTGACCTCTGACTTTGGTAAAATATTTCATGGCCCTGTTGGCACAACCTTGAAAAACACCGAAACAAAGAGCTTACACATTACTGCGACCACCTACAGGAAAGACGTCGTCATTTTGCTAAGTGCTGCAAGTACCTGGAAGATGGCTGATAGTCATTAGCTGATTTTCCCACCTTCTCCAATTATTTCCACTTAAACAGCTTGAGTTGACCAGCCTTGCCTTAAAATCGTTATTTACGTTAAAAAAGCCCCCGTTTAACGATAGTGATAGGCTTAAATTGCAAAGTTTCTATCTGATAAGCTGAAGGTTAGCAATAGTCTCGTTCCGTTGATGATTTATTGTAGGTGGCCTGATTTACTGCGAGTGGCATAGAGAGGTTGCTCTTTTTTTTAGCCGTTATCTAGTCTGTTACTCAACGCTCATAATTCTGGTGTCATTTTTCTTCTAGTCGGTTTTAGTCAGTTGTAGAAGAGAAGGGGACTCTCGATGTTAGGATCGACGTCAACCAGCTTGGAAGTTTAAATACGGGTGTCTTAATTATTCTAGCTAAGATGGAAGACCATGATCTATGGTTCGGTTTCTTACGAGACCCAGATAACAATGTAATCGCTGAAATTCCATTTGGATGATGTGGTTGACAAGGGCTCGCAGGAACCCTGTTTCTTGTATATCTATGTAATTAATTACACTGTCAATCAGACAGCATTAAGTTCCTCTTACATAATGAAAGGGAACTTAAGGATTAACTGGAACACTGTTAGTATCTAATGGATTTGAACCACCAAGATATTCTTCAAGTGCGGTATAACTATCTTGATCTATATCGGATGCAGCATCTACAGCATCATTATCAGATAGGTTATGGAATCTTTCAAACCAAGCCGGTAATCCGTCCTGATCGATGTCATTTTGATTGGCAAAATTAGGCGTCAATATAAGTGACACTCGCTTACTGGATTTGGTGAAATCAGCATTGTAAAGCTCTATTTTAGCTCTTAATGAGGTGTTGAAAACCGGCACATTAGGGGTCGTTGGATTCCATTGCTGACTGCGGCGACAATCGAGTACCTTAAAAGGCCGTGTATTGTTACCATTATATAGAGATATTTTACATGACACACTCAATAAATCCCCATAAGAAATAGCAACGAAAGCGGCTAATTGATCATAATCTACAGGTCGTTTAAACGTATTCCAAAGCACCTTTCTTTGGCCTTTATTTAGAAAAAATGAGCTTCTATAAGTGTCGGTAATAATGGGGTTACTATTATCCGTAACTTGGAGAGGTTCAGCTGTAATTAACCTATCGGGGCCTTGAACCGCATGAGTTGCTGAAGTTAATAAGCCTGCAGAAAAGATGACGCCGGCGATGATAGAACGAGGTAAGACTTTTTTTTTCATAATAACGTAAGGCGTACGACTCCCTATATAAAGGGAAATGTACTGCCATCCTTGGTAGTGAGTGTAAATCATGCTTTGTTGCACAATATTACTTAAGTTGGTTCGTGGTGCATGTGATTAGAATCAAAATAACCGAATGACAATATAACATTTTCAGGTATTCGACTTGGAAGGTAAAAGACCATCAAGCTAATATCAAGAAAGTTTACAGTTGAAATGTTCAACTCATGGTAATTTTTTCTCTATCCTCGATGGGTGTGTTCATTATTAATATTGTTTTTTGCTGCTAATAAGGACTTTCCATTAACCTGAGGTTCGTATTTATTTGGCCATTTATAACCCAGTAAGTTGTAGGCCGGTTGAAACTATTGAAGCCTTGGTACCCATGTTTAGGTTAGCTAACTTGGGAGACCCGAGAGTATGAGTGCCAGTATCGAAGTTGAGAGAATTGGTCTGATTACCATAGCCATTACTGATTTAGATAAATCGGTGCAATTTTATTGTGAAATTCTCGGATTAGAACTATTGTTCGAAATAGCTTCAGGACTAGCGTTTTTAAATCGTGGAGGAACTCGGCTAATGTTGACAATTCTCCAAGGAAAAGTGAAAAATCATAAGACCTCGGTGATCTATTACAAGGTCAATGATATTCATGCTTCAACTGAGCGACTAAAAGATAAAGGCGTTGAGTTTGAAAGAGAGCCTCAAATGGCCGCCAAGATAGAAGACCATGATCTATGGTTCGGCTTCTTAGGAGACCCTGATAACAACGTAATAGGTTTAATGGCTGAAATTCCATTTTGATGATTTGGTTAACAAAGGCTGCGCCATCAATGCGCATCAGGGTCCATCCATCTACTCGATAAGCTCAATAAAAATCTCACGATGAACTCATGGCCGAGGTCACTGCAGAATATGAATCGAATTTTAATACTCGTTATCGTCACCTATGTTGGGCTCGGAGTCATGCTCTACTTGATGCAGCGTAGCTTTATCTATTTTCCAACAGAGGCAGTAGAGCACAGGTTCGATGAGGTGATATTTGAAAGTGATGGTGTATCGACAACGAGTCTCCTATTAAACAAGGGCCAGGATAAGGCGATTATCTATTTTGCTGGTAACGCCGAAAACGTTGCCTTTACGGCAGCAGAATTTGAGCAAGAATTGGCCTCATATTCGGTATATCTAGTTAATTATCGAGGTTATGGCACCAGCGAGGGGGCGCCAAGCGAAGCTGCGTTACTGTCAGATGCCTTGGCGATGTATGACAGTCTGGTATTGACCCATGAGAGTATATTCATTATCGGTCGGAGCTTAGGCAGCGGCGTTGCTTCTTATGTCGCTTCGGAGCGTCCGGTGAAGAAGCTAGTCTTGGTGACGCCATTTGACAGCATTCAAAGCATGGCGCAGAAGCAATTTCCGTTTTACCCCATGTCCATACTCCTCAAAGATAAGTTCAATTCGGTGGAGCGCGCCGGCAACATCTATTCTGATACCCAAATCTTAGTGGCAGAGGATGATAAGGTCGTTCGCCGGATACACACGGACAAGCTAGTAGAGTCATTGGTTAACCGCGCGCCTGAGGTGGTCTTAATCCAAGGTGCCGGGCACAATGATATTTCCCAGTATTCTACCTATTATCAGTCAATATCAGCATTTTTTAACGCGCATTAATCAGCCGTGCGGCGTACTATTACGTTTGCTGTTTAATCAAGTCTATGGAAAGGATACACATGTTATTTGAACCATCCCGTCATGAAACGCTTACCGAAACTTTATGGGGTCAAGAGTGTGTTCAGTCTGAAATCACATCAATAATTGATGATATTGAACAGTCAGTTTTACCTAATGCCAGTTGGCCAACGCATCCCCTAGACGCCGAGAGTTATTCTAATTCCGGGCCGAAATGGTCAGCATACGCAGGAGCGGCGGGATGCATTCATGCTCTACAGATCCTGAAATGCTATGGCTATCAAGTTAATGACTTGTCTCACTTACTGCCTGAAGTTCATCAAGCCTTCTTGAAAGCACCTGATGTGTCAGTAGAGCCGGGTTTACAACTTGGGGAAATAGGCATATTAATGCCAGCGATTTTAGCGCAGCCAGACAATGTGGCGTTAGCAGACAAGCTTCTACTGTGCATGGAAGCAACGTTAGATCTGCCCCTGTATGAGATAACATCTGGGCAGAGTGGCATGATGCACGCTGCATTGGCACTTTATCGTAAAACCGGCGAAATTCGCTGGAAGAATGTATACGTTAAAGGCGCAAAGTCTCTCATGGATAATTGGCGGCAAGACTCAGAAACCCGAGAATGGCTTTGGGAGAGTCAGGTCTTCGGCCCTAAAAGGCACTATTATGGTGCCTGTCATGGCATCACCGGCAATGCCAATATTCTCTTGCAAGGCGTTGACTTGCTCGCGGATGACTTGAGGGAGTTAATCATAGAACGCACGGTTAGCACGCTCACACTCTCGGCGAAAAGAGAAGGCTCGGCTAAAAGAGAGGCGCAATTAGCCAACTGGGTCCTGTGCAGTAAACCTAATATTGAAAAGCTGCTAGTGCAGTGGTGCCACGGAGCGGCGGGTATTGTGACTGCTATGGCGAGAACGCCTCAAATAGATTCACTTCATGCTAAGCAAGTCGACGAGTTGCTCGCTCAGACTGGTGAGCTGGTGTGGCAAGCCGGACCTTTGGTGAAGGGCGCTAATATCTGCCACGGCACATCGGGTAACGGTTATGCCTTGTTATATTTATATCTAAGGTGGGGAGATCCTGTTTGGTTAGACAGAGCAAGAAGGTTTGCCATGCACGCGATTGAGCAGTGCCAATCTTCCCGTTCACAATACGGTCAGGGCCGATATTCGCTATGGACGGGAGATGCCGGTCTCGCAATTTACTTACATCACTGTATGCACCCAGAAGCCGCTGCCATACCTGGTTTAGACTTTTTTTAGATGATTCCTTAGGGTACTGGTTGAGCCGTTAACTTACTTAAGGATAAGCCATGCTAATCGTGAGAGAAGCAATTAAAAAGAGTGGTTAATAGATATTAGAAATATTTCAAATCGGTTCATCTAAGTTTTCAAGTTTACATAGCGTTAACTCACCTATACAGGCCTGCTTTTTTTAATATCTAGCCGTGCCTGACTTCCTCTTATGTTCATGTTTAAATCTGTCTGACTAGTTAACCGCTGACGATGGCCATTCTATAATGGCTGTAACAATAATTATAAGACGAACTGGAGCTATGAGCATGAGCTGTCCTTACAATAACTATCGGGCCATGGAAGATGATATTCATACGGATTTTAAAGATGATATGTCCTATGGCGATTATCTAAAGCTAAACCAGGTGCTTTCGGCGCAGCAGCCCTTGTCTGATCAACATGATGAGATGTTATTCATTGTGATCCATCAGGCGAGCGAGCTGTGGCTCAAGCTGGCGGGACATGAACTCAGCAGTGCGGTGAAGAATATTCAGGAGGGAGATTTTGGTCATGCCTTCAAGGTCATCTCTCGAGTGAAGCAGATCCTTAATCAGCTGACTCAGTCCTGGAACATCTTGTCGACCTTGACGCCGGTGGATTACCTTAAGTTCCGCGATACCCTGGGGCACTCTTCCGGTTTTCAGTCTTATGGTTACCGTAAAGTCGAATTTTTACTGGGCAATAAAAATGCGTCCCTGCTCAAGGTTCACGAAAGCGATCCTGTGGTGCATCAGGAGCTGAAACAGATCCTCGATGCGCCCAGCCTCTATGATGTCACCCTGAAGGTATTAGATGACAATGGACTTGGCATAGATGCCGATGTGTTAACCAGAGATTACAGCCAACCTTATCAGAGTAATGACTCTGTGTTACAAGCCTGGTTGAGTGTGTATAGAAATGCCGACGAACACTTTCAACTTTATGAATTAGCAGAAAAGCTAATAGATATTGAAGATAGCTTTCAGCAGTGGCGCTTCAAGCATATGTATACGGTGCAGCGCATCATAGGTAACAAGATGGGCACAGGTGGCTCATCGGGTGTGGGCTTCTTGAAGAAGGCGTTGGATATCAGCTTCTTCCCAGAACTGTTTGAGCTTAGAACTCATCTATAGGCACTGACTCATATAGATAGAGACGCACTGCTACTCTGCAATAACAATAACAATAACAGCACTGGCTTTTGGAGAAGAAAGCATGACTCAGGATATCGCATTAACACTGCAGCCCCACTATGAACAATTCAAGGTTAGCGAACGTATTTTATTGTCGGGACATTCACATCAAGCCTGGCCGGATGTAGCCAAGCAAGGCTTACTCAAGTGCTTCGATGATGCGGCAAAACATATCGATGATAAGTGGCAGGCCGCGTTTGAAAAGGCCGATAGAGTAAGAGATTTTTACCGTGGATTGCTCGGAGAAGACGATGCACAGATCGCATTAGGCGCCTCTACCCATGAGCTGTTATTACGCTTCTTGTCGGATCTGAACTGCTTTAAACGACCGATGCACAGACCGATTAAAATTGTTACTACAGATGGTGAGTTTCACTCGCTGCGCCGTCAATTGAATCGTCTCAAAGTGTTGAATATAGACATTGAAGTGGTGCCGGTACAACCAAGCAGTACCTTGAGTGAGCGAATCATCGACAAGTTAGATGACAAAACCGATGCGGTGATGGTTTCAGCGGTATTTTTTGCGACCAGCGAGATTTTCAAGGAGGTTGGATTAGTGGCAAAAGCCGCTGCCAGTGCGGGGATTCCCTGTCTTGTGGATGCCTATCATGCGCTGAACGTGGTGCCTTTTAATCTCAATTTATGGCAGTTAGAGTCGGCATTTGTGGTGGCGGGGGGTTATAAGTATTGCCAGGCCGGTGAGGGTAACTGCATGCTGAGGATCCCGCAAGACTATCAAGGCAGTCCCATTATTACCGGCTGGTATGCCGAGTTTGATGTGCTTGAGCAGGCGCCAGGCAAGGTGGGCTTCGGCCCAGGACAGAGTGCATTCGCCGGTTCAACTTATGATCCTGTGAGTCATTACCGCGGGGCTGAAGTATTTGATTTCTTCGACGCACAGAGCCTTACAGATACCAGGCTTAGGGAGATTAGTCAGCAACAGATAGCACAGTTGTGGCAAGGTATTGCAGCCATGGGACTCAGTAACGACTGCCTAGCATTGCCGTCCCATGCTATCGCCGATAATGCCGGTTTCTTATCTTTAACCACAGTAAAAGCGAGTGACTGGGTAGCGCAACTGGCTCAAAGAGGTATCTTGTGTGATAGCCGTGGCAACCAGCTAAGGTTTGGCCCGGCACCTTATGTGACCAAGGCCCAGCTAGAGCAGGCACTTAATGTGGTGGAAGATCTGGCTAAGGGGATTGGCTAGTATCGAGACTATGACTGCTGCAAACGAGTGTTTAGCGAGACCAAAGGAAGAGATGATTAAGTTTATCGAATGCCAAGTGACGCTTGAGAAGCGCATTGCATTTTCAACGGCCCAGGGATGTTGGAGTCAGGTGTCAGCATGCCCGGGCTTTATCAGCCAGTATGGTGGCTGGGATCAACAAAATGGTAATGCAGTCATCCTTTCTCAATGGCAGAGTCTGGCAGCGATTGATGCGTTTATGACAAGTACTCATGACAAGATTTTCGAGCAAAACCAGCAGCATCTAACCTATGAAACCTGTAAAGTCGATTACTTTAAGCCGGTGCAAACCATGACCGGAACGCAAAGGGTATCAGCTGATGAGATAGGGTTTGTCAGAGTTGCTGACTGTAAACTAAAAGCGGGTGGTGCTCACAGGTTTCTACAAGACCAGCTTGATATCTGGACACCAATTATGAGCGGTTGCGATGGCATGCTTGGGGGCTTTGTCGCCCAATCAGCAAGAGAACCGCTGCGATATATGGTCATTTCTGTGTGGCGTGACGAGCAGAGTCACAGCCATTATATGAACCACGAATTTAAACACGCTCGTGCTCAGGTGAACCTCGAGGCGTATATCGATGAGATCGTGGGTTACTTGCTGCCAACCGTCACCGGTTGGCAGATCGACAACTGACTCGAAAAACAGCGCCTGTCTCTCGATAGCGTTAATAGCAAACGCCTTCAGCCTAGCTCAGGTCAATATGGATAATGACCAGCCCCGTAGCAAGGGGCTTGTTACATGAAAATGATTAATGCAGCGCCGCGGTGAAAGGAATGCTGGCACAGATCTTGGCTTCATCGATAAGCAGTTCTTCTAAGCGGGTATCAACCACGTCTTTATCGAAATACTCATAGGCCAGTTCGACAAACATCTCTTTATGTTTCTCTTCCGACTTAGCGATGGCTTCATAGAAGTCTTTGTCTTTACCCGGCTCGAGTGCCTCGGCTACGAGGGAGAAACGCTCGAAACCACGGGCCTCGATGACGCCAGCGATAAGCATGCGGTCTAAAAACAGTTGGTCGCTCGGGTGCCGATGCAGTTTGCGCACCTGAGTGATGTACTCATCTTTCTGATCTCGCCCCAGCTTATTGTCACGCCCATGGATAAGCTTTAACACCTGCTTGAAATGGATCAGCTCTTCGAGAGCCAGATCTGTCATCGCCCGTGCCAGTTTCTTATGCTGGGGATAATGAGACAACATAGACATGGCCATGCCTGATGCTTTCTTTTCTGCCGAAGCATGATCTTGTAAAAAAGTATCGAAATCGGCTAATACCTTTTCGGTCCACTTAAACGGCGTGTGGTATTTCAAATCAAACATAAGCGCTCTTAGCGAGAAAAAACGGCATTTTACCTAACTTAGGCCAAGTAGCAAAGCGCTAACCTGATGACTGGCTCAGTCAAAGGTGTCTTTATCGCTTAACGCTGTCGATCTTACCTTTCTCGGTGGCTTCTACTTTGAGCGGATGTTTTATCTTTTTCCAAGCCGTGACCTTGCCGCCAATATTGATATGTTGAAAATTTTGCGAAGGCTCGATATGGGTCACACCTAAGAAGTCCGCTAGCCGTTGAAAACTGCCGGGATGAGCGACATCTATGATAAGCAGATCTCGCTCACGACCGTTAAAATAGTCTAAGGCGCCTTGGTAGTGGCGTCGATAGCACGCGAGCAAGAAGTCATCATCGGCAATATTATCTAAGGTGAGCGGGGTGAAAATCTCGTTATAGCAACGTTTTAACAGCGGATTAA
>NZ_JABSSM010000043.1 GCF_013214165.1 Shewanella sp. | reverse complement strand
ACAGATGAAAACTATTAGCGGTGAGTTCAGCCTAATAGTCACTGAATTTCGCCAGCAGGCAGGGCTAACCCAGGCCAATGAGGCGCCTCATCAACACTGATTTTAAGAACTCGCTTTAAGATATTTAGAAAATAATTTAAAAGTAAATATTACAAGTAATCCTAGGTGTAGACGGATCAAGCATCATCACTCCCTCCTTTTACCGTCACTCCTTTCTTTTTATCGTCATCCCTCCTTATTTTTACCATCACTCCTTTCTTTTTATCGTCATCCCGGACTCGTTCCTTTTGCTGTCTTCGACCTACACGGACGTAGGAAATGTCGATCATGCTAGGAGCAATTATCGACCCGGGCTTGTTCCTTTTGGTCTTCCCGGGCTTGTTCCGGGATCCAGCTCTTGTCTTTAGGTTCTCAGGAATGGGTTCCGGCCAACAGGCATGCCGGAAAGTCGGTATTGAGTGGGTTCCGGCCAATAGGCATGCCGGAAAGACATGGGATGAGCGTGGCTGAACGACAGAATAGACATCATCTAGCCCCACGGAAAAACAGTAGATGCACATTTATGCTAAAAGCAATGAGGGAAATTCTGGCGTAATAGCTTCATCATATTGCGTTTTATCTTAAACTTCTGCACTAAATCAAGCAGTAGAGTATCGAATTCTTGTTCTGCAACATCATGGTTTACGCCAGCTGCTATCAAGGTTTTGATTTCCAATAGTAGATCAAGCGCTTGACCGTAGGCATCGTTATTGGTTTTACCTATCAAGACAGCCAACACCCTATGAAGCAAAGCCATGCTTTCGGCAGGCTGTATTAACAAGGTTAGCTTAGCCAGTTTAATCAGGTTTGAGTCACTGGCCTGATGTTTTTTCGTCCACTCCCTGGCTTTCTCTATGTGTTCTTGATATAGATAAAATGTCAACACACTGTCATTAGTCGCCCAAGATGTCTTAGAAGACACGGCACAGTCATCGGCTAAAACCCGTTCGACAGCCACTAAGAAATGCTCATCAGGCTCACCCAATTGTTGATGTAAGGTTTCCACCGTTCTATAAGCTGCGAAACTGGGGAATTGACAAAAGATCTGCCAGGCTTTTTGCCAGGCAAAACTATGCTCACCCAAGGCAAGACACACTGTCACCTCATGCTCGTCACACTGCTTACGTTCATATACACCGCTGGCACATTTTTTGGCTTGAACGAGCCAAGTCTCTGCATCGAGGGCCTCGCCTTTGTCTAAGCAAATTTGACTGATCTGCAAATAATTTCTGGCACTATTGGCAGTTAAGGCAAGTAAACGACAATGTTCTTGCCAATCGTCATTGCGCTGTGCATTGGTGATCAAGGGAGCAATGAGGCGTGAATACCGACCAGACCAATTATCTTTCTCATCCTCAATCTGAGTATGAGTATTGTTTCGATCTTGTTGAAATATTTGCACTCGATCAGCGCATTTGGCCAAAAACAACACCTCAACGTCGTCGCTAAAGCGAAAGTCTTCCGGCACACAGGGGAATATATCGAGACGTGCATCGGCCAATTGATCCACTAACCATTGCGCCTTATCATCATCAGGCCAAGTCAGCTGCTCAAATAGTTTGCTAATATTTTCATTAAGTTGACCCTCGATGTAAAAACGCGCACCACCAGAATCATCGATCTGCTCTAAGACCAGATTAAGCCGCTCGATGGCCGCCATACAAAATTGCCATTGTTCATCTAGGATTAATTGCTCGCTCGCGGCAAAAATAATTTCAAATTGATCATCTGCATCTTCAAAATAATCTTTGACCTGATACCAATCCCAGACCTGTTTCTCGGGCAGCGCCTTGATGAGCAAATCAGTTAAGCTCTGCATTGATGCACCGCCATGATCCATGTGCTTAGTGTCCTTAAGCGCCAGTGTAAATTGCCACTTATCCCACTCCCTGGGCCTGCTCGTTATAGACTCCATCAGCATATCAAGTAGCTGTTCATTCGGTAGTCCTGACAGGTGATCTCGCAAACGCTTCATTTGTTTATTTTTATCGATTTTCGCTGACGCATCGGCATGTTTTTCTACGACCAAGTGGCTAACAGCGCCATGCTCAGTAAACTGTTCAAGCTCCATAAGATCTTGGTAGCCTACCCGTCGTTTTAGCTCTTCAATATCAATCATCTATACACCTAGGATTATATTTTTAATTTATTATCACCGACTTACACGCTTATGAAGTAAAAAACAATTTGCATGTGTCTATTTTTAAACAGCCTCCAATTGCTTTTGAGCTCGAGATATTGCGACATTAAGTATGTTAGGCTTGTTGCAGCCCACTGAGTACCAGCTCTTATTATCCCAGACTTGTTCCTTCATGTCTTCGACCTACAAGGTCTGTGATATTCCCGATATCATTCAGACATTTCCCATATCCCTATGGGGCAAGTAGGAAATGTCGATCATGCCAGCAGCAATTATCGACCCGGACGTGTTCCTTTGGTCATCCCGGACTCGTTCCGGGATCCAGCTCTTGTCTTGACGTTCTAAGAAATGGGTTCCGGCCAACAGACATGCCGGAAAGACCATATTGAATGGATTCCGGCCAACAAGCACGCTGGAAAGATATGGGATGAAAGTCATAATAACCATGACATCCATTTTATTCTCCACTATCAATGTTGTCTCGCGTCAATTAGGGCGTTTGTTATTTGACTATATGGATTATGAACTTCGCAGGATGATCCATACACCTCATACGAAACCAAACATCTTAAGGCCTTGTATTGTCATGGATGCGAGCGTAGCGAGTGCCTGTATGGCTTGTCCTTGATGATATAAGGTCTGATTGAATAACAAACCTATGAGGCGTGTTTTAATTTACGCTAAGTTGACTCTCTAGTTGTCGTCTTGCAATAGGTATATCTCTGGGTCTTGTTTAAATGCCATCTAGCCATCGATGACAGTTGGCGGATCCTTGTCGCCGCTTGCGGTCGGTGTTTTTCAAGATAGTGTTCACAATACGCTGTTAGCTCTTGGGTATTGCCCACTGGCACTTCTGTATTATTATGTTAATGTATACTATTGAAATAATAAGTATTATTGTTAATGTGGAAATGTTTTTTACGCTAAACTACAATAAAAAATCAATTTGGACACCTCTCGACCTCAAATGGGCAGCAAAACATGAATTCAAGCTTAGATTTTACCCCCTTAATACCTCAATTCGAATTACTAAAAAGTGGGGTTTTCACTACAACAGCCTCTTTAAGCGCGTTCATAGTACTTGTATTAATTATTACTTTTACAATCGCTTGTTGCTTATCTGTATACGCAGGTTTTAAGACTTATCGTAGAACAAGCCTGGTACGAAAAATAATTAAGGGTAAAGAAACAGCTACAGTGCTTCATGAGCGCTCTGATATGCTTGAAAAATCAGAGCCCATCACCGTTGTTCATGACCTCTGGAGTGAGTTCGACGAAACTCTTGTCGAAGTTGAAACGCCAAATGGACAGGCACTCTATAACACTGTCGATGCAGAATACTTCTTCAATACGACCACCTTAGCTCGCGGTGCAACAGAAAGTCGCATGGCGGCGGCTGTTCCAGGTTTTTTAACCGCAATTGGAGTTATAGGTACTTTCGTAGGCCTTCAACTTGGACTCGGTGGTTTGCAGCTTGATGCTGGAGCGAGTGTTGAACAACTCCGCGAAGGGATTGGTGGAATGATCAATGGTGCAGCAGTTGCATTTATGACATCTGTTTACGGTGTTGCCCTGAGTTTGATCTACAACTTTATCGAAAAATGTCTTGAGCGACGTGCACGAACCAGAGTAATGAATGTCCAAAGTCAATTAGATAGACTTTTTCCGAGGCTCAGCGCTGAATCACAGCTTGTAAGAATTGCCAGTGATGGTGAGCAGTCAAAAGATGTATTGCTAGGACTAGCAGAAAAAATTGGTGACAAACTACAAGAAGCCCTCATTGAATCATCACAGCAAATACAAACGGGATTAGAAGCCAGCCTCGAAAAAATAATGGCTCCCGCGATTAATAAATTAGTAGATCAAACATCCGAAGGAAACCAGCAAGCTTTAGAAGGCCTACTTGAAAAGTTTATGGATGGATTTGGCTCGCAAGGCCAAGAGCAAAGAATTGCTATGGATTCAGCTTCGGGTAAAATCAACGAAGCCATATCAAGTATGAGCCAGACCATGCAATCGTTTGTGACTAAGATGGAGCATACTCAAACGCAAGCGAGTACTCGTGAGAAAGACCTTGCAGAGCAAATCAAGAATCAAGTAAATGAATTGGTAGCTCATAGCTATGAACAAAAACAAACGCTAACTAAGCTTATTGATGAAAACCTTAGCAACATCGAAGAACAAACTAAACAAAGAGACATAGCCGAGAAAACTAATAGAGATAAAGCGGATACTCTGTTTAGTCAGCACATTCAACAAACCACCCAAATAAGCGAAGACATGTCGGCTAATATTTCTACAGCGACGCAGCAAATGCAAACAGCTTTAGAAAAGCAGATTAACGATAACTCAGAAAAAGAAAGCCTTCGTCAAAATGCCTTGATGGATCAAACCACTGAGCTTAAATCTAGTACAGAGTCACTGCTTAAACAGGTTGAGCAACTAGTCACAGCCCAAGTACAAGCGACTTCGAATCTACTGGTACAAGGTAAAGCATTACAAGAAGGTATTGACGCATCAGTACGTTCTAATCTTGACGCATCTTCAAATATGAAGCTGACTAGCGAACAATTAAACGTTGCAGCTAGCTCCATGAATGTCATGGGCAGTAACATTAAAGAAGCAGGTAATCAGTTGTCTGGTGCAGTAACTGAAGCTGTTCATACAACGAAAGATCTTGCAGCGCAAAATCAAGCCACTGCAGAAAGAATGCAAGACCTTAGAACCAAGTTAAACGAAGATTACCAATCACACACCGTGATAACCGATAACCTAATGCAAATAATTGATTCGGCCGATAGCAGCTTCGATAAGATGAAGGACCACCAGCAAGCATACTTGAATGAGCTACAGCAAAATGTTATTTCACTAAAAGATCATTTAAATAACCTACTGGTTGAATATGGTAATCATGTTAATGATCAAACTACAGCCCGTCTCAATGTATGGAATGAGCAAACGTCTGAATACACGGGACAAATGACATCAGCAATGAAGGCTCTTTCAAGTGTGATTGACGAAATAGAGACTAAAACGGGTAGACAAGTTGCATGAGTAGATTCAGAAGAAAGCCTATAAATATAGATGAAGAAAATCCCTACTGGATGTCCTTCTCTGACCTTATGTCTGCTTTGCTCATCATATTCATCCTTGCGGCGATGGCACTTATCCTTGAATTAACTGAAACCAAGAACCAAGTTGATGAAGCCATTGAAGAAATAAAGAAATCTGAAATGGTACGGCGAAACATTCTACATGATATAAAAAATGAACTAAGTGCAAAAAATATCATTGTAGAAATCACAGAAAATGAGACAGTACTCCGTATTCCTGAGCAGCAACTCACATTTGAATCGAACAAATTTGACATACCTGAAGACGAAGCTACTCAAAAAGCAGTCATAGAGATAGGTAATACTATCCATAGAGCAATATTAAAAGATAAGAGATTTACTTATTTAGATACTGTATTTGTAGAAGGCCATACCGATAGCCGTCGCTCTCCTCGTCTAAAAGGGAATTGGGGCTTATCGACATTCAGAGCCATCTCATTGTGGGAGCTATGGAACGATAAAACCGATTTAACACCTAGATTTGATGAAATTAAAAACAGTCAAGGACAGTCGCTATTTTCAGTAAGTGGCTATTCATCAACACGACGCGTAAACGAACAAGAACAAACTCCACTCGATATGGAACAAAATAGACGTATCGATATTCGCTTTACGGTGAAAAAACCGAGTTTCTTAGATATTGAAAGCATAAAAGAGCAATTTTAATGTTTGAAATCAACTTGCGCTTACCGCAGTTTACTCTCGACAGTGTCAACATGGACGCCTTTAAGCGCCATATGGCTAAACATACTAAGACACTATCAAAACTGACAGATAATGTTGGTCAAACGAGTGATGAATTCCAAATAACCTATAACCACCTATCCAAAGTCATTCAGGGTAACCAGTTTTGTCCATCATTGATAAGTAACCACCTCATGGTTCGTGCCTTATCATTGGCAATTAATGACTCCAAGCTAAATAGTAAGATTAAAATTAACAAACAACTGCTCCAGCAGATCGACACAATACAAATTAAGCCCAGTGCACTCATCACCACCGCAATGACAAACTTGTTCCATCAAAGATTCGACCAGTTAAATGAAATAGAAGCTTTAGGTGATTGGATCATTAAGTCCAGGAAGCGCCGAAACCTATCAGAGCGTTCTGATATGCATATTTTTAGTATCGAAGGACCTAAATGGTTAGCAAATACAGCAATCAAGCAGAAAAGTGATCTCAACTCTATACTGAAAGAAAACCAACTTGATCAATACACCAGTGGTAAGTTTCTCGCTGATGCCCATTCAATTTACTTTGTTAAACAACTACAAAAAATCCCGGTTAATCAGCCACATCCAATTTTAGATGAAGTCATTAAAAGGGATGTGTTTACCGCTAAGTATGACCGTACAATGCAAGTGGGCCATAAAGTACTAGAGATCTTAATAGACAGGGCCCCTTCACAAGAGTTAGACAAAAGTTGGGAGCAAGTCATCCTGACTATTGCTGGTGATCCAAGGGTTGCTTCAAACAGTGCAAAGTACCAGTTATGGTGGAATAAACTAGGTAAAGCCCGCATTCAAAAAGTGATAGGCTGGCTTTCGCGTTTGGATCTAAAGCTATTTTTAGAAGTACTAGAAGATTTTTCAAAGACCTCAGGTAACACTGAATTAATTCGCATGTACCCTTCACGTAAAAGCTTCTTAGAGGGCGTGTTTGAAAAAGATCTAGTTGAAAACTCAAGGCTCTACCTTTCCAGACAAGCTGAAAGGTACCTAAAACGCCACTATAAGAAAAATGAGCTACCTAGCTATTCGGTCGTCAGTGATCAAGACAAGTCAATAATTTACCTAAAGCTTAAGAATGCCCATGTCATTGAAGGAAGCCACAGTTGCTACTTATGGATATATCCTCATTTACACGAAGATGCACTTGTATTTAATTACAACCTAACTACACCTAGCTATAGCGCGTTAACGAGTGGATTATCAGCCAAAATGGCTTTGAAAGGATGCAAACCAAGTGCAAAAATATTACATTCTCCAGCCAAGTATAAATGGCAATATGAGGGTGTACAGGCATTAAAAGGTTTAGGTATGGATATCAAAGGTAGTGACGTACTCTCTAATAATGATTACAAACAATTTAAAAGATTTTATGGAGCGATATAAGGATGTTTAACTCTCTAATCAGTCAGCTTCTTGGCAAAAATAATAATGATCAAAGATACCAATTCAGTGCTGATGACGGTGAGTTAACTTTTTCGACTTCAGATAAGATCACAGCGCAACTAAATGAGCTCAAGGCCCCCTCTTGGATTCAACATCAATATGTGTTCCTCAATATGTTAGTTGAGCAAGGGCTAGCGGAGCCCATTCCCAATGGCTTCATTATCGAAGACGAGCACGCTGTAAGACTCGATGAAGAAGCACGTGCACTACTGCAGCTTCCTTCAGTTTGGAAAGGTAAAGTGAATGCACGAGTTAAAGGTGAGGTTCGTAAAAGTAATTTTCGCGTGTCATTACAATGTACCGATGATAGAGGGCAGTATTCCAGTGCCTACATACTTAAAGGTCCCCTCCTTTTCTTTTCAGAGCGTCAGCAATACCTGTTAAATAGCGTACAGCTTAAAGTCTTCACCTCCTTAGCAATACACAAGAAAAGTAAAAAGGAGGAATTTGATAATCTACAGCTGATCAACCAGCTGCAGGAATGTAATCTAGCAGGTGTTGAAATTGACCTATCTCATTTCAATCAAATAGAAATCGTATCTCCTGAGCAAGTCAGTGTGATCGGAGAGCAAGATGCACAAGGAAATCTTCACTTAATACCACAGTTAGGCCAAACCAGTAGCACTGATGAAATGCGTACCCGTCTGGGGCAAATACAAGACGGCAATCACTCTGCATTAAGAGTAAAAGATCAGATAATTCTACTTGATGAAAAAATGCTAAAAGCTACCCAAGAAATTATCAAAAACAGAGTAATACCCCAATCACAAGTTGCTCAATTTTTAAAAACACCCCAAGCCTATATTGATGCATCTCTGGTCGATCTAGACACAGGTTTTAGCATTCGAGTTAACGGTGCTTCAACATTCAAACATGCATATTTTGGTGAGAAAGATCAAAATCAAATTGACTGGTTCGGTCAACTGTCAGAACTCAGCCTGCCACCCACAACTGACATTTCGCCTCTTATTAAAGATGCAGAACAACTAACTGAATTTGAAACAACTTACACCAATGCAGTAAAAGCGGGTGCTGATATCTTAGACTTCAACGCACGAGAAGTGGATATTAGAGATAAAGCGGCTATTAATGAGCAAATAGCACATAAGCGAGAAGAGTTAACACAAGCGACTTATGGTAATGATGAAGCTGATAACGAACCAGAAAGCGACAATGAGACCTATGTCGTAGATATTGAGCTCAACGATGAAGAATTAGATATAGCCTCGCCTAAGCTTGAAGAACAAATTCAACAAGTACTCTATAAAGAACCACTGGATTGGAGTAATCATAAAAGGACGCCATTCGAACATCAAAGGTCAGGTGTACAATGGATCTTAGGCCTTACCCAAAAATCAATTGCGGATAATAAAGTAACTGGTGCCCTACTTGCCGACGATATGGGCTTAGGAAAAACCTTCGTATCACTATCTGCGGTATCACATTACTTTCAGCTCAACTCTGTCTCTGGTACAGACTCAAAACCTGTACTCATAGTGGCGCCTTTAAGCCTACTCGAGAACTGGAAAGACGAAGTAGAGATAACGTTTAATCAATCACCTTTCACCGATATTGTCATACTGCAAAGTAATGCAGACCTTAACAAGTTCAAAATATCCGGTGCCAGTGCTGAAACAAAAAATCAAAATAGCCATGGCGAAGGACATCTAGATGAATCAGATATCCGTTATTCGCTAAAGGTGGGGAAAAACTTCCAAAGCGAACGACTCGATCAACCTAAACGTTTAGTGATCACGACCTATCAAACACTACGAGATTATCAGTTCTCACTTTGCAGAGTTGATTGGTCATTTGTCATCTTTGACGAAGCTCAAAATATAAAAAGTCCCAATACATTGCAAACGCGTGCAGCCAAGGGCCTAAAAGCAGAATTTAAGCTGCTTGCAACCGGCACGCCGGTTGAGAATAGTTTGGCAGACTTTTGGTGTTTGCTTGATACCGCTATGCCTGGTTACTTAGGTAATTATCAAGATTTCCGTAATAAATACGTCACACCAATAACGGCTGCTGCAAGTGATGAAGTCGACATGATTAGGGCTGAGGTTGGACGAAAGCTGCGTTTAGATGTGGGCGCTTTAATGCTAAGAAGGCTTAAGGAAGATAACTTAGCTGATTTACCAGCCAAAAACATCTTTGTAGGGCTCGACGATGACCCTGTTTGGCAATATCAACAACAGCTTGGTTCAGTAATGGTAAATGACCAACTTAATCATTATGAACAAGTTATAGTCAATAGTCATAATGGTGGGGCTAATGCAGCCCTAGCCTGCTTACAACAACTCAGGGACGTCAGCTTACATCCACAACTTTTTGTCAAAGATCAAATAGATGTGCCACAAAAAGCTAATGCTATTAATCAGTTTCTAAGCGAATCAAGCAAATTAAACTCAGTAATTCTAACGTTAAACGAGATACAGCATCGTAACGAGAAGGTTATCATTTTTGCCGTTAATAAACGTTTACAAGCATTCCTTAGCATTGCACTAGCTAGGCTTTATAAATTAGAAAAAGTGTCTGTCATCAATGGAGATGCTAAAGCGATATCTAAACGCGCAAATGTCCCTACTCGTAAAAGTATGATTAAGGAGTTCGAAGCTAAGAGTGGATTTAACATTATCATAATGTCACCAGTTGCAGCAGGTGTTGGCCTAACAGTTGTTGGCGCAAACAATGTTATTCATCTAGAGAGACACTGGAACCCAGCAAAAGAAGCACAGGCTACTGACCGTGTTTACAGAATTGGACAGACAAAAGACGTCAATATTTATGTCCCCATTGCTCATCATCCTCAGTTTGAATCATTTGATGTAAACCTACATAAACTACTATCGGCCAAAACATTATTAAAAGATGCCGTCGTGACCCCCGAAGAGATCAAACCCATACCAGGAGGAGTTAACGGTTTAAATCATGACTCTGTCATTATAAAAGACAGCTTAACCAGCTTAAATTGGCAACAGTTTGAAGCGCTTGTTGCACTGACTTTAGCTAAAAAAACCAATGCCACTAATACAATACTGACAGAAGCGATTACAGATCAGGGTGCTGATGTTGTCTTAACCACACCAACTGGTGAACACCTCATACAGATTAAGCACATCAATAAAGCTTTTTACAATGCACAGCGTGCCTTAGAAGATCTGTTAGAAGCTCAAGATTATTATTTAAAAGATGCTTCAAACAAACAGCTGATTTTCGTGACAAATGCGACCAATGTTACTGTCACGAGTAGAAAGTTTGCCGATAATAATGGCATTCAAGTCGTCGATGGCAATGACTTGATGAATGAAATCACGTTATATCCAACCAGATATTGTGAAATTGTCGAATTACTCGAAAAAATAAGAGTTGCATAACAACAATATACCTTGAAAGGCCCAACACCTTTGAAGGATATATAAGTAATTAAAACCGTTTACAGCGACCCACATCAAATTGATAAAGGAATTATCATGACAAAAAAAGCACCAAACATATTCGAATATGCGACAAGTGAGCTATCACAGGATGCAGTCATTTGTTGGCTACTTGAGTGGGCTAATCCTGTAAATGAACAGTTCGATCCTGCACTACATTCTTACGGTAAAACTTTCCTAACTTCACTCCTAGAAAAGTGTAATGAAACTTGTCCAGACCAACTCAAAAGCGTAAAAATATACAAGCAGTACAAGAATATTGATGTGCTCTTGGTGATCAATGATAACCATTGTATTGTGATTGAAGATAAAACGAATACCGCAGAGCATTCAGATCAACTGCAACGTTATAAACAGCAAATAGAAAGTGAATTTAATGATCATAGAATGAGTTTTATTTACTTTAAAACAGGAGTGCAGCTAGATTATAGCTCAGTCAAAACAGCTGGTTACTCGATATACACGGCATATGATTTTATAGATTCGTTCAAGACTGAAGAAAATCAGTTACCTGTAGGCATTTTAAGGGATTACTACCAGCATCTAAAATGTATGATTGAAGAAACTAGATCTTACGAGTCAATACTGGTAAAAGATTGGTCCGACACTACATGGAATGGCTTTTTTACTGAACTTAGTAAGCATTATGAGGGTTTCAATTTATCAGGTTATGCCAGTAGCAAAGGCTGCTACTTCTACTGGCAAGAGCATGAACAATTATCACTAGGCTCATATCTTCGTATTAGCCAAAAAACTCGAAAACTTTCAATAAAATTAGAGTCTAAAGCCAAAGGGTTAAACTTTGATGATGTGAATAAATTCAGGGAGTCTGTTTTTAACTCAGACACAGCTAACATATTAGGCAAAGGTAAGAAAAGTGGCAAGATCAATACTACATTGGCTAATTATCATGAAGATTTCCCATCAGTCACAGCCACGGGGTTACTCGATATGACGCAGACAAAAAGTGCAATTAAAAGGTGTATAGACATCTTAGATATCACAAGAAAAACAATAATGTCTTCTTAATGACTGAACAATCACGTGCTAAAAATTTAATCCACAATCAGGCCTCAAATTATGGGCCTAAAATAACAGCTCAAGCCAGCCGACATTTCAACTATCAAGATTTAATCGAGTGTAGTGATACAGCTAGACTTGGTAAAGTGACTAACATTCCGGTTCAAGATCAAACGTTCGACGCATTACAACAATTAGCCGTTCATCTGCTTGACCCTATTGTGGATCAATTTGGGCCTATCACCCTCACCTATGGCTTTTGCTCGCCAGAGCTGTCACGGGCGATTACACACAATCATAATCCCCACATAGCGCCTAATCTTGATCAACATACTTGCCATGAGCTAAACAGCAAGGGTAAATTGATATGCACACGCTTGGGGGCTGCGGTCGACTTTAAGGTGGATTATATGGCTGGCAGAATGGATGAAGTCATAGTTTGGATTGCAGAAAACCTAGAATTTGATCGTATCTACTATTATGGCAAGTCACGGCCGCTACATATCAGTTATGGACCTGAGATGAATCAGTTCGTACAGTTAATGAATACCAATCAAATTTCTGGGCGCAGGACGCCTGGAAACAGAGCATCAGGTAACGATGTCGTGGCCATGATTAAACGGCTGAACTACTAAGGTTGTACAGATGAGTAATGACCCAAAAGGTAAGCACCTCGAACAATCGATAGCCAATTTGGCCAGTAGAGAAGGTATCGAAAGTAGCAAGTGGCTGACTAGCAAAGAGGCCATGCAGAAACTTGGAATATCGGGTTGTGATTTGATGCATAAACGAATGAGCGGTGAGTTAGTCTTTAAAAAGAAAGGTAATAGCTACCTATATCTGTTGGATACTCCGTCTGACTAACTGCTAAAGATTAATCATTAAGGGAAAACATGGACGCACTGCAGTTTACTCACCTAATTCGTGACATCCCCTTAGGGAAAAAATTACCCGACGCCGTTTATCTACATAAAGATAGCTTCAGTGAGCTAGAAGCGTCGCTTACTCAGTTTATCCACGCAGTCGCTAAAGCACTTAAAATTGAAACTCAAGACTGGCACATAGTTAAGTTATCCCGTAATGAGTTCAGATTATCCTTACTCTCTTATCCCTCCTTCTTCACCGAAGCTTATCCATCGCTCACACAGAGTGTCACCGTAGATCTCAATAAATTAAGCCACCGCATTGTCGATTATACAAATAGCGATAACCCGCCTATTCTGCATCGCAAAGAAACCATGCTGCCCACACACCACACTAGCTACGAAGAGTTTGAATACATTACCCAAGAGGGAGAAAATGCGGGGCTCTACGATAACAGTCGTATGATAGGCTTTAAGCAGTCTTGGTTAAGAGTAATAGAGCGGCACGGTTATACTCTACTCGATGGCAGATTATTTCGCAGTTCTGCCCTCACGTCGCCAGATAATAGTGAACAAGCATCATCAATTGACCGTCATAAAACAGCAATTGTGCGTCATGAACTCTCAGCACCAATGAAACAGCTGGCCAAGCAAGGTTATCTTAATGGTGACTATACGATTTTTGATTATGGCTGCGGCCGCGGTGATGACTTAACCGAATTACAGGCTCACGGGCTAGATGCTATCGGCTGGGATCCAAAATTCAGGCCCGAGGACGATAAACTTACCTCAGATCTGGTCAATATTGGCTTCGTGATCAATGTGATTGAAGATCAGGTTGAAAGAAGTGAAGCCCTCATAGGCGCGTGGCAACTTACGCATAAATTACTGGTGGTATCGGCCATGTTAGCCAATGACAAATACATCAGCCAGTTCACGCCGTATAAAGATGGTGTCATCACCTCCCGTAACACCTTTCAAAAGTACTATGCACAGGCAGAGCTCAAAGGATATATCGAGCGCACGCTGGATGAGAATGCTATCGCCATCGCACCTGGTATTTATTATGTCTTTAAAGATAAGATTGAGGAACAGCGCTTCCTATCTGGACGCTTCAAACGTCACCATGCCTGGAAACAAATTACAGCACCGACTCCCACTAGTGAAGAGCAAGCCAGATTACTGTTTACCCGGCATCATGAGTTACTCAATCGGTTTTGGGATCGATGTTTACAGCTAGGGCGACTGCCGGTGCTAGAGGAGTTTTCTGAAATAGCTGATATCAATTTAGCCCTTGGTAATGCCAAGAAAGCGCTCAAGTTACTACTCCAAGTTCAAGGTGAACTGGCTACTAGCGAATTTGAAGCTGCGATTGAGATGCGTCGAGAAGATCTACTGGTGTACTTCGCTTTATGTCAGTTTGAGCAGCACAAAGGCTACCAACATCTACCCGAAGAGCAGAAACGTGACATCAAGGTGTTCTTCGACACTTATAAAGTGGCACTGGCCGAATCAAAAATTTTGCTTTACCGTATCGCCAATACTGAAGAGATTGAGCTGGCCTGTATTCAAGCACATGAATCGCTACCAGCCAGCAAGCTAAACTTAGGCCACTCACTAGAGCTTCACAAAAAATTCCTGCCTTATCTACCGGCACTGTTACGGATATACGTAGGCGCAGCGGCACAACTCTACGGTGAGCTAGATGAAATAGATTTAGTAAAAATTCATATCACCTCAGGCAAAGTCAGCTTTATGGGATACGATGACTTTAATACCAGCCCCTTGCCCACCCTGCGTGAACGTATCAAGGTAAAAATGTGGCAGTTGGATGTCGATTTTTTTGACTATGTAGAAAAAGACAAACGACCACCACTGATATACAAGAGCCAGTTTCAGGATGAAACATTCGAAGACTTCAACAAACAAATTTCATTTGATAAGCGATTGAAGAAAATAGATATTTTTGAAGACAACAAAAGGCCCTGTAACTTGAGTGATGTCACATCAAATTTGAAGCCAAAAGGCCTTGAAATTCGGAGCTATCGCTTTTATAAACTAACCTGACTACTTATTAAACTGAAGACACAGATTCTGCTTTTCCTCCGTGCATTGCATGTCATAATCTACTAGAATAGCCACCTTCCCCGTTATACCTATAACGTCTTACACTAGATTTGACGTGATACGTTGACGTACTAAACTTTAATTAACGTCATGTTTCACGTTAGGAGTTCCCATGAGAAGCGCACAAGATGGTTATTGTTTTTCATTTCCAGCAGTGAGGGGGATTCAAGCTGGAAAGCCTTTCTACATAGCGACTTGCCCCTTAAGCACTATTCCTAAAATCTTCGTGTTTGACGAAGAAGAAGTGCCACCAGAGCTAAGGGCTCAGCGTACGTTAAATAAATCACGTATCCCAGAGATGGTACGTTATCTTGTAGACAACCCCAAAGGCTATGTTTTTTCGGCCTTAACAGTTTCAGTGGCTTCAACAGTCACCTTCGAAGAAAGTGACCATCTGGATACACCCAACTTAGGTACATTAAAAATACCTATGGATGCTCAAATCCTTATCAATGACGGTCAGCACAGACGTGCCGCAATCGAAGCCGCAATAAAAGAACAACCTGAATTAGCCCATGACAACATACCTGTGTTGTTTTTTGTCGATGAAGGTCTTGAGCGAAGCCAGCAGATGTTTGCCGATCTGAACAAATATGCAGTGAAACCCAGCCCTTCCTTAGGTGCATTGTACGATCACAGAGACGAGAGCTCCGAGCTTGCCAGACACTTGGCACAGAGCATTAAACCTTTTAAAGGTTTTACTGAGATGGAGAAATCAAGCATCAGCTCTAAGAGCGGTAAGCTCTTCACTCTGAGCAGCTTGAAGCAAGCAAACCGAGCACTTCTGGGTAAAGGCATGAAAGACAGTTTCACTGATGAAGAGAAGCAATTAGCTTCTGAATATTGGCAAGCTGTCTTTGCTGCCACTCCTGAATGGCAAATGGTAATAAAAAAAGAGTTATCCCCTTCCCAATTTAGGCAAGAATATATCCATGCACATGGTGTTGGATTGCATGCCTTGGGCTCATTAGGTTGTTCATTAATTACAGCACAACCTAATGAATGGAAAGAAACAATTAAGCAATTAAAAAATGTCGATTGGAGAAAATCCAATCCTGTATGGGCCCACCGAAGCATGCTACATGGCAAGTTAAGTAAAGCGTCTACCAACATCATGTTGACCACCAACGCACTTAAACAAACTTTGTCACTTTCATTAACTCCGGAAGAGCGAGCCCTAGAAAACCAACATATACCAAGTAGTGAGGCATCTAATGGCTGATTTATTCCAAGCCGATGCGCTAGACGATGAGCAGTTAGAATATATTCAAAAAGAATTCTTTGCCGGCTTCAAGCGATATAAAAATAGTGACACTTTACCCGTAGAGTTAGATAAATATAACAAGCTTGATGATTCATTAAAGCATCAAGTCAGTATGAATTTATGTCGTGACTTATTGCGCGAGCAAAAAAGCAATGAAGGCTTTTTACTTCAACATTTTATTGATGATGTTCAAAGTGTTTATTGTTCCGATAACCGTCCTTGGGTCATAGGTTATAGTGGCGGTAAAGACTCAACGGCTGTCGTTACTCTGATCTACCTGGCCTTATTGTCACTCGACGAGAGCAAACGAACTAAACCCGTTTACGTCGTCGCTTCGGATACCTTAGTTGAAACACCACTCGTTGTAGATCATGTGAACCGTTCACTCGAAAGCATCGGTAATCAAGCTAGGCGTGATGGTTTACCGTTAACGACACATAAGGTATTGCCAAAACCGCACCAAACATTCTGGTCCTGTTTATTGGGCAAAGGCTATCCAGCCCCAACACAAAGTTTCCGTTGGTGTACCGAAAGAATGAAGATCGATCCTGTTAGTGACTTCATCAAAGATAAAGTCTCACAGCATGATGAGGTGATAGTTATTCTTGGCTCTCGTAGTCAAGAAAGTGCTTCTCGTGCTCAGGTTATTGCAAAACATAAAATTGAAAACACTCGACTTGCACGGCATACAACGCTTGCCAACGCATTTATCTATACCCCTATTGATACTTGGAGTATGGACGATGTGTGGAAACTCATTCGTGCCTGTAGCTTAGAGGTGACTATTTCCCCTATGGGCATAGGTAAGAAATGGTCAAATGAGTATGACCTTGAATGGGAAAATCCTTGGGGCGGAAAAAACCTCACTCTTTGGAACCTATATAAAGACTCATCTGATCAAGGTGAGTGCCCTATGGTCATCGATGACAGCACACCATCATGTGGAAACTCTCGATTTGGCTGTTGGACCTGTACTGTTGTCACTAAAGATCGTGCCATGGAAAGCTTGATTAAAAATGGCGAAGAGTGGATGCAACCTCTACTCACCTTCCGTAATAAGCTTGCTGAAACGAATGTACCAGCGAATAAAGATATTTATCGCAACTTCAAACGCCGTGTAGGTAAAGTTAATTATCAACGTGTTAAAGAGGGTCAAGAGTTATCATCTGTGCGTGCACATGTGCCAGGACCTTATTGGCTTAAGTATCGTAAAGAGTGGCTCACTGAGTTATTGGTACAACAAAGAGAATTTAATAAAAACGGTTATTCTGTCACCTTAGTCACTGAGCCCGAGCTTCATGCTATTCGTCAAGAATGGCTCAACGATCCTAATGAGCCGGATTGGGCCGATACACTGCCAAAGATTTATCGTGAAGTCTTCGGTACCGACCTTAACTGGGTGATTAATGACAACTCTAGTTTCGGCGAACTTGAAGCACAAATACTGCAAGATTTAAGTGAAAAATATGCGGTAGAGCCGGAGATGGTACAGAAACTTCTCGATCTGGAGCTTTCCCTCGAAGGTTTAAGCCGACGCACCGGAGTATTCGATAAACTAGGTACCTTACTTAGGCAGGATTGGGGTTCTTTGGAGGAAATTAAACAGCGACATGCTCAACTACAGAGTAAGTCAGACTTTGATATCCATAAAGATCAAATCGAAAAGTACGAGACTGAAATCCTGGCGCTAGACAAGCAAGCTAAGGTGGACTTTTAAAATGATAATCAAAAGCCTTGTGATCAATAATTTCAGAGTATTTCGTGGCGTACACGAAATAGACCTGGCACCACGTATAAACCGTAAGCATCAAACGACTCCATCGCCCATCATTTTATTTGGTGGATTGAATGGTTCGGGTAAGACCTCTATCCTAACGGCAGTACGCGTAGCGCTTTATGGTCGTGCTGCTTTCGGTCGAGGCATGAGCTCTGCTCAATATCAGGAGCAACTCGATGCGCTGATCCATAATGGCGTAGGCATCAGTGTAGATAAAACTTCAATTCAGCTCATCTTTACCCATAGCCATAATGGCATTGAAAGTGAGTACCGTGTCACTCGCGGTTGGAAACGCGGCCAAAAAGATAAACTGGTACTTGAACAAGATAATTCAGAGCTTAGCAGCATGAGTTACGATCAATGCCAAAGTTTCCTCAACGAATTAATACCACCAGGTATTTCGGACCTATTCTTCTTCGATGGCGAAAAAATTGCCGATCTTGCAGAAGATGAATCTGGTGAAGTCTTACAAACGGCAGTACGTCGTTTATTAGGAATCGATGTTGCTGAGCGGTTACGTAGTGACTTAGCTATTTATCTAAGACGCCATGACGCGGCTGCTATGCCTGATAACATCAAAGCTCAAATTGAAAAACTGGAATCAGAAAGAACATCAGCGGAACACGCAGCGGTCGAATTAGCGAATAAGTCATCACTTTGCTTGGCCAAGATTGACCTTATCACTAAAGATATCGAAAAAACTGAACAAGAACTTTCTTCACGAGGTGGTGCTTGGGCACAAAGTCGTGAGCAAGAAAAATCTAAACAGTTTGAGTTAGATGCAGAGCGAAAAGAACTTGAGCGAGCATTAAGAACTGAAATCGAAGGTGACCTACCCTTCGCGCTTGCACCTAATGCGATGAAAAACTTGCTAAGTCAGTTGGAAGCAGAGAAGAAAGCTAAACAAGCAGATAGCTTTAATACTGAATTAAATGGCTTCCTGGTTGAGCTTGAAAAAAAGTTATCATTCACACTTTCTAACTCCTTTGTCGCACTGGAGCAAATCAAAGAATGTTTAACTGAGAGAGAAGCGGAGCAAGTTAAAACAGATATTTTACTGGATTTATCGGACAGAGAATATGACCAGCTAAAAGCCCAGGTGAACAACCAAGCCCCTTCTTCACGCAAGCGTTTTGACCTTGTACGTAAGCGCTTAACAATAGTCGAAGAGCAAGTGGCAGCTATCTCAATCAATATTGCTCGAGCACCAGAACAAGAACAACTTGAAATTCAATTAGAAGCGCTTAAAGTGCTCAATAGTCATCGCACAGCGGCTATTGTCGAACACAGAGATAACACTGAAGCGGCAAAGAAAAAATACCGTGAAGCCATAGATTATGCCCGTAAGGTTCAAAAGCTACACGATAAACATAAAGTCGCTTCAACAGCAGAAGCTTCACTCACCAACGCACAAAATACTCATGCACTGCTTGCTGAGTTTAGTGAGCAACTTACCGCGGTACGAGTAAAACAGCTGGAAACTGAATTCATCAAGAGCTATCGGAAACTCGCACGTAAGGAAGACCTGCAACTTTCTGCACGTATCAACACAAAGACATTTGATGTTGAATTGATCGATGAAAACAAGCACGTAATTAGCCGTAAAGGCTTATCTGCTGGTGAAAAACAAATATATGCCATCTCAATTCTAGAAGCGCTCGGAAAAACGTCGGGTAAGAAACTACCGATTATTATCGATACACCACTTGGTCGCCTCGATTCTAAGCACAGAAACAAACTAATAGAGCACTACTTCCCAGAAGCTAGCCATCAGGTAATTATCTTGTCTACAGATACCGAGATCGATGAATCATATTTTAGTAGTGATTATCTAAAAGATGATATTTCTCATGCCTACGAGATAAAATTCGATGGCGTTACAAAATCGTCGGTATTACGTGAAGGATATTTCTGGGAACGTAACATTCAACAAAATAAAGTAGTAGGAGCTAACTAATGCTACCTAATCGCATGAATCTAACCAAACAAACGGAAGATAATCTAAAAAAGCTAAAACAGTACACGGGGATTGCCCCAAACGTGTCATCTCGAATTGCATTATTTAGGTCAATTGAATCTGGTTTCACCTACATACCTGCAGAACCTATAGAGACTGAACGCAAACTAGATGGCAATTTAGTATTAGATAAAGTCACCTGGATGGGTGACACGCAGTTGGTGAGTGAACAGCTACTTAAACTTAAATACCCAGGTTTAGAAGGTCGCTCATTGATGTCAGCCTGGGCTGCGCATGTAGAAGATGGAATTGCTGGAATTAGAAACCATAAACACATAAATGAATTTTCAAATGCTATAGCAACAAAATAAGTTCTTCTGACTCTGACAGTTCTTAAAGTGGTACTGTCAGAGCTATCACGTATATATTTTCTGTTAAAAGACTGGTCGAATGTTGGAATATTAATTTAATTACATTTAAGAACTATCAACTGACAGTTAGTCTTTAACTAAGAAATGTTAAGTGGTTAGCTTTTTTATTGTACTTTTCCACTTTTTAGCTGAAGGTGACATTATCTTTTTGGCTTTAACAGACCATAAAGCATTGCCTATAATTTCACCTTCCAATTTCAAATCTTTAGCATTCAGTTTTTTAACAGCAGCAGTAACACTATATTCTTTTTCTATTAGCTGAATAAATGATTCCGTATATAGATGCCAACCAATTGGTCTAAATAAAAGATGACCACCATTACTAGAATTTCTGTATTTTTCAAGATACTTCAATCTATTTGGAGACGTTAAATGCTCTTGATAAACGTTTAGTTCTTTGCAAGAATTAAATGTTTCGGCATAAAATTCCACGCAAAAATCAAAAAAACTAGTTTTAACTAAATCTGTTTTATTATAAAATTTATACAGTTTATCACTACAATCAAATATATTCCCAATTGTAGTAAAACTACTTTTATCTCTTAATGAGCCTATTGAGTATGATACTGATTTACTTGAGATAAAATCAGTTTTCTCAACTAGATAACGAGTCACAACTGCACATTCATCATCTTCATCCAGTGCAATTTTAGTCTCTTTATTTACTGGTTGAGCTTCTTTATTAAGTGAAGTAAATAACCTTCTTGACCTTTTTATTCCTTCATCTGAATTCTTATGAGCAACGATAATTACACTCAATAAATCATCTGCTAATGATGGTTTATTTTTAATCGCTTTAATTATCCCAGCTAAACGGTGCTGACCATCCAAAGCGAACATTTTCTCTTCTCTAGTTATACTTAAAAAACCTAATGTTTCTGCAGCATAATCAGGCATTTCTACTTCACTTAACTTTTCTTTATTTGGCCTTAAACCTCCAATATCGTGCCAAGTTGGTTCTCCATCATAAACAGCTACAACTAATGAGCTGAAAAACCGGTCTTCTCGACTAGTTAAATAAGTAGCAATCTCTTCAGCTCTTGTATCATTGAGTTCTCGCTGAATCATTTCAGATAAACGCTCACTTTGATGCAGTTCTGTAGCAAATTTAACTAATTCAGCAATATCCTTCAATTTCATAGAACACGTATATGTAACCCAGTTGCCAAATGTACCACGCAGGCAAGGCATAAAAAATTTTTTATTCATAAAATATTTAAACCTTTAAGTAAATCTTTCAACTCCGCACTAAAATCAGCAGTGTTATAAGGAGGCACAAATATTGTAGTTAAAGTTTCTTCAATATCTCCTGTCGAAGAATTTGCAGGTACACGAGCATAACTATAATTTAAATGGCCACTCCATAGTTCCAACATTCTCTTTACTCTCGGCCTATTTTTGTAACCGGAAAAGTTAACATAATTTCTATATCTCTTTTTAATAGTGTTATTAGTACCTAAGTCTCCTGCTTTACCGACGTATAATACGTAAGAGTTCGTAGGTAGTTTTTGGCTATCGATACATATTGATATCATATATACACCTTGTTCATCAGGTAGCTCATGATCTTGTTCGCAATGTTTGAAAGTTCGCCAAGTGAGATCAGGAAGCTCCCTCTCAAACTTAAAGTTTGTAGGGCATAACACAAAGTTATTCCTATATCGATTTAATCTACCTAACCTTTTTTCATCTAGAGTTTCATTTTCAATATCTGCATCTAATTCATCCAAAATATTCATTTTCAGCCTAAAGTGTATAAATGTTTTATAATTATTTACCAATATGACCCGACATAACAAGATGCATAAAAATAGTGAAGTAACATAATTGATATGCTGTTGGCTTACGTCCAACTTCACCAGGTTTACTTTTTTGTTCTTTGTGAGCTGTGGTTATAATTTCAACCATTTCTTTAATTACTTCGGGTAAAAGAATGCTTGGTTCAATTAACCAATTAAATTCTCCTTTTTTCCACGATTCTGTGCAGACATTAGCTCTAAATGCCGAGAGCATAGGATACAACCACCCCTGCGGTATTAATCCACCAATCACACCATCAGAAAAAACGGCTTCTCTTTTATGATCTACTGAACCCACACGATTTGATTCTTCTGTATTTTTTATTTTGTAATAGCTAGTTATTTTTGCACACTCTTTTTGTATTTCATCAGAGAGTATTAATATCTCATGCATTTTTGGAAGCAAAATTTTAAATGATGAAGTATCTATATTGTCGATATCTGAACAGTACCGGCTGAGGATTTTCTGCTTACTACCAAAAATATCATTGGGGTTTTTATCCTTTCCTGGATATTGTTTTAAATCGAATACACTCAAAATATGTAATACGTCGAGTATATCAACAGAACCAGGTTCCCCATCAGAGTAAGCTATTTCATTCTCACCTTTCAGGCCTAACATAGCTTTTTTAATTGGCTCAAATTTATTGATTAAGTTCTTTAAGCTGGCTTGGTCAACCTGTAGATTTTTATTTAATCCTTCTGCCAAATCTACAATCTGCTCTTCTGGTATATTTTGATATAGGTGCAAGCGAACAAAAGCAGAGCCTTCATATGTATTTTGTTCAACAACTTGCCGGATGGCTTGAAACGTATGACCACCATTTACAATTCCATGACTATCAATATCTGATAATGTAATGTCAATTTCGTGCCTATCTCCGCTTATCCGTTTTGATTCAGCCGTATCAACTAATAAATAAATCCCCAAATTTTTAAGCGCGAATTTTTCTGGTTCTTCTTCCAGGGTTTTTACGATAGAGCGCGCGACTTGACCTGATAGTTTTTCTTTTTTAGAGAATTTAGGGTTTCTAGGGTTCACTGAAGTCCATTCTTTTAATGCTTCAGGTAAAGCTTCAACTTTGACAAACATTGTACCAAGCTTGGCTTTATGGCCGTTTGAATTTGGTATTTGCAGTACTCGGTAATCATCACATATAATTTTAAATTTTAGTGGCTTCATTTTAATCCTTATAGTTGGGGGCAATTGCCGCCATTAACGATCTTACGATGGTTATTTGAAAGCGATATTCGGTTTCAAAAATAGGAGGAGTATGTACTCCTCCTATGAATTTACAGCTTAGAAAATCAGTTTACTGGGATTCTTTTTCCATTTCTAGCTCAGAGCTAGCGCTTGTTTTGGCCCAAAAACTATAGTTCTGAACAATGTTTTGTTCATTCGTGACCTGAGGTGTGCTCGTTTTTGAAACCAGATTATTCTGTGTTTCAATACGAAATCCAATATCCACCTGAAATTCAGCTTTAACCATAACACTTAAACTTATCATGCCAATGAATGCACCGATAATTAGCTTAGATGTCGATTTACTTTTACTTGTTTTGCTAGGCATTTTAATACCCCTTTTCTGAACCGTGCCTCTAAGCGGTAGCTATACCAACTTGAGTATGACGGGAAATTTAAGCAACCACTTCAAGGCCTTTAACAAGGAGTCGAAATGATTGATTGGATCCAAGCCTGCTTGCCGACTCGGGACTTATCTAACCTTACAGTTAGAAATCTTAAAATTTATATTTTCAGAAAAAACTACATATATTTGAATATTAACAATCACAAAATATTGGTATTGACTTAATTCTTATTTAAAACACATGCTAAAGCACACAATGGCGCGACTATATCTAGAAGCCCTCTTTGATAAGTAGCTTCAACAAGTGTACGCACATTATCACCAAAGCGCTCCGTCACCCGATTTACACCACGTTTATGTAACTCCTTACCAAGGCGCCCAAGTTGTTTAAATTCAACCATATATTCAAGTATCTCTTGTCCATGGTTTTCAGTCGAATCGTACCACTCACGTAAAGTTACAACTTCCGCATCAACTTTAGATTTTTCGACCATCTGAATATACTCAATAACTTCAGGTGACTTTCTGCTCAGCATCTTTGGTTTAACAACAGTTGTATCATCATTCTTCATTGAGCAACTCCCAAAACGCCTTGTCTTTGATCTTCTGCACCTTCTTATCACCATCAACATACAAGCTGTAGTGTTTATCAAGCTCACGAATGCTCTTCATCAGGTTATCTTGATCTGATTTATCATCCTTATTAAAGATAGACTTGATGTCCTGGTTTTTAAGCTGAGACACACGATGGACAATCCAGCTTAAAATATAAGTTGAGTAATCATTCTCGCTGGTCTTAAAGTGAGTGATATCTTGCGTAGACAGAATCACACCAACACCATACTCGCGGCCCTCTTTTAGTACCTTACGAAGACTGGGGAAGTTTTGCGACATGAAGTTATCGGCTTCATCGACAAGCAACAGCTTGGTAACTTGTCTAAAGTCGCCCTGCACTTCTGGTTTACCTTGCTTTTGCATTTGCGAATAGAACAAGTCCATAGTCAGAGCTACGACTAAGTTTTGGATCTCCGAGGGGTATCCAGCAAGCTCAATAACTGTGATGCCATCGATCAGCTCATATAAACTGGTGCACTTCTCATGATTGTCTTCGAAGATCTCAAGCTCATATAAGCTTTCGAGTGCAGCATAAAGCGAATCTTCAGTAGGCTCAGTCTCTTCAAACAGTACCCAGATATCAGTTATCGTTGGTGCAGGTTTACTCCAGGTGCTTTGATCGCCCTTCTTGATTCCCGCCAATTCATATGCTTCACCAATAAGTTTACGCAGTTTCAGCTGCTGCTTTTGCCCTAAACCAAACGCCTTACCCATGGTTTCAGAGAAACCACGTGCCGTATGCACTGGCAACATGGGTGTATCACCAAACAGACTAAGCGGATTGTATGGCAGTTTATGTAGATTGAACTTTTTACCATTAGTCGCCGTTAAAAACTTGTCATCGACATAGTCGGACTTGTAATCGAAGATCAGAATGCCGATTGGCTTACCATCGACATTACGGTCTTGCTGACGATATAACTGAGTCACCACTGATTTGGTACATTGAGTTTTACCGGTACCCATGGTGCCGATAATGCCTGAGTTAGTATTCATAAACTTGGCTGTGTTTGTCGGTTCCCAATACACTTCGGCGTTATCGCGGACATCATGACCCACTAGGATTTTAATAGGTTCATTACTTTGCTCACGTTGAACAATCGGGCTCTGCCCAATAGATTCGGAGGACTTGTTAAATTTACTGTTACTAGTGCCTGTAGTATCTGGAATAACCTTTTCAAGCTCGACATGTTTATCAGCACTAATTTCACTTTCATCTATTTTGTCAGTCTTAAGAGCAGGCTTTACTACATGTCTCTCAGGAAACAAGTCATTTAGCTCTATCGCACGTCCTGAACCTCTTGGTATTTCGACACTTTCCTCGTGTAAACAGATCTCAATATCATCAACTTTCGTTGGGATTATTTTTCTAATTTCACTCGAATTCTCTGGTGTGAGCAGATACTTTTCAGGTATATGACAGAGTTGCTCAGGACGGACATCATTCATCAACTCACGCAGTGGCGTGCTGACTAGTCGTTTAAGATAGCTGATTGGCAGCTGAATTTTTAAGATATCATCGACTTCATTAAAGTCAGCTTCGAAGAAGGTATCGTTTTCTACGTGAGACAACATGAAACCATCTGGATACTCAGCTAAATCAGCAATACCGTAATCACCTTGCAACCACCATTCTCGCTCTGCTAAGAATGCATCGAAATATGTGTCAGAATAGAGGTTATACAGCTCATACTTGTCTATCTGCATGAGTACCTGGCGGATGAATAAGCCACGGTACAACATACCAGCAAAGTCATTGCGACCAAGTATGTCTTCACACAGGTAACGCTTAAGCTCTTTAGCCTGCTGTACCCCTTTATTGTGAGTCTGTTTAATACCTGTTTTAACTTCTAGTGGCAGCACGTACATTTGCTTGTCTTTAAAACCAACAAACAGTACATCATCTGAAATATGACCAGACTTGTAGCCTTGGACATTACGTGAAAAGTCGCTGTCTGACATCTTAAGGCCGATATTGCCGGTCACACGTATCATCTCAGCGACCGATAGCGGTACCCAAATAATATCAGATTGAGATAGTAAGCAGTTTACGAATTTGTACGCGCCTATAATGCCCTTCTTTTCTTTACGCTCGTTAGCATTGGCGGTGATCATCTTCAGCAGCCACTCGCCATTAAAGGCATTAAACTCTTCGGTTATCCCGCCCTCATCTTGCTCGAGCACCTTTTTGTACAGGTCAGTTTGACGAGTAACAGTAATGGCATCGTAATTGGCCGAGTTAGTGTAATTATCCGAGTAATGAATTAACACCATATCTTTGGCATTGTCGAAAAAGTCTAAGGTGACTTTAGGATCGATAATGGTAGTCCAGATTGAGCTCTCATAGGAACGCTCTAATAAGGTTCTAAAGTTATCGCTCACCACTAGCGCCATCGATTTAGAATTACCCGTCGGCTCACTGGAAAGTAACGCAGGTTTGATTAACCCACCCAACTTTTGAGCTATCTGCAGGTGTGGGTAGTCTGAAGTATCAACATTATTCAGGCCAAATGCTGTGAAATAGCTGCCTTGTTTATTTGCAGCAGCTTCTCCCGCCATCAGACCATGGCAGACAACGCCGCTGAGCTGCTTATCGACATTGACGTCTCTTGGCTCAACCTTGCTGTTATTTCTGAAGAAGCTCAGATGTGAATAGGCTTGTTTGCCATCTATCTTGCCATTCTCAAACTTACTGTAGGTAAGCCTGGTACGCAGCAGGTCGATAATGGTGTCAGCTTGCTCACGAATGGCGCCCTTGTCTAACTCATATAAGCTCTTGAGCTCATCGTAACTCGCTGTTTCGGCAAACCTGTCGAACTCACTATAAACCAGCTTGTCGTCGTACAAGTTGACGTGTATCTGACACACCTTGTCTTTGTTTGCTTTAACAAAATCGACAAGGCCCATGAAAACTTCATGATTCGACTTATTGTTGACTGAGTTGATCAGAAGGGTCGCATTAGGTCCTGCGGTAAACAGTGCCGTGAAGGCATTTTTAAATTCACCAACTTTGTCTTTGACCAGTTTGCGCACATAAGAAAAACTGGTGTCTTGTTGTGGCACTAGCTCAAGCCAGAAACTGTTCTCTTTCTCAAGCTGACTGAATGCAAAACCATGAATAGGATCATAAATAAACGGCAACAATCCACGGGCATTTAGCCTATCTAAAGTCACCTTAGGCAAGGTCTTAAAACTATGGCTGTCATCTTGAGTAACACGCTCTGCTAATGCTAAGTAGTAGGCTATGACCAAGGGGTGGAACGGCGTGATATAATCTTGACCACTAAATGTGGCGAAGCCCAGACTGATAAGTTGCTTCTGCTCGGGGGTGAGCAAGATATCATCACCAATAGCGCTAATAGCGTTATTGTATTGCTTAACAACCTGTCCGGCTAAAACCCGGTACTCAGGCCCCCAACTACAAAGACTCGGTAGCGTGCGGTTTTGTACGTAGTAATAAAATAGCGCACGATAAGCAACATACAGCGATGGATATGTCGCCTCTATGTCTGCTAAATACAAAGGAGTTCGTGATTCATCGCGCCTGGTGAGTAACAGGTTATCGACAATTTCAGCTTCCCACTGCAGTAAGGTTAAACGCCTGCCCTTAGGCGAGACCTCTTTATTATCGAGTAACACTTTATTTTTTGAGCGGTTAAAGGTGCCTAGATAGGAATCTTGGTAAAGGCGAGTAAACCTGTCTTTGTCTAATATAAGCGGAAGCGTCAGCGAATCTGTTGCTATGGCCCCTTCTACGTTAAAGGTTAAAAACGAGTCTTGTCCCTTAACGATAAAATGTAACTCGTCGGATTCATTAGCGATCTGCTCAAAGTCTATTTCACTAGTCGCTTCATTATCAAAAACTTGGCCTATTTCACCGAGCACGGCTTTACCGCCCTCTTGACCACCATTAATGCCAATGACAAAACTGTTTTCTTCAGTTTGCAGTGTAATTCTTGAACTTTTTTTAGCAGATGATGAAGGTTCGATTAAGAAGTTATTCCTGAAGGCATCAATATTGAAGTCGCCACTTCTAATGACTAACACTTTAAACTTGAAACGTTCTGCGGTTTTTTCTCGCTTAAGGTTAAAAGTGAAAAACGTCGCTTTGTCCGGGTATTGCCCTGTGATGGTGACACGACTGCGCTTTCCACCAGAATTAACCGGGTTAGCAATTTCGATAAGATCGGTTTTATTGTGCATAATCGAACACTGCTTGCGTTCAATTTTTCCGCCAATAAAGGTTAACTCGAAACCAAAGTCTTGCTGCTCATCCTCCAGCACCAAGATAAGATGACGCTCTCTGCGGCCCGCTTTAGTTTCGGCTTTATTCTTGGCAATTAGCTCACCCTGCAAAATGGATTCGCTTTCGAGTTCTAGCAGGTTTTTGCGGTTCGCTTCTTGCTCTTGTTTACACGCACTAAATTCAAGCTCAGTTTTCCAGCGTTCAGTGTCGTCGCCACCGAAGTTTTTAGAGACAAACTTGGCACCGAAATCTTTTTCGGCGAGCTTGTCCTCTAATTCATTAGGGAAATGATGGGTTATACGCTCAAGCTCTTCGTAGAGACGCTTGTTCTCTTCTAAGCGTTTATTTATCTGTTCAGGTTTGCCGTCCCAAGTGAGAATCGCGGGGTCATTTAGTAAGCCAAGCTCACTGAACTGTAGATCACCATCGAGCAACGCATTGTAGAGGTCTTCAAAGCCAAACATGGTCGCGCCATCGTCGACGATTTGGTTAAACCTGTGCTCGAGCAGACACTCAGAAACTTTTCGAGTCCCATTGAAGTCATCAATCAGATCATGCATGGCATGTTTTATCTGCTCAGGGTGCCAAATGCTAGCAGGTTGCGCGACATCCTCAGCAGAGTTAATCAGGGTATCTAACATACTGTTATGTATTACAAGCAGTGCACACCCTTCAAGTTCACCAAATTGTCCTGCTACCTCGTCACGCAGATGTGAAATGAAGTTTTCTGTAAAACCTGCACATTTCCTCGAGTCTTCACTATGCAGTACTGGCAGTAATCGTGCTTCACCACACTGCACTACAGGTAGCTCAGTGCCTTTAACATTTATGCTGCCATCTGATTTTGATACGATCGAGTTAAACAGTTTTAAGCTGTTATCCATATCAGGAGACTGAAACTGATATCTAAAACCCGCTTTTAGGGCTTGCTGTCCCCAATTTAGAAATTGTTCTGCTAGAAAATCATTAAATTGTTTTAAGGACATATACTGCATCTCCACTGTCACTCATACGCTCAACATTGCCGATGCGTTCATAAAATGTGATTAGAGCCTGTTGACTCTGTTTGTCAAAAAACACCCCTCTGGATTCGAACGCTAAGATAAGCTCATGGAAACGTAGCTTTTCTTTCTCGCCCACTGCAAGGTTTGTCAACAAAAGAAGGTAATCTTGATTAAACACCATGACTCGCCCCGCACGGCCTCGACTTTGAATAAAGTGAGAGCACAGCTCTGACTCAGTCGATTTGACGTATTGTAGATTGATGTCGTATCTGGATTCACCGCGACTAAATTGTGCAGCACCAAGTCTTAATAAATTTTGGAGCTGATCTAGTGGGTCTTGTGAGTTTGATATGCTGGTATTGAGTTGTCTGTTTTCTTTAAAATCTGCTGCGTAGCTTTCAAGTGCTTCTGCACAAGTTGGATGCTCTGCCAAGTTTTGTGCTAAAGCCCAAATAGGCATGATCTGATTTTTATTATCTTGCAAACTTTCGTTCATCGCCAGATATGGAAAGATGCTCCAAAGTGCAGAAGAAAGCTGCTTATGACCATAACTCTTAACTAAAGAGCGTTCGTCACTGGCCTTTTCACTGTCCAAAATAAAGTAATGCAATTTTGGCTTAGGTTCACCTGAACGCCAGTCTTTTAAATTTAATGCGAGCTGTGCAGTATATAGATGCGCGTAAAGTCGAAGAAAATCTTTGAAAATTGAGAGTAAGTATTTTGGACGCTTACTCAAAAACGTAAGATCTTGCTGAAAGTGGTTAGCCATAAATGGTAGGTATGGCGCCTCTTTGCTGACTAAGTCACCCGCTGCTGGGTCCTGACTTTTAAGGTGTAAGCTCAATACGTCATAGAGCTGCTGCTCGAGAAAGTTAAGTTGCGACTTTGGCTTATTTGTAAAAGCAAAGTCTTGCAGTAAACTTGAAAACAGACTGCCGAGACGGCCATTGGGAGTGTTACCTACAGCTTTGTTTGTTTTGAAGAGCAGAAACTCAGGAGTGATCTTAAACAGCTCATTTCCCTCGAAATACATTTTATCGAGTATTGGCCAGAAATCAGCTTCATCCAGCTTACGTATAAAAACTTTTTGACTAGCGTCTTTAAAATCTGCTAATTCAAACTGCTTTTTCTTTTTCCCGGTAGGATCTGCAGGGTCTTTAAACTGAATAAACTCTTTTCGATAAGACTGCTTTACCACATGCCCTAGCGCACTGTCCCAATCAAAGATGTCATATCTGTCTTTGGTTCTGATAGGAAAGTAACTGGTTAGAGTATTATTTTTTACCTGTAACTCAGGTTTTAATAGCAACATAGTTATAGGCCGCTCACTTCAAATTCATCGAAATCGTCATTAGTAATTTTGTATCTACCGTTTGTGTTCAATATGTGCAGCGTGTCAGAACCATTAGCCACTTCTGTAATCTGTTCTACTAGCTCATCTAAAAGCACTACTGTATTTTTATCGTGCTTATTTGGGCGGTAACCTTCGACAATACGTAACATCAGACTCAAGAGATTGATGTTGGTTGGCAGCTTCACGACACGCTTGCCCACTTTGAAGTAAGTGTTGAAATGTGAGGTTTTAATCTCTTCATCTTCCGCTATTTGAGTCACATGGGCCTTCAGTTCCAGATCGGCTGCTAGCTGAAATCCATTATGCTCGGAGATGAAGAACTCACCTTTGCCGAGTTTGGGGGCATTGCGATTGTTGTATTTGTGAATAGCGGCAATCGCTACATCTTTGTAATACTTACGCAGTGCTAGCTTATGCTCATCAGAACCATCGAAGTGACAATGTAGGTGCCAAATTTCAGTATATTTCTTTATTAGCTGTTGCTGAAAGTCATCGCTGAATGATTGATGGTAGTTATTGCCAAACTCAGCATTTTTCAATAGGTAAAAAAGTCTCAAGTATGATTCAGGTTGTAGACTTGTAGTAAACCCTTTTAATGAAAGAGCCTCAACGAACACCTCAAAGTCATGATCTGGTAAACCTAGACTTCTAGACAATATGAACTTGTCTATATGTTGAGTACGAATATTTGCCGGGTCAAAATTTACAATTTTACTCGCTAGCTCATTGTCACTACCGGTAAATAAATTATCAAACAGATAAGCAGGTCCCGCTAGGAGGTGAAATATAAAATCAAGCAGTGCTCGTGCAGTCAAGAACTGATCCTTTACTAGCCTAGCTTTAAACAACAGCTCTATAACGGAATCTTGTACTGCCTCATCACTCAGTAGCTCATAGTTTGCACATAACTGTTTGTCAGTCGCTTTGAGCAGTGTCTTCTCATGATCGTAATGGTCACGGATAATGTTATTGCTCGGCGCGGTAAGCTTTTGAAAAAGTGATTTAACAAATTCTGCAGTGTAGCCCTGCTGCCCCAAGACGAATTTAGGAAACTGCTCAAAATCAAGGAACTGGTGATTAGCCTGATGAGTCGAACCTTCGAGGAAGTTTTTTATAGATGATTTAATATCATTATGCTGTTCAGCACCTTCTTGGGCATAATTCCCAAGCATACCTACGTTAATACCCACGACCAGTGTTTTATCTGAGCCACGGTTCTGTTCAAATAGCTCATCTAACGTTTGGATTGCATTAGCAGTTGGAGAGAAGCTGTGGGTTGCATCTAAGTGAAAAACGTAGCGGCCTTTGAACATGGACATTTCACAATAGCGAGTTAAAATTTCAGACTTACCATCACCGCTACTGCCACACAGAAAGATAATGTCATCCTCTGTCGCATTGATCAGCGCTTCTTTAAACGCACGCTCGATATCGGTTGTGATGAATAGATAATCCTTTATCCGGTCCTCGATAGAATCGTCATTCTGATGCAGTGTTCTAACCGCATAGGGCGAGGATTTAGACAACACAGATAGAACGGATTTAAACCTTAACATAGAGCTCCAAATCGAAATGCTTTTGCATTAACTGATTTATAAGTTGATATCATCTAGGAAACTTTGAGTTGGCTCACTGTAAGTAATCATTTAAAAATTGATTTTTACACTCTTTGACATGGATGTTGAGAGGTTCACTTTCCTTGTGCCAATTAGATTCCTTTTTCAATAAGTTAAGATACGTGTTTGCATAAAAAATGCAACAGATTTATCCCTTTACCAACCAAGGTTATGTACCTTCTCGAAACTAGTGTTTCTTCAAGGTTAAACCTGTTATCTATTCGCCTAAATTATTTACCTCTCGGTATTCAACAGCCGAAATACGTTGCTGTACCCAAGTTAAATCACACCGTATTCATTTAACCTGCGCGCTGTCGGGCCAAACAAGCCTGCATTGATTATGAACGCGGGTCATATTCGCATCTAGGGATAGGCTTTCGAATGCTTTGCTAGGCGGTTGAGATATTGTTGCCCATCAGCCCCCTGAATCCACTGTGTGAACCTGAAAATAAAAGCTGGATCCTGGAACAGGTCCGGGTCGATAATTACTGCTCGCATGATCGACATTTCCTACCTGACCCATAGGGATATGGGAAATGTCTGAATGATATCGGGAATATCACAGACCCGTGTAGGTCGAAGACATATCCCATTTCGTCTTTCCGGTACGCCTGCTGGCCGGAACCCAGCTTTAATTCAACTCAAAAGCTAAGAATGGATACCGGAACAAGTCCGGTAGGACAGAATAGTTAGGGATATGGGGAATGTCTGAATGATATCGGGAATATCACAGATCGTGTAGGTCGAAGGCATGAGGAAATGACCAGGAAATACTCGAAAAGGCGATCAGATGACAGTAAAAGGATGTCGTTGAGCATGTTGAATGCGGCAGTCGGATGACTGCCGCCGAGTATTATGTTAACAAGTTAACCCTCCGTCTATGGTTAAACTCGTGCCGGTAATATAACTCGCTTCATCGGAGGCTAAAAAAGCGACCGCTTGGGCGATGTCCATCGTCTCGCCATATCTTGCCGCAGGAATAGATTCAATCCGCTGGGATGCTGATCCCCCTGTGATTGGGTTCATGTCAGTATTGATATGACCGGGATTAATCACATTCACCGTTATTTTCTGCTCGGCAAGATCTCTCGCCATGGCTTTGGTTAAACCCAGTATGGCACTTTTGGTTAATGCATAGCCTGTCATACCCGTTCTCCCTGCACGTTGTGCAGAGACGCTGCCTATATTGATAATGCGACCTTCATTATTCATCTGTTTCGCGGCAGCTTGCGATAATGCAAACACACCGCGAATATTGACATCAATCAGGTTATCTAGCGTCTCCCAATCATAATCAGCAAACGCGATGACTTTGGCCCGACCGGCATTGTTGACTAAAATATCTAGCTCGCCATACTCTTTGATCACCTGTTTGATCACTGAGCTTGCCTGATGGATATCGCCCGCGTCGGCACAAATGGCTATCGCCTTGCCACCGGATTGAATGATATGTTCAACAATATTATCGGCTTTGTCTTTATTGTGATAATAGGTTATCGCAATTGATGCGCCGCATGCCGCTAAATATTCAGCCGTTGCAGCGCCAATCCCCCGACTTGCCCCAGAGATTAACGCCACCTTGCCGGTTAAATTTGCCATGCTGTTTATTGCCTCAATGGTTAGCTGTTGGCCAGAAACGGATGTGTCACTTGCATGGATTCACGCACTAAGATTTTGCTGGCGTGGGCGTCGAGTGACGTAAATTCTGCTTGCCAAGCATAATCTTCATAACGACTTTTCAGCCAGGTATAAGCCGTTACACTGGCAATGTCCGCGATACTGAAATGGTCACCGACCATCCATGACTTAGCGTCGATTTGAGTATTTAAAAAGCTTACTCCGCGCAATATTTTCTCAAATTGCAGTTGCACAGCATCGGCACATTGTAATTTTTCATCACGACGCTGCTCATAAATAATCGCAATCATGGCGTCACAAATACCATCAGCAACCACTTCCACCTGTTGCGCCTCTATCACTTGATTCATCTCGGTGGGCACGAGATTAATCCCCCCGGTGAAAGACGTTAAATATTGTGCGATAAACTTGGATTCACATAACACCTGTTGAGTTTCAGTCAGTAGTACTGGGATCTTACCTAGCGGGTTATATTTGATGATGGCGTCATTGGTTGCCGATGGATATTCATCCACCAGCGTATAAGCCAAGCCTTTTTCGACTAAAATCACTCTCAATTTCCATACGAATGGACTACGTGCTACGCCGATTAGTTGCAACATCATTGCTTCCTTTATTGTGACTGGGTGAACCCCATGATCATGAGTACTTTACGAGAACAAGTCCCGTACATTGGATTTTCATAGGATACTGGCACAGTCACAATCACAAAAACATCACCCAAACTTACATTAATCCATTTATACTGTTGCCTTACATATCCCCATCGTCCTTACTGTTGCTCTGGCGTGTTGAACTACTACCTTTCCGGTATGCTCAAGGCTTGAATCCACTCACTAGTGTCTTTCCGACATGCTCACTACAGTCTTTCCTGCATGCTTATCTAGTGTCTTTCCGGCATGCCTGTTGGCCGGAACCCATTCACTAGTGTCTTTCCGGCGTGCCTGTTGGCCGGAACCCAGCTTTTAATCAAGCTCAGAAGCTAAGAATGGATACCGGAACGAGTCCGGCATGACATGAAGAAACAGGTCCGGTATGACGATAAAGTACAAGCAAGTCCGGTATGACTAAACAGGAGCAAAGAAGATGTCCTTCCCCCATGTCCTTCCCCCATGTCCTTCCCCCATGTCCTTCCCCCATGTCTTTCCGGC
>NZ_JABSSM010000042.1 GCF_013214165.1 Shewanella sp. | reverse complement strand
TTAGTAGAAGTGCTACCAGGTTGGACTGTGAATCATTGGGAAGACGGCAGTGGGGAGATTTTTGCTATCTATAAGGGAGCTCTATACCCTAAGCCTACTGTCAGGGCATTTATTGATTTTTTGGTGAACAAACTGACGCGCGATCACTCATCGAGCTAATGCTTGGTATGTCTTACTCGCTGACAATTTTTAACTCTATGGTTTACGCTGACTTCAATGACTAATAGATTGTTATTTACCGCCAAAGATTAGATAAAGGAGTATTAATGTCTGCCCATATGAGTCTATTTAAGTTAAACAAACAGTTTTTTTATGTTTTATTAATTTTACTGCTAATTTTAGTCATCGGCTCTATTTTTATGTATATGAAGAACAGCAAAGAATCACCTTTAGAGACAGGCTCTATCTTGGTCTTACCTGTTAAAGAGGCGGTGAAATCTACAGTGAAACAAGTGATGGAACCTCTAGGTACACAATGGAGTGCATATGGTGAAATGGACAAGTTGATCCGTCGACTGGGATCTTCTGAGCGCTATATGGTGCTACAAGTTGAAGATGTTATTGAGATAATGAAACGTGCTTCAGTGTTAAATGATGATTTAACCATTGAGGATATAGAGACAATATTTGAGGTTTCAGGCGCATCTCTTATTATAGAAACTGAGGTTCTTGTCGATTCAGAGGGGAGCCAGCTAGCCTATCGTTTACATCAACAACAGATCACCGATAGTGGTCACTTTGTCGGAACCGATATTAAGGATTCGTTTTTACAGCTGTCAAACTTGATAAATCTAAAAACAGGTACGGATCAAGTAAGTATAAATACCGTTAATGATTCAAGGTTCGTCAATCCGGATATCGTCAGGGCACTGGAGTTGCTACAGTCCGGAAAACTAGATGTCGCAAGAACCTATTTGGAACGAGTATCAATGGTTGAGCCTGACAATGTCACCGCTAAGCGACTGCTTGCAAACGTATTGATAGAAAGTCGAGAGTTTATCTTAGCGCATGAGTTATTAACTTTAGCGATTGAGCAAGCAAAGACACGGGGAAATATGCGTGACTTAGCCAGATTGAGATTATCTTTAGCTAATAACTTTGTTGGTAAAAATGAAATTGAGCGTGCGTTACCTTTACTTTCACTAGCAAGGCAGGATGCGGCCAAAGTAAAAGATTGGCTTTATTTAGCCTACATTTTTGAGCTTGCTGGCCATGTAAATCAAAGACTCAATCGATATGCCGCAGCTAGGTATCAATTTAAAAAATCTATTCATTATCACCAAAAAATCCGCTATCCATATGGTCAAGTACAAGGTCAGAATAATTTGGCTGAGCTTGAATTTTTGGACCGTAATTATGCCCAAGCCTACAGATTAACAACACTGTCACTAGCTATCATTACCCATAGAAATTTGCCGAATATACTAGCAAAGACGTTAAAATTACACTCTAAAGTTGAAAATAAGCTGCAACGGATAAGGTGACCCATTCTAGATTAGGATTTGTAAGCTGACGTCTATTTAAAGGTGATCTTGCCGCCAATCATCTTAAATGCAGGCGTGCCTCGAACTAAGGTTTCCCTGGCGAACTCTTGTCCACAATTGGGACAGGTGCAAGGTATTTGAGTGAAGTCTGCGACGATTCGCTCCTTAAAGCACTTCACTAAGGCGCCTTTGCCCCCCTTGCGATACTTAAATAACTGGGTCTTGCATTTAGCGCAGAAGATATCGACAGTGCGTGTGGGGCCTTTCTTATTGGGTTTTGCCATGTAGGTTAACTTTACATCGATAATGTCGTGGTTCGAAATAGCTATTCTAGTCGAGTAAGGAGCTAACACGAAGCCTGCCAGTTAAATTTAGTGATTTAGGGAAGAATCATGCCTAAGGCTGGATTGGTATAAGGGTAACTTAGGTTATAGTCATCATCATGTAATGGATATGATGGCGATACTCGATGACTAAAATAATAAAAATACTGTTGATTTTGACCCTCTCGTTGATTTTTATTCTGCTTTCGACAGCTTATTTTGGATTGCATCTGAGTCTGCCTAAGCTATCCGGGGAGTTTCGCAGCGGTCATCTATTTGAATCCGTTACCATAGAGCGAGACAGATTAGGTACTGCGGTCATACATGGTCAAAACCGTCGCGATGTGGCTTATGCGTTGGGTTTTGCACATGGACAAGATCGATTCTTTCAGATGGATCTGCTTAGGCGTAATTCTGCCGGTGAGCTCGCAGAGATTTTCGGTGAGAAGGCATTAAATCTAGATAAGTCTCGCCGTTTTCATCAGCTGAGGAAGCGAGCCGAGAATATTGTCGCTAAGATGGAACCCAAGCAAAAATTGCTACTACAGGCCTACGCCAATGGCGTCAACGCCGCAGTAGCAGAGCCAAGCCTGAGTGCGTTCGAATACCTGCTCACTGGGGCAAGCCCGCAAACCTGGCAACCGGCAGATAGTTTGCTGGTCATCTATAGCATGTACCTAGATTTGCAAGGAAATACCCCCAATCGAGACATGGCCTTGACTCAGATCCAGCGCCTGTATGGCGAGAAGATGTTGGCATTTGTGACACAGAATAGCCCCTATCAGGCGGCGCTGGATTTTAGCCTTCTCCCCACTGAAGAGATATTAACTCCAGAGCTTGAACCTCAGTTACTGGCGACGGCTCTGATTAGCACGATTGAGGAGCCGCTTGATATTGGCAGTAATAACTGGGCAGTAACCGGAGCCTTAACTGAGAGTGGTCGCGCCATGTTGTCCGATGATATGCATCTGTCATTGGCGGTTCCTATCATCTGGTACCGTGCTCAGCTCAACTATTTCTCTGGTTCAGGAGATAAGGTGCAAGTGACAGGCGTCTCACTGCCGGGCGCGCCAGCCATTGTTGTGGGCACAAATAATAAGCTCGCATGGGGATTCACCAATGCCTATATCGATACCGCCGACTGGATAGCTCTGGATGACAAAGAGCCGTTAACGACAGAGATAGAATTTATCAAGCTCCCCGGCTCTCAATCGAGTATCGAATATCCAATCCAATTATCCCAATTCGGTCCGGTTAAGCAGGTGAACGGACAAGACTATGCGCTGTCTTGGGTGGCACACCAAGATTATGCCGTCGATATGGAGCTGATGGGGTTAGAGACAATATCGAGCGTGCAAGAGGGATTGGCACTGGCGACGACATTTGGGATCCCGGTACAAAACTTGATGTTAGTAGACAGTGAAGGCAACGCCGCTTGGAAGCCTGCCGGAGCAGTACCATCGAGGACTAACCCTGCTAATGTGGCGCAATTACCAGAAAACTACCAAGGAGCCTTGTGGGAGATAGATGAGACTGAGTTACCCCAGGTGGTCAATCCTGAACATGGACGGCTGTGGTCGGCCAATTCCCGGGTGATATCGGCGGAGCAATTCGGCCGCTTCGGCGATGGCGGTTATGCGCTAGGCGCCAGAAGCCAGCAGATCCGTGACCGATTATTCGAGTCGGAGCAGTTTAGCGAGCAGGATTTTTATCGATTGCAGTTAGACAATGAGGCTAAGTTTTTGACGCCTTGGCATGATTATCTGATCCACTTACTGTCACATGAGCGCGTTCGGTTTGCCAAAGATATTCAATTTATCAGGGATTGGCAGGCATGTGCCTGTGCTGACTCAGTGGGATATACCCTAGTTCGCAGTTTCAGGGCTAAGTTGATCGATGCCAGCTTCGCCCCAATAGAGACTGGCTTGAAAGAGATAAACGTGTCTTTATCTCCGGTGAAGCGCTATCTGGAACCTGCCATGTGGCAGCTGTTAGAGGATGAGCCTGAGTCTTGGCTCCCCGAGCAGTATTCAAGTTGGGATAAGTTTGCCATTCAAGCTTACGTCGACTCGACTCTGGAATTATTAGATAAACACAGTGATGGCGAGTCCTTAGCCGATCTTAACTGGGGCAAGGTCAATGCCCTTAAGATACAACATCCCTTCAGTAAACAGATGCCGCTGCTAAGTTCTTGGTTGGATATGCCAACCGTGACAGGTTTTGGTGATAGCTTTATGCCCGCGGTGCAGAGAAGTTCTTTTGGTGCATCCCAACGCTTCATCGTACAACCTGGGCTAGAGTCTCAGGCGATCATGGTGATTCCAGGTGGGCAGTCAGGCCATCCCTTATCTGACTATTACCGTGCTGGCTTCGATGAATATGCAAATCATGAGTCAACCCCCCTGCTGCCTGATGAAATCTTGCATAAGATAACGATTCAAGCGATTAAATAAGTGTAAACCAAGAGCTACGTACTTCTCCCTTGGTTTTGATTGCCTCTGTTCACTCTTTTTTAGCCGATATTTCATCTTTTAGTTTAACGTCTTGGTATTGACTAAGTAGTAATTGGTTTGTTTTTATCAACTGGTTTTGGTTTATTTCACTTCAGTTTTCGCACTATTTCGAGCCATTCCTTTGCTATATTCGTATTTGCGAATATATTCACTGCTAAGCGCGCTGTATGCAGCATGTTTGCTGAGTTTTAACACTTTGTAAGCAAATGTAATATAGCAAGTTTTCAGTTGGAACTCTGATATGCTGCGATACAAATAACGACAATAGAGTCCTTTTTTCATGATATCCCTTAGTCTTGTTGCGATGATGTTGCTTGTTATGTTGTTGAGCGGGTGCCGGGAAGATGTCAGCTTTCAATTAGATAGAGTCACAGAAGTGAAAGTTGAGCGGGGAACGACTTATAAAGAGGTGGCCGGAGAGAAGTACATTGAAAATAACTTCTCTGTTTGTCATCTCAGAGTTTATGCCGTGAACTATCTGGATTATGGCATTAAGGTTGGACCTAAAATTACCGTGAATATTCATGGTGTTGAACATATCTTTAGTATCGACTCATGGGGCGATGATTGGGAGTATCTTGTGGCCGGTAAAAAAGGCGAAGAATATAAACAGAAGCTCTGTTTTAAAAATGAAGCACTTAATCCAATGAGTTGTGCTGAACTCGCCGATGCCATCAAAAATAAAGCCTATAAACTTGAGCTTAACCGATGCGAGAAAATAGACCAATCAGCGACAAGCTGTAATGTGGGGGTCAGTGTAGTGCAAGGGGGGATCAACTTTAGGGCCATTACAACCGATGAGGTAGATATTATTCTATCAGCCGATTGAATTCTCATTCTTGTCAGACCAGACCTAGGTGTCTTACCTTGACACAGGGGGGGGGCCATATATGTCTAAGTCATCCGTTGTCAGTTGCAAGATTTCTATCTTTTTTCGTTATCTTTAATTGCCGTATTGACTAACTTTCGGCATGCAGAATTTTCATCATCACTTTAAGGCCCGCTTTGAGCGTGACACAAGCCTCTAGCGACCAATTCAGTTGTCAAGTTTGAGCAAGCGGAACCAATCAACACCATGAAACCTATTGCGATAAAACCTTTAGTTTTTTGGCATTTATCATCTCTGAAATTCAATAAATTTGCCTATTCCAGCAAATGAACGTAAACATCCACTGTTACTTAATAAGTTCACAATAATAGCCGTTAACTTATAAGCTATTTTTCAGGTTACTCTCTTAAACAAGACGTGCAATGCTGTTTAGGTCGTTCTTTGAACCGGCTTCGAGCGCAATAACTGAGTCGGTAACGAACTTGAAATACACCGACCCTTGTGAAGTCAGCTTGTTTACTCGGGTAAGGTAAGCCGCTTCATCCATCAGGCGTTTGTCCACATCGACCGCATTAGCTACTGCCCTTGGCCCATTGGTTAAATTCTCCCAGTGCCGGAGCTGCCCAGATTTTATAGTCCATCTCACGGCCCACCTCGCCCGAGTTTAACCCGCGGTAGCAGGGGCCATCTTACGCTTAGACGCACCCTCGGAATAACTATGGGCGCCTTAATTATTCATCAATCACCGTTTTGAGCGTTTAGTGACCATTTGTTACTGATTTGTGCGTTTTAATGGTTAAAGATGTTGACATTGCGGGCGTCGAAAGTGCATAAATATCCAGAGGCCTGGTCGAGAGTTAGTTGCTAAAAAAAGGATGATATTCATCGATAAGTGGTCTTTTTAACTGATTGTATAAGTAGGAAAGCGTCTGATCTTTAAATATTAAATAATGGAAGTAGTATGAAAAAAAACAAATTTCAACCAGATGGTTTAGCGCTAGCAATTGCTTTAGTTTTAATGAGTCCCCAGCTTTACGCCGAAACGGCCGTAGTAGAACACTTGGATGAGAACGTAGAAACCATCTCTGTGCTTGGTAGTCGGGTATCGAGTCGTACGGCGACTGAATCAGCCGTTCCCGTCGACATCATTAGCGCCGCAAGCTTGAGCCGTGGCGGATTTACCGAGCTGGGCCAGAGCCTACAGGCGAGTGTCCCCTCATTTAACTTCAGCCGGACTCAAGTCTCCGATGGCTCAGATCTATTTCGACCGGCAACATTGCGTGGCCTTCAGCCGGATCAAACCTTAGTGCTAATCAATGGCAAGCGTCGCCATAATCAGGCTATTTTTGGTCTCAATGGAACAGTTGGAGCGGGCGCTGCGGGTACCGATATGAATGCTATCCCGCTTATCGCCCTTAAAAATGTGCAGGTACTGCGTGATGGCGCAGCGGCGCAATATGGTTCGGATGCCATAGCCGGCGTGATAAATCTATCACTCAAGGACAGCACAGGTGAGACGTCAGGTTACTTGCAAGCTGGTACGACGGGGGAGGGGGATGGTGATAACTATTCAGTAGGACTCAATACCGGCTTTGATCTGGGGGATGAAGGTGGCTTTATAAACTTGTCTCTCGAGTACCGAGACGATGATGGCACTAATCGTGCTGAACCCGATATCGGAGGTTCATCCACTATACCGCCAGGCACTCTGTCCGATGAAGTGCGTTGGGGTCAAGGTAATGCTGCCTCTGAATTTAAGTCGGTTTTTTATAATGCCATGATGCCTATGGCCGATATGGAACTCTATTCTTTTGGTGGTTATTCACATCGCACGGCCTTAGGTAATGGCTTTTGGAGAAATTTCGATGAAGCGTCGAAAAACATAGCGCAAGTGTACCCGGATGGCTTCCTGCCTCGTATCTATAATGAAGCACAGGATATCTCTATCGCCGCCGGTATCCGTGGTGATATCAATGATGATTGGCAATTCGATGTCTCAGGCGTGTATGGTCAAAACCACTATGACTTCGATTCAAAAAATAGTATTAATGCGTCATATGCTGCCGAATACCTTTATAATAACCCCGGCGCCGATGATGCAGATATCGCTGCCAACTCAGGTCCTACATCGGGTTATTCCGGTGGTTTCCGTTTCGATCAGACCACACTGAATGTCGACATCAACGGCTTGGTCGATATCGGCTGGGATGAGCCTCTCTATATCGCATTCGGCACCGAGTACCGCAGCGAAAACTATGAAATAGTGGCGGGTGAACTGGCCTCTTATTCCTGCGGTATGTCTAATGCCGATAGCGCTTTTCCATCTGTCATGGATCCAGACGTGTATGCGGGTTGTGGTTTTCAGGCATACCCAGGCTTGAGACCCGATGCCGCTGGCAAGGCCGATCGTAGTAGTTACGCCTTCTATCTAGACCTTGAGACTCAGTTAACCGATGTGTGGTCTTTGGGCACGGCGGCTCGATTCGAAGACTTCTCCGATGCGGGCAGTGATCTGGTATGGAAGGTGTCGTCTCGCTATGAAGTCACCGATGGCCTTGCGTTACGCGGCGCTGTTTCTACCGGCTTTAGAGCGCCATCTCTGCAGCAAAGTGCTTATACTGCCTATACGACTAACTTAGGTGCTGGGGGAGTGCTTTCTGATTCATTCACCGCCACATCAGGTTCTGCATTTCCGTCGGCATTAGGTGTTGAGAGCCTAGAACTTGAAACTTCAGAAAACTTAAGTCTTGGTTTTGTCTTTAATGCGACCCAAGATATCTCGGTGACCTTAGATGCCTACAAGGTTAAGATTAAAGACAGGATCACCTTGGGCAGTCTACTTACTGCCGAAGATGTGGCTTTTAGCCCTGAAGCCGTAGCGGCATTAAATGCTACCGGGGCCGATCAGGCCAACTACTTCTCTAATTCGGTAAACTCGACCACCCAAGGCTTAGATCTGATCGTAACCTATAGCACAGACATGTTTGCAGGTGACTTCAATGTCACGCTGGCGGGCAATCTCAATGAAACTGAGATAGACAGTGTCAATGCGCCAGCAGGCATTCCTGAAGATGTGGCACTCGACGATCTCCAGCGCAGTTTCTTGACCGATGGCCAGCCTAAAGAGCGTGGGACGCTGACCTTCGATTACAGTAAAAATGATTGGCGAGGGATGCTCAGAGTGAACTACTTCGGAGAAACGAACGTCACCTATTTCGGTAACGATCATATCGGCTTGCCCGATGAGCTATCGCCAACGGGGTCATTCTTGCCGACCAGCATAGTGGAAGCCGCCGTTTTGGTTGATATCAATCTTGAATACCAGTTCACCGAGTCACTGAGCTTCTCAGCCGGGATCAATAATATCTTCGATGCCACCCCAGACGAGTTAGGGGCCAATGAATCACTCGATTTTATTACTAATCAAGCATTCAAGTATCCGGTACGCGCACTGCCCTATGGTTTCGATGGGACGACCTATACGGCAAAGATTAACTTTAGCTTCTAGCGCTAATAGGTTTAATCTATCTGAAAGCCATCGGCACGCGAGACGTGATCTACAAGTGTTCGATGGCTTTTTCTATTGCTACTTTTTACAGTTTAAACTCACGGCTCTCCATTGCTTTCCTCACAAAGCACCACTGCGCATCAAGCCATGGGTTTTATGGGCGTCACATCGAAACAGCGACCGACAAGATTAATCATCACAGCCTAGCGCTGTAAGCATAAGAATAATGTTCTAACTTAGTTTGATGACGCGAACTGAGTGAAAAAACAAAGCCAAAAAACAAAGCCAGCCATTACTAATCAGCAACTTAACAATACGAATCAAGTTTTGAACTCGAGCTAGATATAAAAGCTGAATATTCCCAATAACATCTACATAAAACCTGTGTAATTCAATAAAATAGAGGGAGTTGAAATAAAATCGCGATTTGTAGGCAGGGCTTGTTACTTCAAATGATTGAGGAGGAAAAAGAAAAAGTAAGTTGATTGAGTCTAGTTATCAGCTAGTTTCTAGATACTGACAACACTTAGAAAAGTGCCGCCGTTTTTTATCTAGATGTTCACAATAAATCGTCAACTCTTGCAAGGTACCTACTGGGCCATGAAATATTTTGCCAAAATCTCTAGTTATTTTTATCCAGTTATCTGCTGAAATATTCAGTTGGGTTAATATCTTAGCTGCATTTTCAGAAATAGCTTCTCGTTTATTATCACGAATGATTCTACCGGTTTCATCGACCAGCTCTAGATAATCTTTGAGTGAGAAGTTTATACCTTTAACTTGGTTCAGTTGCTCATTTCCAATAAAAGGCAGTAGCTTTGTCGGTTGTTTGCCCTTTAGTGCAGCTTTGACTCGTAACTGAAGGCTGGTATGATCTGAATCTGCAATTGTTTTTGCCATTTTTGCGCGTATGGGATTGAGCTCTACATAGGCCATACAGGCTAGCACTGCGGCTTCATCGAGGAGGGCTTGTGACTTGAACCGACCCTCCCAGAAATGCCCTGTACAGTTATCCTCGATATTGGCTTTTCTTGCTATAGGCTCATTGAGGCAGCGCATAAACCAGGAAATATCGCTCAGTCGACTACGGTATTGGGCTATTGAATGCTTTAGCGCATTAATTTCAAAGCTTTCTACAATCTCACCTTTTGCAAATATCTGAGTGATTTCAGTTCCTTTGAACAGTTTATGCCAATGCTCTACGACCTCTCTATCTGTCCAATTATTAGCAAGCTCAATATCAATATGAAGTACAATGTGTAGATGGTTACTCATGACAGCATAAGCCACCACATCAATAGCAAAAATATCAGCTAAACTTAGGATCTGCTCTTCAATCCAGTCTCTTCTGTGCTCGAAAGACTTTCCTGAATACTTATCAAAACCAGTAAGATAAGCTCGGCGAACTGTTCTACTACAACAATGGTAGAATAGCGTATCTTCCACGCTAATTTGAGTTTTTCTTGGGCGTGGCATAGCTGACTCCTACTTTAAACCAATATCTAAAGCTTAGTGGGTGGTTGAATGTTGTGCAATGATTGTGGCTGTCTCAATTTTTGTTGGAGGTTAAATATCGTGTAATAATTATGGCTGTCTCAATTTTTTGTTGTGCAATGATTGTGGCTGTCTCAATTTTTGTTGGAGGTTAAATATCGTGTAATAATTATGGCTGTCTCAATTTTTTTGATTTTTGTTAGCCTTTAAGCTTCTAGTTGAGAGTTACCATTTTACAGAAGACATTACATCTTCATCCAAAACAAATGGTAACTCTCATTTCAGCTACCCATCCTATTATCAAGATTAAAGACTGGATGTGACGTTAGCTGATAACTCAGCGATATCTACACCCTAATCTCATCATTTCGGATGAGCCAATCACTAGATTTTGCGATTATCTCTCATGTGTGAGGTCAAACAAGCGAGTAATAACGCCTCCTCTAGGCTCCAGAGGGACCATCAGCTGGTCATTATTAGTCAGGTTATTAGATGTTTTACCATTCTTATATCCTTCAGGGTTCACAGTGCCTGAAAGCGGCGCAGAGTTCCCTCTTGAGGTCAAAATATGACCATCTATCTCTAAACCGTAATCATTGTATTCGGTGATATAAAGCGTCTGTTTCGCGTTAGCAGCTTTAACATCTGTGGTATGAAAGAAAGGTATCTGTAATCCATCCGTATTGATGGCGGTTTGCTCGAAACTAGCAACATCCCACGACATGGCTAGCCCGATCTCACCATAAGCGGTGTCGTTAGTTACCACGTTAATCACTGATTTCTCTGTTTCCCTGGCCATCAAGTTGCCAGCATTATCCCATAAGGCCGCAGTCTTAACGCTATCACTATTAAAGCCGAAAAGACTCCCTCCTACTGTGCCGTTATTCGAAATATCATTGGTGAACACCAGGTTATTGTCGGACATGATCAGGTGGGCACTGCCATCGGCCTTACCGACCCAACCGACTTGCATCTCAACCGAACTTGCTACGCCCAAATGAAACAGTCTGGTATGGCCTAACACCTCACCGCTCTCATTTATTCCGGTAATATGAATGGAGGTATCTCGAAAATGATCGTACACAAGACCCATGTCGAGATAATGTTGTTCAAAAACAGAATTATAAAGCTGACTGATATGGTCTAGCGGAATAATATCACCGGCATTCGTCCAGATAGCCGGGACCATTTGATCGCCTTCCTCGCTTGGTACCACGATAGCGGTGGCAATATCACCTTTATTATTAATTTTGACATTGCCAAACGCTTCGAATTCACTACCAAAAACTTCGGCTTCTTGTGCACCTTTGGTTTTTAATCTCGTGAGGCGACGAACTTCAGGGCCAAAATTTCCCTGTGTATATGAGATCCCCACCATATACTGACCATTCTTAGATATATCTTGCCCTAAAAAATTATCGTAGGTCTGAATCAATACGGGCACGACTGTTGGCGCGGTATTATTAACGTCTGTACTGGGTGTTGCAAAAACCGAAGTTGCAAGAAATATAGAAGCGAAAGCGATAGCACCGCTGGTATTTTTTATTATACTTTTCATTTATTTTTACCCTATAAAAGGTTCTAGTAACTTATGTCAAAAATTAAACATATCAGCATCTTGTACTGGTGGAGGTGTTGTTCACCTACGTCCAGATCCCAACAGGCCGAATGTACTGAAGTAACAATTAATTGATAATGACGTCATCGATTACATTAATGACGTTAATGACATCTATGTCAATAAAGTCAAAAGTTTCAACTATTAACCAATTGTTAAGCCTGGGATCGACTCGCTCCTCGTGAGTTGACGAAAAGTGAGTTTTAGTTAATCAAATGCTTACTTTTCAGTTTATCGAACTAAATTATCGGCACTTTTAAGGGTTTTATTTTTAATTAGTACAGGGAATACTAATATAGATATGTGTCTTAAAATTAAGGTAACACTATGTATCAGTACGGCATGTTAATTGTCAACAGCTAGTTAAGCATAAGTTATGTTGCAAATTTAGGTGAGGCAAGGACAAACCTAGCCATTTGGGGCATACACATGACAGGCTTGTTAAAACCTCCGTAAGACACTGAGATTAGCGGGCTGTAATTAGCGCCGAAACCATTGAATATGACTTTAATATCAATGTATTAGATAGCTTATTCCTACTAAGGTTAATCAAACAATCATCATGTAGGCACCCAAGATTGTCTGATGAAGACCCCTTGACTAAGCTTAAGTCGGAGTTGTTGAGGAGGGTTTGTTATGCCAACACCAAGAAAAGCGTCAGTTAGATTAGTACTTTGTATTTAACAAGAAGCCGCCAACTGTCATCGGTGGCTAGATAGCGCTTAATTAAAACCCAAAGATACCTATTCCTAAAGTATATTATTGAAGCACAATCAAACGGCAGCTTAGTTTTTTTTGTGTCTTATTTTCAAGGGTATAGTCGAATTTAACTCATGAAAAAATATTGGAGCATTGTTCTTCTGAGCCGTAGTTTTTAAATAGCTTAATTAAGCTATACCCTTTTTGGAACTGCACTTTGTTTTTGGCCATTTTGCACCTCAAACACCACTGGGATTACTTACAGCATAACAATGGCTGACTATAGTGGGTGATCAGGTAGGGATATATTTACGGCGGCTTGCAAAGGCACTGGCAGATAAGCGGCATAACATGAGGGCGAGTCCATACAAACTCTCACAAAAAAGCCACCAGAACCACTTAGTTAAATAAGCTTGTGTTCGGTGGCTTTCTCTTAGCCTTTACTTAAAACATACAGCTTACGACTTAAAGATGCTCATTTTAAAAGCCGTTCAAGGCTGACGCTTTTGATTGCTTTTCCTCGCAACTCGTCGTAACTCTTAGCTGCTGTTAAGCCATTCTTTGAGTCGGCTTCCAGCGCAATAACTGCGTTGGTAACTTAACCCCTTGTGAAGTCAGGTTGTTGACTCGGTTAAGGTAAGCTGCGCCATACATCAGGTGCTTGGCCACATCGACGGCATTACGGTCTTGGTAGTTATCTAAGTAACTGCCCTTGGCCCACTGGTTAAATGCGCCCAGTGCCGGGCCTGCCCAGATTTGATAATCCATTTCACGGCCCACTTCGCCCGAGTTTGACCAGCGGCTGGAAAGCCCCAGATACCAGCGGAAAATCAGTGCCATCTTGCGCTTAGGGTTGCCCTCGGCGCGTTCGATCTGCTTAGGATCACGTTCATTAAAATGCGCCACAGTGCCGGCCCAGATCTCATCGAGGCTTGAACGGAACACCTGTTTCTCTAGCTTTTCACGCTCATCTTTGGGAATTGCTTCGATAGAGTCATAACGGGTGTAGAGCTCGTAGAGCTTGTTGGCTCGCATCGGGAACAGCGTACCTCGCTTAACGACCTGCAGCTTGACGCCCATCTCGAACATATCGGCAGCGGGTGCCATGGTCACATCGGCCATCTCAGTGTTCGCCAGCAGTTTGCGGGTGTGCTCACTGGCACCCGCTTCGACGCAGGCCTGGTTTACCGAGCCGGTGACAATATAGGCGGCGCCCATGTTGAAGGTAGCAAGGGCCGCATCTGGTGTGCCCACACCGCCGCCACAACCGACGCGGATCGGGATGTCGTATTGATACTTGGTTTGAATTTCTTCTTTCAATGCCAATATTGTCGGCAGCAAGGTCACTAATGGACGGTTATCTGTGTGTCCGCCAGAATCTGCTTCGGCCGTGATGTCATCGCTCATGGGAACAAGCTGGGCAAGCTCCATTTGCTCGGGCGTGATAGAGCCGTCATCGACCAATTTTTGCAGTATCTTGACTGGGGCTGGCATCATGAACTTCTCAGCCACTTCGGTGCGGCTGATTTTAGCGATAACTTTATTGGCGATAACAATATTGCCATGACTATCACGGCTAAGCCCAGCTGCGCGGTAGTAGACGATTTGAGGTGTGAGTCCCAAGAATGCTGAGGCTTCTACGGTGCGAACCTTATGCTTGATAAATAGCTCGACACTGCCACGCTCTAATGCTGGCTCGCTTGGGCTATGGATCAAGTTAAACATGTAAGGGCCGTTGGGTAGGGCGGCTTGGATGCGCTTGATTGCGATTTCAACTCGGCTTGGAATAAGCCCCGCTGCACCAAATGAACATAAGATGCCCGCTTTGCCTAGGGCAATAACCAGCTCTTCGGATGAGATACCGTTAGCCATAGCGCCGGCATAGTAGGCGTATTTTACCCCGTGTACGCGGCGGAAATTACTGTCGCCTAGGCTTTCAGTGCCTAATGCCGGTGCAAATGCGCTGACTGGGTGTGCATGGCTGTTTACGCCTTGCTCTGAGGCGAGGACGGCTTCTTGGGCGATGCCGAGCCCTTTTTCACTGTGATTGACGACATAACAGCCACGGCTGAAATCTTTGAGTTGTTGCTCCATGGTTTTGACGTCGAAACTGATGCTGGCATCGGTAACCGACCAAGGCCAGGGAGACAACTTTTCGCTAGTGGTAATAGGATTCATTATTTGACCCTTAAAATAATTCTTTTAGTTAAATGTGAAGCAGTTTAGCTCTGTCTCTTTCACATTGATTAATCTTTAATTCTTGTGCTGTTAGGCCGTTAATGGCTAAAGAGCTTGTCTCTTTAGCCATTAACTTAGTCTTAAAAACTGTGTTTTTAAGACTCTTCGATACAGATGGCAATATCAAACACCTGATATATACGCAGACCGTCTTTACTTAGGCTGGCGTCACCTGTGATGATTTTTTTACCATCGACATCTTTAATCGAGGTGATGCTAACGTCCATAGACATCTGCTTGTTCAGTGGGTTGATCTGTCCACGGTACTTCCACTTGATATCTGACAAGATCTGACCGAACTTAGGGTTTTTAAAGCCTGCGCCCAAGTCTTTGCTGATGGCGTAAGTCTGCATGGTTTCTATGATGGCTTCAACACCCAGCGAACCTGGCATAACCGGATCCTGATGGAAGTGGAACTGGAAGAACCAGTCGCTCGGATCGATAGTGCGCTCAGCGTAGAGATAACCCAGGCCTTCGGTGCCGCCGTTATCGACTATTTCTACCTTGTCGATAAAGTTTAGCTGTCCACCGGCTAAGCGATAGTGTGGCTGATCTTGTGGCGCGTTAAAGTGACGGCAGCTCTTATCGAGTAGGTTCACCGTATAATCTGCCGCTATGCCTTTAGCCACATGCCAGGGCTGAGTGACCTTGCCCTTGTCCAATCCAAGCTGGTCTTTGAGGGCATCGCCCTTGAAGTAACCAAATACCGCCTTTCCTTCGTAGAAAGGTACGCCATCTGTGCTCAGCTCGAAACTGAAGCTCTGGATGATGTTAGTGCCGGCCATCACGGTAGACAGCAGACGGGAGTCGTTACGAATTGTCTTACCACGCAGGTCGACATGTCTTAGCATCTTGCCGTTACCGTCTAAGTTACGGAAGAAAAGCTCGAGTCCTGGGAAGCCAAGGGTGGTGCCCATGTAGCCAGAGATGAAGCCGTTTGGCTGTAAGGATATTTCCATCAATATCGAGTAGGGCATGGTGGCTGCATGGCTGTTCTTATCAAAATACCAGGCATCACTTGGGACCTCGTATTCTGCGATACACGATGAAGGCTGCTTAAAATCGCCGCGCTTGCCATTGACTTCGATCACGCGAGTCGTCACCTGCAGATCGCCACAAGGCGTGCGTGGTGGGATCATGCCGCGATAGATGGAGAACTCGGGGCCGAAACAGTTTTCGATGTTTCCCGTAGCAAACTCAAACATATGGTATGGGGTAAAAGGCACAGTATCTGGCACCCGGTTTGGATAATCCGGCGTGACGGGGGCCTCGACGTGCTGAATCGGGATAACGCCCTTGTTGGGCGCCTTAGTCAGATCCGGGATTTGCGCCATCAAGGGGGCGTTTACCGAGGCAGGCTTGTAGGCCTTAGGAGAAGATATAGGCACATTAGTCGACTCTTTACTAAGAGACGCCGCTGGCGCTATAGGGTAACGAACACACTCATCTTCTTCCTTGATCATCACGCCCAGGTTCTTGAAGTCCACCACAGTCTTACCATTGAGTATGATATCGATATTGGCCTTAGCGTAAGGGCGTGGGCTGAAACCGATTTCGGTTATTTCCATGCGATAGGTGAGTACACCAGATTGTGGCAACACCTGACCGCGACAACGTACCTGCTGTGAGGCATCTGCCAGAGGCTGGAAACGGCCATTCTTGGTCTGGGTGTGCATGCCAAGATGCAACATGTAGAACTGCAATAACTGACCACAACCTTCGGCCATCAAAGAGCCCGCCATCACCTCATCACCCTGGAAGTGACATGGGAAGTACCAATGATCCGGCTCTAGTTGCTTATGACCTTCGATAAGACCTAGGCCCCAGGTGCCGCCATTACGGTCGACCTTGCTGATCTGTTCGATCATCAGGAATTTTTCTGACGCGAAGCACAGTGACGCTTGGCTTGGACCGTTATGGCTTGGACCGAAACAGCCGGCAATATCGGCAGTGAGTAGCTTGTGGATGTCGCCATAGCTGAAGCTGGTCTTAGGGCAATCGAGCAGAGGGTTGAAAGTCTGCTTGACCACGAGTGCACGTGCCTTGATCTCATCTTCGCTGTGGATCACGCCCTTGCCGTCGGCCAGCTCCTCATCGGTGAAGAAACCTGCACAACCACCATCCATCTTAAGCACCATGGTATCGCCAACGAAACACTCATAAGAGAAGAAGAACAACAGGGTATCGCCGTTACGGGCATAGTTGTTGATCTTAATGTCATATCTTAGGGTATCGCCGCCACGAGGCAAGTCGCCCAGGAAGGTGAGGGTACAATCGAGTAGACGATAGACGCGCTCGCCCTTGTTCTCGAAATCGATACCTAGGTAGCTAATGAGCATCAAGTCACACTGACCCGATTCTACCGCTACGGCCCAGGGGATCTGACCGTCGACTAAGTAAGGGGCATCAACCGGGATATCATACTCAGTAGTCATGGAGCAGGGCTTATACTGATTCATGGTGGCATCGAGTTTAGTCACTCGAGATACCAGCAGATAATCTGTCGTTGGCAGACGCACGCGACGGGAATAGCCGTCTATGATGGCGTAATCTGAGCCAAATACCTTAGCAATATCACCCTCGGCATATTCAACTAGGTCGGCATAGTGCCAGATACAAGGTTTAAGTTCAGGCGTTGGCGCGAGGTAAGGTGCCATGTTAGCGTGATCCGGCTTTAGCTCTTCACTTATTACATTAAGGGCCGCTGAAGGCGCTTGCACTAATACTGGATTAAGCGTTGCAGCGACCTGTGGTGCAGAGGCTGCTTGAGACTGTAGAGACACAGTTTGGCCACTTGCCTGGGCTATCTCTTGGCTTAGCTGTTGTTTCAGAAGAACGTCGGCCACTTTCATGCCAGCAGAACGGCTGGTTAAAAATGCCTGATGAGCTTGCTGTGTGAGCCGCTGGTTTTGCTGGAATGCAGCTAGGTCGCCTGCGGACACATCAATGGGTGTACTTGGCGCTGTTATTACTTTATTTGTCATAGGGGTACCTAATACTGGTGTAGGACTCACAGGTGCTGCTTGGACATGCTGCGATGCTGTTTGCACGCTTGCTGGAGCGGAGCGTGTGACTAAAGGCTTGTGCTGCTTAACCACAGATGAAGCGCGGCCTTGGGCAAGCTTGCTCTGAATCGAGGGTAAACTGGCCAGTGGTGTATCGACAATATGTTGATAGATATCGCGGCCACCTAAGGTCACTTGCTTGAGCAGTTGATGCTTGGCATCAGACTTGAGCTCACCGCTTAGGCGTGACTTAAGCGCATTGTTTTCATTCGCCGTTTGGCTTAGCAGCAATTGAGATGCTTGGTCTTCGTTGATGTTCACCACCAGCGCGTTGCCAGCATGGCTGAGTTTGGACAGGCTGAGTAGGCCGTGAAGCATGCCAGCCATTCCCGCTGCGGCGAAGCAGTGTCCGACGCGGCTATCTGCGCTGGTGGCAATGGCATGAGGAAATGCATTGAGCGAGGCGACAGATGGTGTTGATGAACTGCCTGGTGCGATATTGGTTTCAACGACCTTGATGGTGCTGATGTCTACGCCGGCTTGAGCCAATAAGCTATCGGTAATAAGACTCGAGTCTTTGGCTCTGCCGAAGGCGAGTGCACTAATCTGGCCATAAGTTTGGCCATAAGAGCCGCTGCCATCACTGCTAGCCACGTCTGGGATCAGCACGATTGCACCGGCGCCTTCTCCCACATTCCAGCCTGTGTTCGACGCGGGATCAAAGGCAACTGGTGCAACACTGTTTTTCAGTATCACCTGTTCGAAACTGCCGGAAAGGTCCACAGCGGCGATGACCACAGCATCGAGCGATTCACTGGCCATCATATTCTGCGCGACATCGAGACAGCGGCTGACGGATTGCTCTGCTGCCGAGATGGTAAATGCCGGGCCATCGAAGTCCCATAAGGATGCGATACGCGAGGCCATGATGTTACCAATAAAACTGGTGTACTGATTGAGCTTAGCCGCATCGAGTACACTGTCCATGGTGATAGCTTCCAGGGCTAGGTATTCATCTTCACTGAGGGTGACACCTATGGCTGTAAGGCTTTCTTGCAGTTGAGTGTGCAGGTTAACTCGGCCGCGAAACTGGTGCAGCTCAAGCTCGGTTTCCATGGCAACTAACACGGCGACTCTCTGGCCTGGCTTTAACTTGGCATCACGGATGGCTTCATCGGTTACCTTCATCAGCATAAGCTGTTGTGAGATCAAGCGGTCATCTTCATTGGGCGGCAGCTTGAAGCGCAGGAAGTCTAGCTCGAAGCTGTCAATATAGGCGCCCTTAGGGGCTGCACTAAGACCAAACTCTGCCAGCAGCTCAGGATGCTTATCTAAGCCTTTCCAGCGCTGTTTCGGTAGCGAAATAAAACCATTAGTGTCTGATGCAATGGCATTACTGAGCTTATTAATGCTGCTCAGTGGACCGAAATGAGCGGCCAGACCGACTATCTTCATCGCGTCAGGCTCGGCGGCTAGCAATTCATCTTGAGCGACAGCTTGTTGTCCAGCGCCTGCTGCGTGTTGAACTGAGTAGGATTCCAGTAACAGGTGAGCATTACAGCCACCGAAACCGAATACCGATACGCCGGCGTGGCGCAGCGTGTTGCCAGATTTCACCGGCCAAGGCTGCACCTGATTGGGTATGGTGTTGGTGCCAAACAGTCCCTTAGGCGATTCGATTGCAGCGCTGATATTGATGCTAGGCGGCAATGCGCCTTCTTTCATGGCGAAGATCATCTTCATGATCCCAGGCATGCCAGCTGCTGTGAGCAGGTGGGCCAGGTTAGACTTAGCCGAGCCAAGTAGTGGCGCATCGGTGCCCTCAAGCTTGTCTTCGAAGAAGGTCTCCATGGACGTGAGCTCAACCTTGTCACCCAGTGGCGTGCCTGTGGCGTGACATTCGATCACTTCGATATCTTTAGGTTCGATATCACTGGCTGCATAGGCACGTTCAAAGGCTTTAATTTGTCCCTTAGAGTTAGGGCTCAGTACAAACTGGCCTTTACCGTCGTTGGACAGGCCGACGCCACTGACGACGGCATAAATTTTATCACCATCACGCTCGGCATCATCTAAACGTTTGAGCACCATGACGCCAGCACCTTCACCGGCGAACAAGCCTTTACTGTCACCATCAAACGGAGCCGAGAAACCATGATCTGGGTAAGCATGGAAGATAGAGAAGCCCATGTTGATGAAGAAAGGGTCGGCGCCAGAGACGGCGCCGGCTAACATCACATCGGCTTTGCCCGCGGTGAGATAATCACACGCGAGTTTTAAAGAATAGACTGAGCTGGCACAGGCGGCATCCAGACTGAGTTGTACGCTGCCTAAGCCTAAGGCATCTGCAACGATCTTTGAGGCGTTGTGAGCGATAGCACCGTTGGCATTATCGATGACCGTTTCGCTGCGGGCTCTTTGTGTATGAGCATTGGTTGGGTTGAGCTTAAAATCCGGGTTGGCTAACTTATCCTGCAATGCCTTCTCGACGGCGCTGTGATAGATAGGCAAGAACAGATCATTTGAGCGGGTTGTCGGGAATGACAAGGCGCCCATGATGATCCCTGTACGCGCTAAAGAGGGACTGTTTAAGCTGATCCCGGCATCGATGAGTGCTTTACGGCTGGTATCCAGTGCCCAAAGAAAGCTGTTATCCAGACCCGTCAGGCTCTCGCTGGGTAGTTGATAGCCTGTGGCATCGAAGCTGAAGTGCTCAATATAGCCACCCTGGTTACAATAGAAGCGGTCTGATTGGCCCTGAACACCCTGATAATCCTGGGTATTAGCCCCTAACTTTTCATCGGTTAGGATACTGCGAGAGTCTCGCTTATCGAGTAAATTCTGCCAAAATTCCTCTGGGCTCTTGGCATCGGGATAGAGGGCGGCTAGACCCACTATGGCGATTTTTCTCTGTTTGCTTGAAGGCTTGTCGCTATTGTTATTCGAGAAGGACATTAAACTTCCCCTTTGAGTAATTTGTTGGCATCGGGCTCAGCCGAGATGACGCTATTGTGAGCAGTTAAACCGGTTGAGTTCAATTCTCGGAGCGCAATTTCTCGCTTGAGTCCATCGATGAGAGGTCGCAGTGATAGCGGCACTCTATGACTGATAAGTTGTCCCAATGCCTTTAGTAGGCTAGTGATGTCATCACCGCCTTTGGCGTTGACAGGCACTGTACAGCATGGATAGCTGCTGGCTTCTGCCCCGCAGCTTCTGTCGAGCTTAGCTATCTTGTCGATCAAGGTGCTGTTTTGTCTGTCGGCGCCGAGTTCGACAAATAGCTTAGCGCCTTGTCGTTGGGCGCTGTGGATCAGCGAGGTAAAGTCCAAGGTATGACAAAAAGTATCGGCGATAGACTCGGCAATCATAGTGCTATCAATAGCGCCCGCCTCGTTGACGGCCTTATCGCGCCGGTCACCAGACAGGCTCGCAGCACTGATGAACTTGATATCTTGCGGCAATTCGTCACGCAGTGGTTGAGTATAAAACTCAATCACGTTGGCGTGCTCTTCCATCGCCGGTGTCGTGTGCATGGCCGTGACTCGGTTAGCGGCTATGCCACGCTTCTTCAGCTTGGTCAGTAGCTCACGGCATTGAGTCTCACAGCCCGCGATCACGCAGGTATCACCCTGAATGATGGCCAGATATGCACGGGGGAATTCTGGCAGCAGGGCTTTAATCGGTTCGCTAGGGCTGCGTACTACGAAGCTGTTCCAGACAATGTCGCTATCTGTGTGGTCCAGTTTCCATGCTTGCCTCACTGCACTCAGCGGTCCGGATATGGCGGTGGTAAACAAGGGATCCGTTTGGGTCTTACTTATCAAATCATGGGGGTTTTCCCATACGCCAAGGCTGGCCCACATAGAGGCTTCACCCATGGAGTAACCTAGGGCGAAGTTTGGAGTGACGTTGAACTCTTGCATCAAGAGTTGAGTTAGCAGATAACTGCTGCCAACACCGGCAATAGCCAGATCGCCTAGGGGCATGGCTGGGGCAACTTTAGCGTCTAAATGATAGATAGCATCGGCTTGTAACATAGATTTTAGATCGCCCTCTCGCTCTAGTCGTGAGTAGAGTGATGGGAAGTATCTGTGTAGCTCGCTAAACATGTCGGCATAAACTGTGCCTACACCGGGATAGACGAAGGCCAGACCCGCTGTGGCAACATTGCCCAATGGCTTTGAGGTGAAGTAACTGCCCGCCGGCGTCTTGTAGCTGTGCTGGCCATCATCAGCCATTACCGCTGGCAATGCTTCAATCATGGCATTGATCTCAAGCAGCATAGCGTCAACTGAGCTTGCTTGGAGCGTGACGGCGTAATGGGTGTTGGTCTGCTCGAACGCGATAAGATTATCTCTCATCACAGTGAGCACTGAAGCTGGACTAGGCTCAGCCTGGAGTTCTGTCTTGAGGCCGTTGAGTGCGGTGAGTAGCTCAGCTTGAGTATCACCCGATAGTACAAACTGTAAGCGCTGGCTGTCGACAATCGATTTAGGCGCAATAAAACCTGTACCTTGAGTAATAATAAAGCTGGCATTAGTCTGTTTGCCTGCCGAAATATTGTTAACCGAATGAGAGAAGTTGACCGCAGTCACTCTTGCCTGATGATTTGGCGTAAACCAGTAGTGACTCTTGGCCTGTTTGGGCCCTAGTTCAACACCCTCATTGACCTCATTTCGAATTGAGGTTCGAGAAGCAAGCTCAGTGATCAACTGGTGAACCGCGGCAAATTTCTGCTGGCTGTCCAGATCATGCAGGTTCTCTACCTTACTCACAGTGGCGATATCGCGTTTAGCCTGAGCCAGTGCGAGCGCCATGGTCTGCTGGACACCAGCATCACCTTGTTGTATCGCCGCGAGCTGTGCATGGGGATGGATCCTAAGCTGCGCGGCCTTGAGCGCAGGCATCATCAACAGGGACTGGGTAGGTGTCGATAATTGCACCAGTTTACCTTCATCGATAGCCTGGATACTCGCCTTGAGGTTAGCTTCGAAGTCATCGACTTCAATGATAACAATCTGCTCTGACGCCCCCTCTTTAGAAGAGAGCAGTCCTGATTGATAAAGCTCAGGCAGCAGTACCTCGAGTGGATTAGCCGACTGAACATCGCAACATAGTCTGGTCGACGGCAACACTAAAAGCGCGATGCGCAGTGGCATCGCTACTTTTTGAGGCGCTTGCTGCTGAGCATTAAGCGTCTGATTCACTATTTAGCCTCACTTGCTTTATCTAGAGCCGCTGAGGGCTTCGCCAAGAAAGCATCATTCAGGCTCTTGCTGACGGTGACTTTTGCCCCCTTCATCATAGCGCTGAGCTCGCCATTTTCATGGTAAAGCGCGACATTAGCTTGCAGTGAGCGAGAACTGGTCTTAACCACTTCAAGCTCGATGAATCCAGACTCACCAAAGGCCATGGGTTTGTTGGAGATAAACTCACCGATAGCCGAGGGTAGGCTGGCCGCACCGTACTTGAGTCTCGCCCACACCAGCATGGCTTGTAGAAGCAAGTCTTCGGCGAAGGGCTGGCTACCACCAAGGTGAGTGGTGGCGACAAAATGACCACAATCTTCATCACTCACGTTTGGCAAACGGCAACGGATTAACAGACCCGAATCATTAAACTGCAATACCTTTTCAATGCCCTGTAAACGGGGTCCGTGGAACAGGGTACCGTTAGTATAAAGTTCACTCGCAGTAGCGATACACTCAGTGGTATCGGTAAATCGCTTAGCGGGTGGGAGCTCAATGGACTCATCGCTTTCGAGCGTCGCTTTATATTGCGGACGCCCCTGACAGGTGATCATGGCGCTCATTCTACGAGCCGTTGAAGGCGCTTTGTTGATTGCAGCTGCAGGCTCACTGTTTCCAAGTACCGCTGAGGGCTCTTCTAACGGAGTCAGTTCCAGCGTCATCTGTTGCACATCATCATGGTCGAAGATGATCCCTTTAAGCAGCTTATAATCGAGCACTTTTACGCGCGCCCCGAGCATTTTGCTTGCGGCTTCGCGCATCCACTGTATTGCACACACTGTGGGTAGCACCGAATTACCGCTAATGCGGTGGTCTTGAATAAAGGCCATCGCATTAGGGTTTAAGGCTCTTGTTAACGTCAAAGGCGTTAAAGAAACAGGTGCTAGCGGGCGCGATGCGTTGAGCACCTCACCCGCATTAAGCTTTTTTACAGAAGAACCTTCTGTAGCAGAGCCTTCAGCGTTTTTTGATTGAGAGCCGTCGCCGCCCTGCATCGAAGTACCAACGAGCAATTGTACACCCGTTTTGCTCAATAGTTGGCTGGCAAATAACTCGGCGCCAGCCTTGAGTGGGATAACGTACACACCACGGTCGGTAAACATCTTCTTCAGTGCTGGATTAACCATACCACCATCCCAAGGGCCCCAGTTAAAGCTCATCACTTTAGCTTGTGGGTTGCGTGCAGTGAACTGCAGCGCTGCCTTGTTAAGGATGTCGTTTGACATGGCGTAGTCGCTCTGACCTGTGTTGCCGTAGAAGCCCGCAGCCGATGAGAACATGGCCAGCAGTTTCACCTTACTCGCATCAAGTACAGCCAGCACAGCCTTCAGACCATTAACCTTGGTGCCGTAGACACGCCCTAATTCTTCAATGGTCTTGTCTTGAATATGCTTATCGGCCAGTACGCCAGCACCGTGGATAAGACCGGTGATCTGGTTACTTTTGCCTTTAAGCGCCTTGGAAATAGCAGCTGGGTCTGTGACATCCATGCTGACATACTCGGCACTCGCACCTACTTGGGCAAAAGCCTCAAGCGCTGTGTTTATCTCGAGTGAGCTTTTAACTGTCCACACTAAGGATTCGACCTGTTTAGGTGTCGGCTTATTACCCGTAGAGATGATGTGAGCAATGGCAGCAGGTTTAAGTTCGCTGATCTGCTTGGTTTCAGCCCATGTTGGGATCGCGAGTAGCTCGCTACGTCCCGCCAGGATAAAGTGCGACTTGGTACGCTTAGCCAATGCCAAAGCACATTCGAAGGTCACGCCTTTAGCTCCCCCAGTCACCAGTATGGTATCTGCACTGCTTAACTCAAGTGCTGCATGTTTACTGCTCGCTTCACCTGCAATTAAGGTCGTACGTGAAACGTTACCTTTAGCGTCGAGTGACAAACCCACTTCTGGCAATTGAGTGACACTATCGAAAAGCTCAGCTGTGACTGCATCAGCAAGATGAGTTGCATCTAAGTTTGCTGCGATATCTAAAGCGCGACAGAAGACCGTTGGCCACTCATGGCTGAGTGTCTTGGTTAAGCCTGCTAATGCTGCTTGGTTTAGCTCAGCGCTTTGAAGTTGTTTAATGTCTAAGTAACCGAAGCCACCATCGATACGGCTGACGGTGATAAAGCTGCGGCGCTTATCACTTGATACAGTAAGCTTTGGCTGAAGTAGCTTAGCCCAAAGGAAGGCTTGGCTAACATGAGTGAAGCTGTTATCGCTTAGGTTAACGGCATCGGTTATGTTCGTGTTATTAGCTTCAGGTTGCAGGTGAATGAATCCACCAATTTGACCTAGTTGCTGTTCTATTTGAGCAATAACGGCGCTAATACCCGCTTCATCAGTGCTCTTTGCCTGGAAGCTGGCGATATCGCTGTTAAGTGGTGATTGAGCACCGCCCTCAGGTAGACGTATAACGGCTACTTTAAGACCTTGCTTTGTCAGTTTCTCTGCTAACACGCCGGCGTTATGACCATCATCGGTGATCACAAGAGTTGCGTCTGCGGCGAAACAGTTTTTAATCGTGTCCGCCGCATTAAGCTTTTTTAGCGTTACCTCGCTGTGAGGTGGAAGCTCAATACTCGATGTGATGGTATCCGCGACTGATTTTACCCCATCGGTTGCAGCTGCAATCGTTGAAGCTACAGCAGCGCCTGCGGTGGCACTGGTATTAGTCAGCTTAGAGTTCATGTAGCTTACGATTTCGCCCAGTGTACGACACTCGGCAAGATCTTCAGGGTTTAGCTCAGGCAAGCCTGGCAGTTCGTCTTGTACGGTACCTAAGATCTCGACGCGCTTGATAGAGTCGATACCAAGGTCCGCTTCCATATCCATGCTCAGTTCAAGCATCTCAGTGGGGTAGCCAGTCTTGTCGGCAACCACTGACATCATGGTGGCTTGAACTTCTTGCGCGCTCAAGGCTGTCTCAGCAGAGAGTGAGCCCTCAGCGGCACTTGTATGAGTCGAGCCTTCAGCGGCACTCACATTAGCAGCCGCCGCGGCGCTATCAGCAGAGCCAGCAGCAGGTAGCTTAGAGTTCATATAAGCAACGATTTCGCCCAATGTACGACACTCGGCAAGATCTTCAGGGTTTAGCTCAGGCAAGCCAGGCAGTTCGTCTTGTACGGTACCTAAGATCTCGACGCGCTTGATTGAGTCGATACCTAAGTCCGCTTCCATATCCATGCTCAGTTCAAGCATCTCAGTGGGGTAGCCAGTCTTGTCGGCAACCACTGACATCATGGTGGCTTGAACTGTTTCTGCAGAAAGTCCGCTAACAGCAGGCGCCGCGGCGGCACTTGAAATAGAAGCTGAGCCTTCAGCGGCACTTGAAATAGAAGCTGAGCCTTCAGCGGCACTTGAAGGAAGTTTACTATTCATGTAGGCAACGATTTCGCCCAATGTACGACACTCGGCTAAATCTTCAGGGCTAAGCTCGGGCAGACCAGGAAGTTCGTCTTGAACAGTACCTAAGATTTCGACGCGCTTGATAGAGTCGATGCCTAGATCGGCTTCCATATCCATCTCAAGCTCTAGCATCTCAGTGGGGTAGCCCGTCTTCTCAGCTACCACTGACATCATAGTCGCTTGTACTTCTTGCGCGCTCAAGGCTGTCTCAGCAGAGAGTGAGCCCTCAGCGGCACTAACGTTATGAGCCGCCGCGGCGCTAGCGCTATCAGCAGAGCCAGCAGCAGGTAACTTAGAATTCATATAAGCTACGATTTCACCCAATGTACGACACTCGGCTAAATCTTCAGGGCTAAGCTCAGGCAGACCTGGTAGCTCATCTTGAACTGTACCCAAGATTTCGACGCGCTTAATAGAGTCGATACCTAAATCGGCTTCCATGTCCATCTCAAGCTCTAACATCTCAGTGGGGTAGCCAGTCTTCTCGGCAACCACTTCGAGCATGGTGGCTTGAATCTTAGCTGCAGAGAGTGAGCCTTCAGCGGCTTGTGAAAGGGCTACAGCTGCACTTGTATTAGCAGAGCTCGCGGCGCTTGTATTAGTAGCGACTGGCTCAACTTTATTTTCTACTTTGGCAGCCTGATACTGAGGGGCTGCCTGAGCAGGAGCTACTGGAGTCGGAGCTGCCTGTACTGGCGCGACTAGGGGCGCTGCAACCTGAACAGGCGCGACTATAGGCGCAATTACAGCTTGAACAGGAGTAACCGTTTTAACGGGTTGGGCTGTTGCTGGTGTAGAGAGGACTGCTGGCGCACCGTTAAGCATATTTAGTGCTGCAGTGTTGCTGCCTGTTTGCATCTCAAGGAATTGAGTATGGCTTTGCAGAGTTTGCGCCTGAAGCTGGTGGAACTGCTCCATAGAGCGTTGTAGGCTCTCTGGAAGCGCAATACCTGCGCTAGCGAGTTTAGTTTGCTCTGTCATCAAGGTGGTGAAGGTCTCACCGTATTGCTGGGGGATCTGCAGAAATTGTTGGTGAAGCTCGGCAGCTTGCTGCTGGGCTGCAAAGAAGTGAGTTAACGCATCGCCGCTATTAACGATGACTGATGGCTTGGCATTTTTAGACACGACTAGATTCTCTTGAACGGGCTCGGCATTGGCTGGGATATAAGTGGCTGGTGCGTTGCTTGCTTGCAGAGATGCAACTTCAACAATCTTTTCTACTTCAACCACTTTTTCTACGATTTTTTCTACTTCAACTATTTTTTCAACCACTTTCTCGACGATCTTTTCTTCAATAACCGTCGTGCTAGTCACAGTGCCGGTCTCTAAGGACTTAGCCATCTTGGCGCGTGTTGCCTTGCTGATATGGTTGACAGCATTTAAGGTGATGTTCATCGGTGATGCTTTAGCTGGCGCAGCAATGTCGGCCTGATATGGGTCGATATTGTCGAGCTTGATGCCTGCAACGGCCATCTGCACCGCGGCTTGCTTAAGCTGAAGATCGCTATCACCCTTAGGGCTTGGGTTGATAGAGATAGTGCTAATATCTGCCTTATCAGCAAGAGTGCCCTGTACTAGCTTCTGCAGTATGTTCTTTGGACCGAATTCAACAAACACTCGAGCGCCGGCGTTATACATGGCTTCTAGTTCAGTGGTAAAGCGTACCGATTGCAGCATATGCTGCTTAAACGAGGCCTTAATTTTTGCGGCGCTATTGTCATAAAGTTCACCGGTAGCGTTTGAGTACAGCGCACGCTTTGGCTTGCTGAACTTGGCAGCATCAATCGCTTTAGCAAATGGTGCTTGAGCATGGCCAACAAGTTCAGTGTGGAATGCGGCCGATACAGGCAGGTTTATCGCCTTATATCCAAGCTCACTGAGTGCTTTGGCCGCTTCAGCGGTAGAAACAGTAGGACCTGCAATGACTGACTGAGTCGGTGCATTGTAGTTAGCGACTTTAACCCCATCGAACTTAGCGATAGTCGCTTCAAGTGTGGCTAAGTCTTCAGCAGACTTAGTGCCCTTTCCTTGGTGAAGAATAGCGAACATAGCACCACTATCTGGTACAGAATTAGCCGCTTCTACGCCGTCTTTGGCCGGGGCCTTAGTTGCCATGGCATCACCGCGGGCAAATGCGAGCTGGTAGTAATCTTCACTGGAGATAACACCGGCTGCACACAGAGCACTTAGCTCACCGAAGCTGTGTCCTGCGACCATGTCGGCATTGAATCCAGCGGCGGTGAACAGCGCATACTGACCCATAGAGATGGCGCCGATGGCACTTTGTGCATTGGCTGTGTTGGTCAGTATCGCTTCTTGGGCTTTCAGGTCGTCTTTATTAAACACCGGCCTTGGATAAAGTGTCTGTGAAAGCGGGGTCTTATCATTGGCGGCAAAGACTTTATCGGCGCTCACAAGTTGCTGGCGCATCTCAGGGTAGTAACAGGCAAGGTCGCGACCCATATTGAGGTATTGTGAGCCTTGGCCGGCGAATAGCGCAGCGACTTTACCTTCAACACTTGCTGCACGGTAGCTGGTGCCACCAGGTAGTTGCCAAGCACTATCATTACTATTATCAGTTAATTTAGCGACAGCTTGCTTAATCAGTGTTGCGAGTTCATCGCTGGTGTTAGCCACTAACCCCAGGCGAGGTGCTTTAGCATCAAGCTCACGAAGAGAGTAATTAGCTGCTGCATCTTTTAAGTTGAACTCAGCTTGAGTACTCGAGGCGGCTAAGTTGTTTAGCTCACTAATGAGCGCATCTTTTGTCGCTGCGCTAATAAGGAAGCTTTGAGCCACCTGACGTTGACGATATTTAGCTTTTTCGCCATCATCTCGGCTGTGCTCTTTAGTGTACTCTTCCAATACGAAGTGGAAGTTAGTGCCACCAAAACCAAATGAGCTGATACCCGCGCGACGCGGCGTGCCATCGGCGCGTGGTAGCCAAGGACGAGTCTCGGTATTGAGATAAAATGGTGAGTTCTCAATGTTAAGTTTAGGGCTAGGCTCACTGATGTTGATTGTGGCAGGCAGTACCTTATGATGCAGGGCAAGAGAAGCCTTGATTAGGCCGGCAGTACCTGCGGTCGACTTGGTATGACCGATTTGAGATTTCACCGAGCCTAGGGCGATATGTTGCTTAGTGTCATTGCCTTGGCTGAATACCGAGCACAGGCCGGCAAATTCGGCGGCGTCACCGGCAGCAGTGCCAGTACCATGAGCTTCGATAAGGCCAAGAGTGTGAGGTGCAAAACCGGCATCGTCATAGGCGCGGTGGAGGGCTTTTGCCTGACCTTCTGGGCGAGGTGCATAGATAGACTTAAACTTACCGTCTGATGATGAGCCTATGCCTCTAATCACTGAGTAGATTCGGTCACCGTCACGCTCGGCATCGTCGAGACGCTTAAGCGCTATCATGCCGATACCTTCACCTATCATCATGCCTTTGGAGTCGATATCGAAAGGTTGAATGGTTTCGTTGGTGGTAAATGCCGGAGTCTTGGAGAAGCTCATGTACATAGAGGGTGAGTTATCGGTACATACACCACCGGTGATCATCATGTCTGAGCGACCATCGATCAGTTCACTGACTGCCATACGCATGGCGGCGAGTGAGCCGGCGCAAGCGGCGTCGACCACACAGTTCATGCCACCTAGGTCGAAACGGTTGGCGATACGACCGGAGATAACGTTACCCAATGAGCCTGGGAATGAGTTTTCTTCCCAGTGTACGTACTGGTCCTGGAACTTCTTGATCAGCATCTCGCTATCGGTGTCGCTGATACCGCTATGTTTGAATACTTTTTTGAGTACAGGATACTGAAGACGGGCCGTTAAGCTGTGGCTGATCTTCTGTCCGCCACCCACACCCAGTGTGATACCAATCTTATCTCTGTCATAACTTTCAGGAAGATTGGCATCGGCTAACACTTCTTTAGCCACGATCAAAGAGAGCAGCTGTGATGTATCGGTTAACTCTAGGATATTTGGCGGTAGGCCAAATTCCATTGGGTTAAAGTCGACATCTGGCAGGAAGCCACCACGCTTACAGTAACTCTTGTCAGGTGTGCTCTTATTGGCATCGTAATAATCTTCGGGTTGCCAGTGAGTCGGTGGCAATTCGGTGATTGCATCGATTTTTTCACTGATCAGGTCCCAGAATTTATTCAGGTAACGAGAGTTAGCAAAGATACTTGCCATGCCAACGATGGCGATGGGCATATCTTTAAGACGTTTGTTTAGACGCTTATCGGCTTTCGAGTCTTGTACCGACTCAGGTGCTGATTTGTTATCATTCGCTAAAGGCTTCTTTGAAGGTTTAGAGGTCTGGCTCATTATGAGTCTCCACTGGGTGCCTGATTTTCAGGCGTCTTGTTGTTAGTTTCAACGTTTTGTGTGACATGCCCATGATTGAGTCTGGCACCAGGAAAACGCTGTAAAAAGGTGTGGTAGTTGCGAACGAGCAACTTACGCAGATGAAACGGCCCATGCTTTAACACATAAGCGATATATCGGTTGGTGGCGTGGGTATTGCCATCTTGGTAAATATCTAGGTACATCCAGTCACTGCTAGAGTCTATGCCGAGCAGTATCGAACTGGGCTCCTCATTGGTTAGTTGTGGCGGTATGGTCAGTGACACAACCTGAACCACGCTGGTTTGATCGTCATCGGCTATGGTCTTGGCCAAAGTATCCGGATGTAAAGTGTAGGTTTCAAGGTTAGTTCCCTGAATGACAGGTAGCTGATTAAAATAACGCTCGGGTACCAAGGGGCTTTCGATACTGCCCACCTTTGACACGCCATATCGTTTCAGGCAACGGGCTAAGCCCGAACGTGACACATTAGGATTGATAAACTTCTGGGTTATCTTGAGGAGCTTGTCCAGAGGTGTCTTAAGCTGGTACCTGAGACCGACCACGACATACTCCTGCAATGGAGTGAGCGTGGTGTTGAGATGATGAGGTGTATTCGGGGTGTTTTCGACAGAGTCGCGCTTGCGCCACTTACGTACGGTGGCTTCGCTGATGTTCAGCACCTTGGCAAGTTGAGTCACAGAAAAGTCAGATCCTTGTATGAATCGTCTCATCTCTGGTGTAGTGGTGGCATTACGGTGTCGTGCTTCTGTTGCACTTCGCGTACGCCTATTCGGATTGTTTTCTTCCGAAAGAAGATTTTTTTGGGCTTGCTCTACCATTAAATTAGCGGGTTTCCGTTAATAATCTATTGGGACTAATGCGACTTTATGACCCTGGTCACCTGCAGGAGTTCCCGAGCCGTCACGTTTTACAAAGCAATTTCTAGCTGATGGGCAGCAGATTACATGACCTTTGCGGCCAATACAATCACCTGGGACTTAATAATCCCTCTTCAGACCAGTTTCAGCGTACATGTGTACCTCCTGGTCATATTTTCTTACAAGTTGTGTGGCAAAAACAAAACATGACCTAGGTCGGATAACCAGCGTTGACTAAGGTCTATACTTAAAATTAACAGTTAAGCATGATGGCTTGTTAGCATTTACGTATTTCACTTTGGGTTAACCTTTGCTTGAAGGAAACTTTGGAGGGGGTGTTATGGCGGAGTTTATCACCGAGCAGAGCCCTGTTACCTCTGCCCGGGGTGGAGTCAGTACTCTTAGTGATCAATGCCGGAATTGGCATCGAGACATTAACTTATAGGGCATTCGAGGCTGCCAGAACCCAAGGGAAAGTCGATATGATTGCAATCAATCATATCGATGGCAACCAAGATAAATTATCTGAGCTAGTTTACGATATACAAGCCAAGTTTGGTTGTCGATGTCTGCCAGTTAACTTGTCCACTGCGAATTTAGATGCTGTGGTGGATTGCTATTTACACTGTGTTAGTGATGAGGTTGGTGACAGTGAGCCACTGTTTCACTCGGTGTCGGCGGCGCGTGATGAGCTTGTCGATACCGTTTTAGAGGAAGACGAAGACCTGATGGAGCTATATCTGGAACAGGGGGATAACTTGACCCCAGAGCAACTGCATCAACCATTAGAAACGGCGTTAAGGATGCATCACTATCGGCATGAAGCTCTATATCGGTGAAGGGCTTAAGCCAGTTAAAGTCACTCATTTGTTTAAGCTTCAGGGAGATAAACATCTTGGTGTGCCACGTGCTGGGCCGGGAGATATTGTTGCACTGGCTAAGATAGATGAACTCGAGGTAGGAGCCGTGCTCCATGATAGTCACGATGAGGATCAATTTCATTTGCCTGCAATGCACTTCCCTGAGCCCATTTTTGGCTTGGGCGACTATAGCCTAGTTGGTAAGGATGCCGAGGCGCAGACTGTATTACAGGGTCAAGGTGAACTTCATCTGCAAATCGCCATCGAAAAAGCCCATAAGCTATTTCATGTGGATATAGATACAGAAAACCTGCCGTTGCTTATCGAGAGACTATCACCACCAGCGCTAAGATACGCTATCGCCATAAGAAACAATCTGGCGGCTCGGGTCAATTTGGCGAAGTAGAGATCTTCATTGAACCCTTACCAAGAGGCAGCGGTTTTGAATTTGTCAGTAAAGTGGTGGCTGGTTCGGTTCCCGGCCAATGTATTCCTGCGGTAGAAAGAGGGATAAAAGAAGCCATGTTAAGTGGAGGGTTAGCCGGCTTTCCCATGCAAGATATCAGGGTGAGTCTGCTCGATGGCAAGCATCACAGCGTCGACTCTAAAGAGATAGCCTTAAAGAGATAGCCTTCGTCATGGCGGCTAAGCAAGCCTTTATCGATGCCGTTAGCCAGGCCGCTCCGGTTATTTTAGAGCCCATAGTTGAGATGAAAATCTGTGTCGCGGCCGAGCAAGTGGGGGATATTACCGGTGATATCAGTGCGCGTCGCGGTGTGCGGCACAGATGCAATCGGTGAGCATAAGATTGAGGTGAGCGTCGAGGCGCCCCTTGCCTCAGTCGATGATTACTCGACACGGCTTAAGTCTATGACAGGTGGAGATGGTCAATTTTCCATGGCCTTTATCCGTTACGAGATCACTCCTGAACATATTCAAAATCACCTTATCAGTGAGATTAAGTCGATATCCTAGTGTATTTACTCAGTTTAATGATTATTTCTTGTCCTAGTGATTGCACCGGCAAAAAGATAAAGGCAGCTTAAGTTGATTTTCTCCTCGGAGGTTTACAACGCCTTAGAGGAATGATCGTTTAATCCAGATTCATATTGGTTATCAGCGTGTGTCATTCTGCATCTGATGTGATTTTTATTTGAGATTGTGGATCACAAACAGAACTTGAGTCTATTCAAAGTTTACAGCAAGGTTTTCTCGACTGTTTTTAGTATCTCTACCGCTTTCCCTTTGATAATATCGCTGCAGTTTATTCCTCTGTTCCGGAGCTAGTTTGAGCCCAGTCATTTCATCCCAGTCGTTAAATCTAGGGAAACTTAGTCTTTTTTTCTGCCCACTCGAACATGAACTGCTAACATCTGAACAGGCAGACTCGATTAGGCGTTGGCTACCCGAAGATGAACTGACTAAGGTGTCGCGTTATATTCAGCTTTCGGCCAGAGATAAAAGTTTGATGGTTAGAGGGTTCCTCAGAGGGATCTTATCCTTGGTCGCTAAAGAAGCTGTTTCACCGGCGGATTGGCGTTTTGAATATGGCAAGCAAGGAAAACCTAAACTGGTCAGTGAGCAACAAGCGCAAACTGGGCTGCTGTTTAATATTAGTCACAGTGGTGACTGGTTGTTGGTCGCTGTGATGGGGGAAACTGAACATCACCATATTAGTGAACTCGGGGTAGATATAGAGCGATGTAGGCAAAGGACGAACATTTATCCTATCTTGAATCATTATTTTACTCATGAAGAATCAGAGGCCTTGCTTGCGCTGTCAGATGATAAGCAAAGAGAACGCTTCTTCGACTTATGGGCGCTGAAGGAGTCCTATATCAAGGCTAAAGGCCTTGGGTTGGCTTTATCCCTTAAATCATTCAGTTTCGATTTCTGTGCTATTAAACAGCAAAAGTTAGATTTATTCGAAAAAGGTAGCCGTATTGATGTGTTACCTCTGTTTGAGAACATTCAATTAAAGCTTCATCGGGAAGAGTCGGTAACATTGGCTGATACTTGGTCTGTGTTATTCGGTAAGCTAAATGAAGAGTATCGATTTGCTGTGAGTGTGGATACAAATTTACGCTTTGGTGTTTATGCTCAAAAGATGGAGCTTACAGCTTTGTTAACAGCGCTCGAATCTATGTAGCACATAGAAAAAAGAGCAGAGTGACGAACCATTTTCGCCATGTCTGCTCAAAAGGGAGCGAGAGATAAGCAAGAGCATAAGCAGGAAGAACCTAGCTCAGATGTTATCAATGCGCTTTATTGCTCTTTTAGCTTAACATTGGATTAGTACTTGTAATTAGTACTTGGCCTGCAATGTTAACCATAGCTTGTCGGTATCATTGGAGAAGCCGTAACCCGCATCGGCGCCACTGAAACTTGCGTATTTCACGCCGACATCATAGTGCTTCGCAAATGGGTAGGTTGCCGCTATGCCCCATTCATTACCCATATCGATATCACCGTAGTCAGAATCAAACTTATGGTATTTGGCCAGTAGTTTTAGCCCAGCAACTTTTGCTGTGAGTTCCACATGGGCATCTACGAGTCCGTTCTCCCAGTTTCCCATACCGCCAAAGAGAAATTTATCTGTCCAGCCGTTGAAGGCGTGCAGTGTAGCCAATGGCGTGATAAAACCAGCCTTGCCGTCATCCGAGCCTAAGACTTCGTAACCTATTTTGGCACCGAAACCTTCGAAACCTACATCTGCACCCAATTTATAATAATTAGCGGTGTAGCTTGTCGGGTTGTCCCCGCCCTCTGACTGCTGAGCATATTCCGCTTCATAGCTGAGTTTGATGGCGTCTAGTTTGAACTGTCCTGTTGCACGAATACCATAAGTGTCGCTTGAGAAGGCGGCAACGTCTATGTTGTCAATCAGGTATGCATATCCAGTGATATTGGCAATCTCACCGGCCTTGTAATTTATGTTAAGCAGGTTTGTTTCGTTCTTATGCTCATCTTTGCCTGAGTCCTCAGAGAAGATGCGGTTGACGTTGTTGATATAAGAATAGTAAACGCTGAGGTTTTCTAGCGCGGTATTCTTTACCGAGAAAGCATCGTAAGTTTGCTCATTTTGACGGAAGCCTACGCCACCGACGAATCTTTGATTATCCAGCAATATTCGCTGACGACCATATTTTACCAAGGTTTCAGCTGGGCCTCGATAGCCGATAAATGCTTGATTGATTTGAGTGTATTCATAATCACTGATGAGAGACTCATCATCGGTGGAACGTACATCATCAATTTCAGTCAGTGCAAACAGCTTGTAGATGTCCCCGGTTTGGTAGGTTAAGCGAGTACGTAATGTGGTTTGATTTTGATTATCGACCGTATCTACATCGGCGTCTTCGTAGCGTAAACGGAATTGTAGATTAATTTTTGCATCATCGATAAAGGCTTTCTTTAATGGGTCTACGCTGTCAGCGGCAACAGCAGAGGCTGAAAGAGAAGCTAAAATTGCTAGGGTCAGTGCACGAACTTTCATGGTGTAGTCCTTATGTATCATCATTGCTCTGTGACTGTTATAGATGTGAACCAGAATTGTTTGTTTGATCTGAAACAAACTTAACCTATGATTTTGATGTGGCATCAATAAGTGTGATCAAGATCGTTGCCTCATTCATGACTGGCGTTACCTATAACCTAGTTTTTTAGCTTTTACGAATTTAGATCCATAGGTAATACGAGTCTGAAAGCAGAACTTTGATTGGTTTGTAGCGGTTTAATGAAGCTGGAGTCAATGAGGAAAGCCATGGTTCAAATTTAGGTTTGCGCCTCTCAACTATCCTTTGTCAGCAAAGTACAGCTTAAGAGGCAGCGGCTAAGATGTTATTGACGTGCTAAACGATGATTTTCTGGTGGGTTTTCAAAATCACTGCGGTAAGGGTTAATATCTAAGCCACCTCGTCGTGTGTAGCGGGCATATACCGTGAGTTTTGCACAATGACAGAAATGTTTTAGGTCGACAAAGATACGTTCGATACACTGCTCATGAAACTCATTATGTTGGCGGAATGAGATGATATACCTGAGTAGTTTTTCTCTATCAATTTTTGGCCCCTGATAACGGATCATCACGCTGCCCCAATCGGGCTGAGAGGTGATCAAGCAGTTTGATTTAAGCAAGTTAGAGTTAAGCGTTTCGGCAACGAGCGCTTTATCATCTGTACTGTTCTCAAGGTATTGAGGGTTAAATTTGTAGTCATCAACTTCGATATCGAGATCGTCGATACAGGTGCCTG
>NZ_JABSSM010000041.1 GCF_013214165.1 Shewanella sp. | reverse complement strand
AAGGTGCCAACCAGAAGCGTTATGCCTCTATCACTCCAACAGAATCACAGCTCAGCGCACTATTTTCACTCCTTAGTTTATCCCAAGTCAACAAACCCAGTTTAAGCCAATTACAGCAAATATATCCAAAAATGAGTCGATTGAATATTTCAGCGACTGGAATTTGGTGGTTGATTGGTGACCATCTTCAGGTGCAATATAATGATGAACGACTGAGTAAAATAAAAGTGTCTCCTGCGGTGTTTGCAGCTACACAAAACGATACGCAAGCTCCATTTCTTCAAGCCATAATACAGCTAGGTTTACCTACGAATAAGCAATCACTACTCAAACAATATGCAGATGCTGATGATAACATCGATATGGTTGATCTAGAGCGGGATGACTTTTATCTAGTGGCAAAATACGAGTCTGATGAGGCTAATTCAGAGATCTATGAGCTAGAAATTGAGTATTTCTGATAGACTCGCTCTCTTTTATATCCACTCTCAATGATAGCAGCGTCCATGAGCCGAAAAAAAAACAGCGCCGCAACTAAGCTTGTCGCCTTATCCTTCTTGGTGCTTGTCGCCGCCAGCGTCATTGTTGAAAGGCTACCACTGGCCGTATTAGTCATCTACCTTGTCATCAGTGTCATTACCTTCGCAGCCTATGCCAGAGACAAGTCTGCCGCCCGAGATGGACGCTGGCGAACCAAGGAGAGCAGCTTGCAACTACTGGCCCTCTGCGGCGGTTGGCCTGGAGCCATCATAGCCCAGCAAAGCTTGAGGCATAAGTCGCAGAAATTAAGCTTTAGAATAGGACTCTGGTGCATGATAGCGCTAAACAGTGCAGGTTTCATTTGGCTTATTTCCCCACAGGGACAGGCATTTCTGCCATGATCTTAGACACTGAACTAGCATAGTAAACTTGACGCCGCTCGGTTGTTGTTCAAAGTTGCTTTACCCATTAGCCGGCAATCAGTACCATTGGGTCAATTCAATCAAGAGATCCATTCCATGAAAATGCTTTTAGCCATTGTCGTCATTGCCGGCGTCATTTTTTATTTCTTTACCTCGATGAACAATCAAAAAGTATCTAAGGAAAATATTGAACTAGGCCAGGTTTTCTTAGCAGAAAACAAAAATGCAGAAGGTGTGGTTGAGACCCTGTCGGGTCTTCAATATAAAGTATTGAATAAGGGTGATGGCGAGACCCATCCTAAAGCCAGCGATACCGTTACCGTCCATTATCACGGAACTCTTATCGACGGCACAGTATTCGATAGCTCAGTGGAACGCGGCGAACCTATTGCCTTTCCCCTTAATCGCGTGATTAAAGGCTGGACCGAAGGCGTGCAACTCATGGTAACCGGAGAGAAGATCCGCTTCTTTGTTCCAAGTACCTTGGCCTATGGCAATCGTTCGACGGGTAAGATTTCTGCAGGCTCGGTACTCATTTTCGACGTAGAGCTTATCAGCATAGATTGATCTGCTTGTTAAAATGATCCATAAGCAGATATAAATAAAAACGCGCCATTATCGGCGCGTTTTTTCATGGTATGATTTGAAGCTAGCCAGATTGAATCGCTACAGTAGCGGGCCGTACCTCATGATGCCCAATACCAGCAATCAGTAGGCCTCCCCCCTGAATTTAGCCACTCGAAACTCAAAGTTAAACGTTAACGGCCTGAAATCAAGCTTCATATCCGAACGGATCATCGATGGAATGCATTGGCCTGGTGAACCACACAGGGCCTGCATTTGTCATGTAGAAATGATCTTCATGGCGCACACCAAACTCGCCGGGGACACATAACATGGGCTCATTACTGAAACACATACCCGCAGCCAAAGGCGTCTGATCATTAAGCACCAAATAAGGCCACTCGTGAATATCTAAGCCGATACCGTGACCGGTTCTATGAGGCAAGCCAGGCACAGCATAGCCTGGACCAAAACCTGCGGCTTCGAGCACATCACGGGCCGCCCTATCGACACTAGCACAGGGGGCGCCAATTTTAGCCGCCTCAAATGCCGCAATCTGAGCCTCTTGCTCGTGTTGCCAAATTTCACGCTGGCGATCGCTCGGCTCACCGAACACGAAGGTACGGGTGATATCTGAGTTATAACCTTGCAGCTGACAACCTGTGTCGATAAGCACGGTATCATTTTTCTCAAGCACTTTAGGCGACTTGACCCCATGAGGATAAGCACTGTCTTCACCGAATAACACGATACAGAAGTAAGAACCGGCAGGAGCACCCACGGCCTTGTGAGCATCATTGATAAAGGCTTCAATTTCACCGACTGTGATGCCTTCTCTCAAGATACGCGCCGCCGCTTTATGGACCTCGAGAGTCATGTCCTTAGCACGTTGCAATAAGCTAAGCTCGAGATCAGACTTGATCATGCGACAAGCCGCAGTCACAGGCTTAGCATTGACATAATCGAACTGGCTATGTGCCTGACGCACACCATCGAAGATGAAGAAGGCTGCAGACTCATCGATACCAACTTTGCCGCTATTGATGTCCATCTGTTTGAGCACTTCACCGAACAAGGCATATGGGCTCTCATCTTCATGCCAGGTATTCACCTTAGCTTCGATAACCATATAGCCTAACAGCGTATCGACCTCGAATGCCGGAGCAATATATTCCAGTGCGCCGACGGCAGGAATGATGGCGCCAACCATACGCTCACTGGCATACCAACGAGTCCCCGTATAGTAATACAAGTTAGTCCCCGCGTTGATGTAGATGGCGTCAATTCCCTGAGCTTTCATCAGCTGCTGGGCCTTCTCGATACGCGCACAAAATTCACCCTTGGAGATAGGCTTAGTGCCCTGGGTCATATCACTCAGTTTTACCAACTCTTGCATTGCGGTCGAACCGCCCACACCTAAGGTCATAGGGTTACCCTTTTAGATTTTTAGCTATCTTCTTATCCAAGAAGCAAGGCCTGATGCCTTGCCAAACGTTATCTATTGCCTGGCTCGACCACAGGTTCAGAGCCCACAATGACATGAGTGCTATTTTTAGCATAAAATATACAGGGGAGCAGTAGAAACTTATTCAGCTTAAGAGTAAAGCCTAAGGCTACCCAAGCAAAAATGAGACCAGATTATTCACTCGCCTTAGTGACTAAGAGTTTGCTTTGGCTTAATTTCCACCAAAAAATCAACAGCAACTGAATCCCGATAAATGGAATACAGATAATGAGTAACACTTGCCAGCCGAGTTGATGTATGACCCAACCAGCACTGAGAGAGGCTATGGCCTGGGAGCCAAATATTAAGGTGTCATTAAATGCCTGAACCTTAAAACGCTCGTCGGGACGATAACAACGGGGTAGCAACACAGTTCCGCCCACAAATAACAGGTTCCAGCCTAGGCCGAGTAATACCAGGGCGGCCCAATAGTTGAGCACTTCATTACCCATTAAAGCCGTCACTATGGTCACAAAATAAGCCAGCAGACCTGTGAGCATCATCTTAGACACCCCTAACTTTGCCACCAAATAACCGGTAAACAGAGACGGCAGATACATGGCGATGATGTGGCTCTGGATCACCCACTTGGTATCGGCTAAGGAGTGATGCTCGATATGGTGCATATGCAGTGGTGTCGCCGTCATCACGAAACTCATCATGGCAAAGCCTATCATGGCCCCGGCAATCGCCACCCAAATTTGCTCCTGATTCAATATGATCCTTAATGGTCTCACATCTCCCTGAGTCTCGATGCTCACTCGAGATGATGCAGAGCTATCCTCTCGATAGAAACACAGTGTCACCCCGGCGAGCAGGCTCACCATGGTCAGAAATAGGAACGCGCCGACATAAGGCGTCTCGATTAACTCCCCCCCCAACACAGCAAGCTCAGGACCCAGAAATGCGGCGACCAAGCCGCCTAATAAGACTCTCGATGTGGCCTTGGCGCCAAGCTCTGGCGCCACCGACTCCATCGCCGCGAAGCGGTATTGCTGGATAACTGCGCCGGCACATCCGAGTAGAATACCGCTGAAACAAAAGAGCTCAAAGTTATGCTCTTGGGCCGCATAGGCCGCCACCAACCCAGACACAGCCGCCAATAGCGACCCGCCGATAAACACGTTTTTCCGACCTAAGCTGCGCATCAGTTGAGTCACTGGCAAGATCGAGATGGCGACACCGACCACCATGGAGGCTATAGGCAGAGTCGCTAATATGGGACTAGGTGCAAGCTCGACACCTAAAATCCCACCCAGTAACATCATCATAGGTGCGGCGCTCATGGCAAAAGCCTGCGCTAGGGTAAGCACCCACACATTAAATGGCATTTTCGTTTCCCTTTTCATTTCCTTTTCCATTTGTTTTCCATTAAAACCTTAAGCAACAAGGTGAGTGAATATCAGTTCCGTGAGGCAGAATAAAGGGCACCCTCTATCGAGTTAATGGCATTGAAGAGCAATACAATCTAGATGATGAGCCGCTAATCTAATTGATTTTTCAACACATGTAACAAATATTATGTTTTAAAGTTTACCTCTTTTTCTGTCTTGATATTTTTATGCTCAATATTCCCATCGCTTATGCTTCCCACCGCCTGCTTCAACTGAGATAATCCCCTTACATCCTAGACCCTCATTTTAATAAGAGTAATGCTGACTCACAGTATCTGATGATGCCGAAGCATGAGTGAGTAAACACCGGAGTATTTATGTCTCAATCAATTGCCGCACGACTCGATGCGGTTCGCAGTGAGATGGCCAAAGCCAATCTCGATGCCTTTATTATACCCCGCGCCGATGAATATTTAGGCGAATATGTTCCCGAGCGTAACGAGCGCATGCAGTGGATCAGTAACTTCACAGGCTCTGCCGGCATGATCATCATCCTCAAAGAAAGCGCGGCTATCTTTGTCGATGGTCGATACACAGTTCAGGTCAAGCTGCAGGTCGATGGTGAGCTATTTCAATACATGAGCCTGGCCGATACGCCTCAAATCCAGTGGCTAACAGCCACCTTAAGCGCAGATGCCCGCGTAGGTTACGATCCTCGTCTGCATCCATTAAGCTGGCAAAAATCGGCTGAAAACCAGCTAAACAAGGCACAAATGGCCTTGATTGCCGTCGATAAAAATCCTATCGATCTTCATTGGCAAGACCGCCCACTAGCCTCTGATGCGCCTGCTATCCTCTTCGATGAGAAGCGTGCGGGTAAAAGCAGTCTACAGAAACGTCAACAGATTGCAGCGGTGGTGGCCGAGTCCGGCGCAGACATGGCCCTTATCACGTCACTGGATTCATTTTGCTGGTTACTGAATATCCGCGGCAATGACGTGCCGCGTCTGCCGGTTATTTTGGGCGCAGCCCTATTGACCGCTAATGGCGACATGACCCTGTTCACCGATATTGAAAAACTCCCGGCTGGGACATCTGAGCATGTTGGCGCTGGTGTCAGTTTCAAAGCCGAAAGTGAGCTTAAAGATGCGCTGCAGCGACTTGCAGGCGTTAAGCTACTCGCCGATCAAAATTCGACTAATGCCTGGTCTCAGCTAATCGCAGCACAGGCCGGTGCGATTCTTATCCCAGGTTTCGATCCTGTATCCCTGGCCAAGGCACAGAAAAATACCACCGAGCTGGCAGGCATGCGTGCCTGTCATGTTCGTGACGGCGTCGCGGTGAGTCGCTTCTTAGCCTGGTTAGATAAGCAAGTAGAGGCCGAGCACTTTCATGACGAAGGCGTACTGGCCGACAAGCTGGAGAGCTTTCGCTTAGAAGATGAGCTGTATAAAGAGCCTAGCTTCGATACCATCTCTGCCGTGGGCGCAAACGCCGCCATGTGTCATTACAATCACAATAATGGCATCCCGGCGACCATGACCAAAAATAGCTTATATCTGGTTGATTCTGGCGCTCAGTACTTCGATGGCACCACAGATGTCACCCGAACCATAGCCATAGGCCAAGTCACTAGTGAACACAAGAAGATGGTCACCTTAGTGCTTAAGGGCCATATCGCACTGGATCAGGCTAAGTTTCCTCGCGGCACCACGGGCCAGCAATTAGACGGTTTCGCGCGCCAATACTTGTGGCAACATGGATTCGATTATGATCACGGCACAGGCCATGGCGTAGGCCACTTCCTCAATGTTCACGAAGGTCCACAGCGCATAGCGAAAAACAGCAATGATGTCGCCCTGCTACCAGGCATGGTGGTCTCTAATGAGCCAGGCTATTATCGCGCCAACGAGTTTGGTATTCGCCTGGAGAATCTTATTACCGTGCGTCCATGTGCAGCCTTGGCAAACGCCGAAAGAGAGATGTTTGAATTCGATGTCTTGACACTGATCCCCATGGACTCACGCCTCATAGATAAAAGCCTGTTAACCGACATAGAGCTAAACTGGTTCAATGATTATCATCGACAGGTATTCGATACACTCTCCCCCCTGATGCAGGGTGAAGAGTTAGCCTGGCTAGCCCGTGTAACCCAAGCAATCTAATGCTAATCCCATTAAATTTATGATCGCTCAATGTTCACTTACTTAATGGAACTGCTATAAGCAAGCAGGTGATAGCGATTGCTATTAAGCAAACCTGCTTGCTGCTATTATCCCGTATCAGCGAGTCTTCATCTCTTTTTATAGCAGATGATATTATGGATCATGGCAGGCTTATCTGACAGATTACGGTAGCCATGCTGACTATCGGCGCCAAATTTAACCACTTGGCCCTGAACCAAGATGTGCCACTGCCTATTCAAGAAATACTCCATAGTGCCACTCACCACTATGATGTGTTCTATCACTCCCTCATTGTGTGGTGCCGACAGGTATTCTCTCCCCGGCGCTAAGGTGATCTGAAACGTTTCTAAGCCGGTATCTTCATCGAAAGGAAACAGAGTCACTACCTCGATATCGGACTCGGCATTTAGCATGATATCTGGGGTCTTCGCCACCGCTAAATCGGTCAAAAAATAAGACAGGGGTAACTCGAAGCCATTGGCAATACTCCATAACCTGACTATGGTGGGGCTGGATTCACCCCGTTCAATCTGGCCTAACATAGCCTTGGAAACCCCCGTCTCGACGCTGGCGCGATCTAGACTCCAGCCCTTGTTCGCTCGCGCCTGTTTTAGTCGCCTGCCTAACGAGCCATTGATGTTTTTCTTCATATCACCCTTGTGCGCTATAACGTACAGTGTTAGTTTCGACTTGTGCGTTATAACGCACAAAATGAGATTAACACATAATACCAATTGGCATAAACCAGAGCAGTATAGATATGACTCAATTAAGCGTAATCCTAAATCGCATCAACACAGGTTTTATCGCCGTTTTGGTTGGGTTCACCAGCACTGTGGCTCTTATCTATCAAGCGGCTATCAATTTGGGCGGCGATCTGCAGCTGGTGTCGAGCTGGATCTTCGCCCTGGGCCTTGGCATGGGCGTCACCTCCATCGGTCTTTCTCTATACTATCGGGTGCCACTCCTCATCGCCTGGTCTACGCCAGGGGCCGCACTGCTCATCTCAGGCACCCAAGGTTTCACCATCAACCAAGCCGTGGGCGCTTTCCTATTCTCGGCGGCCTTGATCACCCTAGCGGGGATGACAGGCTGGTTTGAGAAGGTGATGAATAAGATCCCACAGCAGATAGCCAGCGCCATGCTGGCGGGTATCTTGATTAATTTCGGCATCAACACCTTCAACCTGATGAACCAGCAAGCCCCCCTAGTCTTGACTATGCTTATCACCTATCTGGTTTGCAAACATACCCTCCCCCGCTACACCATGTTGGCAGTGCTCATCGCAGGCTTTGGCGCGGCTTGGTCAATGCAGTTAATTGACTGGCCTCAACTGCAATGGCAGATGAGTGAACTAGAGTACATTCAGCCCGAGTTGAGTCTGCCGGCCTTTATCAGCATTGGACTGCCTCTGTTTATTGTCACCATGGCATCCCAGAATATGCCCGGCATAGCGGTGCTCAAGGCTCATGATTACCACCCACCTGTGTCGCGCACCATAACCGTGACAGGTCTGGTCAACATGTTGATCGCCCCGTTCGGCGGTTTCGGTATTAATTTGGCCGCCATTACCGCGGCTATCTGTATGACAGAGAACGCCGACGCCGACCCAGACAAGCGCTATTGGAGTGCTGTCGCCGCAGGCGTGTTCTACATCTTGATGGGCATGAGCGCCGTCAGCTTGATGACCCTATTCGAAAGTTTGCCATCGGCACTCATATTGGCGCTCGCGGGGATCGCCTTGCTATCGACCATAGGCACTAGCTTGCAACAGGCCCTGAGTTCACCACGTTATAGCGAAGCCGCATTGTTAACCTTGTTAGTCACAGCATCGGATCTCATGCTATGGCACATAGGATCGGCTCTTTGGGGGGCACTAGCGGGTTTGACGACGCTTATGGTTCAAAATTTACTCAGTAAACACTCAAAAAAACACGCAAAAAAACAAAGTTCAACAGCAGCAAGACGGGCTTAATTGTCAGCTGCAAGCCAAGATTCAAGCACGGTCTCACTCAAGGTTTAACGGCTAAACACATGGTAAAACTTGAGCTGAGCATATGGTTATCCATGTGAAAGCTGATGATACCGGCCAGTATTGATCAGATGGTGTAATTGGAAGTCCGTGTCTTGAAGAGCTCCGCAGAAATCAGTGGGCTTGACTTAACACTTGCATTAACTAGGGATTCATTGTTAGCCAGAGACTCATCATTTGCCATATCGCTAACGTTGAATTCCCCCCTTCCAACCTTCTTATGCGCCTTAAGCCAACGCATCAAGTCATTGAATGGTTTGGGGCGACAAATCAAATAGCCTTGTAAGAGCAGGTTCTCGACTCCCTCTAGATAGTCCAGATCCAGAGGGTCTTCGACTCCTTCGGCTACCAGACGGATCCCAAGTTTAGCGCTGATGTCCTGCAAGGATTTTAGAATCGTTTGTGCTAAGGGGTCCTGGTGGATCCCTCTTACAAAAATCATGTCTAACTTGAGCTCACTGATGGGCAAGCAACACAGCTGAGTGAGATTAGTATATCCGGTGCCGAAATCGTCGATGGCGACTCCGAATTCATGTACGCGTAATCGAGTGATGTTAGAAAACTGGCTCTGCTCGCTCAAGGCCTGATTCTCGGTGATCTCTATGGTAAGTTTAGCGGCTTGCATTTGATTATCGTGGCAATACTGTAGCAATCTATTGGGCCAATGAGCTTGATTAAGTTGCTCTGGACTCAGATTAATGGAGAGACTGCAATCGATGCAGGCGTCATCTTGGCTTATCAGCTTCCACTGTGCAAAAGCCTTCTGCAGCAGTTTTTCAGTCAAATCGTTGAGCAGGTTATGCGATTCGGCGAGTTCAATGAATCGATCCGGTGTGACCAATTGCAATCGCTGACCAAGCTGGAGCCGACATAAGACTTCAAACCCGATTATCTGTCCCGTTTTGGCATCCATCTGAGCCTGGAAATAGGGGACCACCTTATTCTCATTCAAGGCCCGCTGTAACTCATCGATAGAGATAGAAACTGGCTTAGGCGACAGGTCTGCTTCCATCATAAATAGTCGCTCGATACACAGCTTAAGTTGCTTAGTAGAAACAGGTTTAGTCAATGCACCTAAGAGACGAATACTCGAATTTATTACGACCTGAGCAGCCGCTTCTATGATACTGCTCTCCATCGAAGACGCTATGATAACGCCTCCCCTATAACCGATATCACTCAGATTCATCAAAAATTCGATACCATCCATATTGGGCATATGCAGATCGACGACCACGATCTGATAGTCCTTGGCATACTTGGTCAAAATTTTAATCCCAGAGCCAGGATCGGTACAATATTCCACACGGTTAATATCGAGCTGCATCAGGTATTCGCTCAGGACACGGCAACAAGTTATGGAATCATCGATCACCAGTACATTAATAGTCATATTAGTTCTCTAGTAGATAGCAATAAGCAGAGAAATACTGCGAAAAAAGACTGGAAGCCAAATATGAAGCAAGCGAAAAACGTGAAGAGAGATCACTTAAGATATGACGAATTATCCCTTTCAATGCACACTGAAAACGTGCCATATAGCCTCCATGCGTTATATCAATCCCACTCAACATCCGTTGAGTTCAGAGTACGCTTCTAAATAGGATAGATATGAATCAAGTAAAGCCTAGTCCAAAGCCTCTATCTGTCAAATCCAGCGCCATTCCCCCTCGATATAGGCTCAAAATAAATCCACATGAAGCCAACATGGGCATGATATAGAGCAGAAAATGATATGCTGTTAAAACTGGCTAAAAATTGCTATACTCCGCCGCCGCGAATTATTCGTGGTTTAGGCGCTCACTGCCTGATGAACATAGAAGATCACCTGCGTATGGCTAGGTGGATGAACAAGTTAAATAGAGGCCCCAAGATGAGATTTGAATCTTTTAGTTTTGCTCCCGAGATTTTGCGCGCTATCTCTGAATGCGGTTATCAAAAAATGACGCCTGTTCAGCAAGAAGCCATACCGGCTATCCGCCGTGGTCAGGATGTCTTAGCCAGTGCTCAAACCGGCACAGGTAAAACGGCTGCCTTCGCACTGCCTATCCTGCAAAAAATGTTCGATAACCCGATGCAGACACAGAGATCCAATACTCGGGCACTGATCCTCACACCGACACGTGAGCTTGCCTCGCAGATCGCCGAAAACATCAGTGATTACAGCAAGTATATCGATGTCTCTGTATTGACCATCTATGGTGGGGTTAAATTAGAGACTCAAGCACAGAAACTTAAGCGTGGCACAGACATCATAGTCGCGACGCCAGGCCGCCTGATCGAGCACCTTCAAGCCTGTAACTTAAACCTGTCTAATGTCGAATTTTTGGTGTTAGACGAAGCCGACCGCATGTTAGATATGGGCTTTATTAGCGATATCCAAAAAATCATGCAGGCCGTCAACAAACAGCGTCAGAACTTACTCTTCTCGGCGACATTCTCCAGTGCCGTGAAGAAGCTGGCTAACGACATGTTAGTCAAGCCTAAGCTTATCAGTCTAAACAGCCAAAACAGCACGGCCGACACAGTAAGCCAGGTTATTTATCCTGTTGAGCAACGCCGCAAGCGTGAGTTACTCTCCGAGCTTATCGGCAAGAAAAACTGGCAACAGGTACTCGTCTTTACCGCCACGCGTGATGCCGCCGATAAGCTGGTTAAAGAGCTCAACCTAGATGGTATCCCTTCATCCGTGGTCCATGGTGAGAAGGCTCAGGGTAACCGTCGCCGCGCCTTAAGAGAATTTAAAGAGGGTAAGGTTCGCGCCTTAGTCGCCACCGAAGTGGCGGCGCGCGGCCTCGATATTCAAGATCTCGAATACGTAGTTAACTATGATCTGCCTTTCTTGGCCGAAGATTACGTTCACCGTATCGGTCGTACTGGCCGTGCGGGTAAGTCTGGAGTGGCCATCTCTTTAGTGAGCCGTGAAGAGGAGCGCACCTTATACGATATCGAGACCTTGATCGGCAAGAAACTGCCCCGTATCACGATCCCCGGATATGAAGTCGGTAGCCGAGACATGCTAATCAAGCAATTACAGAAGCGTCGTAGCTTCACCAAGAAACAGCAGCGTGAAGACAACGCTGGCGCTCAGGTCGTCGGTGAGAGAAACATGCAAGGCCGTCGAGTAAAAGTGAAAAACTCCGCCAACAGACCGGCCACCAAGGCCAAGAAAATCCGCTAAGGCGAAGGGAATAATTTGATGACTCGTTATAATCAGGCCCTCATCGAAATCACTCAAGCAGGGCTTGCAGCGCTCGAAGAGCGCAGCAAGGGCAAAAATGTGGTGCAAACGCCCGCTGCCGAGAGTCACTTCCTGTGTAATTGGATGGTTCAAGCTCTGAAAGACCGACGCTTCTCTAAGCTGATCGCCAAAGAACTAACCCAGTGGATCCGCGATGCTCGCAGCATGGGCGCCGCCGCGCAACTGACCTCAGTATTGCAACGCATAGAAGGGCAATATCTGGCAGCAGAACAAAATCAGGCAGTGGGCGCATCCCTGAACGCCATGATAAGTGAGCTAAAAGAAAATGACTGGGTCGTTATCTTAGATTCTGAAGTCACCACTAAGCTAAAGCTAGATAGCTGTGGCCAGGACAGCTTGGTGATCTCAGTTGAGCAGTATGATGGACACATAGACGGCGATAAGTTGACTAAGACCATCACCCTCTATGTCCGTGCCAATGAGCAAGAGTTGGCAAGAATTGCAGCCAAACACGGTTTGCTGCTAAGCCAAGGCAATAAGAAAGCTAGCCTCATTAAGCATCATAAGGCCTATCGAGTCTTCCCCGATAATCAGGGGCCAGCCATGGCACTGCTGGTAGAATAAAAGCTGTAGAATTAGCGAGTAAACCTATCGGTTTACTCGAGACATTAAAAAAGCACCTTAGGGTGCTTTTTTAATGTCTCTCTTATCTATCCGCGATAACGCTACCATCGATATCTCTAAACGGTTAAGAATCAAACCTTGCCGCAGACCATACCATCCCCTGCCTTCTTAGCAACACGACTTGAGTACCGGAATTAAATTCGATGCCAACTAATTCCGGCTCTACCAGTACATAATGTTGCTGTAGATACTGATCTTTGACTATGGCCTCACTGGGGTTGCCCTTAATCGCACAACCGATGGTCACAGTGCCTACTCGGCCGAGCAAGCCATCAATAGACACGGCACTGGACTCATTTTTGGGGAGTATTCTGGCGACGAGGGCACCGATATAACGGCAACAGAAAGCGGTAACAAAGAGTGCTATGGGCAAGGTCGCGCTCTGGGGAAGTAGCGCATTACTCAGGGTCAAGGAGATATAATTACAGCTATAACCGGTAATTGAAAAACTGACCGCCACCAGCACAAACCAGATAAGCAATGGTAGCCTATCTAGGCAAAGCCAAGTGGCAATCTCGGTTAATCCATTCACTTCACTGGGACCCGCTCCATGGGAGCCAACATCGACATCGCTGGGCGCCCAATTATCTAGCGCCCCCACTAGGCTAAAGCCGGTGCACAGTGAAAATGCTTCGAACGCACCGAGTATGAGTACAAATGTGAGAGAGAGTGTAAAAGGTAAATTAGCCTGAGTGAGCAGAAAGTCTGCCATATGTCGCCTCCATGTGCATCACAAAATCCATTCCATTGACACTTAATGTGTTTTAGCTAACCAACGGCTCCACTCATCAAGCCCCTAAAGCTATGAAATAATAGCAAAACCAAAACAATATGGAAACAGTATTAAGATTAACCTTAATACATATGTCTAAGCACTCCTGCACATAGAGTGATAATATGCAGCCAGTTAACATTTGATCAAGAGCCAGCATGACACACTCACCGAGTACGCCCCATTACCTGCGTTTAACTGAACACTTTCAGAAAGTCGCCCACTTCGAACATCTGAGCGCCTTAGGTGATTGGGATCAGGCCACCATGATGCCTATTGGCGGCAGCGAAGGTCGAGGGGCCGCCATGGCCGAACTGGCTCGGCATATTCATGAACTAAAAACAGCTCGTTTTATCGAAACCAGTATCAAACAGGCTGAAGAAGAGCGACTCGATAGCCACCAAATGTCTAACCTCAGAGAGATCCGTTATCACTTCATGCAAGCCAATGTCGTTCCCGCCGATCTTGTTCAAGCTAAAACACAGCTAGCCTACCGCTGCGAACATGCTTGGCGTGATCAGCGAGCCAATAATGACTGGCAAGGGTTCAAGCCTAACCTTGAAGCCTTGATGACCCTGGTAAAAGAGGAAGCTTCGATACGGGCACAGGCACAAAATTTAACCCCCTACGATGCCCTATTAAATAAGTTTGAGCCAGGCATGACCACCAAGCGCCTCGAGCATGTTTTTGGCGATCTCAAATCCTGGCTACCCGGATTGATCGAGACAGTTCAAGGGCAACAAGCCAATGACAGCAAGATATCCTTAGCTAGATGTTCGGCGCAAAACCAGGAGGCACTGGGCCGGGATGTGATGGCATATCTGGGGTTTGATTTCACCCAAGGTCGTTTAGATGTCAGCAGTCACCCTTTCTGTGGCGGCGTACCCGGCGATATACGCTTAACCACACGTTACGATGAAGCAGATTTTACCAGCGGCTTAATGGGGATAGTCCACGAAACTGGACACGCTAGATATGAACAGGGACTGCCTAAAGAGTGGCGTGGTCAACCTGCTGGCGGTCATCGTTCCATGGCGATACATGAGAGCCAGAGTCTATTCTGTGAGATGCAGCTAGGTCGTGGCAAAGGTTTTCTATCTCAGATCCAGCCCAAGATACGCAAGCACCTCAACAGCCAACTATCCATAGCTGAATTAAATCACATCTATAGTCGAGTCAAACCAGGTTTAATACGAGTCGACGCCGATGAGGTCACTTACCCATGTCATATTCTATTGCGATTTGAAGCCGAAAAGGGCTTAGTCGACGGTAGCTTAGACGTTGCCGACCTCCCCGAATTCTGGGCGGAGCATATGCAGTCCCTGTTAGGCATAGATACCCGAGATGATTACCGTAATGGGTGTATGCAAGACATCCATTGGGCCGTAGGTGAACTAGGCTATTTCCCCAGTTATACCTTAGGAGCCATGTACGCGGCGCAATTTAGATTCGCCATGGAAACAAGTTTGGGGCCAGTGGACGAACTGCTGGCCCGAGGTAACATAGCGCAGGTTTTCGATTGGCTCGACAAGAATATCTGGTCTCAGGGTTGCTTATTGACCACCGAAGAGCTAGTAAAACACGCCACAGGAGAGACCCTAAACCCTAAATTCTTTAGGCGTCATCTAGAGCAAAGATACCTAAAATAACGTATCATACTGGGATACATTAGGCTGCCAGTGTAAAATGATGCACCTACGAAATATAGACTCAGGAGACTGGACGCCTAGCCTCTTGATTCGGGTGTGTTGCAGCGTAAATGGTCATTATCACCGAGCTGTTTCGTCATGTAGGCGAATAAACAACTAGTACAAGAGAATCGATAGAGAAGATTATGGCAGTAAGAGTAACGTACAAATATAAGAAACAAGCGAAAGAGATCAACTTTGCTTACGACAAGCATCATGATATCCATGAGGCCATTGCAGCCGCCGAAGGCGTCGATCTGACCCGCTACCATATGATGGAGCAGCAAGTCGCCATGACATCGAAAGGCTCTGCAGCAGTCAGAGACTTCAGAGATAAAGAATTCGCTCGTATGGGCTTTAGCGATATCTATTACATTAAAGATGACCCAAAAGCCAAAGCTTAGCACTTAGAACCTTGGTCTTAGGGCCTAAACCTTAGAATGTAGACGAACAACGACAGCAACGAAAACTGAATGTGAGAGTGGACACCAAAATGACCGAAAGCTCAATGCCAAACCGCGAACATGCTAACTTCCCTCGTGCGGGATTCTTTCGCCGCGGCGGCGCCGCCGTCTATGATCTTCTACTCGCGGTAGCTGTCTATATGATAGCCGGCGCCATAGGTTTTGGCGTGTTTACCGCCCTCACCTCTTCAGGCTTGATAGACATGGGAACCTATGAGCATGTATCAGACTTGCTCAATAGCGACTCGCTTTACAAGGGCATATACCAGCTATGGATAGCCCTGTGTGTGGGTTTGTTTTACATCTCCTTCTGGAGCTACGGCGGTCAAACCTTAGGCATGCGCGCCTGGAAACTCAAGATCCAACACCCAAACGGCCAATGCCTGAGTATGATCACGGCCTCGGCTCGTCTGGTATGGTCTCTGTTAGGAATTGGCAACCTGTGGATCTTGATCAACGGCGATAAACTTTCTTTGCAAGATATGATGACCCGCTCAGAAGTGGTAGTGCTGTCGGAAGAAGCCAATCAGATGCGCAACTGGCGCGGCGTTTAACAGCAACTAGCTGTAAGTGGTAAGTGGTAAGTGGTAAGAAATTCTAGCGCCAAGGTTCGGCTCTGACTCATCACTTACAGCTTATCGCTTACTTTGCTCTGCCATAACTCGCTACTGATACCATTCTGAATAAAAACATCATCGAATTGAAGCGTCCACATTCGCTAATCATTTGAAACTATAGCATTTCCCCCCTCACCAAAAAAGATGAACCCACACAAAAAATATCATCCAGCTTCATTCGAAGACTAGCCAAAACAGCGGGTTCCCCGCCCACAAGCATTGCGGGAATGACCATAAAAACAAATGAACCAAGGTGAAAATGTGATCAGGCTTAATTTAGCGAACTAGCGGCCGGCTCGCTAAAAAGTGCGAGAAAATGGGCTAAATATGACCCATTATTTTACATAGTATTGATTTCGGACATAAAAAAATCCGCAGCTAACTCGCTGCGGATTTTTTATTTAAGAGCCTGCGCTAACCTTGCTTATCTTTAGTCTCTAGCGCTTGATAAGCTTGGCTTTATCATGCTGCTAGCACTTAGCAGAATCATTGTTAGCTAGTACGTCGCTTCACGCTTCTTAGCTTCTGCATCCCACTTAGGCAGTACAGTCTTCTTAAACTCAGCTTTATCGGCATTCAACTTCTTCATATCCATGCCCATGGCAGCTTGTGCCTTAGCCTTGGTAGAAGTGTCAGGGTATGAGATTGGCTGTTTAACACCTTTATTCGCCAGCAGGTGAGCGAGCTTAACCCGAGCATCTGCCGCCTTATCTACCGCTGTACCTAAGATACGCAGGGCTTCAGTCGGCGCGTGAGCCGCAACACCGTGAGAGGCTGTCGCATAATCCCAGCGCCACTGTGAATGACGAATATCGGTAAGAATTGGCTTCATCTCGGCTTCGGTAGCACCGGCTTCCCAAGCTGCACCAGCCTCGAAGTGAGCCTTAACCAATTGACCTTCCGCTGCCAACTTAAGTTCTTGAACTTTCACCTTACGCTGATTAGTCAGGTCGACCATGAACTCCTTGCTCTGTTCATGACAAGTACCACACGTTTCTTCGAAGCGATCGAATGGGTTACCCACCTTATGATCGGTATACTTACGGCCTTCGGCATTCTTGACTCTAGGCATGTGACAGTCTGTACAACTGACATTGTTCTGTCCATGTACGCCAAGCTTCCAGGTTTCATATCCAGGATGCTGTGCTTTCAACATAGGCGTCTTGGAGATCTTGTGAGTCCAATCAGCAAACTGAATCCCATCATAATAGGCTTCGGCACCATCTACGGTCATGCCTTGATCCCAAGGGAACTTAACGAAGCCCTTGTGATCTTTAGTCTTCTCGAAGTAGTATTCCACATGACATTGGCCACAGACCATAGACTGCTTATCTTTACGAGAAGCTTCATCGAATGGCGTGCCGATCGTTTCCATGGCGCGCACGGCGAAAGGACGCGAGATACGCAGTTTAGACTTACCGCTCACATGACAATCGCTACAACCGATAGTGTTGACGATTTCTGCGCCGCCTTTGTACCACTTCCCCGTGAAGTAACCGTCTTCCCCCTGCTCCTCTATCATGCGAGGTACATCCGGGCCCTTACAGCTCCAACATGCCATAGGCATTGGGCCATCGGCATCTGACTTAGGGGCGCCGGTACGTAAGGTATTACGAACATCAGTTACCGCGTAGATATGGCCACGGGCCTTGTTATAATCTTTAGAGAAGCCATAGCCTGCCCACAACACCACTAGGTTTGGATCGGCTTCCAGCACATCGACAATCTCAGAGCTCTCAGAAGTTTCATGCCAGCTGTTGTATTGCTTAGAAAATTTATCTTTATACACTTGGTTTCTAGGCTCAGTTTTATTATCGGCCATCACGCCGGAAGTCATCAGACTCGCTGCGACCAATGCACTTAGGGCAAAGGATTTTTTAGTTAATGTTCTCACCATCTCATCTCCGTGTTACTTTTTATAGTAGTCTTAATAACCACATCATCTCCAAGGCCGAAGTTAGCCCCTTAACACATGTTTAGACATACCTCTAAAGAGGTATCCAGTATAAAGTTTGCGGTAGATCAAAATGTAAAGGTGCTGTTGTTCACACTTTTACCTATTTGTTAATAGGTTTAAGTGGCAACTAAATTAGAACAAGTCTAACGAATTGACTATTAAACGTAATTTAGCGAGTTTTTAACTAATGAAAAAAGGCAGTTTAACGTCGACCATTTTGGGTCTAATGTTAACTTTAATATTATTATCGAGTAGTCTGGCGAGCTTCGCCATCGTCAACTTAGCTTACAGTCTTGGGGATGCCAGGGCCATCAACGCATCTGGTTCTTTGCGAATGCAGAGCTATCGTTTGATGTTCTATGCCAACTCGGGTAGTGAAAATGCCTTGCAAAAGATAGAGGAGTTTGAAGACACCCTCTATTCAGATGCACTCAAGCGCTCACTCGACTGGAAAACACCCGACGAGCTCACGGATCAATATCTTCTGGTTATTCACAAATGGAAGGTGATGAGATCTTATATCGAGGAGGAAAATTCACGCCTCTACGCCGCTGCGCTGAAAGACTTTGTCGATACTATCGATCTACTGGTGCTGGAAACTGAGCAATACGCCGCATTCAAATTGAAATTGTTAGTCGTGAGTCAAATTATCGGCCTCGCCTTAATGTTGTTTATCGCTTTCATCGCGGTACTTTTCACCAAACGAAAAGTGGTCGCGCCCCTCAATCAGTTAATGGAATCGGCCAATACCATATCCAAAGGGAACTTCGATGTAGAGATGCCTAAATCTGAGTATATTGAACTCAGCGCCTTAAGTAATGCATTCCAATCTACCGCCAAGGAACTATCAACCCTTTACCAAAACTTAGAGAGGCAGGTACAAGATAAAACATTAGCCCTGACTCGCAGTAATAACGAGTTAACCCTCTTGTACGATAACTTGGTCATGCTCCACTCGGGTAAGCTCGAAATTAGCAGTTTGAAAACCGCACTCAATCAGCTAAGGGCCCATGAACCTGAGACATTTCTTCGTCTGGTGATAGTGCAGGACAATGAAGAGGAGTTAGTCATTGAGGCCGACGGCGGCTGGCCTCAGAAAGCGAATTGCCAGACCTATTTCCCGCTTAAGTTTGAATCCAATGAGCTGGGTTACTTAGAGGCCAACTCCAGCGTGGAGCCCAATTATCAACTGTTCGAAAATTTTGCCATCATGCTGGCTCGCTCGATAGTCATCTATAATGCCGGAGAGCAGAGGCAACGACTCGCACTGATGGAAGAGCGGGGCGTCATCGCCAGGGAGTTGCATGACTCCTTAGGTCAAATCCTCTCCTTCTTAAAGATCCAAGTCAGCCTACTGTCTAAAGGGCTGGACACAGCTTGTCGCAGCCCCCAAGTCGAACAGCAGATAGCTGAAATCAATGAAGGGGTAAACACCGCCTATGTGCAATTAAGAGAGCTTTTATCGACCTTTAGGCTGACTGTCAAGGAGCCTAACTTACACCACGCCATCGAAGCCATGTTAGAGCAGCTTAAGAGCCAAACCAAGGCTAACATTAGCTTAGATTATAAATTGCCCATGCAACTGCTCGGCGCCCATCAACATATCCATGTGTTGCAATTAACCCGAGAAGCCACGGTTAACGCCATCAAGCATGCCCAAGCAGACCAAATTAACATTCGATGTTTTAAAGGTTCAGATACCCATGTCACCATCACCATCAGTGATAATGGTGTCGGCATAGAAAAGGTTAAAATACGTGATCTGCATTTCGGCATAGGCATTATGCATGAGCGTGCGAGCCGCTTATCGGGTATAGTGGCTCTCAGCGGCAATCCCGAAGGAGGGACCAGAGTAACACTGACTTTCCCTCCTCAGCAGGAACCAGCCTAGATAAATGATTAACTTCATATTTGTCTTTGTCTTTGTATACAATACAAGGCATAAGAAAACACCTTGCAGGAGGCGCTTTAAAAAATGGGCAAACCTTATTCAGTGCTCGTTGTCGATGATCACCCGCTGTTACGCCGCGGTATTTGCCAATTAATCACTTCTGACTCAGATTTTACCCTCTTTGGTGAGGCTGGGAGTGGATTAGATGCCCTCTCGGCTACCGAAGAAAATGAGCCGGATATCGTGCTACTCGATCTCAACATGAAAGGCATGACTGGATTAGACACCTTAAACGGCCTGCGTCAGGAAGGGGTCACCTCGCGCATCGTTATTCTCACGGTTTCCGATGCCAAACAGGATGTCCTTCGCTTGGTTAGAGCCGGTGCCGATGGTTATTTATTGAAAGATACCGAGCCCGACCTGCTATTAGAGAAACTCAAGCAAGCCATGCAGGGGCATAGAGTGATCAGCGAGTCGGTGGAGGACTACCTCTATGAACTTAAAGATGCACCCGATGAGCAGGACTGGATCGATAACCTGACCCCAAGAGAGTTACAGATCTTACAACTCGTGGCCCAGGGAAAGAGTAATCGTACCATCTCGGAGCAATTGCATATCAGCGAAGGCACGGTCAAGGTTCACGTGAAGAACTTACTGAGAAAGGCCAATGCCAAATCGAGAACCGAGATGGCGGTGCGGTATCTGAAACAGTAGCGTTTAAGCTGTGATCCAATTTTAATGAGAAAGGCAGCCAATGGCTGCCTTTTTAATGGGTGACTCTATTTGAAGGCACAGCCTCTAACGAGTCTCATCGAGAAACTCTCGCCAGCTCAATAATGCCGACTGGAAATCTTCTAAACCACAAAAAGCCTCAGATTCACCGTTATAGAGTGACATGTCATCTTCAAACTCATGATCTAACCCATCGTCTAATTCGTTGGCAAACACTCTGACCTGCTCACTGTCCAGCTCCAGTGATAATGCCTTACCGAGCCAGCGCCTTTCGATAAGTGAACCCACTTGTAACTGTTCGATGATCAGCTTGAGTTCATTAAACTTATCTTTGCACTCACCCAGCTCCTCGACGAACCAGAAACCTAACACCTCATGATCCATACTAAAATTCGCAATCACAGTGCCTGTCATGGTATTACGCCGAAACTCATATTCCATACTAAAACCTATTACTCAACAAATTAACCCTATCTCTTGGTCATTTTACCCTAAAGCGAGTCCCTATGTGCGACCTCCTTTCACTAAATCTATAACTCTAAACATCAGCCAATAAAAAGGACGCCTAAGCGTCCCTCTTGGTCAATTGCGTTAGTGTGCAAACAAGCGAAAACTAGTGAGCGTGACCATGATCATCGCCAGCAACTTCGGCTGTCGGTTCACTCGCCTTCTCGATAGAGAGTAGCTCGACCTCGAATATCAAGGTTGAGTTAGCCGGGATAGTCCCAGTATCACGTTCGCCGTAAGCGAGCTCAGCCGGAATAACAAACTTGTACTTAGCGCCAACAGGCATAAGCTGCAGACCTTCGGTCCAACCTGTGATAACACGGTTTAGCGGGAACTTAGCCGGCTCGCCGCGAGCGACCGAGCTATCGAACTCAGTGCCATCGGTAAGCGTACCGACATAATGAACTTCGACCATGTCTTCGGCCGTAGGCTTGTCACCCGTACCAGGGGTCATTACTTCATATTGAAGACCAGATTCTGTGGTGACTACGCCTTCTTTAGCCTTATTAGTCTCTAAGAATGCAGCGCTATCGACCAAAGATTTCTCAGCAAGAAGTGTCGCTTGAGATTCACGCTTCTCATTTAATCTCTCATCGAGCCCCTGAAGAACTGTCTGCATCTCTTCTTCTGTCAGCTTAAGCTGATCATTAAGACCGCTACTAAAACCTGCAACAATAAGGTCACGATCGACTGGCATACCAAGCTCTTCTTGCTCCTTGATATGGCCAGACATGTATTTACCAATAGATGCACCAACACTGTAAGCTTCTTTCTGTGCTTGTGTCTTCAATTCAACGGCTGCTGCTTCAGTTGTTTTTGGCGCTTGATTACAAGCTGACAGACCGATAACGGCCAAAGCAACCAGTGATAATTTATAAATAGATTTCATTAAAAAGCTTCCTCAGGATCTTCTAGTCGGGACAATAACCTTATCTTATAAGGCGATCCACTTTATACTAGTTAAATACGTTATTCCAATTACATTACTTATGTTTAATCAAACGATGTAAATGCAATTTCACTTGAGCTAGAGACAACAGCAATAAGGAGAAGTTCATGAAAAAAATCTTTTCGATTGTTTTTTGCACTCTCGCTATTTCAGCTTGTCAGCCTGATGCCTTAGACACACAGGCATTGCTCACAGAGCCTAGCTATGATGCCAGCCTGTCGCAGAGTGGACAACTCGTCCTGATTAGCACGGCCAATAGCGGGATCCAGCTTTGGGATCTCGAAGCCCAACAGCAGAAATATACCTGGATACACGGTGAATCTGATAATGAAGCCTTCGATGTCGCCATCTCGGCCAATGAAATGTTTGCCGCTTCCTTAAGCAGAAAATCAGTCGCCCTATGGAGCATCTTAAATGGCTCATCTTTAGGTTGGTGGTCACTGCCATCGACCGGGCAAAGTGTGGCAGTATCCGACTCAGGTTCATTGCTCATAGGCCTCACCGATGGCAGTGTCATGTCGCTGATGCCGTCGGCTGCCACCAAGACCCCTTCCTTAATTAAGTTTCTCGGCCATTCAGAAAAAGTGAATAGCGTGACCCTTTCCGCCGATGGCAAACTGGCCCTAACCGGCTCAAACGATATGCAGGCCATCTTGTGGCACACCACCTCGGGTCAACCCATTCATCGCTGGCAGTTCGATAACCGAGTCATCAAGGTGAGCTTGAATGACGCCGGCAGCCTGTCATTTATTAGTGACAGCACTAACATCGCCAAGATCATGGATAATCTCACCGGCGAACAAATCAGTCAGTTGAATATCAACCGCAGAAAAATGAACTTTTCGGCGGCGCGATTTTCAAACCATGATACATTGCTCCTGACGGGCACCCCGGCGAGAGAAGTTCGAGTCTGGGACATCAAAACCGGTCGTTCTTTAGCCAGTTGGCAGGTTCAGCGTACCAAACATGCCCAAATCAAGGGCGCCGTTGTATACTCTGTCGCTAACCTGGATTCAAACCAGATCCGTACCATCAGCAGCAATGGCTTAGTCGAGACTTGGCCAGTACCTGTCCATTAGAGGTCAAAATGGAACAATTAGAACAGAGAGTCGAAGATCTTGAGATGAAACTGGCATTTCAGGATGCCACCATAGAAGATCTCAATCAGCAAGTGATCAAGTTAAATGATCTGATGTCTGATCAGCAGCAAGCAATACGACTCTTAGTCAGTAAATTACAAACCGCAGAACCGAGTGACATAGTGAGTCAGTCAGATGAGGGCCCGCCACCTCACTATTAAATATGAGAGCTAAAGATTGAAGGTTCATGAAAGGAGCGCGATGAAAGCCAGTAATAGCCTCAATGAGGCCGTACGATGACACGTACCATGAAGATCACCATGAAACATTGGCTATTAATCCCTCTGTTGAGCCTCAGCCTGTCTGGTTGTGCATTTAACAGCATTTTTATCAATTATCCGTCGCAAATTGCCCCGGTAAAAGCCCAACTCAACACAGATACCCCGATGAAAGGGGTTCAAGATGTGGCGTCGAATATCTCAGGCGCAGATGGCCTACTCTATGCCCAGGAGGCCGGACGAGTCACTCAGATAAGCGGTGATTTTGAGGCGAGTAAAACTTACTATCGAGCAGCCGTTTCGGCCTACCTAGCCTTTGATGATAAGGCTACCTTGAGTGTCACGGATCTAGGTGCCACCGCCAGCAGTCTATTGATTAACGACAATGTGATCCCCTATCGCGGGCCAGGTTATGAGCGGGTGATGTTGCACCAATACCAGGCGCTCAACTACCTATTCACTGGCGATCGAGACGGCGCCTTAGTAGAAGTCAGACGCAGCAATCAGCTGCAGAGCTCGGAACAGGCCAGGTATCAAAAATCACAGCAATCGGTTCAAGCCATGGCGAACGGCACCATAGATGCAGAAGTGAATAAACTCGGCAAGGCCGCAGGCACAGTCACCAGTTCCTTCTTAAATGCCTATAGCTACTACACCACTGGCCTGTTACATGAGATTTTAGGCGAGCCCAACGATGCGTTTATCGATTATCGTAAAGCCGCGCAAATTACCCCTGACAACCCCTATCTGCAACAAGACTTGGTCCGCCTAGCGACACAACTCTCCATGCCTCAGCAGGAGGAGTTTGAACGTCGTTGGGGTAAGCCTAAGATGCAAGAGCAGGGAGAGGGCCAGGTTATAATCCTGCTCGAACGTGGCTTTGTGCCTGAGAAAAAAAGTATAACGGTGCCCTTCACGATCCATGGAAACTGGCAGACAGCCTCATTAGCCAGCTATACTTCAAACTCTCGTCCCATTGCAAAAGGTAACATAAACGGCTTAGGCAAGACCTTAATCGCGGCGCCCATCGCCAATATAGATGCACTGGCGATCACGGCCCTCAAGGAAGATCTCCCGGCCGCCTTAGTGAGGCAGGCAGCCAGAATCTATGCCAAGTCTGAGATGGCCAGAAGAGTAGAGAGCAGCAGCAAGAAGAAACATAACCAAGTCGATATTGCCTCCATCGCCATGCAGTTATTCAATATCATAACGGAGCAAGCCGATAGACGCAGCTGGCTCACCTTGCCCCAACAGGCACAAATTGCGAGAACTTACCTTAAAAAGGGCAGTTACTCACTCAAGCTCGATAATTCACCGAGCCAAGAGATAGAAGTAAAAAGCGGTAGAACTACCCTAGTCTGGGTAATAGACACTGGTAGTCGCACACGTTTTTATTCAATAATCATCTAATACACATTTAATGGAAGCCACTATGAAAAATTTTAAACTCATTTTTATGCTAGCTGTCGCTGTCGGACTGGCTGGTTGTCAATCAAAAGTTCAATACGGTGACGCCACCGAGGTGGAAACTGTCAATGAAAACTTCGGTTCTGCAGATCTTCAAGCCATCACGGCTAAGATGGTCGATAGCATGCTGACGTTCCCACCTATCGTGGCGATGACAGTCAACGACCGCCCCATCATGTTCGTCGATAAGATCAAGAACAAGACTTCTGAGCATATCGATACTGAATCGGTCACCGACTCGATCAGCAACAAGTTACTGCGCTCGGGTAAGTTCCGCTTTATCGATATGACCAAGGTCGACTCCGTGCGTAAGCAACTCGATTACCAGAACAATGCCGGTATGGTTGACCCATCTACCGCCATCAGCTTCGGTCGTCAAATTGGCGCCCAGTACATGCTTTACGGCAACCTTTCCAGCATAGTTAAGCAATCAGGCAGCACTAAAGATGTTTACTACAAGATGACCATGCGTCTGATGGATCTCGAAACTGGCCTTATCGAATGGTCTGATGAGAAAGAGATCCGCAAGGTTAAGTCTAAATCATTCCTAGGCTTGTAATTTAGCCTAGGCGTTCAGCTTGCCATAATGAAAACAATGCCAGTCTAGATGACTGGCATTTTTATACCCAAGTCCCCTTCCTAAAAAACGTCAATCAAGCCGGCCTTTACCTCACTGGGCAAAGAATATCGCACTCGGCAAAGAAATCGGTTAGTGTTGCCACTCATCACTCAACTGCCGGGAACCCAGCTGTGAATCTACTGCGTGTCTGTTTGCTCTGCCTTGTCTCACTACTGCTCATCTCATGTAACAGCACCGGTCAACCTAAGGTTCACGATAGCGTTTCACTCGAGTCTGCTGCCGCTAAGCTAGCCTTAGCCCAGTCTCGTCGTGCCCGAGTATCGGCAGTCAGCTATCAAATAGACTTAGATTTAACACAATCAGAGCACTTCAGTGGTACCACACAGGTGAAGTTTCAACTCGCCGATCCCAGTACGCCGCTCTCCTTAGACCTGCTCCGCGCCGACATAAAATCATTTATCATTAATGGCCACAAAATCTACCCCAGCTATAACGGTAAGGCCTTAATCTTGAGCCCGAATCTCTTGCTGTCTGGTAAGAACACAGTAGAAGTCAGTTACTCACAAAATTATGGCAACGATGGCATGGGCTTAGTGCGCTTCGTGGACCCAGCCGATGCTAACGTCTATCTCGAATCACACTTCTCCCCCGATGGGGCCAGCATGATGTTTCCCGCCTTCGATCAACCCAATCTAAAGGCCAGCTATAGCCTGAATGTCACCGTGGCCAAAGACTGGCTGGTCATCAGCTCAGTCAAGGAGCAGGAAATCATAGACTCATCCGAGTCAAGCCAATGGCAATTCCCCACTAGCCCAAGATTAAGCCCGCATATGTTTTCCCTGCACGCCGGCCCCTACCGCGTGTGGCAAGACGACAGCACTCAATCAAGATACCCCATTCGCTTGTTTGCCAGGCAAGCTATCGCGCATGAGATCTCGCCTCGACTCTGGTTTGAAGATATGGCTAAAGGGCTAGCTTTTATGGAGGAGTACTTACACGCCGACTACCCGTTCAACAAGTTCGATGTGCTGCTGAGCCCGACTCAGACCAACAAGGACTCGATAGCCAGCGCAGCGGTTACTCGCATAGATGAGAATATCGCTCTCTTTTCAAGTATTTCACCGCAAGAGCAACAAAAAAATATCGCAATAACCAGCATGACCGGCCTCTCCAGCCAATGGTTTGGCGCGCTCACAACCATGAACTGGTGGGATCAAAGCTGGCTGCCTATGAGTTTACGCTCCCAGATAACCAACAAGACCTTGGCTCAACTTGGTGATGACCCCCAAGCATCTAAGTCCTTCTATGATCCGATTAAATCCAGAGCTTATAGGGATGATGCCCTCTTCGCCAATCATGCCTATGGTGCGATACAGCCTTCGGTCGGCATCTTTAAGGGAGAGGCGAGTCTAGTGGGACTCGAACAATTGCTCGGCGAGTCAGATTTTAGACTAGGCCTGAAAAGCTACCTGGAAACATTTGCCTACCTAAGCGTCAGCCCAAGCGACTTTTTCGCCAGCCTAAGTCTCCACACCCGAGTCGATCTGCTCCAATGGCAGCAAGATTGGCTGCTCACTCCTGGGGTGAATACCCTAAGGGCTGAGTTCGTCTGTCACAATAACCGCATCAGTGAATTTGCCCTGCTACAATCTCCAGCCTCTGAGCTGAACCCGACCCTGAGGCAGCAGAACATTACCTTGGCCCTGTTCACTAAGGGGAGAAACGAGCTCCACAGGGTCCGCTCAATGTCGCTAACCTACGAGGGAGAGAGGACACCAGTTAGGCAGTTAATTGGCACTCGATGCCCAGACCTTGTCTATCCGAACTATCTCGATTCAGGCTACGTGAAAGTACGCCTAGATAGCCGCTCGCTGGAGACGGTGAAACAACATCTCAATATGGTCAATGAGCCTCAGTTGCGTTCCATGTTATGGCAGAGCCTGTGGGAGAGCGTATCTGACGGTGTCCTGCCCTTAAATGATTACCTGGGCATGGCCTTCATTAATCTCCCCAAGGAGAAGGAAGCAGCCATCCTGGCACAGGTGCTGACTAATCTGGGGCAGAGTAAATCCCACCTTGAGCAGATACTGCCAAGTCACGCTAGTTATATTCAGATGGCACTGAAAGGCTTAGAGCAGATGAGCCTGAGAAAGGCCATGGCCAACGGTGAAAGCGCCGACATTCAACGCCTCTGGTTTGATGCATATATTCAATTTTCACGCAGCACGGATGCCTTGACTCACCTAGCGACATTATTGGCAGGCCACTCCAGTATCAAGGGCTTGAAAATAGATCAACAGATGCGCTGGAACATCATCATCCAGCTCAATCGTTATGATTATTTAGGCAGCCGCTCCCTGATAGACCGAGAGCTAGCTACAGATCTGAGCCTGCGAGGACAGGCCTCAGCCATCGCGGCCCAGGTATCCAGACCCGAAGCCGGCATTAAACGCTACTGGCTGAGTCAAATTCACCATGGCACTGAGCTGCCATTTTCAACCCTCAATATCGCCATGGCCCATCTGTATCCAAGAGAGCAACAGAGATTGAGCCTAGCCAGCTCAGAGCAGAGACTCGAGTCGCTGACTCAAGTAGACCAGCAAAAGAGTGACCGTTTCATGCAACCTTATGGCCGATACTTGATCCCGACTCGGTGCGATCATGCTGGCATTGCCATGCTCGAAAAGACCATAGACAGCCAGCATGGACTCTCGGCTACTACTCGCAAAGCCTTATTACAAACACACCAGAGTGAGTTGCAGTGTGTCGCCATCAAGGAGCGCCTGCTGCGCTAAGGGCTATCTGGTGAGCGTGCGGGTAACTAGGTCACGACAAGCTGGTTTATATGATTAATATTTAGTAATAAGTGCTAATACTTGATATTTTACCCCGATGAAAATACATTAAGCAATTGATAAGCTAGGGTGTTTATTAATGGCGTAGATATTGCTTTATAAATGCTTATATCATGATTAACAATCAACCAATACCAACAATTAGAATAAGCTCAAGCAGAGTTGCAAAGAAAGCCTAGAGGGAATTAGAAATATGGGACCATTTGAAGTCATCACTGTCGCCATCATTGCCGTATTCGGTGTGAAGGCCTTTAAAGAATACAAGCAGAGAAAAAACAGCTTCGATAACATTGAAGTGGATGGGCTTAAGTCAGAGCTCATCAAACTACAAGAGCGCGTCGCGACACTCGAAACCATAGTCACTGACAAGTCATATCAACTCGGTGAACAGATAGATAAGCTATAGCTTCCCAGCGATGAAAACAAAAAACCAGTGCATATCGCTATGCACTGGTTTTTTATTGACCAGCGGATTTAGCCTAGCTTAAACGAACAGCTGTTTAATGTTGACCAGATCGCTCTTGCCTTCGAGGATCTCCTCGGGCGATAAACCAGAGACTTCATGGGGAAAGACTAACCATTCTTCCGACTCATGAATGTAATAATCAGGCTTTAACGGTACCGAAGTATTCTTGGGCTTATAGTAAGGACAGGCGATACGCACATCTTTTGGCATATTCAAACGCATCAACTCGCTGAGCTTATCCATGAGTGCGTGTATGCTGCGGCCAGAATCGAACACATCATCGACGATCAACAAACCATCATCGGCATTGGCATTCTCGACGATATAGTGCAGCCCATGAACCTTAATTTTCTTGTTCTGCTTGTCGGTGCCGATCCCGTAATAAGAAGAAGTACGAACCGCAATATGATCGGTTTCTACCTCTTTAAAATCGAAATATTCCTGCACCGCGATCCCTATCGGTGCACCACCACGCCAGATCCCGACGATAAATTGTGGACGAAAACCGCTCTCATAAACCTGCGCCGCCAGGCGAAATGAATCTTCCAGCAATTCCTGTGCGGTAATAAAGTGTTTATCTGACATTCGACCATCCCCATCTTGTTATTTATTTAGGTCAACTTGGTAGGTAAAACGCTCATTCCAAAGACGGAATATGCGCTATTTTATGCCAGTGAATAACCACAGGTTAAAGTGTAGGCATCTACCAGATTTTGGGGCCGAATTTTATACTAAAATGAGATTTGTTGCCTCATTTAAAATAAAAACTTAGACCCTAATCGCATTTATTTGATTTATCGCCTCAAATTAATGGCTAACTCGGAGAGTAAAGCAGGGGGGTGAAAGCAGCATACTATCGGACAGTGCTATTGAAAAAGTGCTATTGAAAATAGTGTATCGAAACAGAACAATCAAAAAAATAAGCCACACCTTAATTAGATGCGGCTCATGGTTTACCGTCAAGTTCTGGCTTACAAGCTAACCCCTACTGACATTCACCACTTGCGCCGTCCCCACCTGGCAAACACACGCTTGCTGTTTGCTCATATCTTCGCTGAAATCTGTAGAAAGTATGGTATCGACATAATGCCAATCACTGCGTACCTGCTCGGCGGTGAAGGTGAGCACCATAAAGCCTCTGTCTCTTAAATTGGTATACTTGAGACCCTCTACCATGTCCAGAATTCCAGCTTCGGTTTGCACCTGCTGCTCCTGCGGGATCCCCAGGTAATACTCTAGTCCGGGAGAAGATACCGAGCTGGTGGCAAACTCCACCCCCACACGGTCACCATGACTGTCTATTAACTCATTTGCCCAAGCATTATGGGTATCTCCCGCCAGTACCACCAGATTACAACCCATAGACTTAGCCGTGGCCAAAACCACCTCCCGCTCATAGGCGTAGCCATCCCAAGCATCTAAGTTATAGGGGACTGAGGGCATCTGTAGTAAAGCCATGGCCTCGGGGGTAAGTCGGTGCTGGTTTTCGATAAGAAAGGTATATTCAAATGTGGTAACCGTCGGATCTTTCGCCTCCCAACGGGCGGCAATTTGCGCCAGTGCCGCCAACTCGCCAAACTCTGTCACGCTCAGCTGCTGCATGGCTATCGCTGCCGGTAGCAACATACTGCCCATCAAGACTTGCTGCCCCAGCACTTGCCACTTTCCGGTCGCTGTCAGCAGGCTAGATTGCAACCATTGCAGCTGCTCACTGCCCAGTAAGGTTCGCTCAGTCCCGGTCACTGCCGCCATAAATTTCTGACTGTCCATGGCTTTAGTCACAGGATCGATATAATCGGCATAATCTAAGGGCTTATCACGGGCTAAGACTCGCGTATCTAGCATGTGAAGATCGACCAGATCACCAAAACTGAAGGAACGGTATATCTCCTCATGATTGCCTTCACGCCAGGGGCGTATGGGTAACCACTCAAAATAGGCTTGCAGGGCGCCCTGCTTTCTGGCATCGAAATCACCTTCTTCCTCATTGTGATTCTCGGCGCCATCCCGCCAGGCATCGTTAGCCACTTCGTGATCGTCCCATACCGTAATAAAAGGCACCTTGGCATGTAAGTCAGTCAGGCTGGTATCGGTGCGATATTGCGCATAACGGCTACGATAATCACCTAAGGTGAAGAGTTCCCCTGCAGGTAAAACCTCACGGTCCATGTCGGCGGCATGCTCGCTGGCATACTCGCCGCGAGCATATTCATAAATATAATCCCCCAGATGGATTACTGCATCTAGCCCCTCTTGTTGAGCCGCTAACGCATACACATTGAAGTGTCCCGCGGGAAAGTTGGCACAAGACAGAACCGCCAATTTAACTTGTTCTATCGCCCCTTGAGGCAAGGTGATCGCCTTGCCCACTTCTGAGACCTGTTCCCCCTGCTTGAAACGGTAGAAATATTGAGTCCCGGCGTCCAGTCCGGTTGCATCGACTTTAATGGTGTAATCTCGCTCGGCACTGGTGGTGGTTTCACCTGTGGTCACCAGATTATCGAAATCGCTGTCCGTGGCAAGCTCCCAAGCAACCGTGAGTTCCCCTTCGACTTCTGGGGTCACACGGGTCCACAAGATGATGGCATCATGACTAGGATCACCGCTGGCGACACCGTGTAAAAACTCAGCCTTAACAGCAAGCTCACTGCTACTGTCATCGTTACTGTCACTACAGCCCATCAAGCCATATGACACCACTGCCGCGCCCACACCTTTAGCCGACATTTCCAAAAAATCCCGACGAGTAAATCTCCGTTTCATTATTATTATCCTTATAAACACAAGTGGTAAGAGGTCTAACAAGTATCACGCAACACTACTATTACATTCATGCTACACAATGTCTATATTGACTGGATCGGCGGCGGATCACTTAAAAAAGAGCTTAAAATAGCACTTAAAAAGAGCACTTAAATTGGGGTATATTATCCGTGATACCATTAAGCAAGCGTGACTGAGCGGCTCACTTTTGGGTCAGACATAAGGAGATGTGGATGAATGTACAAGAGATAATGACGACTCAAGTGGTGTGTGTCAGCGATCAAGCCAGCCTAAAAGATGCGCACGCCTTGATGACATCGCGTAATGTTCGTCACCTTCCGGTGATCTCCGAGCTAGACTCGCGCCTAGTCGGTATTCTTACCCATAAGAAGATGCTTGCCACTGTGATGGCGCTGGTCAACAAATACGGCAGCGGAGCCTTAGACAGACGAGAGCGGGCAAAAACGGTGGCAAGCATTATGGACAAAGAATATCAGCACCTGACTTCCGATGAGCCTTTAGCGATCGTGGTGGAATACTTCATCAATAATAAAATAGGCTGCTTACCCGTCATCGACAATCAAGGCAGGGTAAAAGGCATAGTCACCTCTGCAGATTTCGTGAAACTGTGCGCCAAGCTATTAAAACAGTAAGCGGTAAACTCGAACCTAGGTCTTTCCGGCATGCTGATGGCCGGGATCAAAAAGTGCTAAGTAAACGGTACGCTCAGCAGTGATATGAACACAGCTGCAGGCTGCAATGATAAAAAAAGTCCTGTGTAAACAGGACTTTTCATGATGGGAAACAATCTATGTGGCAGGGCAAGTCATTTCAGAAATACTATTGATAACAATAACTTCCACTGGGACATCGTTATTGGTATCGACAATATCAATCTGGTCGACGATCTCAATTCCATCAATCACCTTACCAAATACCGCATAACCCACACCATCTAAAGCGTGTTCTTGATCTAAATTAACATTGTCTATGGTATTGATATAAAACTGTGATGTGGCCGAATTAGGCGCACTGGTTCTCGCCATGGCGATAGTGCCGCGCAAGTTACTGATCCCGACACTCGCTTCATTCTCGATTGGATCTCGTGTCTCTTTTTGAACCAGATCCGGTGTAAACCCACCACCTTGCACGACAAATTGACGCACTACACGATGAAAGATCAAGCCATCATAGAAGCCAGTATCCACATACTGCTTGAAGTTCTCCCCCGTGATAGGAGTATTAGTGGCATCGATAGCCAAGGTAATATCCCCCATGCTAGTGCTCATGGTATAACAATAATCTTGCGCTAACTCAGGAGCGGGAGTCACAGGTGGTGTAGGTGGCGGTGTCGTCGAACCCGAATCATCTGAACCACCGCCACATGCGGTTAACATGCCAGCCAACACTAAACTTACTGCAAATTTTTTCATCTGTATCCCTATCTTCTAACCGGCTCATTAGTGTTTTCATTACTAGGCCGGTATGACTACTTAAGACAGCTTAAATCCTACAAACATTTAACCTCACACACAATAGGTGAAACAAAGTAAAACACTTAAGCAACCTAGCGTTCAGGATTAGCGCTCACATTCAAGTATTCAGCAAGTAGAGTATTTTGAACTGGCTCGGGTATAATGGTGGCAGAATTTTTAAAACTCCTTACAGGACACGACCATGACACAAGATGAGATGAAGAAAGCCGCTGGTTGGGCTGCGCTACAATACGTTGAAAAAGATACTATTGTTGGCGTCGGCACTGGCTCTACCGTTAATCACTTTATTGATGCTCTCGCGACCATGAAGGCCGATATAGAAGGGGCTGTTTCTAGCTCTGCAGCGTCAACCGAAAAGATGAAAGCACTGGGTATTCCGGTCTACGACCTCAATTCTGTCAATGAGCTTTCTGTGTATGTAGATGGTGCCGATGAGATCAACAAACGCATGGACATGATCAAGGGCGGCGGCGCCGCTCTGACCCGTGAGAAGATCATCGCAGCCGTAGCCGACAAGTTTATCTGTATCGTAGATAACACTAAGCAGGTCGATGTTCTAGGCGAGTTTCCACTGCCAGTAGAAGTGATCCCTATGGCTCGCTCATACGTGGCACGCCAACTGGTCAAGCTAGGCGGCGATCCGGTTTACCGCGAAGGTTGTGTGACCGACAACGGCAACATCATCTTAGATGTGTACAACATGAAGATCATGCAGCCCAAAGAGCTCGAAGAGCAGATCAATCAAATCGTCGGCGTAGTGACTAACGGTTTGTTCGCTAACCGCGGTGCTGATATCTTGTTAGTGGGTACACCAGAGGGGGTTAAAACGGTTAAGTAGACCGTTTTATTGCTCTTTCTGCTGGTAGTTTACAGGTAGTTTGCTAGGTTCTGAATCCTAGGTTATCAAGCCTAGCTAGCTTGTACCATGAAGCCACTCTTTTTAACGGGTGGCTTTTTTGTGTCTTCATTTTGGATAAATGGGACTTGAAAGCTTGCTGTACAGCATAGCTTCATTGTTATCTATCACCTGCAGTGGGCTTATGTGCAGTTACTTCTGTGACACGGCGTGAATATATCCCTATAGCCTCGGCCGTGACATCCCTGTCACGGACGGTCACAGCCGCATCTGCATCTGCATCTGCATCTGCACTGAGCTATTCAAAAGAAGATTTTTCATGTTAGTTGGCATCATTGTAATAGGTTCATAATTTCGAATAGACCTTGATTCGCTCCGACCCCTTTGTAGTAAACCAAACAGAAAACAGAACAAGAACAGAAAGCTAGGGCAAAACACAGAGTTTTATATTTCTATTATAAATATGTGATGGAGCTATTGAATTCCACATTAAAAGTAGGTTAGTGTGTGTGCAGTTAGGGAAACGCACTCACTAGAAATAAAGCATTCAGGGATGAAGATAAGCTTGCACGCCACTCACAGCGCAAGCAATTGATTCATATCAAACTTCCCCTGATTTTTTTCTCTTTGCACCGAAAGCCTTTCCCCAAAAACACCCAATCAGTTAGATTTAACAATGGGTGGCACCATTAATGCTCACTTTAAACAGTAATTAAACTTGCAATCAAATTAATTACTATGAATTAGGATAGTTCATGAACACAAAAATCCCAGTAGAACTAGTCGACTCTATAAACAACAAAAAGTTACTGATTTTTGCAGGTGCGGGCCTTTCTGTAAATAGCGGCTTTCCTAGCTGGTCTAGTATAGTAACTGACTTATTAATCGAAAATGAAAAATATATCGAAAAGTCAAAACCGCTATTAGAAGCTATGAATTCAGAAATTATGTCTCCTTTAGATGTCTTAGACAAGATATCGGAAAACAAGAAAATAATATATAAAGTATTTGAAGAAAAATTAAATAAAAAACATGTTAGTGACTTACACAAAAACATAGGCTTGCTAACTAGTAAGATTGTGACTACAAACTTTGACACATTAATAGAGCAAAACACTGAAATCTCAAATATAATAACTCAAAAAAGCAATTACAACCTTAGTAAAATAGATAATGAAGATGAATTCTTATTAAAGATCCACGGTGATATAAGTAGTATTGATCATTGCGTTATTTTTTCCGAACAATACAAAACACTATATAATACTGAACGGTTTTCTACATTTCAGTTACAGAAGTTAATATCAACACATACGATATTATTTATTGGGTTTTCTTTTACAGATCCATATGTAACACAGCTTTTCGAAAAAATTCAAAACTTGCAAGATAACTATGGACCAAAACATTACTTCATATCGAATAGTCAAACAGACATTAGAAATATAAATGATATAAAAATAAAGTCATTAGAATGTATAAATATAGGGGGATACTCTAACCTAGCTACCTACATTGAAAAACTGGTGTCAATTAAGAAGGTTAACAAAATCAATCCGACAGAAATCGATTGTGCAGCAACTTTACTAAAAGATATAGACGGTAGTGATATAGCTCCAATTGTAACTGGTTGGGTTGGAAGAGAAGAAGAGCTATTCTCCCTTAACTCTGACACCTTTAAAGTTATTTTTATTACAGGTATCGGAGGGGGTGGGAAATCTGCACTAGCATCATATTATCTTCAAAATGAAAAAAGCTACCCCATATCTGAATGGAAAGACTTCAAAGAGCAAGAGCATAAATTTCAACATAAAATAATATCGATGATAAAAAGCATATCTCCTAATATAAAATCTAATGACTTAATTGATTTTTCTGATACAGAATTAATAAATTTATTTTTTAGTGAGTTGGGCAATAAAAGGGCACTATTTGTATTGGATAATATAGATAGTTATATTGACCTAGAAAATTTCGAACCTGTAAATGGAGTAGGAGAATTATTCAATATAGCAATGACGGCCGAACATAGTTCAAAATTTATTTTTACCTGCCGCCCATTCATACAATATGCTAAGCCTAGATTTATGCAGCTCAACCTAACTGGTTTTACTGAAGCGAATACAGTTGATTACTTTTTAAATGGAAAAATGTTTGGTATATCTAAAAACAAACTAATAGAATACGCAAAAAGATCGCACAAACTAACAAATGGACATGCTTTATGGCTAAGTTTAATTTTAGCACAGTCAAGAAAAGGTGAAAAAGCTCTTAATGAATTCCTAAGTAGAATTGGTACAGGTATATCAATTGATAAAAATGACACTTCGATATTATCAAAAAATGTTCTGAGTAGTGTTTGGGAATCCCTACACACAAGAGACAAGCAAGTATTAAGAACGTTAGCAGAGTCTGTTGTAGCTGAAACAGAAGACGATTATAGTGAAATATTAAGAGATGAACTCAATTACAAAAACTTCCAAAGAGCACTGAAGTCACTCAGAGGTTTTAATTTAATTGTAGAGAAAAGAGATAGTAAGTATATCGAATTACACCCATTAGTTAAAGAGTACGTTATCACAAGCTATCCGCCAACTGAACGAAGCAAATATATTCATTACCTTGTGAAATATTATGACAAATGGGTTGTAATATTGAAAGAGAAAATGGGGTCTAATTTAAGCTACCAAGAGTTTTCTAACTTCATAAATAAAGCTGAACTTTCCGTTAATGCCAAGGATTATCAAAGCGCTGTTAGTACGCTATTAGACGTACAAGATTCCATGTGCTCAGCTGGATATGTCGAGGAGTTTTTAAGGGTTACCTCTATTTTATTTACAGCTATAAACTGGAATAAAAACTCGTTATCTAAACTGAGTGGGATTGAGGATTTAATTCATGATACTGCAAAAGCTTCCACTCAATTCGGAAACAATGAGTTCACAGATTCACTAATAGAAAACTATGGTAAATTAATTGAACAAAAAGAAGATAATTATATTCGTTTATGTGACACTAGATCATATTACTTTTGGTTTAAAAGAGATTATGACAGTGCTATAAATACTTGTGAAGAAGCACTTTACTTGTTAGATAGAGCAGAGTTACCAGAGCCTTACAGTATAAAGTACACTTTAGCGTTAGCGCAACGAGACACAAGAGAAACCAGTAACCTGGCTAAATCTCTAGATTACTTCATAAAAAATTCCTCTTTAGATTCTCTGACTTGCATAACAGAGCTACCAGAGACGGGAGAGCACGCAACTTTAGGTAATGTTGGTAAGTGTTTATATTTCCAAGGGGAAATTGATAAATCTTTAATTTGCTACTACAAATCATTCTTCTATTTATTTACACGCAACATTTCTGACAATTTACTAAACCTTGGGTACGCATCACTTTGGATAGCAGAATCATTATCAGATCTCAATAAGAAAGAGGCTGCTTATTACTTTTTCAAACACTCGTTTAATTGCTGGAAAAATATATCACCTATATTGGAAAAGAGGCATAGAGAAGAGCGCGTTGAATTACTATCGAATAAAACATATAGAAATATTGCCTCCCAAGAAGATTGGAGAATAGAAAAATTCTGTGTTGATTGGATTGAAGACATTTTACAGAAAAAACTAACTAAGCATAAGTAATTTAAAACCAAAAAGGGGGCGAAGCCTGGCGAACCCCCATATAACCAAGACAGCCAGGGTTATAAAAAAAGATAGGACAGCCACATCTTTTGCTATGTCCAAGCGCGGCAGTAATAAATGTGAGCGGACTTCCCAGCTCTTCTCTAGACAATATCTAGACATTTTATTCCTACACAATTCATAGTGACTTAAAAGCAGAAATAAGCAGGCTGCGCTGCGGTAAACAGCTCCATAAACCAAACAGAAAACAGAACAAGAACAGAAAGCTAGGGCAAAACACAGAGTTTTATATTTCTATTATAAATATGTGATGGATATGTTGAATTCACTATTGTAAGCAAGAATAAAAGTAGGTTAATGTGTGTGCAGTTAAGGAAACGCAGGGCAAACTCTTACATCTACAAGGTAACGCCATTCAGGGAAGAAAAAGCCAATCATTAGCTTGTAAAGGGTCTACTCAGGGAGCGCATGCAAGCACCAAGTGATAAAGTTTACTCTGACCCTGACCTATCCCCACAAATACATATTAATAATCATAGGGATAACAAAATAAAATTGAACTTTCATGACATTTAGTGATCTGATCAATCGCCAAACATCACAAACCGAGAAATGCCATGAAAGTATC
>NZ_JABSSM010000040.1 GCF_013214165.1 Shewanella sp. | reverse complement strand
TGACTCTTTGTTTAGAGCAAAAGGGCGATACCTTACCAAGGTATAGTCATCGGTTCGAACCCACTCTTTATGTAAAGAATGGGCGCTCCAAATTTAAAACGTTTTGAATACGCTAAATATTCGAGACTAAAAAGTTTTACGACATTAGCTCAGTTGACTCTTTTTTTAGAGCAAAAGGGCGATACCTTACCAAGGTATAGTCATCGGTTCGAACCCACTCTTTATGTAAAGAATGGGCGCTCCAAATTTAAAAGATTTGCGGCATTCGCTCAGTTGATTACTTGAAAGAGTTGATACCTTTTTTTGCTAAGGTATAGACTATCTCGAAATAAGAGTCGCTTCGAACCCCTCTGGTTTAAATTAAAAACTCGCTCCAATCTCCCTCTGGCACTGACTAAAAACTCCCACACACCAGTCTCAAAACTTCTATTATCTCAGATCTGAAATCTCGCTATTACCATTGTAAAAAATACAAAGCGTACTAAGCTTCAACCTTCAATATCGGTGTATCTCCCCTAGAGATCTCATTATCCGGTTATTTCATGTCTATATCACCTTCTGGCCGTTTACGTGAGGAATAGCGAAATTTTTTAATTATTCCTAATCTAGCCAGCTTAGAAATAACAAACTTAGACCTTGTTCAAGTATTCCATTGGTGTTTGTCCCCATAATGGCTGGAGTAAAAAATACTTTAGCCAGCTTTTGGCAACATTTGGAGTGTAAACATGCGATTTCAACAACTGAGTGAACTGTTAAGTTATGTTGCTACTTGCCGAGTAGAGATGGCGAAACTCTATAGCAGACTGCAGCAAGAGGCCGACTCAGCGAGAGTGAAGATGATGCTTGAGTATTTCCAACAGCATCAGATGGGAGTATCAGAAAAGCTTAAAAATTATACCGATACAGCACCTAAAAACGTGCTGGATACCTGGTATAAAGACATTAGTTTTGAGGATTTTATAAAGAGGTGTCGCGAAACGGTGTTGACCGCAAAGATGTCAGAAGAGGATGTGTTAGATTTTCATTTGAATCTGGATAACCGCTTGATCCAACTTTTGCAAGATACCGCCGAACACTCTTCCTCTGTAGGGATTGCTGGAACCTTAAATGAACTCGTGCGTGTAGAGAAAATTCAACAACAAAGGCTGGTTCATAGCTGCATACGAATGGATGATCTCTAAGACGACTAGGCCTCTGTAAGAAAGCTGCTTAAAGGGACTCAATTTTCCAGGCTAACGCTTGAGCCACACTTCTACTCGTGTCTATAGTGCGAGATGAAATCACTGCTAAATAGGTACAAGCAGGACAGTCTCTAGTCGGTGATAGCCACGAGTTGATAGCGTTTTTACCAGGGAAATAGTTAATAATCGAAGAAACAATGTATGAAAGGTAAGTGTGCAGCTCCAGTTGTGGTGACTTCTGGCTCGCACTGGGCAACGTAGATTTGTGCATGTTCGCGTTCGATGCTACGTCTTTGTTTGGTAAAAAATTCAATATGTGGGATCAACCGATACGCCAAGGCGTTCGGCAGTCTGCCTCCGAGCACTATGGCTTGAGTATCTAAAATGGCGGATGTCGCAGAGCAGATCAACGAAATCGCCGCAGAGACAGTCACTAGCCACTCTTCTATGCCTGTCCAGTTATCATCATAATGTTCTATAAGCTCTGAAACAGAGCCGATATTCTCCCCATGGCTATTAATAATAACTCGCAGGGTTTCTAAATTGGGTGTGGTATAGCCCGTCATAGGGAGTATGCTGGAAAATTCACCTGCATTACCGCGGGAGCCAGAAAAAATACTTCCCTCACTAATAATGCCACCGCCAAAACCGGTCGCAATATAAAAGTAAGCAAAATTATTGATGGTTCGGCCGATACCCAACATATTTTCGGCTATAGCTGCGGCTTTGCCATCATTCTCTACCCAGACGGGCAAGTGTAAATGCTCTGAAAATAGCAGTTCTAAATCAATCAAGGCAAAGTCATCTAGGGAGCTAGGTGGGTTAAACACGGCTTCCTTATTGATGCGAAAACCACTGGTTGCTACGCCGACGCCTAAAATATCTTCGCGGCACAGTTCGGCTTTGCGCAGCATTTGTTCGATGCATACGCTGACGGCGGCAAGTACGGTATCTCTGGTTAAATTTTCTAGTACGGGAGTATTAAAATCAATCAGTTTGCCAGAAAAATTCATTAATGACACTGCCACACTATCGGCCATCAAAGACACGCCGAAAGCATAAGAAAATTTTGGGTTTAAGGAGAGAATCGTGCTGGGCTGACCCCGTCTATTAGCTAATAAACGTTGTCCTTTTTTGATCATCTGCTTCGTTTCTAGCTGATTAACAATTCTTGATAAGGATTGCTGAGAAAGTGCTACGTTATGGGTCAACTCCGTTTGCATGCAGCTGCCTTTCTTACGAATGAAGCCTAGAATTTCTTTTTCACTTTGGCTAACAAATTCCGCCATGGCATGATTATTAAAGTGCGGTTTAATTCGTGGTGAAGTTTTATTTATTTTCATATGATCTATTAATCGAATCAGTGATTATAAGCTTTTAAATTTCATCGTTAGCCGCTTATCTTAACATTTAAGCTAATGTAGGGGGTAACGATACTTTTCCAACACTTACCTATTTAAGATGTACTTGTTATTGTGGCTCAGGGGGATTACCTTATCTATTATTGCCTGGTAGCAAGTGTCACTCTCTGTAAATTCAATGGCTTGAAGTCCACACTCTAGTGCGGCACTGATATTGTAGGGCATGTCATCAATAAATAAGGTATGTGCAGCATTTAATTTAAACTTGTTTTTAATTAACTCAAAAATATTAATGTCAGGTTTAATCAGTTTTTCATAACCAGAAATAACGAGTCCATCAAAATGTTTAAAAAAGCTGTGAGTTGCGGTTAAATACTGATATGACTCCACTGACATATTCGATAGGCAATAAAGTTTAATGCCGTGAGCAGACATTTTTTCGAGTAATAGAACGGTTTTATCTATCTGGGTGAACGACTGCTTAACCACGGCGAATAGTTCATGGATACTGGCCACGCTTACGTTAGCTCGGGCCGCAATTTTTATCGCAGCCTCTTGCTCAGTTATTAGACCTGCATCTAAATCTAACCAGTCCTGATGCTGGAAAACCTGCTCGAGCATCAGCTGCGCCAAGGTTTTATCTGGGGTAAATGTATTTACAATATGGTGTGGATCCCAGCGGATCAATACTGCGCCCAGGTCGAAAATCACACTATCAACGTATTGAGCCATATCCATTTCCTCTCAATTACTGTTAAAATCAATCTACTGAACAGCAGCAGAAAAATCAGGGCGTAAGCCTAACTCATATAGATACTCGAGCAATAATGCCGGCTGATCGGTTTGAATGATATCAACACCGGAACTAATTAATTGCTCATAACCAGAAAAATCCCCCTTAATTGCCTGCTTGTCACTATCGCCAAGGGCGTTAAGCCAACCCGAATTACTCAGACTGTCGAGCTCGGCCATTAATTTTTTATCGGCATAATGTGGTCTTAGATGCACCATATGGAAGTCATTCTCGGTGGCAATGGCTATCGCATGTTGGTGGTTCATCGCGATGGGCAGCATTAAACTGCCTGGAATCGCAGCTTGTAAGCGTTTAAGTTTATTAATATCTTTATGGTAAGCGGTAATTTGCTCATTCATGCCCAGTTCATTGACTAACTCCGCCAGGAGTTCGAGTGTCTTCGGTGAACTGGATTTAAGATCAAGATCGGTGAAAATTTTGCCTCTTGCCGCCAGGAGCGCCTCGCGTAATGTCGGCACTTGGTGCTCGGTAAGCTCACTTGTGCTGCCCTTGCTATTTTTCAGTCTGAATGTCCGTACTTGCTGGAAGGTTAATGCGCTGATGTCGCCGCTGCCATTTGTGGTCCTATCCAGGCTGCTGTCGTGCATCAATACCAGCTGGTTATCTTGAGTTAAACGCACATCAATTTCTATGATATCGACACCCAAGCGGATCGCTTCCTTGATCGCGGCAATGGAGTTTTCAGGCAAATCATTATGGGCACCACGATGGGCAGCAACCAAGACACGAGTTTGGTTTTTCTCGATGATGGATTGCCTGATCGACAGCGCATGATTGCCGGGGACGTCTACGATGTCTGAGTTGAGGTCATGGGTTGAGCCGCTGCAAGCTAGCTGTATCGTGCAGAGGGCCAATAAGATCAATTTGTTTATCATATGCCGTTACCTGGTTAAATGAGTCATTTATGGGGTTATGTCGGTTAGCGCATGGCTGCATCAGGGGATTTGGCGTTCCACACCAAGGCGGCAAGTAGTAACGAGACTACCGAAGCGCCAATCCAAAATATATATATCTGCTCAAAATTATATACCGCAACACCGTCAACCATCACCTTGCTGCTTTCAATCAAATAACCACTGAGAATATCTTGTATGGCTGCCCCGATATAACTGGCAATACCGATAATACCCATGGCCGCACCAGAGGTCGCTTTTGCACAAATATCTATCGCCATTAAACCACCTAAATACACCAATAGTGCCCCTAGGGTGAGGCCAAATAACATCATGCTAAGGGTGTCCATTAACATATCTGCGGGACCGAGCAGGAACCAGCACATGGCAATGGTGTGAAAAACACCAAAAATGAGTGCTGGCATATTATGACGGCCATTGAAAATTTTCTCTGAAATCCAACCTGAGGCAAAGGTACCTATGATGCCTGCGATGGCACCGGAAGCGATAATGGTACTCGCTTCAATTGTGCTGTAGCCTTTTTCGACCTCTAGGAAGAAGATCCCCCAACTGTTGATGGCATAGCGGGTCACATAAAACATGGCGCTTGCAAGGGCTAATATCCAGAGTACTGGATTTTTCAATAAGGTAAACTGTTGTACATTAAGTGATTTTTCTGTCTCTGGTGAGGATGTTGGTGCCTGCGGTTCTGCTTGGTGCTGGCTAGTTAATTTACCTTCTCGCTGATCGTCTGTCTTATCCTCTTCCGTTGCCTGGCCCTGAAGGCCGAATACTGCGGGTTTTTCGTATAAAAATTTCAAAATAACCAAGGCCATACCAAGACACAGGATCCCGGCGGCATGAAACCCTGCTTGCCAGCCCCAAGTGGTGATGACGGTGGCAATCGCGATGAAGGTTATCGCTTCGCCGATGTTGTGACTGGTTGCCCACATGCCATAATAGGTGCCCCGTTCCTTGCCACCAAACCAATGCGATATGGCGACGACACTCGCTGGTGCACCAAAAGATTGGAACCAACCATTGAGCCCCCATAAAATAACAAAGAACCAGAAACCCGCGGTGAAGCCTAACAAGAGGTTAATCAGCGCCGATATCAGTAAACCGGTAAACATAAAACGGCGAATATTGACTCGGTCGGCTATAAAGCCATTACAAAACTTGCCTATCGCGTAAGCAAAAAATAACGAAGAACCGATAAAACCCATCTCGGTAGCGGTAAAAATCCCTTCATCCATCATTGGCTTCTTAGCGACACTAAAACTTAGCCGACAAATATAATAGAAACCGTAACCAAAAGTTATTGACAAAAATACGGCAAGTTTACGGCGTCGTAACTCTTTCGCCGCATCTGCATCTTCCAAATCGCGTGGTGACATTGATGCGCTTTTTTTATAGAAACCATATAGCAATTCAATCACTTAATTACCTCACTCTGCTTCGTTTTGTTTTTATTTTTTTTTGTAATGTATCTGTGATGTGGCCCGTAGTAACTGTGCCGCCTGCTCTGGGGTTAGATCTCGTTGAGCTTCGGCCATTAATTCATACCCGACCATAAATTTCTTCACCGTTGCCGAACGTAATAATGGCGGATAGAAGTGGGCATGTAATTGCCAGTGCTGCCCCTCTGCTCCGCTAGGCATATTGTGCCAGCCCATGGAATATGGAAATGAACAGGTGAACAGGTTGTCATAGCGTATAGTCAATTGTCGCAAGATATCGGCTAGGCTGAGTCTTTCATCCGCAGTTAAATCAATCATTTGGCAGATATGGCGTTTAGGCAATAACAAGGTTTCAAATGGCCAACTGGCCCAAAAGGGTGTCACCACTAACCAATGGGCATTCTCAATGACGATCCGCTCCCGGTAAACGAGTTCTTTATTGGCGTAATCGAGCAGCATATTGCGCCCATGTTTAATAAAGTAAGCTTTTTGAGTCGCGTCTTCTTTCGCCACTTCGGTGGGTAACCTGTCCGACGCCCAAAGTTGACCATGAGGATGAGGGTTAGAGCAGCCATTAATTGCACCCTTATTTTCAAATATCTGCACCGATAAATACTCATTGCCCAGCGAGTGATACTGGTTTATCCATTCATCAACAATGGCCGCGATCTGTGCTACCGACATTTCGGGCATGGTCAGGCTATGATCCGCCGAATAGCAGATCACCCTACTGGTGCCTCTTACTGAATCTAAGGTAAATAATTCATCCTCAACACTGTCTGCCTCGGGAGTGTCTGCAATTAAGGCCGCAAAATCATTTGTGAATACAAATGGCTGCCGATAGTCCGGATTTTGCTCGCCGGTGATACGTTGATTCGTTGGACACAAGAAACAGTGCTCATCATAAGTGACTGTGTGTTGCTCGGCGATTGTCTCGACCTGTCCTTGCCACGGACGTTTAGCGCGATGTGGTGAAACCAACACATATTCCCCTGTGAGCGGATTCAATCGTCTATGAGGATGGTCTTCCCGGTTAAATCTGGTCATCGGCCTTCATTCTTTTATTTACAGACTACTGATCAGCATTGGAGCAAACTTAGCAATAAATAACAAGTTAAAACTCACCGTAAGTTATAACTTCGGCGGATTGAATGATTTCAGCTGAGGTTATAGTTAGGTTGTGACGACGCTATACGGGGCGGTTATCTGGCACTGCCATTCAATAATGAGCACCGAAATTCCAATGATTTTAGATAAAATTAACAAAGTCTAACTTTGTTCAACCTAATGAAGTATGGCTCCAACCCTATGGTGTAGCTTGTGTGAACTGAGGTTTATATTGAGGGTTGACGTAAGTCTGTGTTTTAAAACAATGAGATGTATGGAGTTTGACTCCTAGTGCCTGGGTGGCTAGTCGAATAAAAGTAAAATAAGTTAATATGTATCAATACTTGTTACATGCATGGTGTTGACTTTATTTTTTATCACGCGTAAATTGAGTTGTAAGTACTCGTGGTGGGTTTTAATGAGTGATTCGATGTCACCTTGGTATTTAAGCACCTTTCAGCACAGATAATAGATAAAGAGAAAATATGAATAACAATACTCTAGTCCATTTAACGTTAACGCTTGCATTCACAGCCGTGTTAGCCGCCTGTACTTCGCCAAGCCACACCGGTGGCACTCTAGTAAGTCAGGCAGATGAATTAACGCAACGCTTAATAAATCCTGATGGGCAGGTAATGGTGGTTGCTCACCGCGCCTGCTGGCGATTAGCGCCAGAAAATAGTCTAGCTGCAATACAAGCCTGCATCGCTAACCATATCGATATCGTGGAGATAGATGTTCAGCGCAGCCAAGATGGTCACCTGGTGGTTATTCATGATCTCAGTGTCGATCGCACTACCGATGGTACCGGCTTAGTCAGTGATATGACCCTCGCTCAGCTGCAACTACTGCGACTAAAAGAATTTAACGGTGGTGATGTTGCTAACTTGACCAGCCAGAGCATACCGACTCTTGCGCAAGCGTTTACCGCCACCAGAGGTAAGGTGTTAGTTAATCTTGATGCTAAAGCCGATGTCCGCGATCAGGCCTATGCACTGGCTGAAGAGATGGGGCTCTTAGACCAAATAATCATTAAGATGCCCTTAACTCATCCGGGTGAAGAACTGAGTAGCTTTAATTTTTATGGCAACACATTTTTTATGCCCATAGTGCATGAGAAAAATGGCGATCTAGGCATGATGGTTAAAAACTTCGATGCCGAGCCTCAGGTTGCCTATGAAGTTATTTATAAAACAGAGGCGGGCTTAAGAGCCGCATGTGCCGCTGCCAGTGCTCAAAATAGCCGCTGTTGGTTAAACACACTCTGGGAAGGCTTGAGCCCTGGACATAGTGATGAGCGCAATCTCGACAATCCCGATGCTCATTGGGGTTACGTCATCAAGGAGCTAGGGGTCAACATGATCCAGACTGATCGCCCGATTATGCTGACTCAATATTTACAGTCCAAAGACCTGCATGATTAAACAATAATAAAATTCATATAACCATAAATAATAATTAAAATATTGGGAATAAACATGAAAAAGAAGCTGTTAAGTGTCTCTATCAGGCAAGCTATAATAACGTCAGGGATGTTTGCCTCACTCCTTGCTGGCAGTGCACATGGACAAGACGTCAGCGACGCTGGGCTAGATCTTACTAACGTAGAAGTGATCGCGGTCACCGGTCAACGTTTAGCCAATAAACGTGCTATCGACACCAAGAGAGAATCTGCACAGGTTGTCGATGCCATCGCCTCCGATGACATAGGCTCACTACCTGATTTTAATGTTGGTGAAGCGGTACAACGTCTGCCAGGAATAAGTATTCAAAATGATCAAGGTGAAGCGCGCTTCATTTCGATCCGAGCTCTGAATCCTGAATATAACTATATGACAGTCGATGGTATGTCTATGGCGGTACCCGATCGTAATGGCCGACGTCCGTATATGGATACACTGCCTGCGTCTATGGTAGGTACCATCGAAGTATTCAAGTCACTCACCCCAGATATGGAAGGCACTGGCATAGGCGGTCAAGTGAACCTGGTTACTCGTAGTGCCTTCGATTTTGATGATACCTTCTTTAAAATACGCGCCGAAGGAGGAGAATATGATCAAAATGATGGCTATGCTGGCGATGATAAAAAGTCGGGTAATGCAGATTTTGTGTTTGCCGACACATTCGGTGACAGCAACCAGTTTGGGCTGGTCTTAACCGGTAACTATTACAAGCGTAACTCCTATGTAGTCAAGAGTGAATTTGGCAATAATCGTGGCTGGGCTGATGAAAATGGCTCTAGAGCCGATGAGCCATACGGTGGTTTAGGCCCTGGCAGTGAAGTGCTCGGTGATAACGTGTCTCTGTGGTATAAAAATGACCGTGAACGAGCCGGTATGAGTGGTAAGTTTGAATATCGTCCCAATGATGACACACAATTCTTTATCAGCGGTTATTACAACCAAGCCCTCGATGATGAAGCACGACAGACCGACAAGCTTGGCTGGTTAGATGATTTTACCCCAACCTTGAATGAAGATGGCACATCGACTTCAGGCACCGCCCGCGGCCGTCATAAAATTTATTTAGGCCAATTTCAATTCGAACGTATTGTGTCTGGTACATCGGCAGGTATGAGTCATTACTTCGATGACAACAGCAAGTTGGAAATTGTAGGCAATGTTTCCAGGTCTAAATTTGTCAATGTCGAAAATTGGAATGAGTGGCAAACCGCTACCGGAGGTAATGAAGGCGATATCGGGTTTAATTATAAATACAACCCGGATGGCACCTACTCAGTGGTACTGGGTGAAGAAGCCAGCGATCTTTCCAACTATAAAGCCACTAAGCAACGTGGCCTAGATCAGCGCCGTCTGGATGAGACCATTAATGAATTGAAGATCGATTATGGTTTCAATAACGATGCTTACGCCGAAGGTTGGGGTTATAAAGTAGGTGGGAAATATCGTAATACCGATCGTAGCTTCGATGAGCAACGCAGCCAGTATGTCCCGTCAAGCAGCAATAATGGCAGTAATTATCACTTAGGTAACTCAGGGGTATTCTCTCAAGGACCGTGTTTTATCGGTTGTGGTGACTCTAGCCAAGGTATGTTCTTAATCGATGGCAGCTTAGTTTATGACAATTTTGAACGTGAATTGGCGCTTAATCCCGACGATTGGGAATATCAAGTTAAGGCCGATGAACAAGTAAGAAATGACTACACCATCAATGAAAATATTTATGCCGCTTATAGCATGTTGACATACGCCGGTGAAGATTATCATGTCATTTTCGGTCTACGATATGAAGGTACTCGTTGGGAGGGTACCGGCTTCAGTAAGAATGATGGTACTTGGGAACCTGTTAGCAACGAAGGCAGTTATGATGATTTTTTACCATCGGCTAACTTTACCTATGATCTTGCTGAAGATATCAAATTACACCTAGCCTATAGTCATGCCATTGGTCGAGTGCCTTACAACTTGATGGCACCGGTAGGTGAATCAATAGATGATGGTGGTGACGATCTGACGCTGAAGCGCAGTAATCCTGATTTGGAAGCGCGTCGTTCGCGTAACTTCGACATCTCGGTTGAAAAGTACTTCGATGATGGTGAAGGTATGATTGCCGTGGGTCTATTCCATAAGATCCTTAAAGACGAAATATTCAAGGTTACCGAAAACATCACCCTAGATTGGAATGGTGAAGAAACCGATGCCATCGCCACTCAATACGTTAACAATGATGAAGATATCAATATTTCAGGTTTAGAAATCAACTTCATCAAAAACTTGACCATGCTACCTGGTGCGTGGAAAAACTTAGGGGTGTCAATGAACGCCACCTGGACCACCACAGATTTTGACATTGCCGACGAAGAAACGGCTGGGAAAAGTGGTTACTTTAACGAACGTAATTTATTGGTTGGCCAGGCGGATGAAACCTATAACGCCGCGATATTCTATGACGATGACAAATTCTCTGCCCGTATTGCCTATAACTACACTGGCATGACGTTAACCAACATCAATATCAAGGACCCTTGGTTATCTCGTTATAATGAGCCCGTAGGCCAGCTCGATGCTAAAGTGGCATACAGCGTTACCGACAACCTGGACATCTCCCTCAACGTATGGAACTTAAATAACGTAGAGAACCGCGGTGTGATCGGTCGTGATCAGGAGCTGGTGCGCTATGTTGAAAGCTACGGTCCTGCGGTATTCTTTGGTTTCAGTTATGTGATGTAATGCAATAGAACTGGCTGCTATTTATACCGTTAACTAAGTAGTTGCGATACAAAAATGCCAAAGCCTGATATCGAATTGATATCAGGCTTTTTATATTTTAAAACCGCATAGGTGAGCAGTCCCAGCGAGCCATCTTTCTGCTAATCAACAGGATAAAAAGCGTAGAGACCAAGACGTCTTGCACCTAAGTGACGATCCCACTCCCACGCCAACTTCAGCTCCTCTCTTTATATCATCCTCTGGTGGATCAGCGCAGCCATAAATCCAGAGCCAAAGTCCCTCAGTGGCACCTAATTGATCGCACCTCGACTAAAATCGGTTTAGCTAATAAGCAATTTGGTATAAAATAATCGGTTCGAAATAGTGATAGATAAAGGTTTAAGTCAATACAATGGCATCGATTAAGGTTTTTCTAGATAATGAGCAAGATACGGTGGAGCTGGGCAAGCGGCTAGCGCAAGTGATTACCCCGCCTTTAACACTGAATTTATCGGGTGAACTGGGTGCAGGCAAAACCACATTAAGCCGAGGTCTGATTCAGGCGTTGGGCCATGACGGGGCGGTGAAGAGCCCAACTTACGCCCTCGTTGAACCCTACGAATTAGGTGATATTGAACTATTTCATTTCGATCTATATAGGTTGAGCGATCCCGAGGAGCTCGAATACATGGGGATCAGAGATTATTTCACCGCTAAGAGTATCTGTCTGGTTGAGTGGCCTGATAGGGGGCATGGATTAATGCCAGTAGCCGATATCAGTATTGCAATTAAATATGTGGGTACCAGTCGAGAAGTTGAAATAACTTCAGGCACAACTAAAGGGCAAGTATTGCTGAGTAAGCTTAAATAATAATGATAAAAATCGAAAATCTTCTCAAAGTTATACTTGTGATGCTGATGCTAACTAGCTCTTTTGTTGTCCATAGTGCCAATAAGCTAGATGGTGTGCGCATCTGGGCCGCCCCAGAGTCGACTCGAGTCGTTTTCGATCTAACTCATGCACCTACATATACGCATTTCACTCTGACTAGCCCTAGTAGGCTAGTCGTCGATCTGAAGGGGACCACTACCGCATTAAATCTCGGTAAACTGGCGAATAACAGTAAATTGGTTAAGAGGGTGAGGATAAGTCAACCGCCTTCTAAAGGGACCTTACGTCTGGTTATCGATCTAGTAAAACCGGTAAAAGCGAGCCTGTTTTCACTGCAGCCAACGGCTCCCTATGGCAACCGCTTAGTCGTCGATCTCGATGCTAGTCGCTCTTCTGTCACTGTGGGTCAGCCGAGTAAACCCACACAGAAGTTGAGAGACGTCGTTATCGCCATCGATGCCGGGCATGGGGGCGACGATCCTGGTTCTATCGGGCCATCTGGGATCTATGAGAAAAAAGTGGTGTTAGAGATCGCTAAAAAACTGCAAACAAAAATCAATGCCACTCCAGGCATGAGAGCCGTTATGACACGCACCGGGGATTATTTTGTAAACCTCAATAAACGCTCTGAAATTGCCAGAACCAGTGGGGCTGATCTCCTGTTATCTATTCATGCCGACGCATTCACCTCACCGCAACCTAGGGGAGCGTCAGTCTGGATCTTGTCTATGAGCCGGGCTAATAGTGAAATTGGTCGTTGGTTAGAGCAGAAAGAAAAACATTCAGAACTCTTGGGTGGGGCCGGTGAAATTATTCAAAATACCGATAATGAACAATATTTGGCCATGACCTTGCTGGATATGTCTATGGATAGATCCATGGCGATTAGTCATAATATCGCCGACGACGTGCTGGTTAACTTAGGTAAGGTCACCAGACTGCATAAGCATAAACCCGAGTCGGCAAGTTTTGCTGTATTAAAATCACCTGATATCCCGTCCATCTTGATTGAAACAGGCTTTATCTCTAATCATCAGGAAGAGAGATTGTTGACTCAAAGAGAGCATCAGAACAATCTGGCTAAGGCAGTTTATAAAGGCGTTGTTAACTATTTTGAGACAAATCCTCCGGTGAATTCTTTGATGGCAAGCAGAGATATGCGCAAGCATAATGTTCGCAAGGGCGAATCTCTTTCCGTCATCGCCCACAGGTATCAAGTGTCGGTGACGAGTATTAAGAAAGCCAATAACCTCAAGTCTAATAACATTCGGATCGGTCAAAAGTTAGTCATTCCAAGAGCCTAGTTTATCTTAAGTGAGCTTGTGAGTTTCCCTGTTTTGAGAGCTAAAAATTATGACAATTCAGATATTGCCACCTCAGCTAGCTAACCAAATTGCGGCGGGTGAAGTGGTCGAAAGACCCGCTTCAGTCATCAAGGAGTTAGTTGAAAATAGCTTAGATGCCGGTGCGACCCGAGTCGATATAGAGATCGAGAAGGGCGGCAGCAAACTGATTAAAATCCATGATGATGGCTCTGGGATCCCCAAAGAAGAGCTGAGCCTAGCGCTGTCCAGACACGCCACCTCTAAACTCAGTACCTTAGACGACCTAGATGCTATCTTAAGTTTTGGTTTTCGCGGTGAAGCGCTAGCGAGTATCAGCTCGGTGTCCAGATTGACCTTGACCTCACGCACGGCTGAGCAGAGCGAAGCGTGGCAGGCCTATGCCGAAGGATCCGATATGGCCGTTAAGGTGATCCCCGCGGCTCACCCTGTAGGTTCAACGGTTGAGGCGGTGGACTTGTTTTTTAATACACCCGCCCGAAGACGTTTTCTCAAGAGCGATAAGACCGAATTTACTCACATAGATGAGTGGCTTAAACGCATAGCTCTAGTGAGGCGTGATATACATTTCACATTTAAAAACAATGGCAAACTGGTTAGAAACTATCGAGCCGCAAAGACCTGGGATCAATATTTACAAAGATTGGCTCAGATATGTGGCAAGAAGTTTGTGGAACAATCGCTCCAAGTCGAGTGTGAACATGAAGGCCTGAACTTGTCAGGCTTTATACAGTCACCCTATTTCGACGGTCCGGCCTGTGATACTCAATATTTCTATGTCAATGGTAGACTGGTTCGTGACAGACTCGTCAACCATGCGGTGAGGCAAGCCTTTGCCGAGCATGTGAGCGGCGTTCAGGCGAGCTTTGTCTTGATGCTCGAACTCGACCCTCATCAAGTCGATGTCAATGTACATCCGGCTAAGCATGAAGTCAGGTTTCATCAGAGCCGTTATGTCCATGATTTTATTTTACAGGCATTACAATCGGCACTGTCTCAAGTCAGCCAATCAGTCTTTTCTGATGCAGCCCCTAGCGATAGAGACGTATCCTCGAGTGCTTATCAAGCAGATATGCAGCCAGTTCTGGCAGTCAATGAAACAGATGAACTTAACCCAGGGACTGCCGCTAAACTTCCTTTCGACAAGGGGCTCAATACCAGTCCTCAAGCTCGTCAGCATGAGTATTCGATAACATCGTCTTCATCCTATCCTGCAAGCAAGAGTGGTTTAAGGCCGAGTTCCGCCTCACGCCCACAAGCTGAGTTACCTTCGGCTGCGGCTATCGCTTCTTATGGAGCCTTATTGACCACGCCTGTGGTACCAGCTATGGGGCGCAGTGAGCTTGTCAATGACCTGCAGGGCATGCCACCGGTATTGGACGCTAGATATTGGGTGCTAACCCAAGGGGATAAACTCACATTATTAGCGATACAAGCCGTCGCCTCCAGACTCTTACAAATAAGCATATTCGCTAAGCTCGAAGACGGCTTGATCAGTCAGCCGCTGCTGATGCCGGTCTCAATATCTATGGACGATGACTGGAAGGAGACGATTGAGTGCAGAGAGTTAGTGTTAAGAAAGATAGGAATTGAGCTAACAATTCGCCTAGGGCAGTTGATAATAAAGAAAGTGCCCCCATATTTAAGACAGAGTCAGTTAGTCAGTGTGATCCCCGAGTTATTACACTGGCTGCGTTTTGAAGCGCCAGGCGAGGAGGCGTTGGCAAGCTGGCTTGCCAAGCATTGCGAAATAAATCTCCAGGCTCCGGCGCAAATCTGGCAAGACTTGATGTTAGCGGAACAGAGCCTGAGAGAGGAACTGATGGCGGACGTCATTAGCTTACCCTGGCAAGTTTGGTTGGAAAAAGGGCACTGATTTAACCAGTGTTTTTGTTAGCTAGTGCAAAGTTGGAAGTATATACGAGTGAGTGAAACGAGTTTACCGAAAATAATTACCCTGATGGGCCCAACTGCCTCAGGAAAAACGGCGTTAGCGATTGAGCTAGTCAAAGAGCACAATTGTGAAATCATCTCAGTCGACTCGGCGCTTATTTATCGCGGTATGGATATAGGCAGCGCTAAACCGACGGTGGAAGAACTCGCGGTAGCGCCGCATCGGTTGATCGATATACGCGATCCTTTGCAGAGCTACTCTGCGGCAGATTTTAGAACCGACGCGCTCAGAGAAATTGCCGATATTGTAAACTCCGGCAAGACGCCCTTGCTTGTAGGGGGCACAATGCTCTATTTTAAGGCTCTGTTAGAGGGATTATCCCCGCTACCGGCAGCCGACGACGTTATCAGGGCCGAGATCGCCGCTGAAGCACTGACCCATGGGTGGCAACACCTGCATGATGAATTACGGCGCGTCGATCCTGTTTCGGCCGAACGTATTCATCCTAATGATCCTCAACGATTATCCAGGGCGTTAGAGGTGTTTCGGATCAGTGGTAAAAGCTTGACGCAGCTGACGCAAATTAAGTCTCCTCCTCTGCCATATGAGGTTATTCAATTTGCAATTGCACCGAAAGATCGAAAAGTGTTACATCTTTCTATAGAAGAAAGATTCAAATTGATGTTAAATCAAGGTTTCGTAGAAGAAGTTTGTCGCCTTAGGCAGCGAAATGATCTGCATTTAGCGCTGCCCTCTATGAGGTGTGTAGGCTATCGGCAGTGCTGGCAGCACCTAGATGGTGACTATGACTATAATACTATGGTCGATAAGGGGATAATTGCTACTAGGCAATTAGCTAAGCGTCAATTAACATGGTTAAGAGGCTGGTCAGAGTTAAATTGGCTGGAAACTGGGTTAGATTCGAATCTAACCAGTGTATTGCGACATTGTCGCTAGCTAATTTATCCTCGCTATATAATACTAAATCTAAACAAGAAAGTTATGTTGTATTAGTTTTACTACTTATTATTAAAAAAAAGGAAATAATAAAATGGCAAAGGGGCAATCTTTACAAGACCCATTTTTGAACGCACTTCGCCGTGAGCGCGTTCCTGTATCCATTTATCTTGTTAATGGTATTAAGTTACAAGGACAAGTTGAGTCATTTGACCAGTTTGTTATCTTGCTTAAAAACACGGTTAGTCAAATGGTATATAAGCACGCTATCTCTACAGTTGTGCCAGCGCGTCCATTCACTGTAAGCACCCATCACGCGACACCGACTCAAGCTGCAGATTTTACTGGTCAGCAAGATGAGGCGAGCGAGTAGTAGTTGAGGAGTATGCTTTTTGTTTGATCGTTATGAGGCGGGTGAAAGTGCCGTTTTGGTACATATTGACTTTGCCGATGAAGACCGTAGGGAAGACTTAGTCGAACTACAATTATTAGTCGATTCGGCAGGTGCTCAGCAGGTCGGTTTGATCACTGCGAGCCGTCGTTCACCGGATAGAAAATTCTTCCTTGGTTCGGGGAAGGCTGATGAGCTCGCGGCTTTGGTCGCAGCGACAGAGGCGAATGTGGTGATTTTTAATCATGCACTGAGTCCTGCTCAAGAGAGAAACCTTGAGCTGGTTTGCCAATGTAGGGTCTTGGACCGTACAGCGCTCATCTTAGATATTTTTGCCCAGAGAGCACGCACCTATGAAGGCAAGTTGCAGGTGGAGCTAGCGCAGTTACGCCATATGTCGACTCGTCTAATACGGGGTTGGACTCATCTGGAGCGCCAGAAAGGTGGTATTGGCATGAGAGGACCTGGGGAGACCCAGCTCGAGACAGATAGACGTCTACTCCGTGGCAGAATGAGTACCATCAACAAGCGTCTGGCGAAGGTAGATAAACAGAGAGAACAGAGTCGAAGGGCAAGGAGTCGCAGTGAGCAACCTACGGTTTCATTAGTCGGTTATACTAATGCGGGTAAATCAACTCTGTTCAACTCGCTTACAGTTTCAGAGGTATATGCTGCAGATCAACTGTTTGCTACCCTAGATCCTACCTTGAGAAAGTTAGATCTACCGGATGGCGCGATTATCTTGGCCGATACCGTAGGTTTTATTCGTCACTTGCCCCATGATTTAGTGGCGGCGTTTAAGTCGACGTTACAAGAAACCCGCGAAGCGGATCTGTTACTTCATATTGTCGATTGTCATGATGAGAATATGGGGGATAACTTTGAGCAAGTTCAGTTGGTGCTCAAAGAGATAGGTGCCGATGAGATCCCGCAATTGATCGTCTGTAATAAGATAGATCTGTTAGAGGATGTCAACCCAAGGATTGATTATAACGACGAAGGTGTTCCCACCAGAGTCTGGGTTTCGGCGCAGCAACAAAAAGGCTTAGATCAGCTTAGAGAGGCCATCAACGTCATCGTTGGCAGGACTACTGTGGAGCTGACTTTGCGGATCCCGGCAACAGCCGGGCATTATCTTGGCCAGTTTTACCGACTTGACGCGATACAGCAGAAAGAGTTTGATGATCTGGGGGACTGTATCTTATCTGTTCGTTTATTGGAGGCCGATTGGCTCCGATTAGTGAAGCAGAGCCAAGGGGACTTAGAGCGCTTTATTGTCGAAGACTCGGCGGTAGAGTAATTTTTAATCTCGTTTAATTCATACACCTATGGAGTGCTAAATGGCTTGGAACGAGCCCGGTAACAAGGGAAATAAAGACCCTTGGGGAAATAAAAGTGGTAACGATAAGGGACCACCAGATCTAGATGAAGTTTTTCGTAATCTTTCGAAGCGTTTCGGCGGTGGTAAAGGTAATGGTAAGGGGCCTACAGTTAGTTCTTTCGGTCTGATCATTGTCTTGGGCATAGCCGTTGTCGTATGGGGCCTTTCTGGTTTCTATACGATAAAAGAAGCCGAGAAAGGTGTCGCACTTAGATTCGGTGAGTACAGCGGTGAGGTCGAACCTGGCCTTCAATGGAAAGCAACATTTATCGATGAAGTTATCCCTGTCAACGTGAGTACTGTCCGTTCGATTCCCGCCTCAGGCAGCATGCTGACGGCAGATGAAAACGTGGTATTGGTTGAGCTGGATGTGCAGTATCGAGTGACTAATGCGTATAGTTTCTTGTTTAGCGCGGTCGATGCAAACGCGAGCCTGCGTGAGGCGACAGACAGTGCATTACGTTATGTGATCGGTCATAACAAGATGGATGACATCTTGACTACGGGCCGAGACAAGATACGTCATGATACCTGGGCTGAAGTCGAGCGTATTATCGAGCCTTATAAGCTAGGTATCAGCATTGTTGATGTGAACTTCCTGCCTGCACGTCCGCCTGAAGAGGTTAAAGCAGCCTTCGATGATGCGATTTCGGCACAAGAAGATGAACAAAGGTTCATTCGCGAAGCCGAGGCTTATGCCCGTGCCATCGAGCCTAAGGCTCGTGGTCAAGTTAAACGCTTGGAGCAGCAAGCCAAAGCTTATAAAGAACGTGAAGTCTTAGAGGCCAGAGGTAAAGTTGCTCGATTCAACCTCTTGTTACCTGAATATAAGGCTGCGCCGGACGTGACTCGTGAGCGTTTGTACTTAGATGCAATGGAAATTGTATTGAGTGGCACCAGTAAGGTGTTAGTCGATTCTAAGAACAGCAACAACATGATGTATCTTCCGTTAGATAAGTTGATGCAGAAGAGTCAGTCAGATACTAAGCCTAGAAGTGTAAACTCTAGTGCTACTACGAGTTCTTCTTATGATTCTGCGTCTCAAAATAATGTGCCGTTGGATACACGCCAGACTCGTGGCGAACGTCAGGGGAGGAATTAATCATGGGTAGACTCATTACGATTATTGCTGCCGTGCTAGTAGCTGTGTTCTTGTCGTCGATTTTAGTGGTCAACGAAGGTGAGCGAGCGATCGTCTCACGTTTCGGTAAGATCCTAAAAGATGATGGTATCACTCGTATCTATGCGCCTGGTTTACACATCAAGATCCCTATGATCGATAAGATCAAATTTCTTGATTCACGTATCCAGACTTTGGATGGTGCACCAGACAGATTCGTGACTTCAGAGAAGAAAGATCTTATGGTCGACTCCTATGTGAAGTGGCGTATCAAGGACTTCGAGAAATACTACTTGTCGACTAACGGTGGTGTTAAGGCGAACGCCGAGTCGTTACTACAGCGTAAGATCAGTAATGACCTTCGCACCGAGTTTGGTCTTCGCACGATTAAGGAGATTGTCTCTGGAAGTCGTGACGAACTGCAACAAGATACATTGAAAAATGCATCCGAGAGTGCGGCAGACTTAGGTATCGAAGTGGTTGATGTGCGAGTCAAGCAGATTAACTTACCGGCTAATGTGAGTTCGAGTATCTATCAACGTATGCGCGCCGAGCGTACTGCGGTAGCGAAAGAGCACAGAGCACAGGGTATGGAGCAATCTGAGATCATCAAGGCGACGACTGACGCTTCGGTCACCATCATGCTAGCCGATGCTCAACGTAAGGCCCTCGAGGTTCGAGGTGAAGGTGATGCAGTTGCGGCTAAGATATATGCAGATTCATTTAACCAAGATCCTGAGTTTTATAGCTTCTTGCGTAGCTTAGAGGCTTATAAGGCCAGTTTCGAAGGTGATTCGAATGTGATGGTACTTGAGCCTGATAGCGACTTCTTCAAATATATGAAGAGCCCTTTAGCCAAATAAGTCTATTTGGATGAAAGCCCGGCGTATGCCGGGCTTTTTTTTGCTTTAAACTTCCAAGTCGCTAATTTAGCATCATATGATATTTCTTTTTTTTCACTTATCTGTGCATATATGATCTTTATTATATAACTAGATGACTATTAAATGGCCTGAGAAGGCTATTTTGCTTACATAGTTAACTTAGTTATTGGATTTACTATGATCTGCTTCTGATTTTTGGCTATAATGAGCCCCGCCTCAAGTTTCATTCTTGAGTCTTGGGCGAAACCCCAATTTAAACATTAATTTAAAACAAAAATTCCAACACTCTCTGGAGATAAGTGGATGAGCAATGCGCCAGTCGATACCGGACGTCGCAGATTTCTGACCGCAGCAACCGCCGTAGTAGGTGGTGTAGGTGCCGTCGCTGTAGCGGTTCCTTTTATAAAGTCATGGAATCCGAGTGCCAAAGCGAAAGCTGCAGGTGCACCGGTTGAAGTAAATATCAGTAAAGTAGAGCCAGGTCAGTTAATTCGTGTTGAATGGCGTGGAAAACCTGTTTGGGTGGTACGTCGTACTAAAGAGATTTTAACCAATCTTGCCACACTCGACAGTCAACTCCGCGATCCAGCTTCGGCAGAAGAGCAACAGCCTCCTTATGCTCAAAATGCGGTTCGTTCGATCAATCCGGAGTATTTTATCGCGGTGGGACTCTGTACTCACCTAGGTTGTTCTCCTACCTATCTACCAGATACGTTCAGTGAGCAGGTTGAGGGTGTTCCTTCAGGCTTCTATTGTCCGTGTCATGGTTCTAAGTTTGATTTGGCTGGTCGCGTCTTCCAAGGTGTGCCAGCGCCGTTAAACTTAGTTGTTCCACCACATCAGTATATCGATGAAGGCAATGTCATCATCGGTGTCGATCAAGGAGCAGCGTAATGATTAAGAATCTAGTTGATTGGATCGATGCTCGCATCCCGATGACGGCGACTTATAACCGTCATGTGGGTCAATATGCGACACCAACAAACTTTAACTTTTGGTACTTCTTCGGCTCACTTGCCATGCTGGTTCTGGTTAACCAGTTACTGACAGGTATCTGGCTGACAATGAACTATGTGCCAACTGCAGAAGGCGCATTCGCGTCAATCGAATACATCATGCGTGATGTTGAGTATGGCTGGTTGCTGCGCTATATGCACTCCACCGGTGCCTCGGCATTCTTCGTGGTGATTTACTTGCATATGTTCCGTGGTCTTATTTACGGATCTTACCAGAAGCCAAGAGAGCTACTTTGGTTATTCGGTATGCTTATCTTCCTCGTGCTAATGGCTGAAGCGTTCATGGGCTATCTGTTGCCATGGGGACAGATGTCATATTGGGGCGCTCAGGTTATTATCTCATTGTTCGGTGCCATTCCTTTTATTGGAGATGACCTAACTCTGTGGATACGGGGTGACTTTGTTGTCTCCGGCGCGACGCTGAACCGTTTCTTCGCTCTGCATGTCATTGCACTGCCTCTGGTCTTAGTTGTGCTTGTGTTCCTGCACTTGATTGCCTTGCACGAAGTGGGTTCAAACAACCCCGATGGTATCGAGATCAAGCAGAATAAGGATGAAAATGGATGGCCTGTCGATGGTATCCCATTCCACCCTTACTACACAGTTAAAGACATATTTGGTACCGCAGGCTTCCTGCTAATCTTCTGTTATGTCCTCTTCTTCATGCCTGAAGGTGGCGGTTACTTCCTCGAAGGGCCTAACTTCGAAGCGGCTAACTCGATGAAGACACCAGAGCATATTGCACCGGTTTGGTATTTCACACCTTTCTACGCGATATTGCGTGCGATTCCCGATAAATTGATCGGCGTTATCGGCATGGGACTGGCGATTGCTGTACTGTTCGTACTGCCTTGGTTAGATCGTTGTAAGGTGAAGTCTGTGCGTTACCGTAGTCTGACACATAAGCTGAACCTAGGTCAGTTTGCCGTTTCATTCATCATACTTGGTTATTTAGGTGCGGTTCCGGCTACACCTGAGCTAACGATAGCGGCTCGTGTATTTACTCTGACTTACTTCGGTTTCTTCTTCTTCTTGTGGCTCTACAGTAAGAACGAGAAGACCAAACCTGTACCTGAGAGGTTGACTCACTAATGAAAAAATTAATTATTGCATTAGTTACCTTAGTTCCAACACTAGCATTTGCTTCGGGGTCGTCGGTACATCTAGAGAGTGCCAACATAGATCTCAATGACACTGAGTCATTGCAACGTGGTCTTGACCTGTTCCAGCATAACTGTGCGGGTTGTCATAGCACTCAGTATCAGAGATACAACCGAGTAGCCGATGACCTAGACATTTCTCTCGACGACATGCGTGAAAAATACATGTTCGACGAAGATTCTAGGCCTGGCGACTTGATGCAAAATGCGATCCCAGAAGATGCTGCGGCTAAGTGGTTTGGTGCTTCGCCACCGGATCTCACTCTGGTTGCTCGTGTTCGTGGTGAAGATTGGATCTACACCTACCTTAAAGGTTTCTATAAAGATGAGAATCGTCCATTTGGGGTGAACAATACCGTGTTCCCGTCAGTGGGTATGCCTCATGTGCTGGAGCACCTTCAAGGGGTTCCGGTGAAAGAAGTCGTTAAGCACGAAGATGGGACTGAAGTCACAACCTTAGTCGCAACGGGTGGTTCTTTGAATGCCGAAGAGTATGATCAGGTGGTTCGTGATATCACAGGCTTCCTGGTTTACTCAGGAGATCCCGTAAAACTTGAACGTGAAAGCTTAGGTTGGTGGGTGATGGGCTTCCTGTCTATCTTCTTCGTTCTGGCTTACTTGTTGAAGAAAGAATACTGGAGAGATGTACACTAACCCCTTTAACGGTTAGAATGTACCATCCGCATACTGTAAACGAGGGGCATAGCCCCTCGTTTGCTTTCTGTTTTTTGCTTTTGCCTTATAAATTCGGAGGGTATCAATGGCTGTTGCTGCCAACAAACGCTCAATCATGACCCTGTATTCAGGTGCTGACGATCTCTATAGTCACCAAGTTCGTATCGTCTTGGCTGAGAAAGGAGTCACTGTCGATGTGCTGGAGGCGGATCCAAGTGAGATGCCTGAAGATCTGATCGAGCTAAACCCATACAATACAGTACCTACTCTGGTCGATCGTGAATTAGTACTTTATAACTCACGTATCATCATGGAGTATCTGGATGAGCGTTTCCCACATCCACCTCTCATGCCTGTATACCCGGTCTCTCGTGGTCAGACTCGTCTGATGATGCACAGAATCGAAAATGACTGGTATTCGCTAGTCGATCGTATCAGAAGTGGCGATCGTGCCGATGCGGCTCGTAAAGAGTTGCAGGAAAGCTTAACTGCAATTGCACCGGTATTTACCGAGATGCCTTACTTCATGGCAGAAGAGTTCGGCCTGGCCGATTGTTATTTGGGCCCACTATTATGGCGCCTGCCTGTACTGGGTATCGAACTCGATAACCGTGCGGCTAAAGAAGTAAAAGCTTATATGACACGTCTATTCGATCGTGAATCATTTAAAGCTTCGCTTACAGAGACCGAGCGCGAAATGCGCATGGGTATCTAATGAAGCCTATGACACCAAATCGGCCATACTTGTTACAAGCATATTATGATTGGTTGATGGACAATGATCTTACCCCACATGTCGTCGTTGACGCGTTTGTGCCTGGGACTCAGGTTCCACAACAATATGTGAAAGATGGTCAGATTGTTCTCAATATAACATCGACAGCTGTGAGTAACTTGCAGATAGGTCACGATTTTATTGAGTTTAATGCTCGCTTTGGTGGTGTTCCTCAGCAAGTTATCTTGCCTATGGCTGCGATAGTAGCCATATATGCGAGAGAGAATGGTGCCGGGACTGTCTTCGATATGGAAGATGCTTATCAAGTCGAGGCTGAGGCTGAAGCTGCTGGTCTCTCTGTGGTGAAGCCTGAACAAGCAAAATTAACTGATACCAAGCGCGAGTTATCGTCTGTCGAGTCTTCATCAAGTGAGACTCCTGCGGTCGACTCTGCCTCAGTTAAAACGTCGCCAGACCCAGAGTCTAAGCGTCGAGGTCATCTGACACTTGTTAAGTAATGCTTACAGATGAATCACTAAAGCCAGTCATATGACTGGCTTTTTTATTATTTGAGCCTGTGATAGCATCTGCGCCGGCGTTCATTGTTAGGAAAACCTGTTCCATGTTGTTGATGATCGATAACTACGATTCTTTTACTTTTAATCTAGTGCAGTACTTTCAGCAGCTAGGTCAAGAGATCTTGGTTAAGCGTAACGATGAGATCACCTTGGAAGAGATAGAGACGTTACAACCTGCATATTTGGTTATCTCTCCGGGGCCGTGTACACCGAATGAAGCGGGGATATCTCTTGCTGCTATCGAGCATTTTGCGGGAAAACTGCCCATCTTGGGGGTTTGTCTTGGCCATCAGGCTATCGCTCAGGTATTCGGTGCCAAGGTTATTCGGGCTCAGCGAGTCATGCATGGTAAGACGAGTCTGATTAACCATACTAATACCCGTCTGTTTTCCTCCCTGAACGAACCACTCACAGTGACACGTTATCACTCATTGATTGTTGACACTATACCCACGGATTTCTTCTTAGATGCCTGGTTCGATGATCCCGTGCATGGAAGAGAGATCATGGCTATGAGTCATAAAAGCCTGCCTATATTGGGTGTGCAGTTTCACCCTGAATCTGTGCTCACCGAGCAGGGACTGGAGCTATTACAGAATTTCCTCGATCTAGGTACTCAAAGCAAGACTTGTTAGCTCGTTACAAGTTTTCTTAAAAATCTTAACTAATCCTTATCCCTTTTGTGATATAAATATTCGCAAAATAATATCAATGACCAAGTATGGCTTGCTAAAGTGGCGAGTCAGGATCATTGAGATAACAGAAGGAAGGATAATGACAGGTTTGCTGCGAAATTCAGCTCTTAGTGTACTCACCATGGCTAGTTTAAGTGGTTGTGCGGTATCAGACTCTAACTCTAATATTCAGTCTCTTGCCCAAGTGAATCAAGCCTTGGTCAGTCCGGCTCTTGCCACACCTCCTAAAGTCGATGAGCTACTCACTCTGAAGCAGATCATGGCAGATCCTGATTGGATGGGGCTGCTCGCCAAGGGAGCTTATTGGAGTGATGATAGCCAGTCAGTGTATTTTGCCCGTCAAGCACATGCTTCACCTATCAGAGACTATTACAATCAAGGCGTGGATCAAGCCCTTGCTTCCCAGTTATCGCTAAATCAGCTTCATGTTGCGGATCAGCAAGATGGCGTTTTTGACAGTGAGACAAGGCGTAAAGCCTATATCTATCAAGGTAACCTGTTCGTTAAGGAGCTGGCCTCGGGAAAAATCTCTCAGTTAACCAGGCAGAACACTCACGTCGATGGAGTGCGCTTCCTCGATGGTGGCGACCTGGCTTTCTGGCAAGGGACACAGATATTTCGCATTCATCAAGACAGCGGAATGTTGGAGCAAATTGCTAACATTAACATGGCGCCTGAGCCAAAAGGCGTGCAACAGCCTGAGACCTTTATCGCCAAGCAGCAGCATAGGTTGATTCAATACGTTGCTCTGCAGCAAGATAAGGCCCAAAAGAAGCAAGCATACAAGGAAGCGCTCAACAAGGTCGACCCAAGCATGGCATCTAAGACCTGGTACTTAGGCGACCAGGAAGTCGTGTCCTACTTAAGCCTTTCTCCCGATGGGCGCTATGTGCTCTTGTCTCTGATCGACAAGGACTACAGCTGGCGAAGCGAGCACGACATCATGCCTAATTATCTAGGTAAAGCCGGGTATGTGGACGCTGTCCCGGCAAGATCGCGTGTCGCAGAGGATAATCCTCCGGGAGAGAGATTGGTGTTGTTGGATCTGGACACTCACATTAAGCAAGACATTACCATCGAAGGGTTAACCGGTTTCGATGCAGACGTACTGGCTAACGTAAAGCGCGAAAATGCTGAGGCGAAAGGTGAGTCTTATAAGAGTGAGCAGACGCCGCGCAAGATCCAGTTGATGCAAGACTGGGGCTGGTCACAGAGTGCGGTCCAGTGGCAGAGTTCGGGTAATGGTGTTGCTATCATGCTCGAAGCCATCGATAATAAAGACAGGTGGATTGCTAGCCTTGATATGGGTAAAGGCTCATTGAAGACGGAGCACAGACTTCATGACAATGCCTGGGTCAATTATACCTTCAATCAGTTTGCTTGGGTCACGGGTACAGATTCTCTTTATTATCTATCGGAAGAGACGGGTTACTCTCATATTTATCTAAAACAGCAAGGGAAGGAAGCCGAACCTCTAACTCAGGGTGAGTTTGTGGTTAGCAGTGTCACCTTAGGCCCCAAGGCCGAGTTTATCTATTACAAGGCGAATAAGGCGCATCCTGGCATAGATAATGTTTATCGTGTCAATATTGCCACGGGTAAAGATGAGCAGCTGACTCAGTGGGATGGCCAGCTCGATTATAAACTTAGCCCCGACGGCAATAGCCTGTTGCTCAATGCTTCTCGTCGCACCGAACCCGCTGAGCTGTTTGTAAGAGTGATTGGTGGCGATCGTAAGCAGTTAACTCATTATACCAGCGAGGCATTTAAGAATTATCCTTGGCAGGCTCCCGAAGTGGTTGCCGTCCCTTCCAGCCATGGAGCGGGTGATGTATATGCCCGTGTATATCTGCCACAAGGTTATGATAAGTCTCGAGCTGAAAAGTACCCAGCGGTGATTTTCAATCACGGTGCCGGATATTTGCAAAATGCCCACTACGGATTTTCCGGTTATTTTCGAGAGTTTATGTTCCATAACCTGCTCACTCAGCAAGGTTATGTGGTAATGGATATGGATTTTCGCGGTTCTAAAGGTTATGGCCGTGATTGGCGTACCGCGGTTTATCGCAACATGGGTTACCCCGAAGTGGAAGATAATAAAGATGGTGTGAGCTGGATGGTGGCCAATACCCATGTTGATGTGGGCAGAGTAGGAACCTATGGCGGCTCTTATGGTGGCTTCTTGACATTTATGGCCATGTTCAATGAGCCGGAATTATTCCAAGCTGGTGCAGCGCTGCGACCTGTGACCGATTGGGCTCACTATAATGCGGCCTACACGTCAAATATCTTAAATACGCCAGACGTCGATGCCATTGCCTATGAACGTAGCTCTCCCATTGAGCACGCTCAAGGCCTGGAGAAGCCGCTGCTGATCATGTCAGGTGTACTCGATGACAATGTCTTCTTCCAGGATAGCGTACGTCTAGTGCAACGTTTGATTGAACTTGAGAAGCCCATGTTTGAAACGGCTATCTATCCGGTGGAGCCCCATGGCTTCAAACAGCCATCGAGCTGGCTAGATGAGTACCGCCGTATCTATAAGCTATTCGAGCAAGAACTTAAATAATCTTAACTAGCATCATTTTACCGGCCTCTTCTTTGAGGCCGTTTTTTTATGTGGCACTAATTAAGTGTTTGGTAACTAGCCAAGATTAACGGCTTATTGGCAAAGCTAAATGTATTGAAATACAGTTACTTCTCTGTAACTTATGCTAAATTAATTAGATTTATGTTAAGTTTTAACTATATGGTTTTTTGTGAGGAAGTAGCTAAACGTGGCGATATCGGTAGCCGGTGGTGTGAGGCCAGGAATAATTATTGAGATTGAACAACGTTTGTATCACCAACTCATTGTCGGTAAACAGCAATCGAACTCCATGTTTGATGAGCTCGATGCCGAGCTTGAAAATGATGCCAACAAATTGGCTATCGAGAGAGAGGCGGTTTTTAAGCGGTTAGCTAAGCAGAACCAGACGAAGCTGGTTTTTGATGCGGTATCGGCACAACTTATCAATACGGTTATTAATGCGGTAGAGCATAGGCTTTGCTCTCCTGAACACTTGTTAAAGCATTCAGGCATCAATGAAAATCAGTTGTTGATGTTAGAGCTGTTGCAAGGTGAAAACGTCGATATTAATCGACTCACCTCCTTGATCCAAGGGCTGTCATGGTTAGTTCGAGATCTCATTCATTTGGTGAACAGTGCCTCATTTCGTCATCATCGCCTCCAGCAATCGGATGTCAAAGTCACCGATATTAAGTTAGTGGTTAACTTTATCGGCATCGAAAATATTAAGCTACTGATCCCTTATTTTTGTATTAGACATTGGTTACCTAGCGGTCATGCCAACTTACTCTGGACCACTCGTAAGCTGTGGCGCTACTCGGTCGTGAGTGCTATTGCCGCTCAGGCCTTGGCAAAATTACACCAGCAAGACGGCTCCTTTGTCTATACCTGTACCTTACTCAGTCAGCTTGGCCCTTCTGTGGTGCTGAAAAATAGCGCTAAGCTGTTTGAACAGATTTGGGTAACCTGGCAAAGAGAGGCCAGTGGCTGTAGGGATAGAGACGTGTACGATGCGGTTGTGGCAACTGAGTTCCCTGCAGAGAGCGTCTACGACCTAGTGCTGAAACATGGCAGTAAGCTCAATTGGCAGCTGCTTCATCATCTCGATTTCAAAGACAGTGCCATGACTAAAGTCTTAGCCGAGCTAGATAATAATTTGAGTTATAAAGATCTTTCCGAGGATGCAGCCATGGTTGCCCGAGCCAATTGCTACGCTAAGGTGGTCTTATTGGAAGAGTTGCGTCAAATTGAGCCTCGAGAGAAGCGGATGATGTTTGACTATTACGAGTTATCTGAGCAAGAGGTCATTCGCCTCCAGGGACAGAATTACAAGAAGCTCAACATCATCTAGCACCGAGTCAAATTCTGCTAATGTTGAGCAAATCACCGTTCCAGAGGTATTTCTTCAGTATCTTACTGCCAAGCGTTATCCGCTAACTATGAGTGAGTCATTTATAATCAATATGCAATTACCTGACTGTTAAATGCAGTTATGGTTCGGTTAACTATGCGTTTATGGTGAATAATTAGCTGTTTCGGGCGCTAATAACTTTTTTTATGACTAGTTATGCTGTAAACCCCCGCTATAAACGCTTGTATAATTCTTAAAGGCCAATCTTTATGCATTAAATATGTGAAGCTCGTCTATGATGAATGTAAGAAACTGGTATTTTGATCACATTTTCGCTATTAATGACTCTTAAGCAATGTAAACCTGTACCGCCAGTCAGAGTTTTCTAATGATAATAAGGCGGCAATAGTGGCTTACAGAGCCATTAACGATAATAAAGGATGAGAAGGTATGAGCGTCAACAACACACTGACAAGAGCCCAATTTGATGAAGTCATGGTGCCTAACTATGCGCCCTCGGCAGTTATCCCTGTCCGCGGTGAAGGCAGCCGAGTCTGGGATCAAGAAGGTAGAGAGTTCATCGATTTTGCTGGCGGTATTGCCGTTAACTGCCTAGGCCACTGTCATCCAGCCCTTGTTGGTGCATTGAAAGAGCAAGGTGAAAAGATTTGGCATCTATCTAATGTCATGACTAACGAGCCTGCACTGGAACTCGCGACTAAGTTAGTTAATGCGACCTTTGCCGATCAGGTATATTTCGCCAACTCAGGTGCAGAAGCGAACGAAGCGGCTTTAAAACTTGTTCGACGTTATGCCATGGATAAGTTTGGCGCACAGAAAGACCAGATCATCGCCTTTGACAAGGCATTCCACGGTCGTACGTTCTTCACTGTCAGTGTCGGTGGTCAGGCCGCGTATTCAGATGGCTTTGGTCCTAAGCCGCAGGGCATTACTCACGTACCATTCAACGACATTGCGGCGCTAGAAGCGGTTATCTCAGATAAGACCTGCGCCATCATGATGGAGCCTCTTCAAGGAGAAGGTGGGATCGTAGACGCGGATCCAGAATTCCTAACAGCCGTACGTGCCCTGTGTGATAAGCACAATGCACTGCTGGTATTCGATGAAGTGCAAACGGGTGTTGGCCGTTTAGGTGAGTTATACGCCTATATGCGTGGTGACGTGGTACCTGATGTATTGACCACGGCGAAAGCCTTAGGTGGCGGTTTCCCCATCGCGGCTATGCTGACCACTAAAGAGATTGCCGCTCATCTTAAGATAGGCACTCATGGTTCTACCTATGGTGGCAATCCGCTGGCTTGTGCTGTCGCTAATGCGGTTTTGGATGTGGTTAACACTCCGGAAGTATTGGCAGGCGTTAAAATGCGTGAGCAGTTACTGCGTGATGGACTAACGAAGATAAACGACAAGTACGAGGTGTTCACCGAAGTGCGTGGTCAAGGTCTACTGCTCGGTGCCGTACTCAATGATAAATACCAGGGACGTGCCAAAGACTTCTTGGTAGCCGCTACTGCAGAAGGTTTGATGAGCCTGATTGCTGGCGTAAATGTTATTCGTTTCACTCCTTCATTAGTCATTCCTGAGGCAGATATCGCCGAAGGTCTTGCGCGTTTTGAACGTGCAGTTGCTAATGTAGTTGCAGGCTAATTAACTGAATGAGCGAGGGGTATTATATCTCTCGCTTTTTGGTCATTGGCAATACTTGAACCTTAGCCGTTAGCTGCTTGTCTTAATAGATACTCATGCTAAAGATACGTAAGCGGTTGAGAGACGAGCAAGAGCGAGGAGACACAGAGATGTTAATCATACGTCCTATCCGATCTAGCGACTTTGAAGCGCTTTATCAAATAGCCGAAGAATCCGGTCATGGTTTTACTTCCTTGCCTGTTAACGAAGATCTACTCAGGAGCAAGATTGCTCGTGTAGAGGCTTCGTTTCAAAAGCAGGTCGATAAACCTTTCGATGAAGGTTACCTGATGGTACTCGAAGATACTGAGTCTGGCGAAGTCGTCGGCACTTGTGGTCTCGAGGCTGCTGTTGGCATGGAAGATGCGTTTTACCACTATCGTTTAGGCACTGAGGTGTATCACTCCGAGCAGATCGACGTGAGAAACGAGGTGGAAACCTTAACCTTATGCCACGACTATACCGGTGCTGCCGAGCTATGTACCCTGTTCCTGCGTGATAGCTATCGTAAAAATAACAATGGCAGAATGTTGTCCCGTAGCCGCTTCCTATTCTTAGCCCAGCACGCAGATCGCTTCGGCGATACTGTGATCGCCGAGATGCGCGGAGAAAGTGATGAGGCGGGGAACTCTCCCTTCTATGACTGGCTGCAGAAGCACTTCCTAGGCATAGATTTTGTCGAGGCCGATTATCTTTCTGGACTGGGGCAGAAAGCCTTCATGGCTGAGATGATGCCTAAAAATGCCGTGTATGTGTGCTTGTTACCCGAAGAAGCGCAGAAGGTGATCGGTGAGGTGCATGCCAGCACCCGTCCGGCGCTAAATCTGCTTCAGGCTGAAGGTTTCAGATGTCGTGGTTATGTGGATATTTTTGACGGCGGACCCACGGTCGAGTGTAACTTGGCTGATATTCGTTCGGTAAGAGAAAGCCGCTTACTGACGATCACGATTGGCGATGCTCCAGAATCTGATTTCAGTTTTATCATATCAAATACTCAATTAGCGAATTACCGAGCCACCTCGGCTAAGCTTCTGCTCACAGAAGATAGCGATGTGGTTACTGTTTCACCCGAACTCGCAGCAGGATTATTGCTGTCAGAGGGTGAGCAGATCCGTGTATTGGCTATGTAGGAAGAAATAATGACTCAATTTATTAAAGGCCAATGGGTTGCAGGCTTAGGTCACGACGTGACATCTAAAAACCCAGCAAACAATGAAGTTATCTGGAGCAGTAAAACTGCGACTCCAGAGCAAGTTAATACCGCAGTCGATGCCGCGCGTGATGCTCAGTTCGATTGGTTTATGTTAGGTTTCGATGCTCGTCTTGCCATTGTAGAGGCTTATCGCACTCAACTTGAAGAGCACAAGGCCGAAATCGCCGAAGTTATCGCCCAGGAGACTGGCAAGCCTCAGTGGGAAACTGCTACCGAAGCGGGTGCCATGATAGGTAAGATAGGGCTTTCAGTCGCCGCTTATCACAAACGAACCGGTTATACTGAGAGTGATATCCCGGCAGGACGCGCGGTACTGCGTCACAAGCCTCACGGTGTGGTGGCGGTATTTGGTCCATATAACTTCCCTGGCCATCTGCCAAACGGTCATATCGTTCCTGCGCTACTCGCGGGTAATACTGTGATCTTTAAGCCATCGGAACTCACTCCCAAAGTTGCCGAGCTTATGCTCAAGCTATGGGAAAAAGCCGGACTGCCTGTTGGCGTGATTAATCTGGTTCAAGGCGAAATTGAAACGGGTAAAGCGTTAGCCGCTCATCCACAGATCGATGGTCTGTTCTTTACCGGTAGTTCACGTACTGGACATATCTTGCACCAGCAGTATGCCGGTGAACCTGGCAAAATTTTAGCGCTGGAGATGGGGGGAAATAATCCGCTTATCGTTAAAGGTGTTGAAAATACCAAGGCAGCTGTACACGACATCATTCAGTCTGCCTATATCTCATCGGGTCAACGTTGTACCTGTGCACGTCGTCTGTATGTAGAGAAAGGCGCACAAGGTGATGCCTTACTCGAACAGCTCACTAGTGCAGTTAAGCAGATTAAAGTGGCTGCCTGGAACGCGCAGCCACAGCCATTCATGGGATCTATGATCTCAGAAATTGCCGCTAAAGGCATGGTTGAAGCTCAGCGTAACTTGCTTAACTTAGGTGGCGAGTCTCTGGTGGAACTTACTCGTCTAGAAGCTGGTACTGGTCTAGTGTCTCCGGGTTTGATCGATGTTACTAACGTCATCGAGCTGCCGGATGAAGAGTATTTCGGTCCGCTGCTACAAGTGGTCCGTTACAGCGATTTCGATGAGGCTATCAAGTTAGCTAACAACACTCGTTATGGTCTGTCTGCGGGGATTCTTGCCGATAGCCGTGAGGATTATGATTATTTCCTAGCACGTATTCGTGCTGGTATCGTTAACTGGAATAAGCAGATAACCGGTGCTTCCGGTGCTGCACCATTCGGTGGTGTTGGCGCTTCGGGGAACCACAGAGCGAGCGCATTTTATGCGGCCGACTACTGTTCTTACCCCGTTTCCTCGGTGGAGGCCGATGTTGTCAGTCTCCCTGCTAACTTGAGTCCAGGCTTGAGTCTCTAAGTTTATAATGAAACGATGGGAAACACCTTGAAAGTGTTTCCCTTTTTTATGTACAGAAATGTTTGACAGGCCAGAGCGCTATTCTCTCGCTGTACTTATATCGTGATAGGAACAAGACCAGAACCCAAGCCTAGCTCTTGGTGGCTGGAGACACGATGCCGTTAAGGAAGAAATTGATGCACACAGATATTAACCAGCTATTTGACAACCTTTGGAATGACTATATTGAGATGACGCCTTCGGCAGAGCCCGTTCGTCAACTGCTTTCTAAAGGTGAGGCCATCATCAACGATCACATTGCCCTACGTACCTTTAATATTGAGAAGGTGAACTTAAAGGTATTGGCGGCTCACTTCGAGTCTCTGGGTTATGTCGACTCGGGTGATTATCATTTCGAGGCTAAAAACCTCAAAGCTAAGCATTTTGAACATCCGGATGCGACGCAGCCTAAGGTGTTTATCTCTGAATTATTAGTCGAAGAATTTAGCCCTGAGCTACAAGACACCATCAAGGGTTTGGTTGAGCAGATTGATGTGGCAGCGACTAAGGCCGATGACTTCCTTTATTCAGGACGTCACTGGCAGCTGGACTCCAAGACCTACGAGGCTTTACTTGCCGAGAGTGAGTATGCTGCCTGGGTGGCTGCTTTTGGTTATAGAGCTAACCATTTCACAATATCGATCAACCACTTGCCTGGATACAGCAATATCCTAGATGTGAATGAGACCCTTAAACAAGGGGATTTTGTGTTAAATTCAGCCGGCGGTGAAGTGAAAGGCTCTGCCGAGGTGCTACTGGAGCAATCTTCGACTATGGCTGACCGTATCTCTGTTAGCTTTACAGACGCCGAGAAAGAGATCCCCAGCTGTTTTTATGAATTTGCACTGCGTTACCCTAAAGCTGATGGAAGTATTTATACTGGCTTTGTGGCAGCTTCTGCGGATAAGATTTTCGAGAGTACTAACGTAAGCTAGACGATATTTTGCTAATTAGGCAGATATTCAGGCAAGTGTAGTCGTTAAAAAGTCGGAACTGAGTTCCGGCTTATCCTTTAAAGCGTAAGCAAATTTTTAAGCCGCCTAAGTCGCTACGGGCGAACGTCAGCTTAATCTTATATTGCTCGGCTATGTCTTTTACGATAGAGAGTCCAAGGCCATGTCCTATGGTCGCCTCGTCTAACCGTCTGCCACGGTTCGTGAGTAGCTTAAGCTCTTCACTGGCGACGCCAGACCCATCGTCCTCGATGATCAGAATTATAGCCTCTTCTTCTAGCTTGGCGCGAATATCTACTCGGTCATTGGCCCATTTATGTGCATTATCGAGCAGATTGCCAATCAGCTCCATACCATCTTCCCTGTGCAGAGGTAATCGAGTGATGTGCTCAGGAATGTCGATATTACAGAGCAGACGTTTATTAAAGTGAACCTTGCTGAGTGTATTACATAAATCTTCAATATCTTTAGGTAGCTGCATCTGGGCTGCGGGCAACATATCTCCGGTGATCCTGGCCGCAGCTAGCTTACGCTCAATCATCTTATGCACCAGATCGAGCTGATTCTGCAGTGCTATTGCGGTATCTGGATCTTTCAGTCCCAGGGCCTCAACTTGTTGTTGCATCACGGCTAATGGGGTTTTAAGACCATGACTTAGATTACCTATGTTGTTGCGACTGCGTTCGATCTGTTTCCTGGAATATTCGAGAAGATCATTATATGTAGCAGCCAGATCTTGCAGTTCGGGGGGGATATTCCTGACTTCTAATGAGGTGATCTCCCCCTCTCTGAGCTTAGACAGGGCTTGTTGAATCTGGTTGATCGGTTTGAAAGACTGCCTGAGTACCAGAAAAATACCGGCTATCATGGTGAGTAACATGGCTAAGTTAACCCCTAGCTTACTACCATATATTTGGGTGAAAATTTTACGTCCTATGCTCAGGTCTTGGGCGACAGTTAGGGTTGCATCGACATTGAGTGAATCTGAGCTTAATCCCAGTGACAGCAGCTGAATATCATGATTTTGTGGTCCCTTAGATTGCCATACCCGGCTTTCACCTTTCTCTAAGAGTTTGATATTTAACTTCTGATCCCATAAAGAACGGGAGCGAATTTCTTGCTCCGGCAAGTTTAATTGGTAATAACGTCCAGAAAAAACTGGCTTATAAAATCCTGAAAGTTGATTTTGATCTATGGTGAGTTCGTTATTATTAAGCTGAGTTGCCAACTGGACTTGTTCTAAATCTTCCTGCAGTCTGGCAATGATCGAGTCGTGAAATGCTTGTCTTAGCATAGTCTCGAATAAGGCTATGCCTATGGCTGTTGCAATGATGACTAAACCCGTTAACCAGAGGCTGAGTTTAGTGCGGATTGACATCATTCTCTTATGCCGTGGAAGATATATCCTTGTCCACGACGAGTCTCGATAGCAGTTTTACCCAATTTCTTACGCAGATGAGTCACATAGACTTCGACAACATTACTCTCTTTCTCGTCATCGAATTGATAGAGTTTATCGGTGAGCTGAGATTTAGACAGCAGCTTCTTAGGTGACATCAAGAATATTTTAAGTAACCTAAATTCCATCGCTGTCAGCTCAAAACTCTTACCTTCGACCGATACCGATTGTTGATTTTCATCGAGAACGACGCCGGAAAAGCTTAATTCTTTTGTGGGTAAGCTGGCTTTTCCATGAGCACGCTGAATGAGGGCATGTATGCGTGCGAGTAATTCTTGAGTATGGAAAGGTTTCCCCAGGTAGTCATCGGCTCCAGCGTTAAAGCCTTCGACCTTCTCATGCCATTGGCTGCGGGCCGTGAGCATGATGACAGGGGTCATGATCCCTTCATTACGCCAGCGTTCCAGTAGTTCTAGACCATTACCGTCGGGCAGGCCAATGTCTAGTATCACGCAATCGTAATTGGTTTCTTTTAAGAGATAATCCGCTTCAGCGGCCTTGTCTGTCACGTCGGTGACGTATCCGGCGAGTTTCAGTTGTTTCTCAAGTTCTTCTACGAGTAGTGCATTATCTTCAACGAGCAGTAGTTTCATATTAACCTGTCACTTCGCTAATGGTGTATTGCTAGTCTTCAAAAGCGCTACAGCCAGTTGGCAATGATTTGTTAGGATTGGGCTGTCCAGTGCTTGCATCCAGACTCAGATCTATGATTTGGCCACGTTGAGCCTTAATTTGCAAATCATAACGCCATTTTCCTTGCTCTTGATAGAGATGGGCATCGACGAGCTTGCCGTAGCAGATGTATTTTATCTTGGAGAGGGTGACATCCAATGATAGGATTTTACCTGCACTGACTAAATGTTTTGCCTGATAATGTTCAAGTTCGACCAGGGGCGAGCCATGGACGGATACAGGCGCATAGGTCGCAAGAGCGAACAGGAGGATGAACAGTGCCCTTGTCATTAATATTTCTCCTAAAAAAAGTGGCCTGAGATTAACTCAGGCCACTTTATCGAAGCTGTCTTAAATCTAACTTAATGTTAGCTTAGCGGGTACCGTAAACGACGATAGTTTTACCGTGAGCCTGGATCAGGCTTTGCTCTTCGAGCATTTTTAATATTCGACCCACAGTCTCACGAGAACAACCCACAATCTGACCTATCTCTTGGCGAGTGATCTTGATCTGCATGCCATCGGGATGAGTCATGGCATCTGGCTGCTTGGCCAGATGAAGTAAAGTTTGCGCAATTCTTCCAGCAACGTCTAAGAAAGCTAGGTCGCCCACTTTTTGGCTAGTGCTGTGCAATCGGAAGGCCATCTGTGAAGAAAGCTTCATCAGAATTTCAGGATTAACCTGGATCAGTTGCTTAAACTTTTTGTAAGATATCTCAGCAATTTCACATGGCTGCTTAGCGCGAACCCAAGCAGTACGCTGAGATTGGTCTTCAAACAAACCAAGCTCGCCGATGAAGTCACCTTGATTGAGGTAAGAGAGGATCATCTCTTTACCTTCTTCATCCTTGATCAAAACGGCTACGGAGCCTTTAAGGATATAGTAAAGGGTGTCAGATTCTTCACCAGCGTGGATCAAGGTGCTTTTGGCTGGATACTTATGAATGTGACAGTGTGATAAAAACCATTCCAAAGTGGGATCTGGTTTTGGCTTACCAATAAGAGCCATGCCTATGTTCCTCGACTGTTTGATTTGAATATAAGAATCTTCATTAATAAGCAGTCTACGCTAGTTTATTCTGTAAAACTTCGATAAAGGTCTAACTTTAGGATAAATGAATCTTCGTCATTTACTTACAATATTCATTCATTCTGATACGTCAGAGATTTATGTCAATTCGTTGCATCTAAATGCGCAGTGACGGGCTCGAGCCGAGTAGAAAACGCCATAATTTCTGTTCGATATTGAAGCTATGGTTAGGCAAAAGGCCCTATAGCGTCCACTAAAATTGCATTTTTCTCGACTTTAGTGAGTAAATCTGGCTAAACTCGATGAAAAGAATATTTGACCCATCATGGTCATGGGTGGTTCCATCTCTATTATTGAGCCGATTATACACAGTGGTAGCAAGATTAGGTCTTTTAGACATGTTCAAACGAGTGACACAGGATAGGAGTTGTAAGTGAAATATCATCCGTTATTTTTAGGCGCTGGTCTTAGTTTGACACTAATTTTTACATTAGTGACGAGCACTGCCGCGAATGCATTTTCAATTCCTCAGCCCAAAACTGCCGTTGCGGCGAGTAAAGTGGCTCATATCCAACTAAAAGCGACTCAAGGTAAGCAAGAGGCGCAGTTTTTACTCGGTCTTATGTACTTGTCTGGTCGTTTCGTCTCTCAAGACCATCTGCAAGGCGTAAAGTGGATTTCAGCGGCTGCGGAGCAGGGACACGCTAAGGCGCAACAAACATTAGCAGACCTTTCATTCGAAGGTAATATAATCGAGCGTGATCTGATCACTGCCGAACGTTGGTATTTGTCGCTGAGTGAGCAAGGTAATAAATGGGCTCAATTTAGACTGGGATTCATCTATGCCGCAGGCGGCGAAGGGGTTGAGCGTAACTGTGGTAAAGCCGTTGACCGCTTCAACTCGGTTGGAGATGAAGTCTCTCTAGGAAATGTCGCCTGGATACTCGCGACTTGCCCGGAAGCTAAATACCGCAATGGAGACAAGGCGCTCGAACTTGCTCGCAGCCTAGTCGCATCTGATCGCCAAGATCCCACTAATTTAGATAACTTGGCTGCAGCCTATGCCGAAACAGGCGACTACAACTCTGCCGTAGAGACTCAGCAAAAAGCCATTGATGCGCTTAAAAGCTCTAAGATGGTAAATCGCTCCGATGAGTTCGAGCAAAGACTACAAAGCTATCAGCAGAATAAACCTTTCCGTGAAATTGTTCCCTTGATGAATTAACTGATTAAGCTAAGGCGAGGGCCTTGGGCCTATTGCTTCGCGGACGGCTACGCCTACTCGACAGGCTACGCCTTGCTGGGAAAAGACAAATCACCCATATCAAATCACCTCAGCTGCAATGTATAGCCAGCTTGCTGGCATCGTCTTTGCCTTACCTGCAGCGCGTCATCTGAGTTTTAAGATCTTTTTAGACAGGAATAGCCAGCACACCCAAGGAAACAAGCAGATCAAGCATAGACGTGGAATTTACTTTTGACAGTGGAGATTGGAATAGCCAGCACACCCAAGGAAACAAGCAGATCA